>NZ_CP016761.1:0-675910 GCF_001642935.1 Fictibacillus arsenicus
GAGGTTGATAGGTCTGGTGTGGAAGCGTGGCGACACGTGGAGCTGACAGATACTAATCGGTCGAGGGCTTATCCTTAAACATGAAACGTTTGGAAACGTCGTATCTAGTTTTGAGAGAACAACCTCTCAAACTTAATAAAATCATGGTTAACGTCATGGTTAGGTCTAGTGATGATGGCGAAGAGGTCACACCCGTTCCCATACCGAACACGGAAGTTAAGCTCTTCAGCGCCGATGGTAGTTGGGGGTCTCCCCCTGTTAGAGTAGGACGTCGCTAGGCAATGAGGAAGATGGATGAAGATCCATCTTCTTTTTTTGTGTTAAAAAGAAAGAATCAAAGGGATTTTGAAGCAATGAAGGGTGCTCTAGATGAAGGGTGCTCTAGCAGCATCATTTATATGAAAAATTCCATTTATGAGCCTTCCCCAGGATTTATGATCCTTCAAAATTTTTTATGGTCCTTGAGCTAAATTTATGAGCCTTCGCACATTCCTAATTACCATTCACCATTGTTCTATCCAGCCCATTTGTCGAAAAGTCTATAAAAAAATTTACAACTTGAAAAGCAAAAATTACAGCTTATAAATTTAAATTACGGCCTATAAATCAAAATTACAGCTTAGAAAATAAAATTACAGCTTAAAATACATTTTCACCCCAAAAATCCCACTAGCATCAACCCTTAACATATACCATCCAACATACTAATCACATACTCTCGATTCAATCCTTACTAAAAAAGTTATATTTCCTTGATGGTATATAAATGGTAAAATAATACAATGTAATTAAAGTTTTAAAAGAGGAGAATTAACGTGGAAATTATAATCATTATACTTTTTATTATTTTTTCTATTTTGTATTTCCTTTCAATGCGATCTATGTCGATTTTAGAAAAAGAACGAAGGGTAGATAAAGAAAAAAATCTTACTCCGTGCCTATAGAAATTGTTATCATGCTGTTTTATGGATATTTATAATAACGATTACAGCAGATGCATTTTTTCAAGTAGATCCGAATTATCATTTATTATTTTATTTAACCTTCGTATCCGTGATGTTCATTTCTAATTTCACTGTATTATTCATCACACAAAAATTTAAGTCTTCCCAAAAGACCAACCAGGCATAATCTGCACTGGCTGGTTTCTTCTTTTTATAATTAAGGTATATCCATGGTATGGAGTAATTGGCCAAAGAGATAGGGAATTTTCATAGCTGTTATGTTTAGGAATTGATTAATAAAAGGCAGCTCTTGTGAAGTATATGTGTGGAACAGTTCACTCCACCATTCTGTATCGTAACGGCTAATCATACTTAAGTTATAGAGAAGAACATAATGAACCATCAATTCATTGAGAACGGGCATCTGCAACAAATCACGATCAATAGGAAAGTAATATGTATCTTCAGCAAAGTGATAATTGAGTGGAAAACAATTGAATGGATGCAGCTGTTCTTTTATTAAAATTCGATAATTATTTGCATCAATCAATTCTATTTTCATATTTGAGGAGAACATACCATTCATGTATTCCTCAAACCGATCAGCCGACATATGCAGTAAGTCAGCAGCTTCAGCCGATAATGAAAAGATATCGTTGGATTCTTTTTTCAATTTAATCTGATAAAATCCACCTGTCATTTGTTTGTACAAAGGCACTAGTTCAGGCAGAGTTTTAAGCAGAGGATTCATCATGAACTTCTCGCCTTCGATGTGTTTCATGTGAAACATTTTTTCGCAAAAGTGATTGAACAGACCTGTTTTTTGTACTTTCACCTCATCATTAAAAAATTCATAGCTCCTTTTTTTCCTCTTTCTCGTAGATAATCCATGAGCCAATACGGAACTCGAATCCGGATATTCAGGATCCTTGCATAATATACAAGCCTTCATCAATTGAGTCATTCCGTAAAATAGAAGCACAGGCTTAAGTTCTGCAGGAGCTTGATCTGCTAGCGTGTAGTATTTTTTTCCGTGTTCAATATAGTAAATAAATCCATAAGTATTATCAAAGCTCTTTCCGTTGCTATCCTGCAAATTTAATTTTTCATATTGTTTTGCTAGAAATTGCTGCGTTTTTTGAGAGGAAAAGAACATATCAAACAAAGACCATACATCTTGCCTCATTACCACGGGTTATTTTCCTCCTGTAATTTAAATTATTTGAAAAATCGAACATATCTTGTATTCCTTGACACTAGTTTACCCAGTTGATAATCTACAAATAATATTTTTCTGGATTAAAAATTTGAAGGGGTGGGTTCGGCATGTGGCAAGATAAATTTGCTAAAGAAGGATTAACGTTTGATGATGTGTTATTAATTCCTGCAAAATCTTCAGTTCTTCCTAATGAGGTTTCCATTAAAACAAGGTTATCTGATTCTGTGCAATTAAATATTCCGATTATAAGTGCAGGAATGGATACTGTTACTGAATCAAACATGGCGATTGCAATGGCACGTCAAGGCGGCCTTGGGATTATTCATAAGAATATGTCGATTGAAGAACAGGCTGAACAAGTCGACCGTGTAAAACGTTCTGAGAGTGGTGTAATCACAAATCCATTCTATTTAACGCCAGAACACCAAGTTTTTGATGCGGAGCACTTAATGGGTAAATATCGTATTAGCGGTGTACCGATTGTAGATGCTGATAAAAAGCTGGTAGGTATACTTACAAACCGTGACTTACGTTTCGTTCAGGATTATTCCATTAAGATCTCAGATGTAATGACGAAGGAGAACTTAGTAACAGCTCCTGTAGGTACTACTTTAAAAGAAGCAGAGAAAACTCTTCAGCAATATAAAATTGAAAAACTTCCTCTAGTTGATGAAGATGGTACGCTTCAAGGTTTGATCACAATCAAGGATATTGAGAAAGTTATCGAATTCCCTAACTCTGCAAAAGATTCTCAAGGACGTCTCTTGGTAGGTGCTGCAGTCGGAGTTACAAAAGATGCACTGCTGCGTGTTGAGAAGCTGGTTGAAGCGGGTGTGGATGCGATCGTTATTGATACAGCACACGGGCATTCAGAAGGTGTTTTGCAAAAAGTAAATGAAGTAAGAGCTGCTTATCCGGATTTAACGATCATAGCAGGAAACGTAGCAACTGCAGAAGCAACACGTGACCTTATTGAAGCAGGAGCAAGCGTTGTAAAAGTAGGAATCGGTCCTGGTTCCATCTGTACGACTCGTGTTGTTGCAGGTGTAGGTGTTCCGCAAGTTACAGCTGTTTACGATTGTGCTACTGAAGCGAAAAAATACGGTGTACCGATCATAGCGGACGGGGGCATCAAATATTCAGGGGATATCGTTAAAGCTTTAGCTGCAGGCGGACATGCAGTAATGCTTGGAAGCATGCTTGCTGGAGTATCAGAGAGTCCAGGAGAGCGTGAAATCTTCCAAGGGCGCCAGTTTAAGGTTTATCGCGGAATGGGTTCTGTTGGCGCGATGGAACGCGGCAGCAGTGATCGATATTTCCAGGAAAATAATAAAAAGCTTGTTCCAGAAGGAATCGAGGGACGCGTGCCGTACAAAGGCCCTCTTGCAGATACCGTCTATCAGCTAATTGGAGGTATTCGTTCAGGAATGGGGTATTGCGGAACAGCTACGATCGATGAACTTCAAAACGACTCCCGTTTTGTTAAAATTACAGGGGCTGGACTTCGCGAGAGTCATCCGCATCAAGTACAAATTACTAAAGAAGCACCAAATTATTCGGTCTAAAGGCACATTTTTAGGACAGAGGGCTAACCTCTGTCTATTTTTTTGAAAAGGTGTATGTTACAATAATTTTTGTGTGTAAATGGGTTTGGAGGTGCAGTTTTTGAACAGCAAGATAAAGCAACTTTTAGTGTTAACATTGATTTTTTCGTTTTTTGCAACGAGTTTATTAGGATTTTCTAATTCAGCAAGTGCAGCACCGTCTTTAGATGTGAAAGCTGAGGCTGCTATATTGGTAGATGGTGATACAGGGAAAATATTATATCAGAAAAACGTTGATATGATGCTTCCTCCAGCAAGTATGACCAAAATGATGACCGAATACTTATTGTTAGAATCAATTAAGAAAAATAAAATTTCATGGGATCAAAAAACGCGTATCACTGAACACGCACATAAGATCTCACAAAATCGAGGACTGTCTAACGTACCATTAAGAGTAGACGAGCAATACACAGTTCGTGAATTATATGAAGCAATGGCTATTTACTCTGCTAACGGAGCAACGATTGCGTTAGCAGAATTAATTTCTGGTTCTGAAGCTGAATTCGTTAAAAAAATGAATGCTAAAGCAAAAGAATTAGGCTTAAAAGATTATCATTTTGTAAACTCCACTGGTTTGAACAACAAAGATTTAATGGGTCAGCACGCAGCTGGAGATGCAAATGAAGAGAATATGATGAGTGCCCGTTCAACGGCAATTCTTGCTTTCCGTCTGATCAATGATTATCCGGAAGTCCTTGAAACAGCAAGTATCCCTGTAAAAAATTTCCGTGACGGCACGGACGATGAAATTGAGATGGATAACTGGAACTGGATGCTTCCTGAACTTGTTTATGGATATGAAGGTGTAGACGGTTTGAAAACAGGATCTACGGATCTTGCTGGTTTTGCATTTACAGGTACGATTAAAAAAGGTGATACACGTCTTTTATCAGTTGTTATGAAAACCAACAGCTATAAAGCACGTTTTGATGAAACGAAAAAACTATTCGACTACGGGTTTGATAACTTCGAAAAAGCAGAGATTTTACCTGGTAATTATCAGATGAAAGATCAAAAAACTCTTCCTGTCGTAAAAGGGAAAGAGAAAGAAGTTAAAGTTTCAACGAAAGAGCCACTTTCTCTTGTTATTAAACGAGGAGAAAAAGAGAACTACAAACCTAAATTTGTAGTTGATAAGAAAAAAATCAATAAAGACGGTGAATTAACTGCCCCTGTTAAAAAGGGAGATGTTGTTGGCCACCTCAAAATCGAGTACAAAGGTAAAGGCGAAGATTACGGTTACCTGCTTGATGGAGATACAAAAGGAAAGACAGAAGTTGCAGCAGCAAAATCTGTTGAAAAAGCAAACTGGTTAGTTCTTGCGTTAAGAGGTGTAGGAAGCTTCTTTGGCGGAATCTGGTCCGGAACTGTGGACATGATTAAAGGTTTGTTTTAATTTCATAATATTTACAAGCTCTTCAGTGAATACTGAGGAGCTTTTTTTCTGAAAATAGAGAGTCTTGCGCTTTTCATGAATTACGATAAAATAGATGAGGATACTAGTTTTATTTTAAAAGAACCGAGTAGATCGGTTCTACCACATATAATCAGGGGGTAGTGTAGCATGTTGAAAACAGGTACTGAACGTGTAAAAAGAGGAATGGCAGAAATGCAAAAAGGCGGCGTCATTATGGACGTTATAAACGCTGAGCAAGCACGTATTGCTGAAGAAGCTGGTGCAGTAGCAGTAATGGCATTAGAACGTGTTCCTTCAGATATTCGTGCAGCAGGCGGGGTAGCCCGAATGGCTGATCCAACAATCGTAGAAGAAGTTTTAAATGCTGTATCTATTCCTGTGATGGCAAAGGCGCGTATCGGACATATCGTTGAAGCACGCGTGCTTGAAGCTATGGGTGTTGACTATATCGACGAGAGTGAAGTGTTAACACCTGCAGATGAAGTTTTCCACTTGTTAAAGAGTGACTACACTGTACCTTTCGTATGCGGTGCACGTGACCTTGGAGAAGCATCACGCCGTATTGGTGAAGGTGCATCAATGCTTCGTACAAAAGGTGAGCCTGGAACAGGAAACATCGTTGAAGCAGTTCGTCACATGAGAATGATTCAAGGACAAATCCGCAAAGTTGTAGCTATGAGCGAGGACGAGCTTATGACTGAAGCAAAGAACTTAGGTGCTCCATTTGAAGTTCTACTTCAGATCAAAAAAGCAGGCAAGCTTCCTGTAGTTAACTTTGCAGCGGGCGGTATCGCTACACCAGCAGATGCAGCACTTATGATGCAGCTTGGTGCAGACGGTGTATTCGTAGGATCTGGAATCTTCAAATCTGAGAATCCAGAAAAATTTGCTCGCGCGATCGTTGAAGCAACTACTCATTATCAAGATTACAAATTAATCGCTGAACTTTCTAAAGGTCTGGGCACTCCTATGAAAGGTATTGAAATTTCTACACTGGCTCAAGGTGAGCGCATGCAGGAGCGAGGCTGGTAATTACATGCTGAAAATCGGAATACTTGCTTTACAAGGAGCAGTACAGGAGCATGTTAAAGCGATAGAAGCTTCTGGAGCTCAAGCTATAGCAGTTAAACGTGTAGAAGAGCTTGAGGATCTTGATGGCTTGGTTATGCCAGGCGGCGAAAGTACAGCGATGAGACGATTGATCGATAAATATCTATTCCTTGAACCGTTAAAGGAATTTGCCAAAAATAAACCTATTTTTGGTACTTGTGCAGGATTAATTTTAATGGCAAAAAGAATTCAGGGTCAGGACACAGCTCATCTGGAGCTGATCGACATGACAGTTGAACGCAACGCGTTTGGCCGCCAAGTAGACAGCTTTGAAGCTGATCTTATGATTCACGGAGTCGGTGAAGATTTTACAGGCGTATTCATCCGAGCACCGTTCATCGTAGAAGTAGGTCCTGAAGTTGAAATTCTTTCAAAGCATAACGACCGAATCGTTGCAGCTAAACAAGGTCATTTCTTATGTGCAGCTTTCCATCCGGAATTGACGGACGACTACCGTTTACATCAGTATTTTGTAAAAATGGTGCAATCCAACAAAGAAGTAGTTGCATAAAATAGAAAAATACTGTACATTACTATAAAATCATCATAAAAAATCAATGACAGGAACTAGTAGCAAAAATGACTTTGTATAGAGAGTCGGTGGCTGGTGAAAACCGATCAAAGCGTTTTGTGAATCCATCCTCGAGTGAAGAGCCGAAGGTAAGTAAGCTTTTCCGGTGAAGAACCGTTACATTTAAACGAGCCGGCAATAGGAATAATTCTATTGCAATCAGGGTGGCAACGCGGGTTAACTCTCGTCCCTGTTTCTAATGTGATCATTAGGAGCAGGGGCGGGAGTTTTTTGATTTTTTATAACGAATAAAGGAGGAAATAAGTATGTTGGATTTAAAATTTGTCCGTGCTAATTTTGAAGAAGTGAAACAAAAACTTTCTGCTAGAGGGGAAGACCTTTCTGGTTTGGATCAGTTTGAAGCACTTGATCAGCGCCGCCGTGAGTTAATCGGTGAAACGGAGACTTTAAAGTCTAAGCGTAATGAGGTATCTAAACAGGTAGCAGAATTTAAGCGTGAGAAAAAAGAAGCTGACCATCTTATTACTGAGATGCGTGAAGTAGGAGATAAAATTAAGACGATTGATGATGAACTTCGTCAAGTAGAAGAAGATCTTCACGGAATTATGCTGACGCTGCCTAACATACCTCATGAGAGTGTCCCTGTTGGAGAAACAGAAGATGATAACGTACCCGTTCGACACTGGGGTGATGTGCCAGAGTTTTCTTTTGATGCAAAAGCACACTGGGATATCGCAACTGACTTGAACATTGTTGATTTTGAACGAGGAGCAAAGGTTACAGGAAGCCGATTTGCTTTTTATAAAGGTCTTGGGGCACGTTTAGAGCGTGCACTGATCAACTTCATGATGGACCTTCATGAAGACGAACACGGGTATACAGAGGTTCTGCCTCCATACATGGTTAATCGTCAAAGCATGACAGGAACTGGACAGCTTCCTAAGTTTGAAGAAGACGCATTTAAGATTCGTGAAGAGGATTATTTCTTAATTCCAACATCAGAAGTACCTGTAACAAATATGCACCGTGAAGAAATTCTAACGGGTGAGGAGCTTCCAATTACGTATGCAGCATACAGCGCATGCTTCCGTTCTGAAGCGGGGTCTGCTGGACGTGACACACGAGGATTGATCCGTCAGCATCAGTTTAATAAAGTAGAGCTTGTACGCTTTGTTAAGCCGGAAGATTCTTACGATGAGCTTGAAAAGCTGACAGGCCATGCAGAAAAAGTACTGCAGCTTCTAAATCTTCCATACCGTGTACTAAGCATGTGTACGGCTGACCTTGGATTTACAGCTGCTAAAAAGTACGATATCGAAGTATACCTTCCAAGCTACGGTGAATACCGCGAGATCTCTTCTTGCTCTAACTTTGAAGATTTCCAAGCGCGCCGTGCTCAAATTCGTTTCCGCAGAGAAGCGAAAGGCAAGCCTGAGTTTGTTCATACATTAAACGGATCTGGTTTAGCAATCGGACGAACAGTAGCAGCAATTTTAGAGAACTATCAGCAAGAAGATGGAACGGTTATCATTCCAGAAGTACTTCGTCCATATATGGGCAATAAAGAGGTAATCAAGTAAACCAAATAGGGCTATCCAAAGTAAGTTTAACTTACTTTGGACAGCCCTAATTTTTATTTTACGGATGACTTTAACATTGGGTGAGACGCCTCGCAAAAATCTGTTGCCTGGTGCGGAAATCCACAACTTCTAATAGCGACAAAGTTTGCGAAAAAAGATTTTATTTTTTTATAAAATTACGTTGACACTATATTTACTCACATGTTATTATAGTTCTTGTCAGTCACACGGAGGTATACCCAAGTCCGGCTGAAGGGATCGGTCTTGAAAACCGACAGGGGTTTAACGACCCGCGGGGGTTCGAATCCCTCTACCTCCTCCATATACATATTTCAACCTCATCTGAGCTTATCAGGTGAGGTTTTTTGTTGTTTTTATTCATGGCTATTTTCTAAAGGATTGTTGCTTTTGGCTTTTTCTATTTTCATCATTTGCAAGTTGATTGGAGCTCAAGGTGCGTGCCTACCACCTGAGAAGCTTCTCGCTAGGTATGCGACGAGGAAGCCACATCGGTAGCATTTACTTGTAGACGCAGGAGCAAGGATACTTCCATGAAGCGGTCAGGTGGAGACTCCTAATGGCGCAAAGCGGCAGGATGCTCACCGCACGCCCCCTGGAAAGCGAGCAGCCTGGAGCGGAAAATCAACTACTTTCAATGGCAACTTAATTAACTATAAAATAATTTTTCCTTATCCTATAAGGAATGTAAGCGCTAACAATTTAAAGTATTAAAAAATATTATTGACAGAACTTTTCGACAGGTAGTAATATGTCAATTATAACTTAATCAAATAATCAACACTTATTAAGAGAGACTGAGGGATCAGGCCCAATGACGTCCGGCAACCTCCATTATGGAACGGTGCTACTTCCTGCAGAATGATTCATTCATTCTGGAAGATAAGTCGATGTATGTCTATTCGCCCTCTTCCATTGAATGAAGAGGGCTTTTTATATTGAAGGAGGACAGAAATATGATTGAAGTGCGTGATGTAACGAAAATATATTCCGCTAAAGGAAAAGACATTGTTGGAGTCAAGAATGTTTCACTCACGATAGAAAAGGGTGAGATATTCGGAATTGTCGGCTACAGCGGTGCTGGCAAAAGCTCTCTCCTCCGCTGCTTAAATTTACTAGAGAAGCCAACATCAGGCGAAATTTTAATCGACGGTGTCTCCATTACGAAATTATCTAAAAAAGAACTACGGGAAGAGCGGCTTAAAATAGGGATGATCTTTCAGCATTTTTATCTTATTAGTGCAAAAACCGTTTATGAAAATATCGCGTTTGCGTTAAAAGCTGCTGGAAAAAAGAAAGATGAAATTAATCATAAGACTCTTGAGCTCTTACAGATGGTAGGGTTAGAAAATCAAAAGGATCAGTATCCGGCTCAACTGAGCGGCGGTCAAAAGCAGCGGGTCGGAATTGCACGGGCACTAGCCAACGATCCGAAAGTTTTGCTTTGTGATGAAGCTACTTCAGCTCTTGATCCCAACACGACAAAAGCTATTCTTTTACTTCTGCAATCCATCAATAAAAAGCTTGGCATCACAATTGTCCTAATCACACATGAGATGGAAGTCGTAAAAGAGATTTGTCACCGGATGGCAGTGATGCAGGATGGAGAAATCATCGAGACGGGTGATGTTTATAATTTATTTGCACATCCGGAGAAAGAGTTAACGAAAACGTTTATAAGCAGTGTCATACAGATGAATCTTCCGGAACCGCTATTAAAAGGGCGTAAAGGAGTGGTGATTAAAATTCATTTTAAAGGCGCGATTGCAGAAGAAGCAGTCGTCTCTGAACTCTTCCAAAACTTTAAGGTAAAAGGAAATATTCTTCACGGAAAGATTGAATACATCCAGGAAACGCCGCTCGGGATTTTTATTATGGAACTGATAGGGGAAGAGGCAGAAGTTAAGCGTGCCATAGCTTACATTAAAGACCGAATCGAAAATTTAGAGGTGGTGAAACAAGTTGCTTGATTCTTTGTACAGCATCCTGCCAGATTTGAATAAAGCATTTTTTGAGACATTGTATATGGTCGCGATCTCTTTAGGTGTTTCTCTGATCGTCGGCCTTCCATTAGGAGTAGCCCTGTTTGTTACAGACAAAGGATTATTGTTTGAAAACGTCTGGATTAAACAAATTGCAGGTATTTTAGTTAATCTGATCCGATCAGTACCTTTTATCATTCTTCTCGTAGCTCTGCTGCCTTTAACTCAGCTGATTACGGGTACGACGATCGGTCCAACTGCAGCGTCAGTATCATTGTCTGTAGCCGCTATTCCATTCTTCGCACGTCTAGTCGAAACCTCATTAAGGGAGATCGATAAAGGTGTGATTGAAGCGGCGGTTGCCGTAGGAGCAACGCCATGGATGATCATCCGAGAAGTGCTGCTTCCTGAAGCGAAACCTGGAATCGTTCAAGCGATTACGGTCACAGCAATAAGTTTATTAGGCTACTCTGCAATGGCAGGTATTGTAGGTGGCGGAGGAATCGGTGACTTTGCGATTCGATTCGGCTATTACAGATACGACAACACAATAATGTTTACAACGGTTGTTCTGCTGATTGTCATTGTGCAGCTTATGCAGGTTATTGGTGACGGAGTAGCTCGAGCGGTAAATAAAAGATAAAAAAGGGGATTCAACATGAAAAAAATAATACTTACACTATTCACTGCAATTGCTGTACTGGTTTTAGCTGCTTGCTCTTCCACATCAGGGGCATCAAAAGATAAAGAAGTTACCCTTGGAGCAACTGCTGGTCCTTACACAGATATGGTAAACAAAGCGATAAAACCCTCTTTAGAGAAAAAAGGCTATAAAGTAAAGGTTGTTGAATTCAGCGATTATATCCAGCCAAACTTAGCGCTTTCTAAAGGTGACCTCGATGCAAACCTTTTTCAGCACAAAGTGTATATGGAAAATTTCGCAAAAGAAAAGAATCTTAAGCTTTCTGAAGTTGTAATTGTTCCTACTGCCCCAATGGGACTGTATTCTAATAAGTTTAAATCGATAGAAGAGATAAAAGAAGGAAGCACGCTTGCGATTCCTAATGATCCTGTGAACTTAGCACGTACGTTAATCATGCTTGAAGATGCTGAACTTATTACGATAAAAGAAAACATCAATCAGCTGACCGCGTCCGAAAAAGATATTAAAGACAATCCGAAAAACTTAAACTTTAAACCGTTAGAGGCAGCCCAGCTTCCGCGTGCCGTACAAAGTGCGGATGTTGCTGCGGTGCCAGGAAACTTTGCACTCGCTGCAAAAATGGATCTCCTGGACGCGCTTCAGCTTGAAAATATGCCTGATACGTATCGGAATCGTGTAGTTGTGAATACAAAAGATCTTGAATCGGCATTTGCAAAAGATATAAAAGAAGTAGTGGAATCCAAAGAATTTGAAGAAGTAATCGATAAAGAGTTCAAAGGCTTCGGCAAGCCTGAATGGATGAAAAAATAATTTTTCGTAGAAGTGGTTGATTTCCACTCCAGGGTATTCGCTTTCCGCGGGGCGTGCGCTGAGCCTCCTTGGTGCTATGCACCATTAGGAGTCTCACCTGTCCCGCTGATCCCGCAGGAGTCTCGCACCTTGCGCTCCAATCAACTTGTCACTGATGAACATTCAAACATCAATCCTTTAGAATAGAGCCAAAGATAAACAAAAGCCCCAGCTCAAATCATATTGAGCAAGGGGCTTTTTACCTTATAAACGAACTTCTCTTTTCGCTTCGATTTTTTGTGCAATTTTCCCTACGATATGATCGATCGATTCAGGGTTTTCTCGAAGGTCATAGTCGTTAATGTTTACACGGAGTACCGGACATGAGTTAAAAGATGCGATCCACTTTTCATAGCGGTCGTACATTTCTTCCCAATACGATACAGGCGTCTCCTGCTCCATCTTGCGTCCTCGCTTTTGAATACGAGCTAAAATGTCATCTAAAGAACCTTCCAGATAAATCAAACAATCCGGCTGAGGGAAGTAAGGTGTCATCACCATTGCTTCAAAAAGGTGGGTATATGTATCATAGTCTACCTCGGACATATTCCCTTTATCATAATGCATGCGGGCAAAAATGCCTGTATCTTCATAGATGGAACGATCCTGAACGAATCCACCGCCATAATCAAACATTCTTTTTTGTTCTTTAAATCGTTCAGCTAAAAAGAAAATTTGCAGATGGAAGCTCCATCGTTTGAAATCATGATAGAAATTTTCTAAGTATGGATTGTTGTCGACCTTTTCCATTGATGTGCGGAAATTTAATTTATTTGCAAGAGCGTTGGTCAATGTTGATTTACCTGCACCAACCATACCTGCTACTGTAATTACAGCATCATTTGGAATGCCGTATTGGATGAGCTTGTTCATTTTGCAACTTCTCCTTTTTTCAAAGTTGCATCTATTAAGGATAAGATTTTCTCTTTATCCGTTTCATACGCAACAAAATCTAACTCGTCTCCATTGAAAGTCAGCACCGGAATTTCAGGATGCTGTCTTTTAAAGGCGGACATGAATGTATCATAGTCAGCAGCAAGCTGTTCTAAGTATGCAGGCTCCATGTTTTGTTCAATAAACCGCCCGCGCTTTCTAACGCGTTCTAACAAAGTATCGAGGCTGGCATTTAAGTATATGATCATGTTCGGTACAGGCATATCTTCTGTTAAGATATCAAAGCACTGCATGTATTTATTGTAATGACGGTCTTTTAGCGTACGACCGGCAAAGATTCTGTTCTTAAAAATATGATAATCGGAAACGACAGGTATTTGTTTCGCTAAATATTGATCTTGAATATCTTCAAGCTGTTTATACCTGTTGCATAGAAAGAACATCTCGGTTTGAAAACTCCACTCATCGATATCGTCGTAAAATTTTCCGAGAAAAGGATTCTCTTCTACAATTTCCTCTAATAATTGAAATTCAAAGTGCTCAGCAATGGCTTTTGCCAATGATGTTTTCCCTACGCCAATCGGCCCTTCAACCGCGATAAAGGGGGTTGAACTCATCTTCCTTTTCCTCCCTTTCTGTTAACAAAACGAAAAATTACAGACAAAGAATATTGTAGCACACGTTTGGAAAAGGTGGATAGATTATCGGTAAAATTAATCGATAATCACAACTTCTTAATAGATTTTTCTTTGTTTGCTTTTATTAGCTTGCTCGATTATTGCAGTTAGATCTAATTCTTCACTAAGACTTATATCGGCATCAAGTGTTTTTTTCATTAATATTAACGCTCTTTCATTGTCTTCTTCTATATTAGATGCTGTACAATCAGATGGTGCATATATATCGAATCCGCGCATATAGGCGTCATTGGCTGTAAAGAGGACACAGATATTACCTGCAACTCCGCAAATAATCAGTGTTAGGACGTTAAGATCGTTTAATAAAGTGGATAAAGGCGTTGAAAAGAATCCAGAGTGCTTTGGTTTTATTACGAAATAGTCGTCATCGTCTGGCTGCAGCTTTTTTACGAACTCCCCGCCATCTTGTTGCATGCAGTACTCGACGAGTTTTTGTTTATCGGACTGCCATTGTCCGAAATTATCATTTACATAAATAACAGGTATCCCTTCTTTTTTTGCCCGTTTTTTTAGTTTTGATATTTTTTCTGCGATAGGAGCAGATGTTTTTAATAATAGAGGAGCTTCAGGAAAATTAAAGTCATTAATTACGTCAATAATAAGCATGGCGACAGGGATCTTGTTTTCATTCTGAGTCATAGATGTCCCTCTCCTTTATTTTTTATATATGTTCTTTTATAAAAGATTGTTGCTATAAATTAATTTCTTACTTTTCTTCATTGTTAAGTTGATTGGAGCGTAAGGTGCGAGACTCCTCGAAAATGAAAAGTCACATTTTCTTCGTGCGATGTTACGCTGTCGAAGCCTTCCTTGTCCTGCGGGACAAGCGGTCAGGTGAGACCCCGCAGGCGCATGTGCCGAGGAGGCTCACCGCCCGCCCCGCGGAAAGCGAGCATCCTGAAGCGGAAATCAACAACTTACAGAAGCAACAAAGATTGCGATAACAGTTTTATAAAATGATTCCTTTCTTTATTATTTACAAAACCTCTTGTATAATCTCTTAAAACTAAAACTTTGGAGCGGAACGAAAATGGAGATATTAGAAAAAGATGAGTATTTTATGGAACTTGCATTAAAAGAAGCGGAGAAAGCGGCTGAAATCGGTGAAGTCCCGATCGGTGCTGTATTAGTAAAAGGTGAAGAGATTATTTCAAGGGCTCACAATTTGCGCGAAGTCGAACAAAGAGCCATCGCCCATGCGGAATTATTAGCGATCGATAAAGCTTGTAAAGAAATTGGCGCCTGGAGACTCGAAGGGATGACGCTATATGTTACGCTGGAACCTTGTGCGATGTGTTCAGGTGCTATCGTTCTCTCGAGAGTGAACAGAGTCGTATACGGAGCAAAAGATCCAAAAGGGGGCTGTGCGGGTACATTGATGAACCTTTTACAAGAAGACCGCTTTAACCATCAATGTGAAGTAGTATCGGGTGTAAAAGAAGAAGCATGCCGAGAAATCCTTTCAACCTTTTTTAAAAACCTCCGAGATCGCAAAAGGAAAGAAAAGGAAGAGCGGAAGAGAGAGCTTTAAGGCTTGTACGGTTGATTTTTAATGACAGGCATAGTATACTAAATCTTGCACATTTGATTGTGCATCTAACAATGTTATACACTTTGTCGCGCTAGATGGGGAGGTAGCGGTGCCCTGTACTCGCAATCCGCTGTAGCGAGGTTGAATTCCTCTCCTCGGTTAGTTCAACGTATGGCCGACGGACGTAAGTGGTGTTGATGTCCGGGTCCTGCGCAACGGAGACCCATGAACCCTGTCAGGTCCGGAAGGAAGCAGCAGTAAGTGGATCACTTCGTGTGCCGTGGGGCAACCTGGACTGAGCTAACTGCGTCTGTACGCATAGGTTGACTATTCCAAAGAGAGGTGCGCGGCATTCTAATATATAAACAATAACTCATCCTTGTCTCAGGGGTGAGTTTTTTGTAATGTTTCAGTATAATAAAGAGAGAATGAAGTGATTTTAGGGAGGCAAAGGGATGAGTTATCAGGCACTCTACCGTGTATGGAGACCGCAAAGCTTTGAAGATGTGGTCGGGCAGGAACACATTACGAAAACGATTCAAAACGCCTTGATGCAGGACAAGCTTTCCCATGCCTACCTGTTTTCAGGACCACGAGGAACGGGAAAAACAAGCGCAGCCAAGATTATTGCTAAAGCCGTTAACTGCGAGCGTGCTCCAGTGTCCGAGCCTTGCAATGAATGTGATGCATGCAGAGGCATAACGAACGGAACCATTTCTGATGTACTTGAAATCGATGCAGCTTCAAACACAGGCGTTGATGATATTCGTGACATACGGGATAAGGTTAAGTTTGCTCCTTCATCGGTAACGTACAAAGTCTATATTATTGATGAAGTACATATGTTATCCACTGGGGCGTTTAATGCTTTATTAAAAACGCTGGAAGAACCGCCAAGTCATGTTATTTTTATTTTAGCAACGACAGAGCCGCATAAAATCCCAGCTACGATTGTTTCAAGGTGCCAGCGCTTTGATTTTAAGCGGATTTCATCTCAGTCTATTATCGGACGGATGAAAAAGGTCGTCGACGCAAACGGGACAGAAGTCGAAGAAGAAGCATTGCAATTACTGGCTCGTGCTGCTGAAGGCGGTATGCGTGACGCATTAAGTCTGTTAGACCAGGCAATCTCCTACAGCGATGAGAAGGTACGGGTAGAGGACGTTCTATCTGTAACAGGATCAGCTTCCCAAAAGCATCTTTCAGATATGGCAGAAGCATTTTTAGAAAAAGATGTCTCCAAAGCTCTCACGATTTCATCAGATCTTTTACAAGAAGGAAAGGATCCTGTCCGTTTCTTAGGAGATCTGATCTATTACTATAGAGACATGCTTCTGTATAAAGCGGCGCCTCAGCTTGAAGAGCTATTGGAGCGTGTTTCGACAGATGAGTCGTTTGAACATCTAGCCTCATCGACTGAAACAGAAAGTATCTATTCGATCATCAGTCAATTGAACCAGGCTCAGCAAGAGATGAAATGGACCAATCATCCTAAAATCTTTTTAGAAACTACGTTCATTAAAATATGTTATCAAAAACAAGCAGGTGGTTTGGCACAGGCGGAGTATCCTTCTGTTGAACCTCTTTTGCAAAGAATTGAACAGCTTGAGCAGGAACTATCTAAGATGAAGCAAGGCGGATGGGCTCAAAGCGGCTCTAGTTCTTCCGAGCAGGAAACACCTAAAGAAAAAAGGGTTATTCGAACACAAGGCGGAGCATCCCATGGTCAAGTAAAAGAGATGCTGAAAAAAGCAAAAAAACCAAACCTCGTGCAATTAAAAGGCATGTGGGACGAAATTTTAGATAAGATCCGCTCGGAAAAAGTAAGCGCCTATGCACTGCTGTCTGGAGCAGAACCAGTAGCATGTTCAGATCAATTATTCCTGCTATCATTTCAGCACGAAATTCACAGGCAGATGGCTTCACAAGATAACAACAGAAGCTATGTTGAAGGGGCAGTTTATAGTACAATAGGAAAGAACCTGTCCATGCTGTCCATTTTGGATCCGGAATGGCAGAAACTAAAAGCTGAATTCATTAAAGAGCAACAGCAAGGCCAGCCGTCTGCTGAAGAGCAGAAAACAAAAGATGATCCACTTATTACAGAAGCGATCAAATTGGTTGGCGATGATTTAATTGAGATAAAAGAAGAAGAGAACGAATAAGGAGGAGTTTTAAGATGAAAGGCAACATGAACAATATGATGAAACAAATGCAAAAAATGCAGCGTGATATGGCAAAGGCTCAAGAGGAGTTAAAAGATAAAGTAATCGAAGGTACTGCTGGCGGCGGAATGGTTACTGTTAAAGCTAACGGCCATAAAGAGATCGTTGATATTGTGATTAAAGAGGAAGTTGTAGACCCGGATGATATTGAAATGCTTCAAGACCTTGTGTTAGCGGCTACGAACGATGCACTTAAGAAAGTAGACGAAATGGTTTCACAAGACATGGGCAAATTCACTAAAGGGCTAAACATTCCTGGTTTATTCTAGGAGTTATTCATGTATTATCCTGAACCGATATCAAAACTGATTGAAAGCTTTATGAAATTGCCGGGCATCGGACCGAAAACGGCGGTTCGCCTGGCATTTTTCGTATTGGATATGAAAGAAGATGACGTTCTCGACTTTGGCCGTGCGCTGGTCAATGCAAAACGGCAGCTAATCTATTGTTCCAATTGTTTTCATATTACTGACCGTGATCCTTGTATGATCTGCGATGATTCTAGCAGAGACCGTTCGACTATTTGTGTCGTACATGATTCAAAAGACGTTATCGCAATGGAAAAAATGAAAGAATTCCGAGGTCTTTATCACGTTCTTCACGGAGCGATCTCTCCTATGGATGGTATTGGTCCTGAAGACATAAAAATCGCTGAGCTCTTAAAACGTTTGACTGACGAAGGAGTTCAGGAGATTATTATGGCGACGGATCCAAATATTGAAGGAGAAGCAACGGCTATGTATATGGCACGGCTTCTAAAACCCACAGGTATTAAAATTACCCGTATCGCTCATGGACTCCCAGTTGGCGGGGACTTAGAATACGCGGACGAAGTTACACTATCCAAAGCGCTTGAAGGCAGAAGAGAAATCTAACTAAAGGGGTTTGCTACATGTTTTTTTCCCGTAAAGGGCGCTTGAAGCGGTCCGGAGATCAACAGTTGCTCCAAAGTCTTGATGAATTAAAAATAGAATGGATGCATCAGAAAGAAATGGTGGAACGCAGTGTCGAACCATCAGAAGAAGTGATTTTTAAACTTCAATTAGCAGAATCTAAATATTTCTTCTTATTAAAAGAAGCTAAAAAAAGAAATGTAACGACCAGCAGATTAAAATAACTGCTGGTCTTTTTTATGGACAACTCCCATACAATGACTAGTAAATAAAACTGGATGTATGTATAGGAGGTTTAAACAGTGGAGCCTATTACTGTAATCGCAATACTTGGAACTATCATATTCGTTCTCTTGCTCGCCGGTGCTCCAATGCGCCCTTTAAGGTGGCTTGGATTTGGAATCACACGTTTTTGTATTGGGGCTTTGCTTCTTTTCCTATTAAATGCGATCGGCAATTCCTACGATATACACATTCCCATCAATATGTTCACAGCACTAATATCAGGAATAGCAGGCCTGCCAGGATTAGCATCACTAGTCGCGATCGAGTTTTTCATTTTAGGATAGAATTCGTCATAAAAGGTAATGCCGTTGATCGGTCCAGAGGCTGGGACACAAGCCTTCTGGGCTTTTTTTATTAAAAACAAAAATAATTTCAAAATAGCTATTGACCCTGCTTGTGAAGCGTGATATATTATTAAAGTCGCCAAAACGAGCGGCGCACTAAACGAGTTTTACAACAAGTTCTTTGAAAACTGAACAAAAGCAAAGGTAAGGAATTAAGAATTAATTCCGTCAGTTTTAAAACTAGAGCAAGTCAAACACTTTTATGGAGAGTTTGATCCTGGCTCAGGATGAACGCTGGCGGCGTGCCTAATACATGCAAGTCGAGCGAATGAAGAGGAGCTTGCTCCTCTGATTTAGCGGCGGACGGGTGAGTAACACGTGGGTAATCTGCCTGTAAGACGGGGATAACTCCGGGAAACCGGGGCTAATACCGGATAATAAGAAGAAACGCATGTTTCTTTTTTGAAAGTCGGTTTCGGCTGACACTTACAGATGAGCCCGCGGCGCATTAGCTAGTTGGTGAGGTAACGGCTCACCAAGGCGACGATGCGTAGCCGACCTGAGAGGGTGATCGGCCACACTGGGACTGAGACACGGCCCAGACTCCTACGGGAGGCAGCAGTAGGGAATCTTCGGCAATGGGCGAAAGCCTGACCGAGCAACGCCGCGTGAGCGATGAAGGCCTTCGGGTCGTAAAGCTCTGTTGTTAGAGAAGAACAAGTACGAGAGTAACTGCTCGTACCTTGACGGTACCTAACCAGAAAGCCACGGCTAACTACGTGCCAGCAGCCGCGGTAATACGTAGGTGGCAAGCGTTATCCGGAATTATTGGGCGTAAAGCGCGCGCAGGCGGTCTCTTAAGTCTGATGTGAAAGCCCACGGCTCAACCGTGGAGGGTCATTGGAAACTGGGAGACTTGAGTGCAGGAGAGAAAAGTGGAATTCCACGTGTAGCGGTGAAATGCGTAGAGATGTGGAGGAACACCAGTGGCGAAGGCGGCTTTTTGGCCTGTAACTGACGCTGAGGCGCGAAAGCGTGGGGAGCAAACAGGATTAGATACCCTGGTAGTCCACGCCGTAAACGATGAGTGCTAGGTGTTGGGGGGTTCCACCCTCAGTGCTGAAGTTAACACATTAAGCACTCCGCCTGGGGAGTACGACCGCAAGGTTGAAACTCAAAGGAATTGACGGGGGCCCGCACAAGCAGTGGAGCATGTGGTTTAATTCGAAGCAACGCGAAGAACCTTACCAGGTCTTGACATCCTCTGATCACTCTAGAGATAGAGCTTTCCCCTTCGGGGGACAGAGTGACAGGTGGTGCATGGTTGTCGTCAGCTCGTGTCGTGAGATGTTGGGTTAAGTCCCGCAACGAGCGCAACCCTTGACCTTAGTTGCCAGCATTCAGTTGGGCACTCTAAGGTGACTGCCGGTGACAAACCGGAGGAAGGTGGGGATGACGTCAAATCATCATGCCCCTTATGACCTGGGCTACACACGTGCTACAATGGATGGTACAAAGGGTTGCGAAGCCGCGAGGCCAAGCCAATCCCAAAAAGCCATTCTCAGTTCGGATTGTAGGCTGCAACTCGCCTACATGAAGCCGGAATTGCTAGTAATCGCGGATCAGCATGCCGCGGTGAATACGTTCCCGGGCCTTGTACACACCGCCCGTCACACCACGAGAGTTTGTAACACCCGAAGTCGGTGGGGTAACCCTTTTGGGAGCCAGCCGCCGAAGGTGGGACAGATGATTGGGGTGAAGTCGTAACAAGGTAGCCGTATCGGAAGGTGCGGCTGGATCACCTCCTTTCTATGGAGATTATGAAACAGCTTCGACTGTTTCGTAAGTACACCTTTTGCCTTTTGTTCAGTTTTGAGAGAACTCTCTCTCAACTAAATAACACTTTTCTAAGATTTTTTATGAAAGGGTTATTTTATATGTTCTTTGAAAACTAGATATCGACATCCAAACAAAGTAATGCAAGGCAGATAGATTATTTATCTGCGCCAAAGCAAGAATCTTTGATGTGTAAACATCATATAAGGTTAAGCTAGAAAGGGCGCACGGTGGATGCCTTGGCACTAGGAGCCGAAGAAGGACGGGACGAACACCGATATGCCTCGGGGAGCTGTAAGTAAGCACTGATCCGGGGATTTCCGAATGGGGGAACCCACCATCCGTAATGGGATGGTATCCATATCTGAATACATAGGGTATGAGAAGGCAGACCCGGGGAACTGAAACATCTAAGTACCCGGAGGAAGAGAAAGCAAATGCGATTTCCTGAGTAGCGGCGAGCGAAACGGAAACAGCCCAAACCAGAGGGCTTGCCCTCTGGGGTTGTAGGACACTCTACATGGAGTTACAAAGGAACGAAGTAGGTGAAGCGGTCTGGAAAGGCCCGCCAAAGAAGGTAACAGCCCTGTAGCTGAAACTTCGTTCCCTCCTGAGTGGATCCTGAGTACGGCGGGACACGTGAAAACCCGTCGGAATCCGGGAGGACCATCTCCCAAGGCTAAATACTCCCTAGTGACCGATAGTGAACCAGTACCGTGAGGGAAAGGTGAAAAGCACCCCGGAAGGGGAGTGAAAGAGATCCTGAAACCGTGTGCCTACAAGTAGTCGGAGCCCATTAACGGGTGACGGCGTGCCTTTTGTAGAATGAACCGGCGAGTTACGATCCCGTGCAAGGTTAAGTTGAATAGACGGAGCCGCAGCGAAAGCGAGTCTGAATAGGGCGACATAGTACGTGGTCGTAGACCCGAAACCGTGTGATCTACCCATGTCCAGGGTGAAGTTCAGGTAACACTGAATGGAGGCCCGAACCCACGCACGTTGAAAAGTGCGGGGATGAGGTGTGGGTAGGGGTGAAATGCCAATCGAACACGGAGATAGCTGGTTCTCCCCGAAATAGCTTTAGGGCTAGCCTCGCGGCAAGATTCCTGGAGGTAGAGCACTGATTGGACTAGGGGCCCCCACAGGGTTACCGAATTCAGTCAAACTCCGAATGCCAGAGAATTATCCGCGGGAGTCAGACTGCGAGTGATAAGATCCGTAGTCAAAAGGGAAACAGCCCAGACCATCAGCTAAGGTCCCAAAGTATACGTTAAGTGGCAAAGGATGTGGAGTTGCCCAGACAACCAGGATGTTGGCTTAGAAGCAGCCACCATTTAAAGAGTGCGTAATAGCTCACTGGTCGAGTGACTCTGCGCCGAAAATGTAACGGGGCTAAACGTATCACCGAAGCTATGGCTTGTACCTTTAGGTACAGGGGTAGGGGAGCGTTCGAAGTGCAGTGAAGTCAGACCGGAAGGACTGGTGGAGCGCTTTGAAGTGAGAATGCCGGTATGAGTAGCGAAAGACAAGTGAGAATCTTGTCCATCGAAAGCCTAAGGTTTCCTGAGGAAGGCTCGTCCGCTCAGGGTTAGTCGGGGCCTAAGCCGAGGCTGAAAAGCGTAGGCGATGGATAACAGGTTGATATTCCTGTACCACCTCCTTTCCGTTTGAACAATGGGGGGACGCAGTAAGGTAGGGTGAGCGCACTGATGGAATAGTGCGTCTAAGCAGTTAGGCTGTTGGATAGGCAAATCCGTCCAACGTGAAGGCTGAGCTGTGATGGCGAGGGAAATTTTAGTACCGAAGTCCCTGATCCTACACTGCCAAGAAAAGCCTCTAGTGAGGAAAGAGGTGCCCGTACCGCAAACCGACACAGGTAGGCGAGGAGAGAATCCTAAGATGATCGGGAGAACTCTCGTTAAGGAACTCGGCAAAATGACCCCGTAACTTCGGGAGAAGGGGTGCTCTGATAGGGTTTATCGCCCGAGAGAGCCGCAGTGAATAGATCCAAGCGACTGTTTAGCAAAAACACAGGTCTCTGCGAAACCGCAAGGTGAAGTATAGGGGCTGACACCTGCCCGGTGCTGGAAGGTTAAGAGGAGGGGTTATCCCTTACGGGAGAAGCTCTGAATTGAAGCCCCAGTAAACGGCGGCCGTAACTATAACGGTCCTAAGGTAGCGAAATTCCTTGTCGGGTAAGTTCCGACCCGCACGAAAGGTGTAACGACTTGGATACTGTCTCAACGAGAGACCCGGTGAAATTATAGTACCTGTGAAGATGCAGGTTACCCGCGACAGGACGGAAAGACCCCATGGAGCTTTACTGCAGCTTGATATTGGATTTTGGTACAGCTTGTACAGGATAGGTAGGAGCCTGAGAAGCCGGAGCGCCAGCTTCGGTGGAGGCGTCGGTGGGATACTACCCTGGCTGTATTGAAATTCTAACCTTGAACCGTGATCCGGTTCGGAGACAGTGTCAGGCGGGCAGTTTGACTGGGGCGGTCGCCTCCTAAACAGTAACGGAGGCGCCCAAAGGTTCCCTCAGAATGGTTGGAAATCATTCGCAGAGTGTAAAGGCACAAGGGAGCTTGACTGCGAGACCTACAAGTCGAGCAGGGACGAAAGTCGGGCTTAGTGATCCGGTGGTTCCGCATGGAAGGGCCATCGCTCAACGGATAAAAGCTACCCTGGGGATAACAGGCTTATCTCCCCCAAGAGTCCACATCGACGGGGAGGTTTGGCACCTCGATGTCGGCTCATCGCATCCTGGGGCTGAAGTAGGTCCCAAGGGTTGGGCTGTTCGCCCATTAAAGCGGTACGCGAGCTGGGTTCAGAACGTCGTGAGACAGTTCGGTCCCTATCCGTCGCGGGCGCAGGAAATTTGAGAGGAGCTGTCCTTAGTACGAGAGGACCGGGATGGACACACCGCTGGTGTACCAGTTGTTCCGCCAGGGGCATAGCTGGGTAGCTACGTGTGGACGGGATAAGTGCTGAAAGCATCTAAGCATGAAGCCCCCCTCAAGATGAGATTTCCCATCACGTTAAGTGAGTAAGACCCCTTAGAGATGATGAGGTTGATAGGTCTGGTGTGGAAGCGTGGCGACACGTGGAGCTGACAGATACTAATCGGTCGAGGGCTTATCCTTAATATTGTATGAAACGTTTGGAAACGTCGTATCTAGTTTTGAGAGAACAACCTCTCAAACTTAATAAAATCATGGTTAACGTCATGGTTAGGTCTAGTGATGATGGCGAAGAGGTCACACCCGTTCCCATACCGAACACGGAAGTTAAGCTCTTCAGCGCCGATGGTAGTTGGGGGTCTCCCCCTGTTAGAGTAGGACGTCGCTAGGCAATGAGGAAGATGGATGAAGATCCATCTTCTTTTTTTGTGTTAAAAAGAAAGAAAACAACAGCTTTTTTATAGAAAATCCATGCTGGTTACATAAAAGAAGTAAAGTTGAGGCGGGAAACGACTAGTAGATGAGGTTCAAAAACAGTAATCGAACCGTTACAAGTCTTCAACAACCACTTATAAGTCTTCAAATAAATTTATAGGTCTTCAAATTTTTTTATAAAAAATTTTTAAGTCTCTATCTTAAATCGGAGAATATCAGCGGTGAAGAAAATAGCTGATCGACCTCACTGTTGTCGAAAAGTCTATAAATGAAAAATTACAACTTAAAAAGTAATAATTACAGCTTATAAATTTAAATTACAGTCTATAAATCCAAATTACAGCTTAGAAAATAAAATTAAAGCTTAAAACAACAACCCCATAAAACCACCTATTCTGTACACCGATCAAAAATTCAAATCAACTAAAATCTAACCACTGTCCCCAATCTCCATTTAAAATGCTTTAACTCTTAAAAGCAGCACATCGAACTGTTTTAAATCCTGATGCAGCGGGGATTTAAGGAAACATGAGGACGCATACTCGGTTTATTTTACCGAATTGAATAAAGACAGACACAACGAGAGCCAGAGTCTCATACATTTTAAAAGAACATTTAAATAATCTGAAAAAACGTATATGAATAAACAATTCTGGCAACAATGGCATTATGGAGGTGGAAGAATGAAAAACACACGACAGTACGGGGAAACGTGTATGGTTTGTGAGGAGCAAAAGGATCGGGGATTACACATTCTTCATCAATTTATTTGCCGGGAATGTGAGCAGAAAATCCTTACTGCTAAAACAAATGATGACTATTATAAACATTACTTGTCACAATTGAGAAAATTAAAATTAGTAAATGCGTCTTCATAAAAACAGGCTGATTAAACAGTCTGTTTTTTTATGGGATAAATTCTTTGCGCATGAAACATGTGATAGAATGGAGATATACCAAAAGACGAGAAACGTTTAAAAATTAAAGGGTTTTTAACTATGAAACATGCACCGCTATATGAGGCGTTAATTAAACATACAAAGAATAATAAGTGGTCTTTTCATGTTCCTGGACACAAAAATGGTCATATCTTTGAAAAGACTGCAAAACCTTTTTTTCAGCCTGTCTTGTCCTTAGATGCCACAGAATTGACAGGGCTTGATGATCTGCATCATCCAGAAGGAGCAATCCTCGAAGCGCAAGAGTTGCTCTCCTCATTTTATAACGTAAAGAGAAGTTATTTTCTTATTGGGGGAAGTACTTCTGGGAATCTCGCTATGATTCTTTCTTCATTTATTCAGGGTGATATCGTTCTTGTTCAGAGGAACTGCCATAAATCAGTTCTGAATGGACTTGAACTAGCAGGTGCGGAACCCGTATTTTTATCACCAGAAATGGATGAAGACGGAGGATTTCCCTTAGGTGTCAGCCTCGATACTGTAAAGGCAGCTATAAGAAGCTATCCTGAGTTTAAAGGAATTATTTTAACAAATCCTACTTACTACGGCATGCAGCAGGGTATAGAAGATATAGCAGAAGTAATCCACGCTCATAACGGCATCGTTTTGGTCGATGAAGCACATGGAGCACATTTTGGACTTAAAAATATGCCATATAGTGCGATACATAGAGGAGCAGACATTGTTGTGCAATCCGCACATAAAACACTACCTGCTTTAACGATGGGTGCTTTTTTACATGTGAACAGTGATCAAGTTGATGAGTATCGTTTATCGCAAGCTCTTCAGATGGTTCAATCTTCTTCCCCTTCTTATCTGATTATGGCTTCACTGGATTTAAGCCGTCTGTATATGGAGAACTTGTCAGAGGCGGATTTAGATAATATTATTCTTCAAGCTGATGAGTTTAGAGTGTTTATCAATTCGCTGCATCATCTTCATACTGTTAAAACTCCTTCAGGTTATGTTTCAGATCCTCTCAAGATAACTGTTCAGTCAGATAAAGATATATCAGGGTTTGAACTGCAGCATCTTTTTGAAGAAGAAGGTTTGTTTACAGAGCTTGCCGATGACCGGAATGTATTGCTTATTTTGCCCCTCGGAACAATCAATGGGCTTACTGAGCTTAAGGAAGTTTTTTATAAAATTTCGGAAAAACTTTCTTTATATAAAAATAGAACAGAAACGATTCAAACGGTATCGCTATTTCCTACGGTCAGTACGTTAGGACTTTCCTATAGTGACATGAAGCGATTGTCCGTCAAACATGTTCAAATTGAGGATGCTGAAGGATATGCGGCAGCTGAAGCAGTAATTCCGTATCCTCCAGGTATTCCTTTGATTGCAAAGGGAGAAAAAATTACATCAGAATCCATCCGTCATTATTTATTCCTTAAGGAGAAGGGTGCTCGATTTCAAGGAATCAGTGAGCAGAATAAGATGCATGTATTTGATATAAGTAAGGAGCAGTAATTGTGAAAGGCTTATTTATTACGCTAGAGGGTCCAGACGGATCAGGCAAAACAACTCAGGTTGCAAAAATTGCTGAATACTTAACACAAAATAAAATTGACTTCATTCAAACACGCGAACCAGGCGGTACTAGAATCAGTGATAAGATCCGCTCGCTTATTTTAAATCCAGAACATAAAGAAATGCACGACCTAACAGAAGTTCTTCTTTATGCTGCATCAAGGGCACAGCATGTTCATGAGAAAATTCTGCCTGCCCTTGAAGAAGGCAAGGTTGTATTATGTGACCGTTTTGTTGATGCCTCACTCGCATATCAAGGATTTGGGCTCGGTGTCGGAGAAGAGCCGGTACTGCAGGTAAACAGCATTGCAACGAGCGGACTCGTTCCTGACCGCAGTTATTTTATCGATGTCTCTCCAGAAGTTGGACGAGAGCGAATGAAAGCGAGATACGGAACGGCCAGCCTCGACCGGATCGAGCAAAAAGATCTTTCTTATCATGAAAGGGTAAGAGAAGGATTTCAGCATATTTTTGCTAATCAGGAGAAACGAATTCATCGGGTTAACGGTGAACAGGATCCTAAGACGGTGTTTGCAGAGATCGTAAAGGATTTGGATAAGCTTTTAGCGAATCATAAGGAAAAGTAAAAGGAGGCATTTACCATGAAAATGATTATAGCCGTTGTTCAAGATAAAGACAGCAACCGACTGCAGGATGCGCTTGTTGAAAAGAATTACCGTGCCACAAAACTCGCAACAACGGGCGGATTTCTTAAAGCCGGAAATACAACGTTTATGATTGGTGTGGAAGATGCTCAGATAGATGAAGTAATGGATATTATCCGAGAGAACTGCAAAAGTCGTAATCAGATGGTTGCACCAGTTTCTCCGATGGGCGGAAACGCGGATGCTTATGTACCATATCCTGTTGAAGTAGAAGTTGGCGGTGCAACGGTATTCGTACTGCCAGTTGAAAGCTTCCAGCAATTTTAATAAATTTAAGCTTCAAAATTGAGGGGTTATTATGAAAATCGGACAGGACATAAGACCAGTTCTTGATACAAAGCAGAATGAGGGGAAAATGGGAAAGAAAACATCCCTTTCATTTGGAGAGACGGTATCCAAGCAGAGTGAGAAACTTCACTCTGAACAGCTGACAAGGCTGTTAGGTGATATCGAGACACAAGGAAAAAGACTGCTGCAGTCCCAAACTGTACGAGATCTGCAGCTTTATAAAAATTTGGTTCAGCGCTTCGTAAAAGAAGCCGTTAATTTCGGTATGCAGTTAAAACAGAACAAAAGCTGGAATGAGCAAGGGCGATCACGGACACTCAAACTTGTTAAAGAAATTGATGAACAGCTGATCCAAATTACAGAAGCAGTATTAAGCCAGGAAAAAGACTCTATATCCTTATTAGATAAGATAGGTGAAATAAAAGGATTATTAGTTAATTTATATACGTAGCAGGTGAAATGTATGATGAGCTGGGAAATAAGCAGCAAGACGCAGCCCCGTGTTGTGAAACTTTTAAAAAACAGTATAAAAAAGCAGCGCCTTGCTCATGCATATATTTTTGAAGGAGCACACGGAACAGGCAAAATGGCAGTTGCAACGGCGTTAGCTAAAACCTTTCTATGCAGAAATACTGAAGATGGGAATCCGTGCGAGAACTGCACCAACTGCAAAAGAATCACATCAGGCAATCATCCGGATGTACATATCATCTCACCCGACGGACAGTCGATAAAGATTGACCAGATCAGGGGACTGCAGAAGGAATTTGCATACAGCGGAATGGAGTCTTCTAAAAAGGTTTATATTTTGGAGCACGCTGATAAGATGACCGTTCAGGCAGCAAATAGTCTGCTGAAGTTTTTAGAAGAGCCGGGTTCAGATACGATTGCTATTTTATTAACAGAACAGGTACATAGCTTACTTGATACCATCCGTTCGCGTGCACAGACTCTTTCTTTCTCGCCCCTTGCTCCTGAAGGGATTTTACAGAAGCTGTTAGAGGAGGAAATACCGAAGCCGATTGCAGCTTTGGCCTCTTCACTTACATCAGATTATGCAGAAGCACTCGAAATTTGTAGGGAAGAGTGGTTTGCACAAGCAAGAGCCAAAGTGATACAATTGACGGAGGAACTGCGGCTGCGGCCTGATTATTGTCTTGTTGTTCTGCAAGACCAATATTTAAGCTTTTTTAAAGAGAAAGAACAGCTGCGTTTAGCTTTAAACTTACTTTTGATCTGGTATCGGGATCTTTTATCTATACATTTATCACAGTCGGAAAAAGTCGTGTTTTTCGACCAGCTTCAAGCATTAGAGCAGCAGGCGCTTCAAACGTCTCAAAAGAAAACAGGAGAAGCTCTGCAAGCTATACTGACTGCTCAAGCTAGACTAAGGAGCAACGTCAGCCCCCTTATGGTGATGGAGCAGTTGGTTTTACGATTACGGGAGGGATAAAACCTTGTATGAGGTAGTGGGCATCCGCTTTAAGAAAGCGGGTAAAGTATATTATTTCGACCCCGGCGACCTTGAAGTGAAGAAAGACGCGTTCGTTATTGTGGAAACAGCGCGTGGAATAGAATATGGCAAGGTAGTTATCGATAAGAAACTAGTCGGGGAGAACGATGTAGTTCTTCCTTTAAAAAAAGTCGTTCGGCTCGCGACACAGAAAGATATTTTATCTGTGGATGAAAATAAAGCAGCCGCTAAGGAAGCGTTTCAAAGCTGTGAGGAAAAAATCATTGAACACCAGCTGGACATGAAGCTGGTCGATGTTGAATATACGTTTGACAGAAATAAAATCATTTTTTATTTTACAGCAGACGGAAGGATAGATTTCCGTGAACTTGTTAAAGATCTTGCTTCTATTTTTAGGACAAGAATAGAACTAAGACAGATCGGTGTCAGAGATGAAGCGAAAATGCTCGGGGGAATTGGACCATGCGGCCGTATGCTTTGCTGTTCAACTTTCTTAGGAGATTTTGAACCCGTTTCAATCAAAATGGCAAAAGATCAGAACCTTTCATTAAACCCAGCTAAGATTTCAGGATTATGCGGACGTTTAATGTGCTGTCTGAAGTACGAAAATGACTATTACGAAGAAGCTAAAGAAGAAATGCCTGATGTTGGTGAAGAAATTATGACCCCTCATGGTGTTGGTCGCGTTGTCGGCTTGAACTTGCTTGAAAAGCTCATTCAAGTAAACATTCCTTCAATGGAAAGAACGACAGAGTTTACATTGGACGAGTTGGCAGAAGGCAAGAAAGAGGAATTATTCAGTCAGGCCACAGAGTAAAAGAGGTGGAATTCGTGGAAAAGAAGACTATATTTTCCCGCGTGGTGCAAATGGAAGAACAAATCACGGAGTTGTCACAGCAACTAGAAGATTTCAAGACCCATTTGGCTGCATTAATTGAAGAAAACCACCATCTCGTGATGGAAAATGAAAATCTTCGAAACAAGCTGAACTCTGAGGGGACACGAGTTTCTGCTAAAAAATCTCCATCTTCTAAAGCGAAAAAAGAGCCTACCGCCGATATCGGTGAGGGCTATGATAATCTGGCACGTCTCTACCAAGAAGGATTCCACATTTGCAACCTTCATTATGGCAGCGTACGTTCAGAGGGAGATTGTTTGTTTTGTCTTTCATTTTTAAATAAGAAATAAACGCCTTTCCTGAGGGGAAGGCTTCTTTTTATATGGGTGATTTTGTGGCTAAACAGCTAGTAGAAGAGGTTGATTTCCGCTCCAGGTGCTCGCTTTCCGCGGGGCGTGCGGTGAGCCTCCCTATCGCTTCGCGCTGGCGGGGTCTCACCTGTCCCGCTGATCCCGCAGGAGTCTCGCACCTTCCGCTCCAATCAACTTGTCAACGAAGGTTATTCACTAAAACTTCAAAAACAACAAACTTACAGTAAAAAAGCCTTTTTTAAAAGAAAGAGAGGGAATATCCTATGACTGAGCTTCTGCCTGATGAAAGAATTGATTACTTAGTCCATGAAGACTTAAAAATAATCCAAAGTCCCTCTGTATTCTCGTTTTCACTGGATGCGGTTCTGTTAAGCCGATTTGCTTGGGTTCCGATCCAAAAAGGGAAAATTATAGATTTGTGCAGCGGCAACGGTGCAGTAGCTCTTTTACTGAGCAAAAGGTCCAAAGCCCGCATTACAGGTGTTGAAATCCAGGAAAGACTATACAGTATGGCAAATAGAAGTGTTCTTCTCAACAATCTAGATGATCAGGTAAATATGGATCTCGCGGATATAAAGGAGGCACCTGCTAAATACGGTCATGGCACATTTGATGCGTTAACGTGCAATCCCCCGTATTTTGCTTCAGTCCATGAAGAAGATTTCAATCAGAATGAACATCTCGCAATTGCACGCCATGAAATTCATTGTTCCTTAGAAGATGTGATTCGTGTTAGCAGCCAGCTTGTAAAGCAAGGCGGAAAGGTGGCGATGGTACATCGTCCGAACCGTCTCATGGAGATCTTAGCATTTATGCGCCAGTATAAGCTTGAACCTAAAAAACTGCAGCTGATTTATCCAAAAGCCGGAAGTGAAGCTAACATGCTTTTAATAGAAGGAATGAAAAACGGAAAGCCTGACCTGCATATACTTCCGCCACTTACGGTATATGGAGAGAATGGTGAATATACGGCTGAGCTTAAAAGGATGTTCTACGGTGAACATGAGCAATAATCATTTTGTGTATATTTTGGAGTGTGGTGACGGAACTTACTATACAGGCTATACAAATGAGATCAGTCAGCGGCTGCGTAAACATGAAGAAGGAAAAGGTGCTAAGTATACAAGAGGAAGAGGACCTCTTAAGCTTGTATTCCAGCAGTCTTTTTCTACGAAACAAGAAGCAATGCGCTTGGAATTTGCCATAAAGAAACTGAACAGAGCCGCAAAAGAGAGAATAATAAAAGAGGGAAGTGTTTCATATGTGGCAGCAAAAGAGCTACCATGACGAGCGCGGGACTGGTGCATTATATCTGGTACCCACGCCGATTGGAAACTTAGAAGATATGACGTTCCGTGCTGTTCGCACATTAAAAGAGGCTGATATGATAGCAGCAGAAGATACGCGGCAAACAAAGAAGTTATGCAACTATTTTGAAATTAGTGCACCATTGACGAGTTATCATGATCATAATAAAATGCAGAGCGGACAAAAGCTTATAGAAGCATTAAAAGAAGGAAAGCAAATCGCATTAGTTACTGATGCTGGGATGCCAGGGATTTCAGATCCTGGGTATGAGCTAGTCGTCCAATGTGTAGAAGAAAAAATACCTGTCATACCCCTGCCTGGAGCCAATGCTGCTTTGCCTGCACTAGTTGCTTCCGGATTAAATACGGAACTTTTCACATTTTATGGTTTTCTTCCTCGGGGGAAAAAAGAAAAGAAAGCTGAATTAGAAAGATTAAAGCCCTTTCCATCGACGCTATTATTTTATGAAGCACCTCATCGTCTAAAAGAAACGCTTCAGGCTATGAATGGAATATTTGAAAACCGGAAAATTGCGGTGGTCCGGGAGTTAACAAAGAAATATGAAGAAATTATCCGCGGTACACTTACTGAAGTTACTGATTACATAAGTCAGGGAGATGCTGAGATCAGGGGAGAATTTTGCTTAGTCGTCGAGGGAAGCGGGAATGCAGAATTCGAGAGTGAAACAGCTGAGCAATGGTGGGAGTCTCTTTCGGTGACTGAACATGTGGATCATTATGTAGATCAAGGTGAGAAGCCAAAAGAAGCGATTAAGTTAGCAGCTGTTGACCGGAATGTTCCGAAGCGTTCCGTTTATCAGGAATATCATGGCCTATAATTTCAATACAAAGGGAAAGAGCCTTCTAAATGAAGGCTCTTATTGTTTATGTTCTTATTTTGATGTTTGAAGCTGCTTTTGAAGCTCATCCATAACTTCTTTAGCACCTTCACGGCTAAGAATGATTTTTCCGCCTGCTACAGTGTAGTTATCATCTGAAACTTCCCCAGTTACTGCACAAGTCATGTTTGGCTTGTATTTCTTAAGGATGATGCGGTCGTCATCAACGTAGATTTCTAAAGCATCTTTCTCTGCAATTCCTAAAGTACGGCGCAGTTCGATCGGAATAACCACACGTCCTAGTTCATCAACCTTACGTACAATTCCTGTAGATTTCATAATAAAATCTCTCCTCCCGAATATATAAAAAAATTTCCCTATCTATTTTAATCGTCAGAATTCGACAAAATCCTACGAGAACATCTTACCAAGATTTCCAATTGTCGTCAATAGTTTTGACTTAAACATTTTTATTTCTCTTACCAATTGAATTCTCTAGTATATACCCGTTTTATAATACTTTTGAAACCGGTAAATGGAAGATATATTCATATATTGTCATAAAAAATTCAAATAAGTGTAAAAGATGAAAAAAATTAACTGGAAATAAGGCTTAGATTAATCGTCAAATTTCGACAAAACTAACAATGAAAAAATACTATCCATGTTCTCCTTTTAAACCTTTAGCTCCTATACCTTGACACACTTTCAATGCATTAGGTATATTTTGAAGGAAGAAAAGAGAATAATGAAAGTATTTACATAGAAATCTTTCGCTTGCTTTTTTACTTTTATGTCCTAGAGTAAACAGTTTTTTATAGTTTTTGTAAAAAAGATACATTTTCCGGAACAGTTAAATGTTCCCTATAACTTAAAAAGACGAACAGTCCCTAAATGGAGGGGCTTTTTTCCTTATTACAGAATACTTTGAGGAGGCGGTATTAGTGGCAAAACCAACATTTTATATTACAACACCAATTTATTATCCAAGTGGAAAGCTTCACATCGGCCATGCGTATACAACGACAGCAGGGGATGCGATGGCAAGGTACAAGCGTTTAAAAGGATTCGATGTTATGTACCTTACTGGATCTGATGAGCATGGGGAGAAGATTCAAAAGAAAGCAAACGAACAAGGTCTTCATCCGCAAAAGTATGTAGACGGAATTGTTGCTGATATTAAAGCCCTTTGGAAAAAGATGGACATTTCTTATGATGACTACATCCGTACAACTGATGACCGTCATAAAAAATCTGTCGAAAAAATCTTTCAGCAGCTTCTCGATCAGGATGATATTTACTTAAGTGAATATGAAGGCTGGTATTGTACGGATTGTGAATCTTTTTTTACAGAACGCCAGCTTGAAGACGGCAAGTGTCCTGATTGCGGACGTGAAGTGAAAAAGGTAAAAGAAGAAAGTTACTTCTTCCGCATGAGCAAATATGCAGACCGTTTGCTTGCTTATTATGAAGAGAACCCATCTTTTATCTATCCTGAGTCGCGAAAGCGTGAAATGATTAATAACTTTATTAAGCCAGGCTTAGAGGATCTTGCGGTTTCCCGTACATCCTTTGACTGGGGCGTAAAAGTTCCAGGAAATCCAAAGCATGTTATCTACGTATGGATCGATGCACTTTCTAACTATATAACGGCACTTGGGTATGGCAGTGATAACGATGAGAAGTATCAAAAATACTGGCCGGCAGATGTTCATTTAATGAGTAAAGAAATTGTACGGTTCCATACGATTTATTGGCCGATCATGCTTATGGCTTTAGGGCTTCCTTTACCGAAGCAAGTTATTGCCCATGGCTGGCTTTTGATGAAGGACGGAAAGATGTCCAAATCTAAAGGAAATGTAGTGGATCCAAATGTACTGATCGACCGCTATGGTCTAGATCCACTGCGTTATTACTTGCTTCGTGAAGTGCCGTTTGGCTCTGATGGCGTGTTTACACCTGAAAGCTTTGTAGACAGAGTAAATGCAGATCTCGCAAATGACTTAGGAAATCTTTTAAACCGTACGATTGCCATGATCGGTAAATACTTTGACGGCAAGATTCCAGCTTATGAAGGCCGTATTACAGAGTTTGATGGAACCCTTGAAGATTTTGCGATGGAAACAGTTAGAAAAACAGAAGAAGCGATGGAGAACCTTGAGTTTTCAATCGCGCTTTCAACCATTTGGCAGCTTGTCAGCCGTACAAATAAATACATTGACGAAACGCAGCCATGGGTGCTAGCGAAAGATGAAGCAAAACAAGGTGAACTTGCAAGTGTTATGTATCACCTGGCAGAGTCAATCCGCATCGTATCTGTTCTGATTCAGCCGTTCATGACAGAAACTCCAGCGAAAATCTGGAGCCAGCTTGGTTTGAATGACTCTAAACTGACAGACTGGGATTCTTTAAAGGAGTTTGGCACCATTCCGGCAGATACTTCAGTTGTAAAAGGGGATCCAATCTTCCCTCGACTTGAAACAGAAGTTGAAGTACAGTTCATTAAAGATTCTATGGGAAGCACTTCTGCACCGGCAGAAGTGCCAAAAGAAGAAGTAAAGCAAGAAGCCCCATCTGCAGCCGATCAAAAACTTGAGATCTCCATCGATGACTTCATGAAGGTAGATTTAAGGGTTGCAACGGTAATAGCAGCTGAACCAGTAAAAAAAGCTGATAAACTGTTAAAGCTTCAATTGGATCTGGGATACGAAAAACGCCAAGTCGTTTCTGGCATTGCCCAGTATTATAAGCCGGACGATCTTGTTGGACAAAAAGTGATTTGCGTAACAAACCTTAAACCTGTGAAATTGCGCGGAGAACTTTCAGAGGGAATGATTTTAGCAGGTTCTTCTGATGGTCAATTAACATTGGCGACAGTTGATCAATCACTTCCAAATGGTTCAAAAGTTAAATAATGAGAAAAAGCGGGGAGGATATCCCTGCTTTTTTAGTGCTTAAGATAGAGGAAACACTTGTAAATCTTTAATATAAATAGGTCTTAATACCCACAATGTAATTATATTGTAATGCTACTGTTACCCGAATGAATGGAAAATGTGATAAGATTTGTAAAGTTGAAAGGATTGTACACTATGTTTGATACACACGCACATCTGAATGCAGCACAATTTGAAGAAGACCGTCAGGAGGTTATCCAGCGGGCTTTAGATGAAGGAGTTCAGCACATCGTGGTTGTGGGCTTTGACCGGGAAACGATCAAAGGCGCTATGGATCTCGCTGAAGAATATGACTTCATTTATGCTTGCGTAGGCTGGCATCCAGTCGATGCAATCGACATGACGGAAGAAGATTTGGCCTGGATTGAAGAACTTGCAGCGCATCCAAAAGTTGTCGCTCTTGGCGAAATGGGATTGGATTATCATTGGGATAAGTCGCCTGCAGATGTTCAGAAAGAAGTATTCAGACGCCAAATACGCCTTGCGAAAAAAGTGAAGCTCCCCATCGTTATTCATAACCGGGAAGCGACACAAGACGTTGTTGACATCCTTAGGGAAGAAGAAGCCCATGAAGTTGGCGGCATTATGCATTGCTACAGCGGAAGTATAGAGGTTGCCCGTCAATGTATGGAAATGAATTTCTACATAAGTTTTGGTGGACCAGTAACATTTAAGAATGCAAAAAAGGTTAAGGAAGTTGCGAAAGATATTCCGATGGACCGGCTATTAATTGAAACTGATTGTCCTTATCTTAGTCCTCATCCATTAAGAGGCAAAAGAAACGAACCATCTTATGTAAAGTATGTAGCAGAATCTTTATCAGATATAAAAGATCTTCCACTTGAAGACATCATTAAGAAAACTTCCGACAATGCATTTCGAATTTTTAACATATCCCGCTAGGATATGCTGTCGGAAACAAACGAAGCATGAAGAATATCGCGTTAATCTTTCAAGAAATGACAAAAGGGACAGGAAAATTGTCAAACGTTTTTTCTTCCCTTTTTCCTTCTTATCCGTTTTAATTAGCCTTGGGTCAATTAATGACGAAAAAGGAGGGATTTGACAGAGAGAAAAAAGATATTTATAATGCAGTCCTTGTAGGGGAGGAAATTGGATGTATAAGAATATTACAGCTTTGTTCTCAAGTTTTACGAGAAAGAAACTTTATCTTTCTTTAGCCGCTCTTCTCGTTTTAGCGGTAACTACTGGATTCGTAGGTTATGAAACTACGAAAGCAGAAGTAACACTAATGCTTGACGGAAAGAAAAGCCAAGTTAAAACACATGCTAGCACAGTAAGAGAACTTCTAAGCGAACAAAATATAAAACCTAACCAGCATGATGTTGTAAAGCCTGGGCTATCAGCAAAGGTCGAAGACAACATGAAGGTTGACTATTTGAAGGCTAAGGAAATTGTCCTTACCGTAAATGGCAAAGACAAAAAGGTATGGACGACAGCAAAGACTGTTGAACAATTCGTAAAAGAACAGCAGTTATCGCTGAAAGAGCATGATGTCATTAAGCCAAATCTATCTGCTGGTATTCAAGATCAAGGCAAGATTAAGATCGAATCAGCATTTCCGGTAAAGCTTGTTGTAGGCGGAAAAGCACAGCAAGTCTGGACCACTTCGACTACCGTCGCTGACCTTTTGAAGCAACAAAAGGTATCATTAGGTGAAATAGACCGAGTATCACCTGCCAAAACAGAAAAAATCACTGGCAAAACGCAGGTTGAAGTCATCAGAGTAGAAAAGGTCACCGATGTAGTGGAAGAAGAAACACCATTTGCTACTGTTAACCGTAAAGACAGCGGATTAACACAAGGCAAAGAGCGTGTCGTGCAAGATGGCAAGAAAGGCAAGCTAGAAAAACGCTACGAAGTTGTTATGGAAAATGGTAAAGAGGTTTCCAGAAAACTTGTTGGCGAAAAAACGTTAAGCGACAGCAAAGATAAGATTGTTGCTATCGGTACAAAAGCAAAACCGCAGCCTGTAGTATCCCGTAGCAAAGCTTCGAGTAATTCTGGCGGCAGAGAGCTTATTGTTACAAGTACAGCTTATACTGCTAACTGTTCAGGATGTTCTGGGATCACAGCTTCAGGTTACAATTTAAAAGCTAATCCGAATGCGAAAGTAATCGCAGTCGACCCGAATGTTATACCTCTTGGCACAAAAGTATATGTTGAAGGGTATGGATATGCCATTGCATCAGATACTGGAGGAGCTATAAAGGGTAACAAGATTGATGTGTTCTTTTCTTCTCAATCACGGGCAGAGGCTTGGGGAAGAAAAACAGTTAAGATTCGCATCATAAACTAATTTGATTTAACAAAGCATGGGGATGATTCCCTGTGCTTTTTTTGCGCATAGAACCGAAGCGCTCAGAAGTAAGGCTAGTCAATCCTAGACTTTCTTGACGCCTGGGGTATACTAGTAAAAGATGTTTTTTCGTTCAAATTATTAGACGCTGCAATGCCTAAAAAGGTTTCACCGTTTTGGAGGAAATCATGAAAAAAATAAAAGAAATTATTATTGTTGAAGGAAAGAGCGATACACTCGCTATAAAACGTTCAGTTGAAGCGGATACGATTGAGACAAATGGTTCAGAAATAAGTATAGATACTTTAAATCGGATCAAGAGGGCGCATGACATCAGGGGGATTATCGTATTTACAGATCCTGATTTTCCTGGAAAGAGAATTCGGCAGATCATATCTGAGTTTGTTCCGGGTTGTAAGCACGCGTACTTAGCAAAACAAGATGCCATTGCCAAAGGTGATAAAGGTGTAGGTGTAGAGCATGCATCTACAGAAGCTATTATTGAAGCTCTTTCACATGTGAGAGAAGAAATGATGGAATCAGAAGAAAGAGAATTAATAGCATGGGAAGATTTAATAGCGGCTGGTTTAACAGGAAGAGCAGATTCGAAAAAAAGGCGTGAAATAATTGGTGCAGAGCTCCGTTTAGGATATATGAATGCGAAACAATTATATAAACGTTTAAATATGTTTCGCATCACTCAAGAAGAATTTCAGAAAGCTTTACAGGTGCTTTACAGAAATGAGGAGGATTAGAAAGTAATGAGAAAAGATATCTCAACCCCGCAATCTACAAAAGCCATACTTGAAAAACATGGTTTTACATTTAAGAAAAGTTTGGGGCAAAATTTTTTAATTGATCGAAACATACTTAATAATATTGTTAATGCTGCTGATTTAACGGAGGATTCAGGAGTTATTGAGATTGGCCCTGGAATCGGTGCTTTGACAGAGTTTATCGCAAGAGCTTCAAAGAAAGCCGTTGCTTTTGAGATCGATCAGAGGCTGCTGCCGATTTTAAAAGAAACGCTGGCTCCATACCCGCATGTAGAAGTTATTCATTCTGATGTGTTAAAAGCCGATATTCACCAAGTGATCAGAGAGCATTTTGAAGAAGGACAAGACTTAATGGTAGTTGCAAACCTGCCCTATTATGTGACAACACCAATCATTATGAAGCTTCTTCAAGATAAACTTCCTATTCGCGGTATCGTTTGTATGATCCAGAAAGAGGTAGCCGACCGCCTGGCTGCATCTCCGGGTACAAAAGATTATAATTCCCTTTCTATAGCCATTCAATATTATGCGACAGCTGAGACGATGATTAAAGTGCCTAAGACAGTTTTTGTTCCAGCGCCTAATGTGGATTCGTCTGTTATTAAACTTACGATTCGCAAAGAACCTGCAGTAAACGTAAAAGATGAAGAGTTCTTTTTTGAGGTAGTCAGATCTTCTTTTGCTCAAAGAAGGAAGACGCTATGGAACAACCTGACAAGCCAGCTTGTTTCAAAAGAAAAGAAAGATGAACTCCTATCTATATTAGAGAAGTTAGATATCGATCCTAAACGCCGAGGAGAAACACTGACAATCGAAGAATTCGGCAAATTGGCAGATTCTCTTTTACCGCTTGTAAAATAAACCTCATTTTTCCCCCTATCCTCTCATACTCTTATAAAAGGAACATTGGGAGCAGTGGAGCTTGTTACTCCAAATAGGGGGAGTAAAATGAAACTAGAGATTGGATCAATTGTAACCAGGAACTCTTACAAACGGGATTTACTTTTTCGTATTGTAGGATTTAGTGAAGATCGTACCATTGCGGAACTCGCAGGAGAGGAGCTCAGACTCTGGGCTGATGCTCCAGTGGACGATTTATTTGTCGTGGACGACAAGCAAATGTCTGAACACCGGCAAGTAGTTAAGGAAAAGGAAGAATCCTCTTTTAAACTATTCAGACAGGATTACTATCTGCTAAGACAAAAAAGGGAATACCTTTCAACAAACGGCTATCAATATGATCAATCCTATTTTGAACTGCCCGGAAGAGTGCTCCATATTGACGGCGATCCCTTATATTTAAATAAATGTTTGGAGCTTTATAAAAAGCTCGGTGTACCTGTTTATGGCATTCATATGAAAGAAACCGAGATGCCTGAAAAAGTTCCAGCACTTGTGGATGAAGTAAGACCAGACATTCTTGTTATCACAGGTCATGATGCTTACATGAAATCAAAAGGCGATGTAACAGATGTCAATGCTTATCGACATACGAAATATTTCATCAGAACGGTCCGTGAAGTAAGAAGGAAGTATACGAACTTAGATCATCTGATGATCTTTGCCGGTGCTTGCCAGTCTCACTTTGAATCGCTGATTAAAGTTGGCTCTAACTTTGCAAGTTCTCCTGCCCGGATAAACATTCATGCACTCGATCCTGTCTATATCGTTTCAAAGATTAGTTTAACGTCATTTATGGACCGTGTGAATGTAATGGATGTTTTGAGGAACACGTTAACTGGAAAAGAAGGATTAGGCGGTGTAGAGACGAGAGGGTTTCTCCGGACAGGGATGCCCATCAAAACAAAGCCGTAAAATAGAACTCCGGACTGCCGGAGTTTTTTTATTTTCAGCTGATTTAAGGCGATATTCTAAAAAAAAGGGGTCTTTTCTATAAGATTGTTGTTTTTGGGTTATTTTTGTGAAGATCCTTCATTGTCCAGTTGATTGGAGCGTAAGGTGCGAGACTCCTGCGTGCCAACCACCTGAATATACTTCTTGCAAGGCATGCGACGAGGAACACGCCGCGTCAAGATTTGCTTGTAGACGCAGGAGCACACAAACTTCTTTGAAGGTGAGACCCCGCAGGCGCATTTCTCGCCGAGAAGGCTCAGCGCACACCCCGCGGAAAGCGAGCATTCTGGAGCGGAAACCAACCACTTTCAAGAGCAACAAAGTTTGCAAAAACAGCCAAAATAAAAGATTATTTGTATCATTTACTCATTTTATACATATCTTCCCGAAAAAAAGACATACTAAAAAAAGCAAAAAAAGGATATTTGGTCATTGACATGAAAATGCTTTGCTTGCTATAATGAAAATTTTAATTTGACAAAAAAGCACGATTTGTGTTATAATTTGTCTAAGTGAGGTGGAGCCTAAAATGGGTAAAACAATAGTGGACATTAGACGCTCTTTAGAGTCCAACGTGGGTAGAAGACTTTCTTTACGTGCAAATGGCGGTCGACGTAAAACGATCGAACGTTTAGGAACACTAGAAGAAACATACCCAGCAGTTTTTATTATCAAATTAGATCAGGACACCAACGCTTTTGAACGTGTTTCTTATAGTTACGCGGATGTACTCACAGAAACAGTAGAACTTACATTCTTAGAAGATACACAAGCAGCAATCGGGCAGTAAGAACTCTTTACTGCTATTTTTTTTACCCTATGGGGCTGGATTTAAACATACATAAATGAAATACAGGAAGAATTAACCCCTTTTGGAGATACTATAACGTATCGCATATGAAAGGGGTTTTCATCATTATGGGAAGAAGTAAGCATGGAATGATGTCTGAAGGATTAAAGACTGAAATTGCAAAGGAGCTTGGTTTTTACGATAAAGTTCAGCGCGATGGATGGGGCGGTATTTCTTCAAAAGATGCAGGAAATATGGTGAAGCGCGCACTTGAATTAGCAGAGCAAAGAAAAAACTAAGAAAATATGCGATATAACGAAGCCGGAGGTGTTAAGTCTCCGGTTTTCCGCTATCCTGAGAGAAACGATTTTAACTATATTTAAGTGTTCATACTGTGTTACTATTAAAAATATCAAAATTGTGTAAGATTTTTAGGCAGGGATAAAGATGATTAATAATAAAGTATCCATTAAAGCACCGGCAAAAATCAATCTGTCTCTTGATGCATTGCGAAAAAGAGAAGATGGCTTTCATGAAGTAGCCATGGTCATGACCACGGTTGATTTAGCTGACCGGATCGAACTGACTTTATTAGAAAAAGACGAAATTAGAATAGAAAGCTCAGGCGGCTTCGTGCCTTTGGATGAACGGAACTTGGCATATCAGGCCGCTTTGCTTCTTAAGAAGACGTACGGAATTAAACAAGGTGTTTTTATACATATTTCAAAACATATTCCTGTCGCTGCTGGTCTTGCCGGAGGAAGCAGTGACGCTGCAGCAGCATTAAAAGGGCTGAATCAGCTTTGGAACTTAGGATTGTCACTGGACGAACTCGCAGAACTCGGAGCAAAGATCGGGTCAGATGTTTCGTTTTGTGTGTACGGAGGAACCGCACTGGCAACAGGGCGCGGTGAAAAAATTCACCACATTTCCTCCCCGCCTCCTTGCTGGGTACTTCTAGCTAAACCTCCAATCGGTGTTTCGACAGGTGAAGTATATCGGAACTTGAATCTTTCAGGGATCAAACATCCTGATGTAGAAGGTATGGTTAAGGCAATCGAAGATAAAGACTATGACCAGATCTGCAGCCTCCTTGGCAACGTGTTAGAGACTGTGACCCTTAAAATGTACCCTGAAGTAAAACATATTAAGGAACAGATGATGAAACTTGGAGCAGATGCCGTTTTAATGAGTGGAAGCGGGCCGACAGTGTTTGGGCTATTTCAGCATGAATCAAGGCTTCAGCGGGTTTATAACGGTTTAAGAGGTTTTTGCAATGAAGTTTACGCAGTAAGACTATTAGGGGAATGATTGATAAAATCCGTATAAAAATGTTATATTAACTTCAAACATTCGGTTTTGGAGGAAAATATGAAATTAAAAAGAAGCGGAAGAATGGTGGATTTGACAGCCTACCTACTTCATCATCCCCATCAGCTTATTCCTTTATCTTATTTTGTAGAACGCTATGAATCGGCTAAATCATCTATTAGTGAAGACCTTGCTATCATTAAGGAACATTTTGAACAGCACGGATTAGGACAAGTTCAGACCGTTCCAGGGGCAGCAGGCGGTGTGAAATACATCCCAGGCATCGATCAGGCAGAAGCGGAAGCAACAGTTGAAGAACTTGTTCAGCTTCTGGAAGATCCAAGCCGTATATTGCCCGGAGGCTATCTGTACGTTACTGATGTGATCGGTAATCCAAGGCTGGTTAATCAGATCGGACGTTTGTTTGCTTCTATCTTCTCTAAACGAAAAATAGATGTTGTTATGACGATCGCAACGAAAGGTATACCGCTTGCTTATGCGGTGGCTACACATTTGAACGTTCCTGTAGTGGTTGTTAGGAGCAACAGCAGAGTTACTGAAGGGTCCACCGTCAGTATCAATTATGTTTCCGGCTCAACAAAACGCATTCAAACGATGGCCCTTGCAAGACGAAGCATCAAACAAGGATCCCGTGTATTGATCATCGATGATTTTATGAAGGCTGGCGGAACGATTAAAGGCATGATCAGTTTAATAGAAGAGTTTCAGGCACATATCGAAGGAATTGGCGTACTTGTGGAAGCGCAGGAAGTATCCGAGCGCCTTGTAGATGATTATGTTTCGATCGCACGTCTTTCTCAAGTAAACGAAAAAGAAAACCGTATTGAAGTAGAAAAAGGCAATTATTCTCTAAACGGAGGTCATTCATAATGAAAAAGGTTCATACTACAGAGGCTCCAGCAGCAATCGGGCCGTACTCCCAAGGAATCGTCTACAACAATTTGTTTTTCAGTTCAGGCCAGATTCCATTGACAAAAGAAGGCGAAATGGTCGATGGAGATGTTAAAGAACAGACACATCAAGTATTTCACAACTTAAAAGCGGTTTTAAATGAAGCAGGCTCATCTCTTGAGCAGGTAATCAAAGCTACTGTTTTTATTAAAGATATGAATGAATTTGCGGACATTAATGAAGTTTATGGCCAATATTTTTCGGAACATAAGCCAGCACGCTCTTGTGTGGAAGTAGCACGTCTTCCTAAAGATGCTAAAGTTGAAATAGAAGTTATCGCACTTACGAAATAAGCTCCAGAAGGGGCTTATTTTTTTTTGAAGGAGCGGCAAGAAAGAAATAATCGGTTTTTAGGCTGTAATTCTTCGTTTATGGACTTTTCGACAAAACGAGCCGGATAAAGAAACCGACAGCCATCTCCTTATTTTCACTTATGCACACTTATACCGTACAAACACCTGAAATCACTGCTATAATGGCATTTTTATAAATTTTTTAAAAATTTTTATTTTTCAAAGAAGGATTTTGTAAAATGTTGAAGAATTGTAGTATTACGTTCTTATTATTGGAAAAAGGTGGTGTTTGTGAATGGAAGTGACTGACGTAAGATTACGCCGTGTAAATACAGAAGGCCGTATGAAAGCGATTGCCTCCATTACAATCGATCATGAATTTGTTATTCATGATATCAGAGTAATTGATGGCAATAATGGAATGTTCGTAGCTATGCCAAGCAAACGAACACCAGATGGGGAATTCCGTGATATCGCACATCCGATTACTTCAAGTACTCGGGAAAAAATTCAAAATGCGGTATTAACAGAATATCACCGTATGGGAGAAATGGAGTCTGCTTTGGAAGAAGCAGGAGCTTCTTAATATCCTAATAAGAATCGAGAGCCTGGTCGCAAATGATTAGGTTCTTTTTATTTGCCTATTTTTATAATAATCTGAACCTTTCACAAAAAATAAGCGTATTTCCTCCATTTTTTTCTCTATTTATATCAAACCATTGACAATCCCTTGTCACTTCTTGAAATGCCCCCGCGTTTAAGATATATTCGTAATGGTATATTAAGAATTAGGAAAATGGATGGAGGTTCACTATGACAAATCGCTATGCGGTCATTCTTGCTGCGGGTCAAGGAACAAGGATGAAATCCAAATTATATAAAGTATTACATCCTGTATGTGGTAAGCCAATGGTTCAACATGTTGTTGACCAGATCAGCTCACTTCAAATGAAGCAAATGGTGGCTGTAGTTGGCCATGGCGCAGAAAAGGTTCAGGAACAACTGGGCGATCACATTCAGTATGTCCTTCAAGAAGAGCAGCTTGGAACTGCGCATGCTGTTATGCAGGCAGAAGAGGTTCTAGCTAACGAAGAAGGCGTTACGCTTGTGGTGTGTGGTGACACTCCGCTTATTACATCTGAAACAATGGAAAGGCTTATTGCTGAACATGAAACACTTGGGGCAAAAGCTACTATCCTAACAGCGCAGGCAGATGATCCAACAGGCTATGGCCGTATCATTCGCAACAGTGAAGGTACGGTTGAAAGAAATGTTGAGCATAAGGATGCATCTGAGGAAGAGCGCAAAGTTACGGAGATTAATACAGGAACATACTGTTTTGATAATAAAGCGTTGTTTGAAGCTTTAAAGAAAGTAAGCAATGACAATGTACAGGGCGAATATTATTTGCCTGACGTAATTGAGATCTTGAAAAAAGCCGGTGAGGTTGTAGCGGCTTATCAAACTCCTGATTTTAATGAAACTCTGGGTGTAAATGATCGAGTTGCCCTTTCCAAAGCGGAGAGCTTTATGAAAAAGAGAATTAATGAGCGTCATATGAGAAATGGGGTTACATTAATCGATCCAGAACAAACGTATATTTCTGATGATGCAGAAATCGGGAGTGATACAGTTATCTACCCTGGAACTGTTATTTTAGGAAACACCAAGATTGGTGAAGAGAATATCATTGGTCCTCAATCTGAAATAAAAGACAGTGTAGTAGGAAGCGGAAACACAATCCGCCAGTCTGTCATCCACGACAGTGTAGTGGGTAATGAAACAGCAATTGGACCTTTTGCTCACATTCGTCCTAAGTCTGTTCTTGAGAATAATGTGAAGATCGGAAACTTTGTCGAAATTAAGAAATCTGTTATGAGCACGGGAAGCAAAGCTTCACATTTAAGTTACATTGGAGATGCCGAAATTGGCAAAGATGTTAACTTGGGCTGTGGATCTATTACTGTGAATTATGATGGTAAGAATAAGTTCCTGACAAAAGTTGAAGATGGTGCATTCATCGGCTGTAATTCCAACTTAGTAGCGCCTGTTACAGTTGGGAAAAACGCTTATGTTGCAGCAGGTTCTACCATTACTAATGATGTCCCGGCTGAGTCGCTGTCCATCGCAAGATCGCGCCAGACCGTTAAAGAAAACTACGTTCGAAAGCTTAACGAAAAACAAAACCAATAATTATTAAGAGTGGGGAAGGATGAAGCCATCAATGAGTACGTATGTAGATCCTACATTAAAAGTTTTCACTTTAAATTCCAATAAGGAACTTTCAAAAGAGATTGCAGAGCATATTGGAATTGAACTTGGAGAAAGTTCAGTAACAAAATTCAGTGACGGGGAAATTCAAATCAACATTGAAGAAAGCATCCGCGGGTGTGAAGTATATGTTATTCAATCCACTAGCGACCCTGTTAACCAGCATTTAATGGAACTTTTAATTATGATTGATGCTTTAAAACGTGCATCTGCTAAAACGATTAATGTCGTTATTCCTTACTATGGCTATGCACGCCAAGACCGAAAAGCACGTGCACGTGAGCCTATTACTGCAAAGCTTGTTGCAAACTTGCTTGAAACAGCAGGAGCTACTCGTGTAATTGCAATCGATCTTCATGCAACTCAAATTCAAGGCTTTTTCGACATTCCTGTAGACCAGCTGCTTGGTGTGCCGATTCTTGCTAACTATTTCTCAAATAAAAACTTAGATGACATCGTTATCGTATCACCAGATCATGGCGGTGTTACAAGAGCTCGTAAAATGGCTGACCGTCTTAAAGCTCCAATCGCCATCATTGATAAGCGACGCCCTCGTCCGAATGTTTCAGAAGTAATGAACATCGTAGGTAACATTGAAGGCAAAACAGCTATCTTAATCGATGACATTATTGATACAGCGGGTACGATTACTTTGGCTGCTAATGCACTTATGGAAAACGGAGCGAAAGAAGTGTATGCATGCTGTACGCATCCAGTACTTTCAGGGCCAGCTATGGACCGAATCCAAAACTCTTCAATTAAAGAACTAGTTGTGACAAACACAATCGTTCTTCCTGAAGAGAAGAAAATCGACAAAATTACACAGCTTTCAGTAGCACCGCTATTAGGTGAAGCGATCATCCGTGTTCACGAACAGCTTTCAGTTTCTAAATTGTTTGACTAAGTTCTTTTCTGGATTTTTGAATGACTTTCTGAAGTCTTCGTTGACTAGTTGATTGAAGCGTAAGATGCGAGACTCCTCGAAAATGAAAATCACATTTTCTTCGTGCGATGGAACGCTGTCGAAGTCTTCCTTGTCCTGCGGGATCAGCGTGCCATCTACCTGGGTATCCTTCTCGCAAGGCATGCGACGAGGAACATCCTTCGTCAGAATTTACTTGTAGACGCAGGAGCAAACCAACTCCTTTGAATGTGAGACTCCTAAAGGTGCAAGGCGACGAGTGGGCTCACCGCACGCCCCGCGGAAAGCGAGCATCTGAAGCGGAAATCGACCCTTTCTAATTGAGAGAATAAACTTCACGTTTTAAAATCTTTCACTTCGGGTAATCCTTTTAAGAGACTCGAAATAGGAAAGGTGGATCTCAATATGGCAACGAATCTAACAGTCGAAAAACGAAATACTGAAAAACGTTCATTTTTGACGGAGTTACGAAATAAAGGACATGTTCCCGCAAACCTTTATGGTTACGGAACGGAGTCTGTTGCACTGTCCGTTGATGAACCTGAATTTGTTAAAGCTTATAGAGAAGTAGGTAAAAACGGCGTACTCAAACTTAAAGTGGATGGAAAAGATTATTCTGTCATGGTACAGGAAATGCAAATACACCCTTTAAAGAATGCAGTTACTCACATTGATTTTATTGCGATTGATCTAAATAAAGAAACTGAAGCTGAGGTGCCAGTTGTACTGACAGGCGATTCTGCTGGTGTTAAGGAAGGCGGAATTCTGCAGCGTGTACATGCAACTGTAAACGTAAAAGCACTTCCTTCTGACTTTCCAGAGCAATTGGAAGCTTCTGTTGAACACTTAAACATTGGTGATTCCTTATACGTTAAGGACTTGCCGACTGGCAGCAAATACGAAATTCTTCATGAAGAAGATGAAGTGATAGCAAGTGTAACACCGCCTAAGCTTCAGGATGAAGAAACTGACCCAGAAACAGAAGAAGCGGATGAAGCTGGAGATGCTCCAGAGTCTTCTGAATCTGTAGCTGACGATAGCCAGGAAGGTCAGGGAGAGGAAAAGTAAGACGAATAGATGTATATAAAACGCAGCAGCCGCTGCGTTTTTATTCTGTTTATAAGAATTGATGTATAATGGTCGTATGACATTTTAAAGGTTAGGTGAACCAAAAGTGAAATTGTTTATAGGACTCGGGAATCCTGGATCAAGATTTGATGGAACCCGACATAACATTGGGTTTGAAGTAATCGACAGACTTTCCGATTCTCTGAACATTCAAATGCAGCAAACAAAATTTAAGGGAATATACGGAACTGCAAACATTGGCGGGGAAAAAATCTTTTTACTTAAACCGCTGACGTATATGAATTTGTCTGGTGAATGTATTGGCCCTTTTATGGATTATTTTCAGATACCTGTTGAGGACATTCTTGTGATTTATGACGACCTCGATACTCAGCCAGGTAAACTAAGACTTAGAACAAAAGGCAGTGCCGGCGGTCATAATGGAATTAAGTCTATGATAGCTCATCTTGGAACACAGGAATTTAAGCGGATCCGTTTCGGTATAGGACGTCCACCAAATCAGCAGCCTGTTCCTGATTTTGTACTTAACCGTTTTTCAAAAGAAGAACAGCCTGATGTGGAGAATGGGATTGAACGTGCACTTAAAGCAAGCGAAGCTTTTATTGATACATCATTTGATAAGGTGATGAATAAGTTTAACGGGTAAAGAATAGATTACTCATGTTCCGCTCATAATGGTTAGTAGAATGCTAACCGAAAGGGGAACTTATATGGCTATTCATTACCGGTGCAGGCATTGTAAAACACATGTTGGCACCATTGATCACCATACTGTGAACGCAGCGAATCTTGGATTTGAAACACTTACTGCAGAAGAACGGCAGGAATTGCTCTCCTATAAAGAGAATGGAGATATAGAAGTAACGACTACTTGTGAAGATTGTCAGGATACATTAGAACGCTATCCTGAATTTCATACACTGAAATCTTTTATTCAATAAGGTATTGCTTTGGCCGCAGGCTATGATGCGGACCAAAGCCTTTTTCTGTTTACATATCATAGTGTACAGCTATGAACGGCGTTTGAGAGGGGGAGAAAGATTGCTCGGATTAAAGAGATATTTTAGTCAGGGAGAAGATTTTGATTCTATTTTAAATGGTATAAATGCTGGACTGAAAGAACAATTAGTTGCGGGCCTTTCAGGTTCTGCACGGACAATGCTGATCAGCAGCCTGCATGAAAAAACGGGTAAACCTCAATTGGTTATCACACATAATTTGTTTCAGGCCCAAAAGTTATATGAAGATTTAACTTCTCTTTTACCTGAAGATGAAGTTTATTTATATCCGGTTAATGACTTAATCTCTTCAGAAATGGCGATTTCCAGTCCAGAATTAAAAAGTCAGCGTATCGAAGCTTTAAATTATTTAAGTAAGTCCGCTTCAGGTGTCATCATTACACCGATTGCAGGATTAAGAAGATATTTGCCGCCCATTGAAATTTGGAAGCAGGCAGGTCTGTCTTTTCGAATGGGAGAGGAGATCGATCCTGATCAAATTTTGAATAAGCTTGTTGCTATGGGGTATGAAAGAACTTCTATGGTTCAAACCCCTGGTGAATTTAGTGTGCGCGGGGGAATTATTGATATTTTCCCTTTAACCGTTAAGAACCCTGTTCGTATTGAACTGTTTGATACAGAGATCGATTCTATAAGGTTCTTTGAAGCAGAAACACAGCGTTCAAAAGATAAAGTACAAGAGATTTCAATTGCTCCTGCAGAAGAACTCATTTTGTTTGATGAGCATTATGAACAAGCAGCTGAACGGATTGATGCGAGGCTGGCAGATACACTAAAAAATATTAAAGATGATTCACTAAAAGAGATGCTTGTTGAAAATATAAGCTATGAAACAGGACGTTTAAGAGAACATCAACAGTTTCAAAGCATGTATAAATACGCTTCTTTGTTTTATGATAATCCGGCAAGTCTTTTGGATTATGTTTCTCCTGACTGCTTAATCATTATGGATGAGATCGGACGAATCCAGGAAACGAGCCAGCAGCTTGATAAGGAAGAAGCAGAGTGGCAGACAGCTCTATTGGAACATGGTGAGCTTGTACGAGGTCTCACGATATCACCAGACACAAATGCACTCCTCGGAGACAAAAAGAGTTTCCCGATTATTTATCTATCTCTTTTCTTAAGGCATGTTCCTCATACTCAGCCGCAGAACATACTAAATGTAGAATGCAAAAGTATGCAGAACTTCCATGGACAGATGAATGTGTTAAAAGGAGAAATGGATCGCTGGAAGAAGCTTGGTTTTGCGATTGTTTTTGTGGCGCTTAACAAAGAACGTGCAAACCGCCTGGAAAGAGTTCTGGCTGACTATGAGATGGATGCTGGAATAATAGATGACGATAAAGATATTCGCCCGAAAACAAGCCAGATATTGCTTGGAGACCTTGCGAGTGGCTTTGAATCAACAAAGCAAAAGCTTGTTGTCATAACAGAAGAGGAAGTTTTCACGAAAAAAGCGAAGCGTCCTGCCCGGAAGCAGCGGATGACAAATGCTGAACGTATAAAAAGCTACTCGGAGTTAAAAGTTGGGGACTATGTTGTTCACGTTAACCACGGGATCGGAAAATATTTAGGTATCGAAACGCTCGAGATCAAAGGTGTGCATAAGGATTATCTGCACATTAAGTACTCTGGCAATGACACGCTTTACGTACCTGTTGATCAGATCGATCAAGTACAAAAGTATGTAGGCTCTGAAGGTAAAGAGCCGAAAATCTACTCATTAGGCGGTAGCGACTGGAAAAAAGTAAAAAGCAAAGTAAAGTCTTCTGTACAGGATATAGCAGATGATTTAATAAAGCTTTATGCTGAACGTGAAGCAAGCAAAGGATACGCTTTTTCACAAGATGGCGCTGAACAGAGTGAGTTCGAAGGGAGCTTTCCTTATCAGGAGACAGAAGATCAGCTTCGTACTATCGAAGAGATTAAAAAGGACATGGAAAGCATTCGTCCTATGGACCGGCTGCTCTGCGGAGATGTAGGCTATGGCAAAACAGAAGTCGCTATCCGTGCAGCTTTTAAAGCAATTATGGATGGCAAGCAAGTAGCTTTCCTCGTGCCGACAACCATTCTTGCTCAGCAGCACTTCGAAACGTTCCGTGAGCGGTTTTCAGAGTTTCCGATAACGATTGGCAGCTTAAGCCGGTTTCGGTCAAAAAAAGAACAGAACGAAGTAATAAAAGGCTTAAAAGCAGGTACTGTAGATATTGCGATTGGTACACACCGTCTTCTTTCAAAGGACGTGCAATATAAAGACCTGGGATTACTAATTATCGATGAGGAACAGCGTTTTGGTGTAACGCATAAAGAAAAGATTAAAACGCTGAAATCGAATATAGATGTACTTACATTAACAGCAACGCCAATTCCGCGTACACTCCATATGTCAATGCTTGGAGTACGTGATCTGTCGGTCATAGAAACACCTCCAGAAAACCGCTTCCCCATTCAGACCTATGTAATGGAGTACAATGGCTCACTGGTCCGTGAAGCGATTGAAAGAGAGATGGGACGTGGCGGCCAAGTATATTTCCTATATAACCGGGTTGATTCCATAGAGCGAATGGCTGAACAGATTTCCATGCTTGTTCCTGATTGCCGGGTGGCATATGCACACGGTCAAATGTCAGAGAACGAGCTTGAAACGGTCATGCTTGAGTTTTTAGAAGGAAACTATGATGTATTAGTATCAACAACGATTATTGAAACGGGTGTCGATATTCCGAATGTGAATACGCTGATCGTCTATGATGCGGATAAGATGGGCTTATCCCAGCTTTATCAGCTCCGCGGCCGAGTAGGACGATCGAATCGTGTTGCTTACGCGTATTTTACGTATCAGCGTGACAAAGTGTTAACAGAAGTCGCTGAGAAACGTCTGCAGGCAATTAAAGAATTCACAGAATTAGGTTCAGGATTTAAGATTGCGATGCGCGACCTGTCTATCCGAGGTGCTGGAAACCTTCTTGGTGCTCAGCAGCATGGGTTTATTGATTCTGTAGGTTTTGACCTTTACTCGCAAATGCTTGAAGAAGCTATCGAGGAACGCAAAGGAACAAAACCAAAAGAAGTGGAAGAAGAAGTGGACCTCAATATAGAAGTGGATGCTTATATTCCTTCAAGTTACATTGGAGATGAGAAGCAAAAGATCGAAATGTATAAGCATGTACGGGCTGCTAAGTCGCTTAAAGATATTTCTGATTTGCAGGAAGAATTCATCGATCGGTTTGGCGATTATCCTGTGGAAGTCGAATGCTTGCTGTTGGCAGCAGGAATAAAGCTGCGTGCTAAACTTGAAGGCATTAAATCGATTGAACAGAAGCAAGACACGGTTAATATGCTCCTCACCGAAAGTTCTACAGCTTCAGTCGATGGAGGAAAAATGTTTGAGATCGCAAACAAGATCGGAAGACATGTGAACCTCGGGATGCAAAATAACTTTATGAAAGTGGTCATTAACAGAAAACGCATAAAAGACTTAGAACTCTTAAAACAAATTGACCTTTTCCTAAAAGAAATAAAGCATGCGAGGAAACAAAAGACAACAAATACACGCTAAAATTTAATAAGCCCTCTCATTCGTGAATAGAACAAGAGATGTAACAAATAATAAACCTAGAAAATGGAACATTCTTTCAGAGAAGGAACCATTTTGTTGTTACATCAGTGCACCATCATCATCCGAAAGAGAGGGCATTATTTATATGAAAGCGACTGGTATCGTTCGACGTATTGATGACCTTGGGCGCGTTGTTATCCCTAAAGAAATCCGCAGAACGCTGAGGATTCGCGAGGGAGACCCGCTTGAGATTTTTGTAGACAGAGATGGAGAAGTCATCTTGAAAAAATATTCTCCTATCAATGAGCTTGGCGATTTTGCGAAAGAATATGCGGAAAGCCTTGCAGACAGTACAGGTCATGTTGTTTTAATTGCTGACCGCGATACATATATTGCGGTAGCTGGCGGATCCAAAAAAGACTATCATAATAAAGCCATAGGCAAAGTAGTGGAATCTTCTATGAGTGACCGGAAGACACTGGTTGAATCAAACGGAGCAGAAGCCGAGCTTATTGATGGTATTAAAGAAAATACATCTCATGTGATCGCTCCAATCATAGCGGGTGGCGATCCAATCGGAGCGGTCGTTATGATCGGAAAAGAAGGAAAGAAGCTTACTGAACTGGAGCAGAAACTTTCTGAAACAGCTGCAGGATTTTTAGCCAGACAGATGGAGCAATAAGGAAGGGCTATTTTCGCCCTTTCTTTTTTTATTTTTCCATACGTGTGTATCGCTGGGCGATACGTCACAACAAAGGTACGAGCGTTTCTTTCAATTGTGGTATAATACGTTGAATTAAAAAGAATTGTAATGAGTTATGTCGACATGTGTCGTCCCGGGAAATATATATCTGAATAGGTTCTTTTAAAGAGGCTCTTCTCTAAAGAATGTTGTCTTTGGTCTCTTTTCATTCTCTTCATTGCAAGTTGATTGGAGAGCAAGGTGCGAGACTCCTATGGGACGAGTGGGACAGGTGAGACTCCTAAAGGCGCAAAGCGTGAGGAGGCTCACCGCCCGCCCCATGGAAAGCGAGCAACTGGAGCGGAAATCAACCACTTCAAGGGCAACAAGGTTTACGAAAACAACATTTGAAATACGAAGTAAAACGTTAACGATTTTTGAGGTACTAAAATGAACACAAAAAAGTCTTCTGTTTGGGAAGGTGCTTTGCTGCTTACTGCAGCAGCCCTTGTTGTTAAATTATTAAGTGCCGTCTACCGGATTCCCTATCAAAACATGACAGGTGATTTCGGTTTTTATGTATTTCAGCAAGCGTATCCCTTTTATGCGATAGCCGCTGCTGTTGCTTTTACAGGATTTCCAATGGCACTATCTAAAATGATCGCATCAGAAAAAAGCAATAATGATCATCTTATAAAAACGTCAATTTGGACATCCTTTTTGTTAGGGATTATTTCTTTTATATCTTTGTTCTTATCTGCACCTTACATAGCAAATATAATGGGTGACAGCCATCTTACATTGCCTATTCGTGTTATATCCATCCTTTTCTTATTTATACCGCTGTCTGCTTTTCTCAGAGGTACATATCAAGGGTATGGTGATATGCAGCTTACTGCTGTTTCGCAGTTGCTCGAACAAACCGTTCGGGTTTCAGGTATATTATTAATTTCATTTTATTTGGTTAGAGAAGGCTATTCCAGCTATGAAACAGGAGCAGGTGCTTTATCGGGATCTGTTTTAGGTGCTGCAGCTTCAGGAGTATTCCTTTTGTTTTTCTGGAGAAAAGGAATTACTCCCGCTTATCATCCTCAAGCAAAAATAAGGATTACATATGGAGCTGAACTGCTGAAATCGAGTATTTATCTATCTTTAAGCGCACTTGTTTTAGCGTTGATGCAGCTGGTTGATGCATTCCTTTTTGTAAATGTGTGGGTCGAAAGCGGTATGCAGTCATATGACGCCAAACTGTTAAAAGGGGTATTTGACCGGGGGCAACCTCTTCTTCAGCTCGGAACTGTAGCCGCAGCATCATTAGCACTTGCTGTCGTCCCGGAAATGGCTCATTTAGTACAGCAAAAAAGAAATGCTGATATTCAGTTACTCACGAAGCTGTCAGTGAAAATTTCTGTTGTTTTTGGCGGAGCTGCATCAGTTGGGCTCATCTGTATCATGGAACCTCTAAATACTATGCTTTTTAAGAATGCACAGGGATCATCTGCACTTGCTGTATTGTGTCTGTCCATTGTTTCAGTATCTATTATTTATACTTCTACAGGTCTTTTGCAGGGGATCGGACATGGAAGGTATGCAGCGCTATCCATCCTGGCTGCAATTTTCGTAAAAGTTGCGGGGAACCTGATACTGATACGGCACTTCGGAATGGAGGGAGCAGCACTTTCAACTGTCATGGCTACAAGTATTGCTGCAGTGCTCCAATTAATAAAGCTCCAAACGGCAACAAAGTTTTTGAGCAATGTACGAGCGGTTAACCTATTCTCTTATCTATTTTCATTAGGTGTTATGGCTGCCGGTGTTTTATTGTGGATAGTTATTGCTGAAAATATTTTTGAAGGTGTATCTAGGATTAATGCTATGTTTATCAGTATAACTTCTTCGGTGCTTGGTGGAGTGATCTATCTTACCGTCATTATAAAGTTTAAAATATTTTCCCAGGCGGAGTGGGAATCAGTATTCCATTCGGCCGGAACGGTTAAGAAGGTAGTAGAACGGCTGAAAAAAAGGAGGCCAAAATGAATAAGAAAATTACGATAGTAGGCTTAGGAGCAGGGAACCTGGATCAAATGACGCTCGGTATATACCGGTTGCTTGAATCGGCAGAAACAGTATATGCGAGAACGATTCATCACCCTGCTGTAGAAGAGCTTATCGAACAAGGCACAACATTTATAACATTTGATGATATCTATGAAAAGCATGATCAATTTGAGCCTGTATATGAGGAAATTGCAGAACTTTTATTTAAGGCTGCTGAAGAAAACGGACATGTCATTTATGCCGTACCAGGTCATCCATTAGTTGCTGAGCAGGCGGTTCAGCTTTTGCTGCATAACGCTGATCAAAATAATACAGAAGTAACAGTGGCTGGCGGTAAAAGTTTTCTCGATGAAATGTACACGGCCTTAAAGATTGACCCGATTGAAGGGTGCCAAATTCTTGATGGGACATCACTAAAAAAAGAAGAAATCCAAATTCGGCATCATCTTGTTATTGTTCAAGTGTACGATGCTTTTATCGCATCAGAAGTAAAATTGACACTGATGGAAAAGTATCCAGACGATTATGAAGTGGCTGTTGTAACAGCAGCCGGAAGCTCAAGTGAGACGATAAAAAGAGTTCCGCTATTCGAGTTAGATCAGTCTGTAACTTTAAACAATCTAACCGCTGTATACGTACCTCCTGTCAAAGAAGAAACGTTGATGTACAGAGATTTTTCATTTTTGAAAAGTGTTATTGAAAGATTGAGAGGTCCCGGAGGCTGTCCGTGGGATCAGAAGCAAACACATGTCAGTCTGAAGAAATATTTAATTGAAGAAGCATACGAAGTGCTGGAAGCGATCGATGAGGAAGATGATGAGACTTTGGCTGAAGAGCTCGGTGACGTTTTGCTGCAAGTACTTCTGCACGCTCAGATTGGCGAGGAAGAGGGATTTTTTGCGATGGATGATGTGATTTCTGTCTTAACCGAGAAGATGATCCGCCGTCATCCTCACGTGTTTAGTGACGTAAGTGCAGAAGATGCCGATGAAGTCGTAGCTAACTGGGAAGCTATAAAAGCACAAGAAGCGGGCAAGGAAAAAAGAGAGTCTCTTTTAGATGGTGTGCCTAAAGGTATGCCGGCTATTCAAAAAGCCTTTCAATTTCAGAAAAAGGCTGCTAAGGTTGGATTCGACTGGAAAGAAACAGGACCTGTTTATGATAAGATATTAGAGGAATTAAAAGAATTTCAGGAAGCTGAAGGTGAAGAACAGCTGAAAGAGCTTGGTGATCTGCTGTTTTCAGTTGTGAATTTAGCCCGCTTCTATAAAATAGATCCTGAAGAAGCTCTTAATGCAACGAACAGAAAGTTCTATAAGCGTTTTCGTTATATTGAGACTGCACTAAAAGAGAAGAATCTATCTTTTGAAGATGTAACATTGGAAGAAATTGACCGACTTTGGGTCGAAGCAAAATAATTTTTTTTTCAACAAAGAAGGATTATAGTGAGAAATAGAGAATATTTTCTCGAGAAATATCATGAACCCTTAATTATAAAGGGTTTCTAGCGAATTCTTTGAAAGAAACTTTAGGAGGTAATAAAAATGAACAAAAATGAATTGGTAACAAATATCTCAGAAAAGTCAGGTCTTACTAAGAAAGATGTAGAAACAGTCGTTAATGGCGTAATCGATGAAATCACTTCTGCTCTTAAAGGCGGAGAAAAAGTACAGTTTGTTGGATTTGGAACTTTTGAAACTCGCGAGCGTTCTAGCCGTACTGGCCGCAACCCTCAAACGGGTAAAGAAATTCAAATCCCGGCTGCTACTGTTCCAGCATTTAAAGCAGGCAACAAGCTGAAAGAAGCTGTTAAGTAAGCATGCGCTTAGACAAATTTCTGAAAGTCTCCCGCCTTATTAAACGGAGAACCGTGGCGAAGGAGATTTCAGATCAAGGCCGTATCACGATAAACGGATTGCAGGCGAAAGCTTCTTCTGATGTAAAAGTTGGGGACGAGCTTACGATTCGTTTTGGCCAAAAGCTTGTAAAGGTGAAAATCGACGAGCTTAAGGATACGACCAAAAAAGAGGACGCTGACAACATGTATACCGTCCTCGAAGAAAACCGCATCGAAACGACTGAGTAAAGAACCTGAATTCTTCAGGTTCTTTTTCCTTTTTGATTTTTTCTAAAGATTATTTCGCCTAGAGAATTTAGTGAATTGCCTACATTGATAGGTTGATTGGAGTGTAAGGTGCGAGACTCCTGCGGGATTAGTGGGACAGGTGAGACACCTGATGGCGCAAAGCGCTGAGGTGGCTCACCGCACACCCCGCGGAAAGCGAGCATCCTGTAACGGAGAGCAACTACTTTCAAAAACATCACTGATCTCGTTAACAGGTTTATCATAGCTTGTTCTATTCCCCCAGCTTATTTCATACATTTGTATGGAATAGAGGAGGGGAATGTATGGACCAACGATATGATTTTAATAACAACTATAATCAAAAAGTAAGCACTCCAAATCATGATGTAAGAATGATAGGCCGTAAGAATCTGGAGATCACAGGTGTTAAGCAGGTTGAAAGCTTTGATAATGAGGAATTTTTGCTTGAAACAACCATGGGTTTTCTGGCGATACGCGGGACAAACTTGAAGATGAAAAACCTTGATGTCGAATCTGGTGTAGTGAATATCGAAGGAAAAGTATTCGATCTTGTCTACCTTGACCAGCAAACCGGTGAAAAGAACAAAGGTTTCTTCGGCAAATTGTTCAAATGACATTAACCGTACAGTTTCAAACCATGCTGGCTATGGTCTTCATGGGGATATGGATCGGTATGGCTGTTGATACCTACAGCCGGTTCATCCATGAAAAGCGAAAGTGGCATTGGCTTCATTTCTTAAATGATTTGTTCTTTTGGCTGGTACAGGCTTTGCTGGTTTTTTATGTTCTTCTTCATGTTAATCACGCGGAAATTCGTTTTTATATTTTTATAGCTTTAATTTGCGGTTATGCTGCTTATCGTGCTCTTTTAGAAAACATATATAAAAAGCTGCTGGAATGGTTTGTGTTAGCTGCTGCAGCAATTTTCCGCTTCTTATACAATCTGTTCAACAGTTTACTTGTGATGCCGATAAAATGGTTGATTATGATTATTTCGGGTATTCTTTTATATGTATTAAAGCTTTTACAAAGAATAGTCGTTGTTTTATTAAAAATTCTTTTTTCTCCTTTTAAGTGGATCGGAACGCTTGTATGGCGTTTCATTCCAAAACAAAAATGGTATAATTTAAAAGAGAAATATTTAAAAGTTGCAGGGTTTTTTAATTCAGTGAAGAATAAAGTCAGCAATTGGAAGGGAAAAAAGAAGTAAAGGAGGGGAAGAGCGAACAAATGCGCCAAAAGAAGATAACAGAGATTCACTCACAATACATCCAGAATAAAGAACGCCATGAGAAGGTGATCGCTAAGCGTAAACGCGGGCTATACCGACGTTTAACGGGGGCTTTTATCGTATTTTCCTTTTTTGCTTTTTTAATTATTACGGGTATTGCGGAGCAACTCTCCCTTTTAAATGAAAAACAGACGGAACAGAAAGAGCTGACCGAAGAATATAAAGCTCTTTTAGAAGAAAAGGCACAACTTAAAGATGAAGTGAATAAACTAAAAGACGAAGAATACATTGGAGAAATCGCCAGACGCGACTTTTTTATGTCAAAGCCTGGTGAAACAATCTTTAAACTTCCAGAATAAAGCAAGAAGCGTTCATTGACACGCAGATTTTTTCGAATGTATAATAAGTAATGATATCTTTTGAGATTTTTTAAGGAGGAGCATTTTTTGCATGTCAATTGAAGTAGGCAGCAAGTTGCAAGGGAAAGTTACTGGGATTACTCATTTTGGAGCGTTTGTTGAGCTGCCAGGGGGTACTACAGGACTCGTGCATATTAGCGAAGTTGCGGATAATTACGTAAAGGACATCAACGAATTTCTTAAAGTTGGTGATCAAGTCGAAGTAAAGGTTATGAGCATCGAAAAGGACGGAAAGATCGGTCTGTCTATTAAGAAAGCAAAGGAAAACGTTGCTTCCACTAGACCTGCACCATCAAGAGGCGGATTTAACAAATCCCGCAAAGGTCCAAATCGCGGTGGAAATAATCATCCTACTGCATTATCTTTTGAGGATAAGATGAGTAAGTTCCTTAAAGATAGTGAAGATCGACTCACAACTTTAAAGCGTAGTACTGAATCAAAAAGAGGTGGCCGCGGCGGCCGAAGAGGATAATTGATGCATTTTTAATGCTCATTCATCTATATATGGCTAGCATCCTATTCATTAGGATGCTTTTTGTTTTTATATTTTTTCTAAAGGTTGTTGCATTTGAATCATTTTTTTCTTCATTGACAAGTTGATTGGAGTGCAAGGTGCGAGACTCCTGCGGGAACAGTGGGACAGGTGAGTCTCCTAATGGTGCAAAGCGCCAAGGAGGCTCACCGCACACCCCGCGTAAAGCGAGCACCTGGAACGGAAATCAACACTTTTAAGAGCAACAAAGGTTATCCAAACAGCCCGAAAAAAACTTTTTCGACAAAAATTCAAAAGAACCGTTGACAGTTATATAGGATTCTTGTAATATACTACTTGTGTCTTTTACAAATGGCGGTGTAGCTCAGCTGGCTAGAGCGTACGGTTCATACCCGTGAGGTCGTGGGTTCGACTCCCTCCGCCGCTACCATTTTTTTCTGATACTTACATATAAAATGTTCAAGAGCGCCTGCAAATGGCGCTCTTTTTTTTATGCCTAAAAATATATTTAAATAAAATCCCCGTTTTAATTAATAATTAACCATTTATTTTTCATCATAATTCTTCTTAATCTCTTTTATTTCAAGATTTAAGTTTTTATTTTTATACGAATGCTGTCCTCTTTTGCTTTTCTTTCGTGAAATGGTGGGGAAGACCGTCGAGAAGTTTTTTTAGTAAACATTGCTCTTTTGACAAAATCTTTGTTCTAAACCTGTTTATAATGGTTACACAAATTGGAAACGGGTGGTGTATGGGATGTGGCAGAAGGTAGAACAAGAAGTACTCGAACCGATTAGAGGCATGGTGTGGGTAGAAAAAGGACAGCAGGCAGTTTACAAGACGAGTAAGAGATGGCTTCAGCTTTTGAACCAGAGCATTTTTAATTGGAGAATGCTGTTGTTTGGAATTGGCTTTTTGTTAGGACGAGCTATGATTTTAGCTGAAATGTCTCCATTTGCATTACCTTTTGCAGCGAGTGTATTTATCTTAAGAAAAGAACGGACAGGCATTGCCGTATTTGCAGTAGTAGCCGGCGCAATGACACATCAGCCGATCAATGCCTTGTTCTTCATAAGTGCCTTGCTTGTATATGCTTGTCTGCAAAAAGGAACAGATCTTTTTATAAAAAATAGGATTCAAAGCTTGCCACTATTAATATTTGGATCAAGCTTAATAACCCGAACGTTATTTTCTTTATTTGGAGAAGGCGGACTAGAGCGGGTCGATACGATGCTTGCCCTTGTAGAAGGAGGACTAAGCCTAGTACTCACATTAATCTTCCTTCAATCCATTCCATTGTTAACGTATAAGAAGATTCCTCAGTCACTGAAGAATGAAGAGATTGTTTGTTTGATGATCCTTCTCGCCTCCGTAATGACAGGAACAATCGGCTGGCAGGTCAATGATGTCTCCGTTGAACATGTCGTATCCCGTTATCTAGTGCTTTTGTTTGCTTTTGTTGGTGGAGCTGCTATCGGTTCTACGGTTGGTGTAGTTACTGGATTAATTCTCAGTCTGGCTCAAGTAGCAAGTCTCTCTCAAATGAGTTTGCTCGCGTTTTCTGGATTACTTGGCGGACTATTAAAAGAAGGAAAGAGATTCGGGGTAAGCTTAGGTCTTATCATCGGAACCGTATTGATCGGCTTGTATGGTGAGGGCAGGGCAGAAATTTCGTCTACCTTGATGGAATCAGGCTTTGCGATCCTTCTGTTTCTGTTAACACCGAAAACTGCAATCAGTAATATATCAAAATATGTTCCGGGAACAAGAGAGCATTCGATGCAGCAGCAGCAATACTTAAAAAAGATCCGTGATGTTACAGCGAGCCGTGTTGAAAGATTTTCTTCTCTTTTCCAGGCGCTGTCCCATTCGTTCGGTTCAGTTGGCTTGTCTTTGAATGAAGAAGAAAGCTCACGAGAAGTTGATTTGTTTTTAAGCAATATTACGGAAAAAACATGTCAAACATGCTTTAAGAAGGAACAATGCTGGGCTCAAAATTTCACTTCCACCTATGATTTAATGACAAAAATCATGGTTGAACAAGAAGATTACGGAGATATAAGAGACCGGAAACTAAAACGTGATTGGGAAAAGCATTGTATTAAACCGCAAAAAGTAACAGATTTAATGAAACAAGAACTATCTCAATATAAAGCAAGCCAAAAATTAAAAATTCAAGTTCAGGAAAGCCGCAGGTTAGTAGCAGATCAACTGATGGGTGTTTCTCAAGTCATGGGTAACTTCGCAAAGGAAATTCAGCGGGAACAAGAGAACCACCAGATGCAGGAAGAGCAGATCAAGGATTCATTGTTCCAGGCAGGGATTGATGTTGGACATGTTGATATTTACAGCTTGGAGGCTTCAAACGTTGATATCGAGATGACGATCCCTTATTGCAACAATTCCGGAATTGCAGAGAAACTTATTGCGCCTATATTATCGGATATTTTAGAAGAGACGATTCTTGTTACGCATGAGGAATGTGCAAATTATGCAACAGGCTTCTGTCATCTATCGTTCCATTCAGCAAGAGAATATGTGGTTGAAACAGGGATTGCTTCAGCGGCAAAAGGGGGAGCTTGGCTTTCTGGAGACAGCCACTCAACGATTGAAATTGGTGCCGGCAAATTTGCCGTAGCTATAGCTGACGGAATGGGCAACGGCGAGCGAGCCTTCATTGAAAGCAACGAAACCCTTCAGCTGCTGCAGAAAATTCTCCAGTCAGGCATTGAAGAAGAGGTAGCGATAAAATCGGTAAATTCCGTTTTATCACTAAGAACAACAGACGAGATCTTCTCAACGCTTGACCTGGCGATGATCGATCTTCAGGACGCATCTGCTAAGTTTTTGAAAATCGGTTCGACTCCAAGTTTTATTAAACGAGGTGATCATGTAAAAACAGTGGAAGCAAGCAACCTGCCGATGGGCATCATTCAGGATTTTGACGTGGATGTCGTGGACGAGCAATTAAAAGCAGGAGATATTCTGATAATGATGAGTGACGGGATTTATGAAGCACCTCGCCACATTGAAAATATAGATGCATGGTTAAAACGCAAAATAAGAGAAATCGATACAGATGATCCTCAGGAAATTGCAGACCTTATAATGGAGGAAGTTATCCGGTCAGGAAATAACGGGATCGAGGACGATATGACTGTAGCGGTAACGAAGATCGAAAAAAATATTCCGAAATGGGCAACTGTCCCTCATTACCCGAAAGTAAACTTAAACAGAAAGAAAGCCCAATAGTTTATTAGAATAAGAGGCTGCCTCGAAAATAAGTATACTTACTTTCTGAAGAACCGGCAGATTTTCCATAATTACCCTCCGCGCGGGTTGATTGGAGTACAAGGTACGAGACTCCTGCGGGACGAGTGGGACAGGTGAGACTCCTAATGGTGCAGAGCGGCAGGATGCTCGCCGCCCGCCCCGCGGAAAGCGAGCATCCTGGAACGGAAATCAACATCTTCTTAAGCAACAATGTTTACTTAATAGCTAATCAAAAGAGGCTTGGCTTTAAACGTTTATCGTTTTGAGTCATTCCTCTTTTTTATGTGCATAAAGTCCTTCTAAACGTATATTCCAAGACCTTTTTGACGATGATGGTAATACGTTAAAAATCGTACTTGAGAGGTGTTAGAGATATGCGTAAAAAAGGAACGTTAAAGCAGATTCTGCTGATTACAGACGGGTGTTCAAATCAAGGTGAAGATCCAGTAGCGATGGCGGCACTTGCTCATGAGCAAGGCATTGCAGTAAATGTAATCGGCGTATTGAATGAGGATGCTCCTGAGTATCACAGACAGGGATTAAAAGAGATAGAAGACATAGCGATGGCTGGAGGCGGAATCAGTCAGGTCGTTTATACGAAGCAGCTTGCACAAACGGTAAAGATGGTAACGCAAAAAGCAATGGCCCAGACGATTAAAGGTGTCGTAAACGCAGAGCTGCAGCAAATCCTCGGAAGCAAATCTACGATGGATGATCTTCCTCCGGATAAACGCGGAGAGGTGATGGAAGTTGTTGACGAAATGGGAGAAACTATGAACCTAGAAGTATTGGTATTAATAGATGCATCAGGCTCCATGGAAGATAAGATGCTGACAGTTCAGGAATCATTACTCGATCTATCTATCTCGCTGAATTCGAGAATCGGTGAAAATGAATTTTCTATTTTTGCTTTCCCTGGCAAAAAGAAAGAAGTGGAAGAATTATTAAGCTGGTCTTCGAAATTAGATTCGATCGGAAAAATATTTTCAAAGCTTACATTAGGCGGAATTACACCAACAGGTCCGGCAATAAAAGAAGGGATTGCTGCGTTCACTCGTAAACGATCCTCGAAAAGGAGCTTCTTGTCCGATGATGCCCCAGGATATATCGAAGAGTCCGGTATGTAACTTAGCTGCAGGAGAAGAAATTCGTGGGAAATGGAATCATTTAATTTATCGTATACACCGCCGTTTAGGTTATGGTGCAACAGGCGCAGTGTATTTGGCAGATTCTATTAAAGGCACGGTTGCTTTAAAGATCGGACATGACCAGATGTCGATTACATCAGAAGTTAATGTGCTGAAGCGTTTTTCTAAGGTCCAGGGGAAAGTCCTTGGACCTTCTTTAATCAATGTGGATGATTGGCAGACTAGAAGCGGAACATACCCGTTTTATGCGATGGAATATTTAAAAGGTGAGACGCTTTTTGATTTTATGAGACCGAAATCTTCCGAATGGGCGGGAATTCTGCTCGTTCAGCTCTTAACGGATTTGCACACACTTCATCAGGCGGGCTGGGCTTTTGGTGATTTAAAGCCTGACAACCTGCTTGTAACAGGTCCGCCGTATCGGATCAGATGGATTGATGTGGGCGGCACAACTGTCATGGACCGGTCAATAAAAGAGTACACAGAGTTCTTTGATCGGGGGTATTGGGGAAAGGGTTCCCGAAAAGCGGAGCCATCTTATGATTTATTTTCAGCTGGAATGGTTATGGTCAACCTGGCTTATCCATCACGCTTTACGAAAAAGAGTGATCCTGACAGACAGATGCAGGATGTAAGAAAAAACAGTCCTATGCTTAGACCATATGCAGATATTCTTGAGAAAGCATGGAACGGAAAATATAGATATGCTGAAGAAATGAGAAATGAGCTTGTGCTTTTATTAAATGAAAAAGATAAACGCTCGGTTCAGCAAAATAAAAAGCCTGCTGTACAAAAGTCAGCTGTACAAAAGCAGACAAGGCAGTCACAAAAGAAGAAACAAAAAAGTTTTTTTGTCGAAACTTTTTTAGTGTTTACTTTTGTATTTGTCGTTTATTTATTTTATATGCTCGGCCAGACGATGTAAGAGTGTAAGTCGGCATCATTCTTTGATATGATTTTATGGAGAAATCGGTATGAAGGAGCGAATTAGGTTGCAGCATGTTGAAAATTTCATTAAAAAGCACCAGCTTCTTTCATCTGCGAAAACAGTTGTTGTTGGCGTTTCCGGTGGACCTGATTCATTAGCATTGCTTCATTTTTTATGGAAGCGGTCAGCCATGTACAGCATTGAAGTAGTTGCAGCATCCTTTAATCATAAGCTTAGGGGAGAAGAGTCTGCTCATGAACTGGCGATTACCGAAAAATTTTGTGCAGAAAGAAACATCCCGTTTGATGGAGGAGAAGCAGATGTGGCAGCCTACCAAAAAGAGAACAATCTCTCATTGCAGACAGCAGCCAGAACATGCAGGTACGATTTTTTTGAGCGGGTGATGAAGAAGCACAAATCAAATGTTCTTGCGCTCGCTCATCATGGTGATGATCAAGTAGAGACGATGCTGATGAGGATGACAAGAGGAAGCGAGGGATACAGTATTGCAGGAATACCTGTCAAACGCCCTTTTGCAGAAGGTGAAATTATTCGGCCTTTTTTAGGAATAACGAAAGCCGAAATCGAGCATTATTGTAAAGTAGAAGATCTTTATCCTGTTTATGATCCGTCGAACGAAAGCGAAAAATATGTGCGAAATAGATTCAGAAAAAAAGTACTGCCTTTTTTAAAACAGGAAAATCCAAATGTTCATGAAAGGTTTCAGTATTTAAGTGAAACCATTACAGAAGATGAAGCGTATATATTACATCAGGCTGAAATAGAGTTAGAAAAGGTTTTAATAGTCAAAACAGAGGGGAAAATAGAGTTATCTGTATCCGCATTTAACAATATGCCTATTCCTTTACAAAAAAGAGGGATTACACTAATATTGAACTATCTGTATAAATTAAATCCTTCATCTCTTTCCTCTGTACATAAGGAAAACTTTCTTAGTTTGCTCGGAAGTGAGCATCCATCCGGATTTTTGCATTTTCCGTCAGGCCTTTTTGTCAGCCGAACTTATGACAGATGTACGTTAAGTTTTGAGCCGGTAAATAGTGAAGAACCATCATATGAGTTTTCTATGGATCTGCCTGGCATAGCGGAAGTACCGATTGGAATATTAACTGCTGAAATAACGGATTGTGAACCAGCTTCAATTAGAGGAAAAGATGTTTTTGTGTTTTCACCGAATGATGTAAGTCTCCCTTTACGAGTTCGAAACCGCAGACCAGGCGACCGGATGGCGATTGCTGGCGTCGGTACGCGGAAATTAAAAGATATATTTATTGATGCTAAAGTGGCACAGGAAGAACGGAAAGTTTGGCCTGTCGTTGTTAATGCAAACGGCGATATAATTTGGCTTCCCGGACTGAAACACACTGGACGCAAATCTTTTAATCATTCTGAACAGTGGGTTATCTTACACTTTCAAAAAAATCGCCATGACGTCTAGGAGGCTTGTTGAACTATGCATGATGAAATTTTAGAAACACTTATATCCGAAGAAGCCATTCAAGGGAAAATAAAAGAACTTGGAAAAGAGCTTTCAGAGGAATATAAGGACAGTTTTCCATTAGTAATTGGAGTTTTAAAGGGTGCATTACCTTTTATGGCAGACCTGATTAAACGAATGGATATCCACCTTGAGATCGATTTAATGGCTGTTTCCAGCTATGGAGCTTCTACCGTTTCTTCCGGTCAAGTGAAAATCGTTAAAGATTTAGATACTTCCTTAGAAGGTCGAGACGTAATCATTGTAGAAGATATTATTGACAGCGGATTGACTCTTAGCTATTTGGTTAACTTGTTCAAAGCACGCAAGGCCAAAACGGTTAAGATTGTAACATTGTTAGATAAGCCAACAGGTCGAAAAGTAGACATTACACCAGATTTAGCAGGCTTTATCGTTCCTGATGCTTTTGTTGTCGGATACGGCTTGGATTATATCGAGAAGTACCGCAACTTGCCTTACATTGGCGTATTAAAGCCAGAGATCTACGAAAAGTAAGAATAACAGAACCGCATAAGATTTGATTGTTCGCCTAAGGAGGTAAGGAATGAATCGCATCTTCCGTAATACTATATTTTATTTATTAATCTTTTTAGTTGTAGTTGGAGTTGTCAGCTTTTTCAACGGCAACAACAATGAAGTAAAAGAAATCCGTTATGACCAGCTGACAAAGTACATTGAAGACGGTAAAGTAGAAAGCATTGTTTACCAGCCAGAGGGTGGCGTTTATGTTGTCCGAGGAAAGCTGGAGGGAGCGAAAGAAGGAGAAGTATTCCAGACGAATGCTCCGTTAACCGGCAATACACTTGCTGAGATTGAACAGCTTGCAGACAGTGCAAATGTTGAATTCAAACAGCAGGAACAGACGAGCGGCTGGGTTACGTTCTTTACATCAATTATCCCGTTTGTCATTATCTTTATTTTATTCTTCTTCTTGCTTAATCAAGCCCAGGGTGGCGGAAGCCGAGTAATGAACTTTGGGAAGAGCAAGGCAAAACTTTATAACGAAGAAAAGAAAAAAGTTACTTTTAAAGATGTAGCTGGAGCGGATGAAGAGAAGCAAGAACTTGTAGAAGTTGTTGAATTCTTGAAAGATCCTCGCAAATACTCTGCACTCGGTGCACGTATTCCTAAGGGTGTTCTTTTAGTCGGACCACCGGGTACTGGTAAAACACTTCTTGCACGTGCTGTAGCAGGTGAAGCTGGCGTTCCGTTCTTCTCGATTTCAGGTTCTGATTTCGTTGAAATGTTCGTCGGTGTCGGTGCTTCCCGTGTCCGTGATTTGTTTGAGAACGCAAAGAAAAACGCTCCTTGTATCATTTTCATTGATGAGATTGATGCTGTAGGACGCCAGCGTGGTGCTGGTCTTGGCGGCGGCCACGATGAACGTGAGCAGACTCTGAACCAATTGCTTGTTGAGATGGATGGTTTCGGTGCGAATGAAGGAATTATTATCATCGCAGCTACAAACCGTGCTGATATTCTTGACCCGGCACTTCTTCGTCCGGGACGTTTTGACCGCCAGATTCCGGTTAACCGCCCAGATGTAAAAGGCCGTGAAGAAGTTCTTCAAGTGCATGCGCGCAATAAGCCGCTTGCAGAAGACGTTAACTTAAAAACGATCGCGATGCGTACTCCAGGATTCTCTGGTGCGGATCTTGAGAACTTGCTGAACGAAGCGGCTCTTGTTGCTGCTCGTACGAATAAGAAAAAGATTGATATGGACGACGTTGATGAAGCGATCGACAGAGTTATCGCAGGACCTGCTAAGAAAAGCCGTGTTATTTCTGAAAAAGAAAAGAACATCGTGGCTTACCATGAAGCTGGTCACACAGTAATTGGTCTTGTTCTTGAAGGTGCCGATACCGTTCATAAAGTAACAGTTGTTCCTCGTGGCCAAGCCGGAGGATATACGGTAATGCTTCCTAAGGAAGATCGTTATTTCATGACTAAACCTGAATTAGAAGATAAGATCGTTGGATTGCTTGGAGGCCGTGTTGCCGAAGAGATTACATTCAAAGAAGTAAGTACAGGTGCTCATAATGACTTCCAGCGTGCAACGGGTATCGCTCGCCGCATGGTAACGGAGTTTGGTATGAGTGACCGTCTCGGACCAATGCAGTTTGGTTCTTCTCAAGGAGGCCAAGTGTTCTTAGGAAGAGACTTCAATAATGAGCAAAACTACAGTGATGCCATTGCGCATGAGATTGATTTAGAAGTACAGCGCATCATTAAAGAATCTTATGAGCGCTGCCGTCAGATTCTTACAGAGCACAATTCTAAATTAGAAATCATCGCACAGACATTGCTTACTGTTGAAACGCTTGATGAAGAACAAATCAAAGAACTTGTTAAAACAGGTCAGCTTCCTGAAAAGAAGACGATTTCTAAACCATCTGATGATGTTAAGGTTACACTTAACAAGAAGGATGAAGATGAACCAAAACAAGATTAATTTTTACAAAAGGATGCCTCAGATCTTGAGGTGTCCTTTTTTTGTAATGTCTTTTTCGTATGCTTTGTGTTTGTTATGATAGAAGCTAATCTCCGCTGCAGGACTCGCTTTCCGCAGGGTGTGCGGTGAGCCCATTCGCCGCTTTGCGTCATTGAATGGTCTCACCTGTCCCACTCATCCTGCAGGAGTCTCGCCCTTCCGCTCCAATTAGCTATTCAATGAAGAATTTTTACAAAACTCTCTTGTAGCAACATCTTTTAGAAAATCTTTTAGTAAAGTTGTTCTTTCTCTTCATTACCAGTTGATTGGAGTGAAAGGTGCGAGACTCCTGCGGGACAAGCGGTCAGGTGAGACCCTTTAAGGCGCGTAGCGGCAAGGGGCTCACCGCCTGCCCCGCGGAAAGCGAGTACCTGTAACGGAAATCAACCACTTCCAAGAGCACCAAAGATTACTCAACGAGTGAGTATTCCAATAAGCCGCGTTACTTTACTCCTATACGTTTTGTGTTATAACTATTATAGAAACTTAAGATAAGAAGCGGGGACAAATTCATGATTTTTGTGTTTGATGTCGGAAATACGAATATTGTTTTAGGGCTATATGAGAACGATGAACTGAAGCACCATTGGAGAATTCATACATCTCGTGAAAAAACAGAAGACGAATATGGCATGCTGATACTCGATCTGTTCCGGCATGTGAATATTAATAAAGAACAAATCGAAGGAATCATCATATCATCTGTTGTTCCTCCAATCATGTTCGCATTAGAGCGTATGTGCTTAAAATATTTTAATCAGCGTCCGCTGATTGTTGGTCCTGGTATTAAAACCGGGCTGAATATAAAGTATGAAAACCCAAGAGAAGTTGGGGCTGACCGAATCGTGAATGCAGTTGCTGCGATCCATGAATACAATTCACCATTGATCATTGTCGACTTTGGAACGGCTACAACATACTGCTACATTAATGAAAATAAACAATACATGGGTGGTGCAATTGCCCCAGGTATCAATATCTCAACAGAAGCACTTTACACAAAAGCAGCTAAGCTTCCGCGTATCGAAATCGCAAAGCCTGAAGGTGTGATCGGGAAAAATACAGTTAATGCTATGCAAGCCGGGATACTTTATGGATATGTAGGACAAGTAGAGGGTATTGTAAAAAGAATGAAGGAACAATCACCGATTGAGCCAACTGTAATCGCAACAGGCGGTCTTGCGAATCTGATCGCAGCCGAAAGCAGTGTTATTGACCATGTAGATCCTTTCTTAACATTAAAAGGTCTATTGCTTATTTACGATAAAAACAAGAATGGCTAAAAGGATGAGTAATAATGAATGACTATTTAATTAAAGCCCTTGCATTCGACGGGCAAGTTCGTGCATATGCTATTTCAACAACAGAGATGGTAAGCGAAGCGCAGCAAAGACATAATACGTGGCCGACTGCATCAGCTGCACTTGGGAGAGCGATGACTGCTTCTACCATGATGGGGATGATGCTAAAAGGCGAAGACAATAAAATTACGGTTAAAATAGAAGGCGGAGGTCCGATCGGCGTAATCATCGTTGACAGCAACACGAAGGGTGAAACGCGCGGTTATGTTACGAACCCTCAAACTCATTTTGATCTAAACAGCAAAGGGAAACTGGATGTAGCACGTGCTGTTGGAAAGAACGGATACCTTTCCGTATTAAAAGATATCGGAATGCGTGAAAAATTCACAGGACAAGTTCCAATGGTTTCAGGTGAACTTGGTGAAGACTTTACGTATTATTTTGCTTCCTCTGAACAAGTGCCTTCTGCAGTAGGGGTAGGTGTACTTGTAAATCCGGATAATTCAATTAAAGCTGCGGGCGGATTCATTATTCAGGTGATGCCAAATGCTTCAGACACTATAGTTGATTTGCTCGAAGAACGTATTAAAGTTATTCCGCCTATCTCGCGCCTAATTGAAAAGGGATTGGCTCCTGAAGAGATTTTATTTGAGCTTTTAGGTGAAGATCAGGTTCAAATCTTAGAAAAGTCACCGGTTCGTTTCCAATGTACTTGTTCACACGAACGTTTCGGACAAGCAATAGTAAGTCTTGGAGAACAAGAAATTAAAGATATTATTGAAGAAGACGGACAAGCTGAGACTAATTGCCAATTCTGCAATGCTACCTATATTTTCTCAAAAGAAGAACTTCAAACTTTGCTCGAACAAGCAAAATCCTAGACCCGGAATCTTTCCGGGTTTTGATTTACACATGAAAATTATTTTTTTGCGTACGATTGTAATAGGACGGATATCACAGGCTTTTAAATTGACACTTGATTTCTATAGTTGATACAATTAATCCAATAAAAATACTCGGTTTTAGGAGTGGTGGCAAATGGCACGTGTGGCACAGTCGATTACAGATCTAATCGGTCAAACCCCTGTTGTGAAATTGAATCGGTTAACAACAGAAGATATGGCAGATGTGTATTTGAAATTAGAATTTATGAACCCTGGAAGCAGTGTAAAAGATCGTATTGCATTAGCGATGATCGAAGATGCTGAAGAGAGCGGCAAGTTAAAAGCAGGCGACACGATCGTTGAGCCAACAAGCGGAAACACCGGGATTGGATTAGCGATGGTTGCAGCTGCAAAAGGATACAAAACAGTTCTTGTTATGCCTGAAACAATGAGTATGGAAAGACGGAATCTGTTAAGAGCATACGGAGCAGAACTGATATTGACTCCTGGACCTGAAGGAATGGGCGGAGCGATCAGGAAGGCTGAAGAACTTTCAAAAGAAAAAGGCTATTTCATGCCGCAGCAGTTTAAAAATGAAGCAAACCCAAAAGTTCACAGAAATACGACCGGAAAAGAAATTATTGCACAATTTCCTGATGGTTTAGACGCTTTCGTGTCGGGCATTGGTACGGGCGGGACAATTACGGGTGCAGGCGAGGTTATAAAAGAAAAATATCCTGAAGTTAAAATCTATGCTGTAGAGCCGACTGACTCTCCAGTTCTTTCAGGCGGTAAACCAGGACCCCATAAGATACAGGGAATAGGAGCAGGTTTTGTTCCCGATATTTTAAAAACAGATATTTATGATGAAGTTTTGACGATCTCAAATGATGAAGCATTTGAATGGGCAAGAAGAGCAGCACGTGAAGAAGGGCTATTAGGAGGCATCTCTTCAGGTGCAGCAATCGCAGCTGCATTAAAAGTTGCCAAAAAGCTCGGAAAAGGAAAAAAGGTACTCGCTGTTATACCAAGTAACGGTGAAAGATATTTAAGTACACCGCTTTACCAATTCGAAGACTAACATTACCGCTCCCTTATGGGGGCTTTTTTTTATATAAAAGATAAGGTTAGTAGGAACAGTGGAACAGACGGAAAGCGAAAGCGTCGTTTTAGCCCCTTTCTCCGGTCCATGTTGATGTAATTTACGGTACGTGTTCTTATAATTATTACACGTTCGCTCAAAATTCCTGAGTTTCGCTCAAGAAAGCCGAGTTACGCTCAAGGTCTTCAAGCTACGCTCAAACAGCCTGAAGTTACGCTCAAGAACTTCTTTTTTCGCTCAAAGTAACGAAAAATGAGTGCAGAACTCAAGAGGCTCACCGCACGCCCCGCGGAAAGCGAGCAACCTAGAGGAAATCAACCACTTCTAATCATTCAAACACTCATTTGAAAATGCAGGAAATTGACAGAAAGGTGTGCCAAAGTGAAACGCCTCATGTACAATGTAAGCAGAAGATTTTTGGGAGAGTGACCTTATGGGGAAGAACAAGAAATGGCATGTGCTGCATACTAATATTCCGCTTTCTAAAGAAGAGTGGTTTTATAAATATAAAACTTTGTCTGTAACCGAACCACGTCATGTTTTATTGGAGAGTGGAAGAACAGGAAGGTACAGCATTATTGGACTTTCTCCATTCGCTGAGGTTTCGGGAAAAGAAGATGTTTTAACGGTAAAAACAGATGACGGGATCACTCTGAAAAAAGGTCCTGTTTACAAAGAGTTTCAGCGATGGTTTAAGCATTTTGAAATCGAACCCGTTGAAGGTCTGCCGGACTTTACAGGAGGGGCAATCGGATATTTAAGTTATGACCTGACTCGCGAATTCGAGAAACTTCCAGCACGTTCAGATGATGACCTAGAGCTGCCTGATTTATATTTTTTATTATTTAAAGATGTTTTTGTCTATGATCATGAGACGAATAAGCTTTGGATTCTCGTGTTAAGTGAAGAAAAAGACGATTCATATAGCTTGGACAAGCTCCGTGCGTTTAAGGAAATGTGGCATACACCTAGTTCCCCGCAGCCTTCAAAAGCTTATGATCAGAGCTTTTCAAACGATGAGGACTTTAAGCACGTATCTATGACCGAAGATGTTTTTGTTCAAGCGGTCAAAAAGGTTCAGTCCTATATCTCTGACGGAGATGTATTTCAAGTGAATCTGTCTGTCCGCCAATCAAAAGTACTGCAGACAGAGCCTTTTCATATATACGAAGAATTAAGAAGGATCAATCCTTCACCTTATATGGGATATTTAGAAACTCCTGACTTCCAGCTTGTCAGTGCTTCCCCTGAGTTATTAGTAAAGAAAAAAGGCGACTGTGTAAGCACAAGGCCTATCGCGGGTACACGCCCGCGGGGGAGAACGGAAGAGGAAGATCTGGAGCTAGCAAATACGCTCATTGAAAATGAAAAAGAACGTGCAGAACATGTGATGCTCGTTGATCTTGAAAGAAACGATCTTGGGAAGGTTTCAGCATACGGAACAGTTAAAGTGGACGAGTTTATGGTTATTGAAAGGTACTCGCATGTCATGCATATCGTTTCAAATGTAGTTGGTAAATTAAGACCAGAATGTGATGCTTTTGATTGCATAAAAGCTACGTTTCCAGGCGGAACGATAACAGGTGCTCCAAAGGTAAGGACGATGGAGATCATCGAGGAGCTTGAACCAGTCCGAAGAAGCGTTTATACAGGAAGCATCGGATGGATCGGGTTTAACGGCGATACAGAAATGAATATCGCAATACGCACAATGGTATGTCAAAATGGAACTGCGCATGTTCAAGCAGGCGCGGGTATTGTAATTGACTCGGTACCAGAAAGTGAATATAAAGAGAGTTTGAAAAAAGCAGAGGCGCTGTGGCGTGCCAAAGAGCAAAGTGAGCTCGGATCAATATTGGTATAAAACAGCACATGAGAGGAGAAGAGACGAGATGATTTTAATGATTGATAACTATGATTCTTTTACGTATAACCTCGTTCAATACTTAGGTGAGATGGGTGAGGAGCTAGTCGTAAAAAGAAATGATGAAATCACAATTAAAGAGATCGAACACTTAAATCCAGAATTTCTGATGATATCACCTGGACCATGCTCTCCAAATGAGGCGGGTATCAGTCTGGAAGCGATACGACATTTTGCTGGGAAGATTCCTATATTCGGCGTGTGTCTTGGACACCAGGCGATTGCGCAGGTTTTTGGCGGGGATGTAGTTCGTGCCGACAGATTGATGCATGGCAAAGTTTCACCGGTTCTTCATGACGGAAAAACAGTATATGAAGGCTTAGAGCAGGAGTTTCCTGCAACGCGCTACCACTCACTAATTGTAAAAAGAGAAACGCTGCCCGATTGCTTTGAGATTTCTTCTTGGACAGAAGAAGGCGAGATTATGGGAATCCGCCATAAAGAACTCCCAATTGAAGGGGTGCAATATCATCCTGAATCCATTTTAACGGAGGACGGAAAGAAACTTTTAAGAAACTTTATTGATTTCTATAAAGGAAAAAATGTATGTACATCTATATAAATGGAAAAGTTCTAACAAAGGAAGAAGCCGTAATTTCGCCTTATGACCACGGGTTTATGTATGGTCTTGGAGCGTTTGAAACGTTCAGAACGTATAATGGCTTTCCTTATTTGGTCGATGAGCATATAGATCGGCTTCAAGAAGCACTAAAAGAGTTAAATATTAGTGCAGTAATAAATAAAGAACATGTTATTGAAATGGTTCAAACCCTTCTGCAAAAAAATAAATTAGAGAATGCATATTTTCGTTTAAACGTCTCAGCGGGTAACGGTGATATAGGATTGCAAACCGATCCTTATGAAAATCCCGTGGTTATTCTTTATACGAAGCCGCTTCCGCAATCTATCGCTTCTGCGAAAGAACTGATCATACTCAAGACCGTACGCAACACTCCAGAAGGCAAACAAAGGTTAAAATCACATCACTACTTAAACAGCATACTTGGCAAAAGAGAGCTTAAAGATCCAGCAGGGCAAGAAGGTATGTTTCTAACAGAAGATGGGTTTATCAGCGAAGGCACAGTCTCCAACCTTTTTTGGTTTAAAAATGGAACATTGTTCACTCCGGGATTGTCAACGGGTATTCTAAACGGCATTACAAGAAAATGGGTTTTAAATGCTTCAGAGAAAATGAACATTCCTTTTGAAACGGGGAATTATAAAATAAATGAACTTCATAATGCGGATGAAGTCTTTCTAACAAATTCAATTCAGGAACTTGTCCCGGTTAACCGGTTCGAACAAAAACACTTTCCTGGTGCGGAAGGGCAACTTTTTCAAAAACTAAAAGCAAAGTACACAGAAGATACGAATAATAGACGCCGAACGATTTAAGGTTTTAAGAAAGGGTAGATAGTCTATGCATGAAATGATCATGAACCAGCCTAAGCTGATGTGCGGAGAATACGTACTCGATTTTTCGAAGAAAACATATGTGATGGGGATATTGAACGTAACTCCTGATTCTTTCTCAGATGGCGGACATCATAACCGGATTGAACAAGCCATCGTCCACGCAAAAGAGATGGTGAGGGACGGAGCTGACATTATCGATGTTGGCGGTGAATCCACTAGACCTGGTGCTGCAAAAGTAACGCTCGAAGAAGAACTAGAACGGGTGATCCCTGTCATTGAAGCATTGAAACAGGAAGTTAATGTGCCGATTTCAATCGATACGTATAAAGCTGAAACGGCAAGACAAGCTGTTCAAGCTGGTGCTCATATCATCAACGACGTATGGGGTGCTAAACTGGATCCTGAGATGCCTCGTGTTATGGCCGAAACAAATGTACCTGTGATCTTAATGCATAACCGATTTGACACCAATTATCAGGAGTTCATGGCTGATGTGATTGCTGACTTGGAACACAGTATAGCAATAGCTGTTAAGGCAGGAGTTAAACCTGAAAAGATAATACTTGATCCAGGGATCGGGTTCGTTAAATCCTTTCAGCAAAATCTTGAAACAATGAGAAGGCTGAATGAAATAACAAACATGGGCTATCCAGTCTTACTGGGTACATCCAGAAAATCGATGATCGGAAAAGCGCTTGATCTTCCAATTGATGAACGTATGGAAGGGACAGGGGCTACAGTCTGCCTTGGAATTGAACGAGGCTGTTCAATCGTTCGTGTGCATGATGTTAAAGAAATAAGCAGAATGGCTAAAATGATGGATATTATGCTTGGGAAAGGTGCTGAGAGCCATGGATAAAATGTATGTGACTGGCATGAAATTTTATGGCTATCACGGCGTTTTTGCTGAGGAACAAAAGCTCGGCCAACGGTTCAGCGTAGATGTAACACTGTCACTTGATCTTTCAAAAGCGGGACTTACTGATGAACTAGATCAAACAGTCAACTATAAAGAAGTTTACGATGCAGTAAAAGAAATTGTTGAGGGAGATCCAGTAAAACTTTTAGAGTCGTTAGCTGAAAGCATTGCTGCCTCTTTGCTCGGAAAGTTCACTTCAGTAGATGAAACAACAATAAAAGTTATAAAACCAGATCCTCCTATTCCGGGACATTATGACTCTGTTGCGGTCGAGATCACAAGAGGCCGCAGTTAAATGGAGCAATTGAATACCGCTTACTTGTCAGTCGGATCAAACATGGGTGACAGAGAAGGGCTGCTTACAAAATCGATAGAGCTGCTTAATGGATATCCAGAAATATTAATAGAGAGTGTATCTTCTATTTATGAAACAGATCCTGTAGGTTTTACTGATCAGCCTCTATTTTTGAATTTAGCCATAAAACTCAAAACCGGCCTTTCTCCACAGGTATTATTGAGTAAACTGCAAGAGGTGGAGAACAATCTGGATCGAAAAAGAGTTCAAAAATGGGGACCTCGAACAATAGACCTTGACATTTTATTGTATAATAGTGTAAGTATACAGACGGAAGACTTAGAAATTCCGCATCCACGTATGCTTGAAAGGGCATTTGTTCTGCTACCTCTTAGTGAAATTGCTCCTGATAACGTTTATCCGGATAAAACAATTTCTTTACATCAAGTCCTTTGCGAACAAAGAGATAAAGAAGGTGTACGCATATGGAAGAAGATCGACTGGGAAGACGCATCCGTGCGTTCAGAAAGTTAAAAGGTTATACGCAAGAGCAGCTTGCTAAAGATATCGGTATATCAGTATCGGTTCTTGGCGAGGTGGAAAGGGGCAGCCGAAAGCCCAAAGTAGATTTGCTCCATAAAATAGCGAATCAATTCAGCATTAACGTTGAAGAGTTACAGTAAGCAGATAGATTTTATTAATTGATTGAAACGAGGTGATATGTACGTTGAAAATCGGTGATATTATGTTGAAAAACCCTGTTGTCCTTGCCCCTATGGCAGGTGTGTGCAACCCTGCATTCCGTTTGATCGCAAAAGAGTTCGGAGCAGGACTTGTATGTGCAGAGATGGTAAGTGACAAAGGAATTCTTTATGAAAATGAAAAATCGCTGAAGATGCTATATGTAGATGAACGCGAAAAACCGCTAAGCCTTCAAATTTTTGGGGGAGAACGCGAATCATTGGTAGCTGCAGCTAAATATGTTGATAAACATACCAATGCAGATATTATAGATATAAATATGGGATGCCCGGTTCCAAAAATCACAAAATGTGATGCAGGAGCAAAGTGGCTGCTTGATCCAGATAAGATCTATGAGATGGTGGCAGCAACAGTTGATGCTGTTCAAAAGCCGGTAACAGTAAAAATGCGTGTCGGATGGGATGAAGATCACATTTATGCTGTTAAAAACGCACAGGCAGTTGAACGTGCTGGCGGCGCAGCAGTTGCAGTGCACGGCCGTACACGTGTTCAAATGTATGAAGGAACTGCAAACTGGGACATCATCAAAGAAGTAAAACAAAATGTTTCGATTCCTGTAATCGGAAATGGTGATATCTCAACTCCTCAAGAAGCGAAAGAGCGTCTTGAAAAATATGGCGTTGACGGTGTAATGATCGGGAGAGCAGCTCTCGGAAATCCATGGATGCTGTATCGTACCGTTCAATACCTAGAAACAGGAGAGATTCTTCCTGAACCGGATGCTCGTGAAAAAATGAATATCTGCATGCTTCACATGGATCGTTTGATCGAGCTTAAAGGCGAAGATGTTGCAGTTCGAGAAATGAGAAAACATGCAGCTTGGTATCTTAAAGGATTACCGAAGACAGGATCTGTCCGAAATGAAATTAACCAGATGACAACACGTGACGGCATGAGCAAGGTATTGTTCGGTTACGTAGATCAGCTGGAAGAAAAACAGCAAAAAATCAGCTAATTATAGTGACATACAGCCAGATCATCAGATGACTGGCTGTTGTTTGCTTAAATGGTCAAAACAACAGCCGGTGTTTTCTTTTATTAAAAACTGAGGGGGAATAGCATATGAATATGCTAAAACTCACACAAGAAGGCACCAGGAAGCTTGAAAATGAACTGCAGTACCTGAAAAAACGCAAAAAGGAATTCCGGAATTCGCCGGAAAAAGATTTCATAATGAGCCGGATGGAAGAGATAGAGAGAGTATTATCATCTTCTATTACATGGCCAGTTGTAAGAGAAGCGGCAGATTTTGTAGAAGCCGGTTCAACCATTACAATAGAGGAAACCGTCTATAAAGAGAGATACACATATACAATTGTTCATCCTTATGAAGCGGATCCCCGTGATAATATGATTTCTGTTCATTCTCCGATTGCAAAAGCCGCCATTGGTAAAACGGTAAATACATTAATTTGTGTTCAAGTACCGGCGGGTGAAAATTTAACTTATAACATAATAGATATCCAAAACTGCTAAAGGTAGGAGTGTTCCCATGAGTCAAGAAGTAGAATTAAATGATTTGCTGCGTGTGCGGCGCGAAAAGTTAGCTTCTTTAACAGAAAAAGGATTAGATCCGTTTGGTACAAAGTTTAGCCGTACCCATACAGCTGCTGATCTTGTAACTGAGTATGGAGAAGTTGAAAAAGAAGAACTGGACAGCCAGGAGATCGAAGTTACTCTTGCTGGACGTATCATGACTAAGCGCGGAAAAGGTAAAGCTGGTTTTGCTCATATTCAGGACTTAACAGGTAAAATTCAGATTTACGTAAGACAGGATGCAGTCGGCGAAGATCAATATGATTTGTTCAATACTATTGATATCGGTGACTGGGTAGGAGTTACGGGATTAGTATTTAAAACAAAAGTCGGGGAACTTTCTATTAAAGCAAAAGACTTTCAGCTTTTAACTAAATCCTTGCGTCCTCTTCCAGACAAGTTCCATGGATTAAAAGATGTTGAACAGCGCTACCGTCAGCGTTATGTCGATTTAATCATGAACCCAGAAGTAAAAGATACTTTTATATCTCGTTCAAAGATTATTCGTTCTATGCGCCGTTACTTAGATGATCATGGCTACTTGGAAGTTGAAACACCAACGATGCATTCTATTCCTGGAGGAGCATCTGCCCGCCCGTTTATTACACATCACAATGCGTTGGACATGGAGCTTTACATGCGTATCGCGATCGAACTTCACTTAAAGCGTCTGATCGTAGGCGGTCTTGAAAAGGTTTATGAAATCGGCCGTGTATTCCGTAATGAAGGTGTATCTACTCGCCACAACCCGGAATTCACGATGATTGAATTGTATGAAGCTTATGCTGATTACCTTGATATTATGGAACTTACTGAAAATCTCATCGCTCATATTGCGGAAGATGTGCTCGGATCAACCACAGTAAAGTATGGTGATTATGAAGTAGATCTTAAACCTCGCTGGAAGAGAGTTCATATGGTCGATGCTATTAAAGAAGCAGCAGGTGTGGATTTCTGGCCGGAAATGTCAGATGAAGAAGCGCGCGAACTAGCTAAAAAGCATAACGTGCCAGTAAAAGATAATATGTCTTATGGACATGTTGTAAATGAATTCTTTGAGCATTTTGTTGAAGAAAAGCTTATTCAGCCTACATTTGTATACGGACATCCGGTTGCGATTTCTCCTCTTGCTAAAAAGAATCCAGAGGACCCGCGTTTTACTGACCGTTTCGAACTATTTATCGTAGGCCGCGAACATGCGAATGCGTTCTCGGAGCTTAACGATCCGATCGATCAGCGCGAACGTTTTGAAGAACAATTAAAAGAACGTGCTGAAGGCAACGATGAAGCACACATGATGGATGAAGATTTTGTAGAGGCGCTTGAATATGGTATGCCTCCAACTGGCGGACTGGGAATCGGTATTGACCGCCTGGTTATGTTATTAACGAACTCACCATCTATCCGTGACGTATTGTTATTCCCGCAAATGCGCCATTCAGAGAAATAAGTTATTTAAAACCAGCCTTGTGCTGGTTTTTTTATTTATACAGGAATGATTTGTTTTTGTTTTGAGAAAGATAATTGAGGTGCTGGCAGAATAATTGCCATTTCACAATATCTTGTGTTTAAAGGTTAATCGTTTAGCCCATATTGTAATTAGCCTTATGGCGGTATTGTTTGAAGAAAAAATGTTTAGCTATTTTAAGAAAAACTATTGTACAAGAGCGAAAATGGTGGTATATTATTCTTCGTCGCAAGGAATACTAACGTGTTGATTGCTTATCAAAAACCATTTGAAGTTTTTTCGAAAAAGCTGTTGACAACAAGGGTTGCGGCATGATAACCTAATAAAGTCGCCAAAACGAGCGGCGTTAAAAAAGGTTTAAACAAGTTCTTTGAAAACTGAACAAAAGCAAAGGTAAGGAATTAAGAATTAATTCCGTCAGTAACAAATTAGAGCAAGTCAAACACTTTTATGGAGAGTTTGATCCTGGCTCAGGATGAACGCTGGCGGCGTGCCTAATACATGCAAGTCGAGCGAATGAAGAGGGGTTTGCTCCTCTGATTTAGCGGCGGACGGGTGAGTAACACGTGGGTAATCTGCCTGTAAGACGGGGATAACTCCGGGAAACCGGGGCTAATACCGGATAATAAGAAGAAACGCATGTTTCTTTTTTGAAAGTCGGTTTCGGCTGACACTTACAGATGAGCCCGCGGCGCATTAGCTAGTTGGTGAGGTAACGGCTCACCAAGGCGACGATGCGTAGCCGACCTGAGAGGGTGATCGGCCACACTGGGACTGAGACACGGCCCAGACTCCTACGGGAGGCAGCAGTAGGGAATCTTCGGCAATGGGCGAAAGCCTGACCGAGCAACGCCGCGTGAGCGATGAAGGCCTTCGGGTCGTAAAGCTCTGTTGTTAGAGAAGAACAAGTACGAGAGTAACTGCTCGTACCTTGACGGTACCTAACCAGAAAGCCACGGCTAACTACGTGCCAGCAGCCGCGGTAATACGTAGGTGGCAAGCGTTATCCGGAATTATTGGGCGTAAAGCGCGCGCAGGCGGTCTCTTAAGTCTGATGTGAAAGCCCACGGCTCAACCGTGGAGGGTCATTGGAAACTGGGAGACTTGAGTGCAGGAGAGAAAAGTGGAATTCCACGTGTAGCGGTGAAATGCGTAGAGATGTGGAGGAACACCAGTGGCGAAGGCGGCTTTTTGGCCTGTAACTGACGCTGAGGCGCGAAAGCGTGGGGAGCAAACAGGATTAGATACCCTGGTAGTCCACGCCGTAAACGATGAGTGCTAGGTGTTGGGGGGTTCCACCCTCAGTGCTGAAGTTAACACATTAAGCACTCCGCCTGGGGAGTACGACCGCAAGGTTGAAACTCAAAGGAATTGACGGGGGCCCGCACAAGCAGTGGAGCATGTGGTTTAATTCGAAGCAACGCGAAGAACCTTACCAGGTCTTGACATCCTCTGATCACTCTAGAGATAGAGCTTTCCCCTTCGGGGGACAGAGTGACAGGTGGTGCATGGTTGTCGTCAGCTCGTGTCGTGAGATGTTGGGTTAAGTCCCGCAACGAGCGCAACCCTTGACCTTAGTTGCCAGCATTCAGTTGGGCACTCTAAGGTGACTGCCGGTGACAAACCGGAGGAAGGTGGGGATGACGTCAAATCATCATGCCCCTTATGACCTGGGCTACACACGTGCTACAATGGATGGTACAAAGGGTTGCGAAGCCGCGAGGCCAAGCCAATCCCAAAAAGCCATTCTCAGTTCGGATTGTAGGCTGCAACTCGCCTACATGAAGCCGGAATTGCTAGTAATCGCGGATCAGCATGCCGCGGTGAATACGTTCCCGGGCCTTGTACACACCGCCCGTCACACCACGAGAGTTTGTAACACCCGAAGTCGGTGGGGTAACCCTTTTGGGAGCCAGCCGCCGAAGGTGGGACAGATGATTGGGGTGAAGTCGTAACAAGGTAGCCGTATCGGAAGGTGCGGCTGGATCACCTCCTTTCTATGGAGATTATGAAAACAGCTTCGACTGTTTCGTAAGTACACCTTTTGCCTTTTGTTCAGTTTTGAAGGAACTTTATACTTCCTTTAGGGGCCTATAGCTCAGCTGGTTAGAGCGCACGCCTGATAAGCGTGAGGTCGATGGTTCGAGTCCATTTAGGCCCACCATTTAAATTTTATATTCCTAGAATATGGGGCTTTAGCTCAGCTGGGAGAGCGCCTGCCTTGCACGCAGGAGGTCAGCGGTTCGATCCCGCTAAGCTCCACCATTGCACATCTTATGGATGATGCATTTTTAAATTGTGTTCTTTGAAAACTAGATATCGACATCCAAACAAAGTAATGCAAGGCAGATAGATTATTTATCTGCGCCAAAGCAAGAATCTTTGATGTGTAAACATCATATAAGGTTAAGCTAGAAAGGGCGCACGGTGGATGCCTTGGCACTAGGAGCCGAAGAAGGACGGGACGAACACCGATATGCCTCGGGGAGCTGTAAGTAAGCACTGATCCGGGGATTTCCGAATGGGGGAACCCACCATCCGTAATGGGATGGTATCCATATCTGAATACATAGGGTATGAGAAGGCAGACCCGGGGAACTGAAACATCTAAGTACCCGGAGGAAGAGAAAGCAAATGCGATTTCCTGAGTAGCGGCGAGCGAAACGGAAACAGCCCAAACCAGAGGGCTTGCCCTCTGGGGTTGTAGGACACTCTACATGGAGTTACAAAGGAACGAAGTAGGTGAAGCGGTCTGGAAAGGCCTGCCAAAGAAGGTAACAGCCCTGTAGCTGAAACTTCGTTCCCTCCTGAGTGGATCCTGAGTACGGCGGGACACGTGAAACCCCGTCGGAATCCGGGAGGACCATCTCCCAAGGCTAAATACTCCCTAGTGACCGATAGTGAACCAGTACCGTGAGGGAAAGGTGAAAAGCACCCCGGAAGGGGAGTGAAAGAGATCCTGAAACCGTGTGCCTACAAGTAGTCGGAGCCCATTAACGGGTGACGGCGTGCCTTTTGTAGAATGAACCGGCGAGTTACGATCCCGTGCAAGGTTAAGTTGAATAGACGGAGCCGCAGCGAAAGCGAGTCTGAATAGGGCGACATAGTACGTGGTCGTAGACCCGAAACCGTGTGATCTACCCATGTCCAGGGTGAAGTTCAGGTAACACTGAATGGAGGCCCGAACCCACGCACGTTGAAAAGTGCGGGGATGAGGTGTGGGTAGGGGTGAAATGCCAATCGAACACGGAGATAGCTGGTTCTCCCCGAAATAGCTTTAGGGCTAGCCTCGCGGCAAGATTCCTGGAGGTAGAGCACTGATTGGACTAGGGGCCCCCACAGGGTTACCGAATTCAGTCAAACTCCGAATGCCAGAGAATTATCCGCGGGAGTCAGACTGCGAGTGATAAGATCCGTAGTCAAAAGGGAAACAGCCCAGACCATCAGCTAAGGTCCCAAAGTATACGTTAAGTGGCAAAGGATGTGGAGTTGCCCAGACAACCAGGATGTTGGCTTAGAAGCAGCCACCATTTAAAGAGTGCGTAATAGCTCACTGGTCGAGTGACTCTGCGCCGAAAATGTAACGGGGCTAAACGTATCACCGAAGCTATGGCTTGTACCTTTAGGTACAGGGGTAGGGGAGCGTTCGAAGTGCAGTGAAGTCAGACCGGAAGGACTGGTGGAGCGCTTTGAAGTGAGAATGCCGGTATGAGTAGCGAAAGACAAGTGAGAATCTTGTCCATCGAAAGCCTAAGGTTTCCTGAGGAAGGCTCGTCCGCTCAGGGTTAGTCGGGGCCTAAGCCGAGGCTGAAAAGCGTAGGCGATGGATAACAGGTTGATATTCCTGTACCACCTCCTTTCCGTTTGAACAATGGGGGGACGCAGTAAGGTAGGGTGAGCGCACTGATGGAATAGTGCGTCTAAGCAGTTAGGCTGTTGGATAGGCAAATCCGTCCAACGTGAAGGCTGAGCTGTGATGGCGAGGGAAATTTTAGTACCGAAGTCCCTGATCCTACACTGCCAAGAAAAGCCTCTAGTGAGGAAAGAGGTGCCCGTACCGCAAACCGACACAGGTAGGCGAGGAGAGAATCCTAAGATGATCGGGAGAACTCTCGTTAAGGAACTCGGCAAAATGACCCCGTAACTTCGGGAGAAGGGGTGCTCTGATAGGGTTTATCGCCCGAGAGAGCCGCAGTGAATAGATCCAAGCGACTGTTTAGCAAAAACACAGGTCTCTGCGAAACCGCAAGGTGAAGTATAGGGGCTGACACCTGCCCGGTGCTGGAAGGTTAAGAGGAGGGGTTATCCCTTACGGGAGAAGCTCTGAATTGAAGCCCCAGTAAACGGCGGCCGTAACTATAACGGTCCTAAGGTAGCGAAATTCCTTGTCGGGTAAGTTCCGACCCGCACGAAAGGTGTAACGACTTGGATACTGTCTCAACGAGAGACCCGGTGAAATTATAGTACCTGTGAAGATGCAGGTTACCCCGCGACAGGACGGAAAGACCCCATGGAGCTTTACTGCAGCTTGATATTGGATTTTGGTACAGCTTGTACAGGATAGGTAGGAGCCTGAGAAGCCGGAGCGCCAGCTTCGGTGGAGGCGTCGGTGGGATACTACCCTGGCTGTATTGAAATTCTAACCTTGAACCGTGATCCGGTTCGGAGACAGTGTCAGGCGGGCAGTTTGACTGGGGCGGTCGCCTCCTAAACAGTAACGGAGGCGCCCAAAGGTTCCCTCAGAATGGTTGGAAATCATTCGCAGAGTGTAAAGGCACAAGGGAGCTTGACTGCGAGACCTACAAGTCGAGCAGGGACGAAAGTCGGGCTTAGTGATCCGGTGGTTCCGCATGGAAGGGCCATCGCTCAACGGATAAAAGCTACCCTGGGGATAACAGGCTTATCTCCCCCAAGAGTCCACATCGACGGGGAGGTTTGGCACCTCGATGTCGGCTCATCGCATCCTGGGGCTGAAGTAGGTCCCAAGGGTTGGGCTGTTCGCCCATTAAAGCGGTACGCGAGCTGGGTTCAGAACGTCGTGAGACAGTTCGGTCCCTATCCGTCGCGGGCGCAGGAAATTTGAGAGGAGCTGTCCTTAGTACGAGAGGACCGGGATGGACACACCGCTGGTGTACCAGTTGTTCCGCCAGGGGCATAGCTGGGTAGCTACGTGTGGACGGGATAAGTGCTGAAAGCATCTAAGCATGAAGCCCCCCTCAAGATGAGATTTCCCATCACGTTAAGTGAGTAAGACCCCTTAGAGATGATGAGGTTGATAGGTCTGGTGTGGAAGCGTGGTGACACGTGGAGCTGACAGATACTAATCGGTCGAGGGCTTATCCTTAATATTGTATGAAACGTTTGGAAACGTCGTATCTAGTTTTGAGAGAACAACCTCTCAAACTTAATAAAATCATGGTTAACGTCATGGTTAGGTCTAGTGATGATGGCGAAGAGGTCACACCCGTTCCCATACCGAACACGGAAGTTAAGCTCTTCAGCGCCGATGGTAGTTGGGGGTCTCCCCCTGTTAGAGTAGGACGTCGCTAGGCAATGAGGAAGATGGATGAAGATCCATCTTCTTTTTTTGTGTTAAAAAGAAAGAAAACAACAGCTTTTTTATAGAAAATCCATGCTGGTTACCTAAAAGAAGTAAAATTGGGACGAGAAACGACTAGTAGTTGAGGTTCAAAAAACAGTAGCCGAACCGTTATAAGTTCTCAAAAAAATTTATAAGTCTCCATCTAAATCGGAGAATATCAGCGGTGAAGAAGATAGCTGATCGACCTCACTTTTGTCGAAAAGTCTATAAATGAAAATTTACAGCTTGAAAAGCAAAAAATTACAGCTTACAAATATAAATTTCAGCCTATAAATCCAAATTACAGCCTAGAAAATAAAATTACAGCCTGAAAACACTTTACCCCTAATGAATCCCTCGGCAGAAAACAAAACAATATCTACAATTGCTATATCAATCAGAGATTCACAATCTCCGAATGAAGTCTAAACGAAGCAAAATCAAGTCTCTTTAGTTATATAACCTCCATCCACTTCCACAATATCAAAAGGCTCACCTAACAACCATCCCATCAAAAAAACCACATCAGCAAATCCCATCATGCCTCCAAAACCACCATCTTTTCGACAGAATCATACAGGTTAAAGCACGACTCATGAGGCAATAATGGAGGCATAGAGATTTGCATTTTCAGAAAAAACCTGGCTATAATAAGAGTATAGTCAAAGTTAGTCAAAGTCAGAAGGGGGAGGGGAAATGAGGAATATTTCAGATGTGATTGAAAATTATTTGAAGCAAATTCTCTCAAGCACAAACGATTTGGCCATCGAGATTAAACGGACAGATATTGCTGAAAGGTTTCAATGCGTACCTTCTCAAATAAATTATGTAATCAACACGAGATTTACGGTTGAAAAAGGTTTTGTGGTGGAAAGTAAAAGAGGTGGAGGCGGTTATATCCGGATCATGAAAGTTCGAACCGAGAGCTCCGCACATCTTATCGATCACTTAACAACCTTGATTGGTGAAAGGATATCACAAGGCAACGCAGAAAATGTAATTAAGAGACTACTGGAGGAAAACATTGTCCGTGAACGTGAAGCGAGGCTGATGTTGAGCGTTATGGACCGTTCCATCTTAAAGCTGAATCTTCCAGATAGAGATGAATTGCGTGCAGAACTTTTAAAAGCTATGATAAAAACTTTAAAATATAGAACCACATAGCCCTTTTTTTCATTCTATATAAAGGGAGGGAGCAGAATGAATTGTGAAGAATGCCATGAACGTGAAGCCTCATTGCATTTTACTAAGATCATAAATGGTGAGAAAACAGAATTTCACATTTGTGAACATTGTGCTAAAGAAAAAGGAGAATTCCTGCCGGGGTCGAATTCCTTTTCCATTCACCAATTGCTTTCTGGTCTTCTGCATGGTGATGGACATGTTCCGAATACACCATCATCTAACTTTATTCCGCCATCGTTAGCCTGTGAAAAATGCGGAATGAGTTATTATCAGTTTGCTAAAATTGGCCGTTTTGGATGTGATAATTGCTATAAAGCTTTTGAATCCAAATTAAATCCTATCTTCAAACGGGTTCATGGCGGCAATACATTGCATGCGGGGAAAATCCCATTACGGGCAGGAAGCAGTATTCAAGAAAAAAAGCAGCTTCAGCAATTAAAGCAAGCCATGCAGCAGTATATATTGAATGAGGAATTCGAAAAAGCTGCTGAAACAAGAGATGAAATAAGAGAAATTGAGCACCGCTTGCAGCAGGGGAGGGATACGTAAACTTATGTCTCTAGAGCGATTTATCAGTGATGCGATCAGTCCCTGGATGAAAAGGGAAGGACCCGAATCAGATATTGTTCTCTCAAGCCGTGTCCGACTTGCAAGAAATCTTCAGCAGTTTGTTTTTCCTATCGCAGCAGACAAAGAATCTGCTCATGAAGTGATTTCATCCATTTCATCTTTCATAAATCAAGAAAAGGATGTACCAGAAGCAGAAAATTTGGAAATGCTGGTAATGGAAAAGTTAAAACCGATTGAAAAACGGGTACTTGTTGAGAAACACCTTATAAGCCCAAATCTTGCTGAACAGGCAAAGTACGGGGCTGTGCTTATGAATGAGGATGAGTCAGTCAGCATCATGCTGAATGAGGAAGACCATATCCGCATTCAATGCTTAGCACCAGGTTTTCAACTCGAAGAAGTGCTTCATAAAGCAAATGTAATCGATGATTTTATTGAAAGAAATGCAGATTACGCATTCGATGAAAAGCGAGGATATTTAACGAGCTGTCCGACTAACGTGGGAACAGGACTCAGAGCCTCGGTCATGATGCATCTCCCCGCTTTGGTTCTGACAAAGAAGATGAGCCGCATTATTCCGGCGATTAATCAGCTTGGATTAGCCGTTAGAGGAATATATGGTGAAGGAACAGAAGCGCAGGGGAATATTTTTCAGATTTCAAATCAGATGACACTAGGCAAGTCAGAAGAGGATATAATGGAAGATCTAGCTGGTGTCGTCATGCAGGTTATACAGCAAGAACGTGCTGCAAGAAAACAGCTGCAGGATGGTTTGAAACTACAGCTTGAAGATAAGTTATATCGTTCATTGGGGACGTTGGAAAACAGCAGGATTATCCAATCGAAAGAAGCTGCCAAATGCTTATCAGATGTAAGGCTTGGCATCGACTTAGAAATCTTGCCTGGAATTTCGAAAACAATCTTAAATGAACTTATGATACTTACACAACCAGGTTTTCTTCAACAATATGCAGGTGAAGTTCTAACTCCAGACGAACGTGACATAAGAAGAGCCACTTTAATCAGAGAAAGAATAAAATTGGAAAACCGATAAGGAGCGTGAAGGGTATGATGTTTGGCCGTTTTACAGAGCGAGCTCAAAAAGTATTAGCGTTAGCACAAGAAGAAGCAATTCGATTAGGTCATAACAACGTGGGAACTGAGCATATTTTGTTAGGATTGATCAGGGAAGGCGAGGGTATTGCTGCAAAGGCTCTCCAAGTACTTGGTTTAGGACCTGAAAAGATTCAAAAAGAAGTGGAAACGTTAATCGGCCGTGGACAGGAAGCTGTTCAAACGATTCATTATACACCGCGTGCTAAAAAGGTGATTGAGCTTTCAATGGATGAAGCTCGTAAATTAGGACACTCATATGTTGGAACAGAACATATTTTATTAGGATTGATCCGTGAAGGTGAAGGCGTAGCAGCAAGAGTATTGAACAATCTTGGTGTAAGCCTGAACAAAGCGCGTCAGCAAGTGCTTCAATTGCTAGGGAGCAATGAATCTTCTTCCAGCCATAGAGGTTCATCTGCCAGCGCAAATACACCGACACTAGACAGCTTAGCTCGTGATCTGACATCAATTGCACGTGATGGTTCCCTTGATCCTGTTATAGGGCGTGCGAAAGAAATACAGCGTGTTATCGAAGTATTAAGCCGCCGTACGAAAAACAACCCTGTGCTGATTGGGGAGCCTGGTGTAGGTAAAACGGCGATTGCTGAAGGCTTAGCTCAGCAGATCATTAATAATGAGGTGCCAGAAACACTTCGCGATAAGCGAGTTATGACGCTTGATATGGGTACTGTTGTTGCAGGTACAAAATACAGAGGTGAATTCGAGGACCGTCTGAAAAAGGTAATGGATGAAATTCGCCAGGCTGGCAATATCATTCTATTCATTGACGAACTTCACACTTTGATTGGTGCAGGTGGTGCAGAAGGGGCGATCGATGCATCTAACATTTTAAAACCTGCCCTTGCCCGTGGTGAGCTTCAATGTATTGGTGCTACAACACTTGATGAATATAGAAAATATATTGAAAAAGACGCTGCGCTTGAACGCCGCTTCCAGCCGATCACGGTTAATGAGCCAACGAAGGATGAGAGCATCCAGATCCTTCAAGGTCTTCGTGACCGTTATGAAGCGCATCACCGTGTAACGATTACGGACGAAGCAATTGAAGCATCTGTTCAATTATCAGACCGCTATATTTCAGACCGATTCTTGCCGGATAAAGCGATCGACTTAATTGACGAAGCTGCATCAAAAGTACGTCTTCGTTCTTACACAGCTCCGCCAAACTTAAAAGAACTCGAGCAAAAGCTTGAAGAAGTACGCAAAGAAAAGGACGCAGCTGTTCAAAGCCAGGAGTTTGAAAAAGCAGCGTCTCTGCGTGATTCAGAACAGCGTCTTCGTGAAGAGCTTGAGAAGACGAAAGACGTTTGGAAAGAGAAACAAGGAAAAGAAAATACAGAAGTTACGCCTGAAGATATTGCGCAAGTTGTATCTTCGTGGACTGGAGTGCCAGTTTCTAAACTTGCACAAGAAGAAACAGAACGTCTGCTGAAGATGGAAGAAATTCTTCATGACCGCGTAATCGGCCAGTCCGAAGCGGTAACGGCTATTTCAAAAGCAATCCGAAGAGCTCGTGCAGGATTGAAGGACCCTAAGCGTCCGATTGGTTCGTTCATTTTCTTAGGACCGACTGGTGTTGGTAAAACGGAGCTTGCCAGGGCTGTTGCTGAAACACTTTTCGGAGATGAAGATGCTATCATCCGCATCGACATGTCGGAGTACATGGAGAAGCATACAACGTCAAGACTTGTTGGATCTCCTCCAGGTTACGTGGGGCATGAAGAAGGCGGACAGTTAACAGAGAAAGTAAGAAGAAAGCCTTATTCTGTTATCTTGCTTGACGAGATTGAAAAAGCACATCCAGAAGTATTCAACATTCTGCTTCAAGTTCTCGAAGATGGGCGTCTGACTGATTCTAAAGGACGTACTGTCGACTTCCGGAATACGGTTGTTATCATGACATCAAACGTTGGTGCGAGCACGTTAAAGCGCAACCGTTCACTAGGTTTTGCTGTTCATAATGAAGGACAGAAATACAACGATATGAAGACTAAAGTAATGGATGAATTAAAGCGCGCGTTCCGTCCAGAGTTCTTAAACCGTATCGATGAAATCATCGTCTTCCATTCTCTTGAGAAAGAGCACCTATTAAGAATTGTGGGTCTCATGGCAGATTCCTTGAAGAAGCGTCTAAGTGATCAAGGCATTGAGATTGAGCTTAGTCAGGCTGCACTAGAGAAGATTACAGAAGAAGGATATGACCCAGATTATGGAGCTCGTCCGCTTAGAAGAGCGCTTCAGCGTAAGATCGAGGATAGATTGTCTGAAGAGCTGCTAAAAGGAAATATCAACAAAGGGCAAACGGTTAAAATTGACGTTGAAGAGAACGACTTTGTTGTTGAAACGGTGTAACTTAATGAATGAACAGACTGGTTTTGGCCTGTGAAACAGAGCAAATGAGAATATCTTGCAAAAAAACCCGGAAGGCAGTCATGTCCTCCGGGTTTTTGTCGAAATAATTCTTACGTTTCGCCCTTTTTTGCAGAGCGTAAATGGAAAGAGTTGTTAGGTTTTATGTTATGATATTATTGAGTAAATTTTTTTATTTATAGCATTTAACTGTAATATATATAAAAGCTTCGGATTGAATAAATAGCATGTTTTTAAGGTGTGAAGTTTGGAAGAGGAGTTTTTTTAGATGGCGAAAGTAAAATCAATCTTTCTGTGCCAAGATTGCGGTTATGAGTCTCCAAAATGGATGGGGAAATGTCCAGGATGCCAGGCGTGGAATACGATGGTGGAAGAAACCATCCGTCCTGAAAAAAACGTAAGGGGACTTAGTTCTGGAGATTCAAATCTTAAGCAGAAACCACAGTCGATTGTGGAAGTTAAAAGTGAGCAGGAACCTCGTATTCCTACAAATTATCAGGAGTTTAACCGTGTTTTAGGCGGAGGGATTGTTCCAGGCTCTTTAGTTTTAGTTGGCGGAGATCCGGGAATCGGAAAATCAACGCTTCTCCTTCAGACATCAGCACAGCTTGCTCAAAAAGGAGAACGTGTTCTCTACATATCTGGTGAAGAATCTGTTAAACAAACAAAGTTAAGAGCGGACAGACTAGAAATTGCGGCAAAGGATTTGTTTGTATTAGCTGAAACGGATTTGGAACTGATAGAGCAGGCAATGGCTGACGTTATGCCATCTGTAATGATCATCGATTCCATTCAAACCGTCTATCGGTCTGAAGTAACTTCAGCACCAGGAAGTGTTTCGCAAGTAAGAGAATGTACATCGCATTTAATGAGAATGGCGAAAACAAAAGGAATTGCAATATTTATCGTTGGACATGTTACAAAAGAAGGTGCAATTGCCGGACCTCGCCTTTTGGAGCACATGGTAGACGCTGTGCTTTATTTTGAAGGTGAAAGACACCATACTTTCCGCATCTTAAGAGCAGTTAAGAACCGTTTTGGATCAACGAACGAGATTGGTGTTTTTGAGATGAAGGAAGAAGGATTGGAAGAAGTATTGAATCCTTCTGAAATTTTCTTGGAAGAACGTTCAAAAGGCGCAGCTGGTTCTACAGTAGTAGCTTCACTGGAAGGAACGCGGCCGATGCTTGTTGAGCTTCAGGCGCTTATTTCGCCGACCAGTTTTGGAAACCCTAGAAGAATGGCTACTGGCATCGATCATAACCGTGTATCGCTGCTGATGGCTGTTTTAGAGAAAAGAGTCGGATTGCTGCTTCAGAATCAAGATGCTTATTTAAATGTCGCAGGCGGAGTTAGACTCGATGAACCTGCGATAGATCTTGCTGTTGCGATCAGCATCGCATCAAGCTTCAGAGATGCACCGACAAAACCTACGGATGTAATGATCGGAGAAATTGGCTTAACGGGAGAAGTTCGAAGGGTTTCCCGTATTGAACAACGAGTACATGAAGCAGCAAAGCTAGGATTTACGCGTGCTATTATACCTGATAAAAATATCGGCGGCTGGACTGTTCCAAATGGAATAAAAGTCGTTGGTGTATCTACCGTTTATGAGGCATTACAAGCAGCGTTAGGAGGGTAAAGCATATTATGGATCATGCGATTAAAGAAGCGATCATTAGTCAGATGCTGCAGCTTGTTGCCCCCGGAACACCGCTTCGGGAAGGCATCGATAACGTATTGCGCGCAAATACAGGCGGACTGATTGTTGTTGGCTATAATGATAAAATAAAAGAGATCGTCGACGGTGGTTTTTCGATAAACTGCAAGTATTCACCTGCTTCTCTATACGAGCTTGCAAAGATGGACGGAGCCATCATTTTAAATGAAGATGCAGCGAAGATATTATTCGCGAACACGCAGCTTATTCCTGATACTGTTATTCCTTCAACGGAAACAGGAATCCGGCATAGAACGGCAGAGCGTGTTGCGCGGCAGACAGGAAACCTTGTAATCTCTATTTCACAGCGCCGTAACGTAATCACGCTTTATCAAGGAATGATTCGTTATTCCTTAAAAGAGATCGGCGTTATATTAACGAAAGCGAATCAGGCTATACAGACGCTTGAAAAATATAAAGTAGTCTTTGATCAAAGTGTGACCAATCTGGGTGCACTTGAATTTGAAGAACTTGTGACATTCCAGGAAGTTACACAAGTTATTCACAGAATTGAAATGGTTTTACGCATAAAAAATGAGATAATTAAATATGTTAATGAACTTGGAGTTGAAGGCAGACTGATCAGAATCCAGATGGAAGAGCTTGTCTCAAACATCGAAGAAGAAGCCTTGCTTTTGATTAAAGATTATATGAAGGACGATGAAAGCGATCCGTTTGCGATACTTCGCCAGCTCAATAAGCTTTCAAGCGAAGAATTATTTGATGAGTCCGTTATTATGAAACTTTTAGGCTTCTCAGCCGGTATGAATATGCAGGATGAAACCATTCATCCCCGCGGATACCGTATTCTTGCGAAGATACCAAGACTGCCATCTGTTATTATTGAAAACTTAACAGATGCATTTGAAAATCTCCCGCAAATTTTGCGTGCTTCAATTGATGAGTTGGACGAGGTTGAAGGAATTGGTGAAATTCGTGCAAGAAAAGTAAAAGAAGGATTAAAACGAATTCAGGAACAGCTTTTCGTAGATCGTCATATTTAGGTTTTTAAAAAAATGAATTTATACGTTTCAAATCTATTATTTTGTAAATAATGATTAGGGGAGGTGAATCAGGCATGCTAAAAAGAATTGTCCAATTGTTTTTTATAGTGATAGGGGGCATGCTGGGCTATCTGTATATTCCAGATTTAATTCGTGTTCTTAACTTCGGTGATCTGCCGACTCAAGTAACATCCCCATATGTCGGGGCAGTAATTGGTGCACTTATACTATTTTTATCTACATTTTGGCTGTCAGATTACGTAGTAGGATTGATTCGCTGGGCAGAGGAAACGGTTGTTAAAGCCCCTGCAACTGATCTGTTATCGGGTACGATGGGACTTATCATTGGATTGATTGTTGCATTCTTAATCCAGTCGCCGCTCAGCAGCATGGATATCGTTGTTGTAAGTTCAATTCTGCCGATCGCTATTACTTTTTTACTTGGGTACCTTGGGTTCCAGGTAGGATTCAAAAAGAGAGATGAATTGATTCAGCTCTTCTCACTGAACCGTCAGGGCAAAGAGAAGAAGAAAGAAGCAGAACCTGAAATGGCTAGAGGGAAATATAAGATTCTCGATACGAGTGTTATTATTGATGGCCGTGTTGCAGATATCTGTCAAACTGGCTTTCTAGAAGGTCCGCTGATCATTCCTCGATTCGTTTTGGAAGAATTGCAGTATATTGCAGATTCATTAGATGTTTTGAAACGTAACAGGGGCCGCCGCGGATTGGATATCTTAAACCGTATCCAAAAAGAGCTGTCTATGAAAGTGGAGATCTATGAAGGTGACTTTGAAGAAGTTACCGAAGTAGACAGCAAACTTGTAAAGCTTGCACAGCTTTTAACAGGTGTTGTCGTTACGAATGATTTTAATCTTAATAAAGTATGTGAGCTGCAGAATGTTGCGGTTCTTAACATTAACGATCTTGCTAACGCGGTAAAACCTGTCGTTCTTCCTGGTGAAGAACTGGTTGTTCAAGTGATTAAAGACGGGAAAGAACAAAATCAAGGTGTCGGCTATCTCGATGACGGAACGATGATCGTTGTTGAGGATGGACGAGACTATATCGGAAAAACGATCGATGTAGTTGTTACGTCTGTACTTCAAACGTCAGCGGGTCGAATGATTTTTGCTAAAAAAAAGCTGCTAGAAAAAGCATTGTAATGAACGGTGGGGAAAGCACGTGAATTATTGGACAGTAATTCCTGCAGCCGGACAAGGCAAAAGAATGAATGCTGGTATTTCAAAACAATGGATCGAGCTCTTAGGGAGCCCGGTTCTGAAGCTTACACTGGATGTTTTTGAGAAAGACCAGGCTTGTTCAGGTATCGTTCTTGTCGGCAGCGAGCGGGAATTAAAACAGATGCAAGATTTTGTACAAACATTCCAATATACAAAAGTGCGCCAAATCGTTCCAGGCGGAAGTGAACGGCAGCAAAGTGTATTTGAGGGTCTGAAAGTAGTTCCAGAAGATGCTGAGCTTGTCCTCATACATGATGCTGCACGACCTTTTATTACGCATCACCATATTAGCCAGCTTGTTGAAAATACCATTGAAACAGGTTCTGCTGTTTTGGCTGTACCCGTAAAGGATACGGTGAAGCGGGCTATACAAAATCAGGTGGAAGAAACGATCGACCGTTCCAGCTTGTGGGCTGTTCAAACCCCGCAAGCTTTTCGTCTTTCTATTGTAAAAGAGGCGCATGAAAAAGCGGCCGCCGATCATTATCTTGGAACGGATGATGCAAGCCTAGTGGAACGAATTGGACATACAGTCACTATTGTAATGGGAGACTATCATAATATAAAATTAACTACGTCTGATGACTTGTTGTTTGGACAAGCCATTTTGTTGGATAGACAGGGGGAAAAAGCATGATGCGCATCGGCCAGGGTTTTGATGTTCACGCATTTTGTGAAGGAAGGCCTTTAATTATTGGCGGAGTTACGATACCTTATGAAAAAGGACTTTTAGGACATTCTGATGCAGACGTTCTTTTGCATGCGGTAACAGACGCATTGCTTGGAGCTGCAGGTGAAGGGGATATTGGCAAACATTTTCCTGATACAGATCCTGCCTACAAGGGTGCAGATTCGAAACGTTTATTATTAGATTCTTGGAAGCTTGTAGAGAAAAAAGGGTACCGTTTAGGAAATATAGATTGCACGATTATCGCTCAAAAACCTAAAATGCTTCCTTACATTGAAGAGATGAGAACCGTTATTGCGGGTATTTTTGAAGTGGATGCCGATCAAATCAATGTGAAGGCGACCACGACAGAAAAGCTAGGTTTTCCGGGAAGAGAAGAAGGAATTGCCGCACAAGCGGTTGTTTTAATCGAGAAATAAAGATTCACAAATAACTACTTTTTAGAGGTGAAACCAAGATGGCAAACGAAGTTCGAGTACGTTATGCACCAAGTCCTACAGGACATTTACATATAGGTAATGCTCGTGCGGCTCTTTTTAATTATTTATATGCACGCCACATTGGCGGGAAATTTATTATCAGAATCGAAGACACTGACCAAAAGCGAAATATTCAGGGCGGTGAAGAAAGTCAGCTGAACCATCTGCAATGGCTTGGTATGGATTGGGACGAAAGTGTTGATATCGGCGGAGATTATGGTCCTTACCGTCAGATGGAGCGCTTAGATCTTTATCAAAAATATACGGATGAGCTTCTTTCAAAAGAACTTGCTTATAAGTGCTATTGTACGGAAGAAGAACTGGAAGCTTCACGTGAAGAACAGATGGCAAAGGGTGATACACCTGTATATGACGGGCGCTGCCGCAATCTTTCAAATGAAGAGCGTGCTGCATTAGAAGCGGAAGGACGCAAGCCTAGTATTCGATTCTTAGTTCCTCAAGACCGTACGATTACGTTTGATGATATGGTAAAAGGCGAAGTTTCCTTTGAATCAAGCGGGTTTGGCGATTTTGTTATCGTAAAAAAGGACGGCATACCAACGTATAACTACGCGGTAGTTATCGATGATCACGAAATGGCGATTTCTCATGTATTAAGAGGAGATGACCATATTTCAAATACACCAAAGCAGCTTTTGATCTACGATGCTTTAGGCTTTGAACACCCTAAGTTTGGCCACACGACGCTTATCGTAAACGAAAACCGCAAAAAGTTAAGCAAACGTGACGAGTCTATCGTTCAATTCATTGAGCAGTATAAGGATCTAGGTTATCTTCCTGAAGCGCTGTTTAACTTCATCGCATTATTAGGATGGTCACCGGGCGGAGAAGAGGAAATCTTCAGCCGTGAAGAGTTTATTGAGATTTTTGATCCGAACCGCTTATCAAAGGCACCTGCCGTTTTCGATACGCAAAAGCTTGAATGGCTGAACAACCAGTATATGAAAAAGCAGGACGTTGAACGAATCGTTGAACTTTGCATGCCTCATCTTATAAAAGCAGGAAGAATTTCTGAAAATCCAAGTACCCAAGAGCAAGAGTGGGTAACACGCCTTGTAGCTCTTCATCAGGAAAAAATGAGCTATGGTGCTGAAATTGTAGATCTTACCGAGCTTTTCTTCAAAGAAGAGATTGAATACGAAGGGGAAGCACTAGAAGTTCTTCAAGGTGAAGGTGTTCCATCAGTTATGGAAGCTTTCTTAAGCCAGGTTGAAAACAGTGAATCGTTTGAAGCAGAAGATATAAAAGCGATGATGAAGGCAGTACAAAAAGAAACAGGACAAAAAGGGAAGAACTTATTCATGCCGATCCGTGTAGCCACAACTGGACAGACGCATGGTCCAGACCTGCCTGCAGCGGTTTCTCTTTTAGGGAAAGGCGTTATCGTGAAACGCCTGAATGCTGTGATCGCGAAAATTAATAAGTAATAAAAGTACACATTTTGCAAAGATTATAATATAGTAAAAGAAACTTATTTTTAAAGATTAAAACGCAGATGAGGAAAGTAGGCTGGCGCCTTTTCATATTAGAGAGAACCATCACCGGCTGAAAGTGGTTTATGAGAAATGCCTGCTGAAGTGCCCCTCGGAGTCTCGTGCTGAAACAGAAGTAGGCATGGGCGGGAACTCCCCGTTACGGAGATTAAGGGAACAGGTAGTAAAGTAAGTATATTAAATTTACCTGTTAAACAGAGTGGAACCGCGTCTAATTCAGCGTCTCTGTGTCATTCGGCACAGGGGCGTTTTTTATTTTATTTTTTTCTAAAAGGTTGCTGCTTGATAGATGTTTTTAAAACTTCAAAGCAGTTGATTGGAGCGCAAGGTGCGAGACTCCTGCGGGACGAGTGGGACAGGTGAGCCTCCTGAAGGCGCAAAGCGTCAGGAGGCTCACCGCCCGCCCCGCGGAAAGCGAGTACCTGGAGCGGAGGTCAACCTCACACATTTTGGGTTAGCTATTTTAATTTTTTTGCAAGGAGGTTGAGAAGCTTGTTTTCAGCCATGAAAGAAGATATTAAGGTTGTATTTGAAAAAGATCCAGCCGCAAGAAGTTCATTGGAAGTAATCTTAACGTATTCAGGATTGCATGCCGTATGGGCACACAGACTGGCACATAAGTTTTTTAAGCGCAATTTGCTGTTTTTAGCCCGTGTGATCTCTCAGATCAGCCGATTTTTCACCGGTATTGAAATCCATCCTGGAGCTCAAATCGGAAGAAGATTCTTTATCGATCACGGTATGGGAGTCGTAATCGGGGAGACATGTATCATAGGCAATGATGTGACAATCTATCAAGGTGTTACACTTGGCGGAACCGGAAAAGAAAAAGGAAAACGGCATCCGACACTAGAGGATCATGTTCTCGTTGCTACAGGTGCGAAAGTCTTAGGGAATATTACGATCGGGAAAAACTCAAAAGTCGGAGCGGGTTCAGTTGTTTTGCAAAACGTACCGCCTAACGCAACAGTAGTCGGTATACCAGGGAAAGTGGTAATTAAAGACGGGATCAAAGTAGGTTGTGAACTAGACCACCGCGATCTGCCAGACCCGGTAGCCGATAAATTTAGAGAAATGCAGCTGGAAATAAAAAAGTTATGTGAAGAATTGGAAAGAATGAAAAGAGGGAGTGAATCTAAATGAGCATTAAAATTTTTAACACGATGACACGCCAAAAGGAACCGTTTGTACCTTTAGAAGAGGGCAAAGTGAAAATGTATGTATGCGGACCGACTGTATACAATTACATTCACATAGGCAATGCCCGTCCTGCCATCGTATTTGATACAGTCAGAAGATATCTGGAATACAGGGGATATGATGTTCAGTTCATCTTGAACTTTACAGATGTTGATGACAAGCTGATTAAAGCAGCTAACGAAATGGGCAGCGATGTTCCGACGATTGCAGAAAAGTTTATCAATGCATATCACGAGGATACGTGCGCACTCGGAGTTCAGAAAGCAGATGCACATCCGCGTGTAACAGAAACGATGCCAGAGATTATTGAGTTCATCGAAAACCTGATTAAAAAAGGATTTGCATATGAGGCAGCCGGGGATGTTTATTTCAAAACACGTTCGTTTGACGGCTACGGCAAGCTTTCTCACCAATCGATCGACGACCTGAAGTCTGGCGCAAGAATTGAAATCGGAGAAAAAAAAGAAGATCCGCTTGATTTCGCACTATGGAAAGCTGCGAAAGAAGGGGAGATCTATTGGGAAAGTCCTTGGGGCAAAGGGCGCCCTGGCTGGCATATTGAGTGCTCGGCTATGGCAAAAAAATATCTTGGTGATTCCATCGATATTCATGGCGGCGGCCAAGACCTTGCATTCCCGCATCACGAAAATGAGATTGCGCAATCCGAGGCATTAAATGAATCTCCGATGGCTAAGTATTGGATGCATAATGGGTATATTAATATAAACAATGAAAAAATGTCTAAATCACTCGGCAATTTCGTGCTAGTTCATGACCTTGTAAGAGAAAAGGATCCGCAAGTTATCCGTTTCTTCATGCTTGCTGTTCACTACCGCAATCCAATTAACTTCAGCCAGGAGCTGCTGGAAGTTGCAGAAACGAGCTTGAACAGAATCAGAACAGCTTATGAGAACTTGAAGCACCGTCTAACAGTTACAGCTGATTTAGCAGAAGACATTGAGAAATGGACAAAAGTAATCGAGGTCACGAGAGCGAAGTTTATCACAGATATGGACGACGATTTTAATACAGCTAACGCGATCTCTATCCTGTTCGATTTTTCGAAAGAAGCTAACGTTTATTTGCAGGAAAAGAACACTTCAAAAGCTGTCATTACTGATTTCATTCATTTATTTGAGGAGCTTGCAGGAGTATTAGGATTGACGCTTCAAAAAGAAGAAGAGCTATTAGACGAACAGATCGAAGCTCTTATCGAAGAAAGAAACAAGGCGCGCAAAGAAAAGAACTTTTCCCGTGCCGATGAAATTCGTGATCTGCTAAAAGAGCAGAACATCATCCTTGAAGATACCGCACAAGGTGTACGGTGGAAAAGAGAGAAGTAAATGAGACTATCTGATGCAGACATCAAACAACTGAACGGAACCACGCTTGCTTATATGGGAGATGCGGTCATGGAGCAATTCGTGCGTGAGCATCTCATACGCAACGGACAGGTCAAACCGAATAAGCTTCATGTATCGGCAACAAAGTTTGTATCTGCGAAAGCCCAGGCAGGCATGGTCGTTCAATTGCTGGAAGAAAACTTTTTTACGGAAGAGGAAGTTGCAGTCATTAAACGCGGACGCAACGCCAATCAAGGAACGGTTCCGAAAAATACGGATGTACAGACATACAGGCATGCAACGAGCTTTGAAGCGATTATCGGATATTTATATCTTCTGAACGAGCATGAACGGCTCAAAGCATTAATGGAAACAGTTTTACCAGACAAACAAGATTGAGAGGGGGAAGGCTGAAGATGAGTGAAGAAAAAGAGCAAGAACTGATAATAGGCAGAAATCCAGTAATGGAGGTACTGCGCTCCGGCCGTGATATTAATAAAATTTTTGTAGGTGAAGGTTCGCAAAAAGGACCGGTTAGCACCATTGTTTCAATGGCTAAAAAACAAAATGTACTCGTTCAATATGTCCCAAAACAAAAACTTGACTCTCTAAGCGGGGGCGGAAATCATCAAGGCGTTATTGCTGGTGTTGCTGCTTACACATACGCTGATATTGATGATTTATTTAAACTAGCTGAGGAACGCGGTGAAGAGCCTTTCTTTATTATATTAGACGAGCTTGAGGATCCGCATAATTTAGGATCGATCATGCGTACTGCTGATGCTGTTGGAGCACATGGGATCATTATTCCTAAAAGAAGATCTGTAGGATTAACGGCAACAGTTGCAAAGGCATCTACAGGTGCGATTGAATACATCCCTGTTGTACGTGTAACAAACCTTGTGCAGACGATGAAAGACCTGAAGGAAAGAGGTATGTGGTTTGCCGGAGCAGATATGAAAGGCAAAGATGATTACCGCCAGGCAAAATGGGACATGCCTTTAGGCCTCGTAATTGGAAGTGAAGGAAAAGGAATGGGAAGACTCGTTTCAGAAACGTGCGATTTTCTAGTCCAGCTGCCAATGAAGGGTAAGGTTACATCTCTTAATGCATCTGTTGCTGCCAGTCTGTTAATGTATGAGGTCTACCGCAACCGCTATCCGCTAGAATTGAAAAAATGAGAACCCGCCAATATTTGATTGTTGATGGATACAACATCATTGGCGCATGGCCCGAACTTCGGGGCTTAAAAACATCTGATTTTGCAAAAGCTAGAGATCTGCTGATTGAATATATGGCAGAATACCAGGGTTCGACAGGGCATCAAGTAATCGTAGTATTCGATGCCCATCTCTCGCCTGGCACAGAAAAAAAGACAAAAAATTATCGGGTAGAAGTTATTTTTACACGGGAAAATGAAACAGCGGATGAGCGGATTGAACGGCTGGTCGGGGAATTGAAATCGATAGACACCCGTATTTATGTTGCGACTTCTGATTCCACCGAACAATGGCAGATATTTGGAAAAGGTGCTCTCAGAAAATCTGCTAGAGAGTTAAAGAACGAAATGGATGAGATCCAGAAAGAGATTCATGTCTCCGTAGGCGAGAGAAAACGACGACAAAACACTTCCTCTATACATCTTTCGGATGAAATTGCCGAAATATTTGAAAGATGGAGAAGAGGGCAAAAATAAGGAATGTTGACGCTTTTGTGAACTATGAAGTATAATATTGCTATATTTTGCCGGTAAAAACCTGGTCGGGGGGATTGTCGTGAACATAGATCTCAAGGAACTGTCAGTAAGCGATTACGAGCTAATGGAAGATGAAAGCCTTGTGGAACTGGTTCATGAGGGAGACAGCGCAGCGTTAGAATATTTAATCAATAAATATAAAAACTTTGTTCGTGCCAAAGCGAGATCATACTTTTTAATCGGAGCAGACCGCGAAGATATTATCCAAGAAGGTATGATTGGACTTTATAAAGCAATTCGTGATTTTAAAGAGGACAAGCTGTCATCCTTTAAAGCTTTTGCCGAACTCTGTATAACGAGGCAAATGATCACTGCTATCAAAACAGCAACAAGACAAAAGCATATTCCGTTGAATTCATATGTATCATTGGACAAGCCCATCTACGATGAAGAGTCCGATCGTACACTTATGGATGTTATTTGCGGTACAAAAGTCACTGACCCAGAAGAACTCATTATCAATCAGGAAGAGTTTGATGATATTGAGGTGAAGATGGGTGAGATCTTAAGTGACCTGGAACGTAAAGTTCTCATGCTGTACCTTGACGGAAGATCATACCAGGAAATCTCAGTAGATCTCGACAGACATGTGAAATCAATTGATAACGCACTTCAGAGAGTGAAGCGTAAACTAGAGCGATATTTAGAACTAAGAGAAATTACATCGTAAGAGCAGGGAAGTGGTCCTGCTCTTTTTTTAGATTTTTGTCTTAAAGGTCGGGCTAATGTCTGTATGTTTAATTGCTCCCCTTGCAAGTTGATTGGAGTGGAAGATGCGAGACTCCTGCGGGACAAGCGGTCAGGTGAGACCTTTAAAGACGCAAAGCGGCAAGGGGCTCACCGCCTGCCCCGCGGAAAGCGAAGCATCTGTAACGGAAATCAACTACTTTTTCAAGACCAACAGAGTTAACCTAAACCTTCATTTTCCCTTTATTGACAAGCTTATACCCCTATGTTAATGTTTTAAAAGTAACATTGTAACGTGGATGAGTGGGTTTGTCGCACGAAAGGTGTTTATTTAGCATGAGAAAAAAAGTATTTTTAGCCTGTAAACAATGCTCAAAACGGAATTATACAACGATGAAGAACCAGCAAAACAATCCTGAACGAGTCGAGGTTAAGAAGTTTTGCAGCTACTGCAACGCTCATACCATTCACCAGGAAACGAAGTAAGCGAGCAAGCTTTTTTATAAATGTTTGAATGATTAAAGGCATGGGGGTTTATGAAGATGGCGGATGTTGCAGAAAAGACAAAGAAATCACCAGCAAAGTTTCTTTCTGATGTTAATAAGGAAATGAAGCGCGTCAGCTGGCCTAAGCGAAAAGAACTGTTTCGCTATACGGGGATTGTACTGTCAACTGTTGTAATTATGGCTTTGTTCTTCTGGGTTGTGGATCTAGGGATTTCACAAATCGTAGAGCTTATTTTAGGGTAGATTAGATACATCTTCTTTTGGATAGAATGCTAGAGTATTATCCATTTTAGGAGGGAAAGGACACGGGTCCCATCGTATGGAAAAAAATTGGTACGTAGTTCATACCTATTCAGGTTATGAAAACAAGGTAAAAGCAAACTTGGAAAAACGTTTAGAATCTATGGGGATGACAGATAAAATTTTCCGTGTACTTGTACCTGTAGAAGAAGAGACCGAAACAAAGAACGGCAAGACAAAAACAAGCATGAAGAAAGTTTTCCCTGGTTATGTACTGACAGAAATGATCATGACTGATGATTCATGGTACGTTGTACGTAATACACCAGGTGTAACTGGATTTGTCGGTTCTGCTGGTGCGGGTTCAAAACCAACGGCGCTATTGCCTGAGGAAGTAGAACATATTCTTAAAGGTATGGGTATGGAAGCGCCGCGCGTTGAAGTGGATTTCGAAATTAAGGAATCTGTAAAAGTGAAAGAAGGTCCTTTTGCTGATTTTGTTGGAACGATTGAAGAGATCGATGCAACAAAGCGCAAGCTGAAGGTTCACGTAAACATGTTCGGTCGTGAAACACCTGTTGAACTCGAGTTTAACCAAGTCAGCAAGTTAAGTTAACAGTAATAATGGAAAAAGACTTGTAATCACCACCAAAAGGTGATAGAATTTTTTATGTTTGATATTTCTAATCAACTGCTTCTTCTCTTTTAGGAGGGGAAGCGTATTTTTGAGTGGGAGGGTTTCGGCCCATAATACCACATCACGGACTTAAGGAGGTGTGTCGCGTGGCTAAAAAGGTTATTAAGATGGTAAAGCTTCAAATCCCTGCTGGTAAAGCAAACCCGGCACCGCCAGTTGGACCTGCACTAGGACAAGCTGGGGTAAACATCATGGGATTCTGTAAAGAATTCAACGCTCGTACTGCTGATCAAGCTGGTTTAATCATTCCGGTTGAAATCACGGTTTTCGAAGACCGTTCATTTACATTTATCACTAAAACTCCTCCAGCTGCTGTTCTTTTAAAGAAAGCTGCGGGAATCGAGTCAGGTTCAGGTGAGCCAAACAAGAAAAAAGTTGCGACTGTAAAGCGTGATAAAGTTCGCGAAATCGCAGAATCAAAAATGCCCGACCTAAATGCTGCTAGTGTTGAAGCTGCAATGCGTATGGTTGAAGGTACAGCGCGTAGCATGGGAATCGTTATCGAAGACTAATTCCATGCCTGATGTTTATTAGGTTGCGAGTAAATGGATGAGATCCTGCCGTTAACGGTTCGCAACCTTTATTCATGCAAAGCGTTTGAGTTGTGCTTTGAAAAGAGTGCAATAAGTGGGAGGAATATCCGCTAAACCACATAAGGAGGACATAACAATGGCAAACAAAGGTAAGAAGTACCAAGAAGCGGCTAAATTAGTAGACCGCACAAAAGCATATGAGCTAGCAGAGGCGATCGAGCTTGTTAAAAAAGCTGCACCTGCTAAGTTCGACGAGTCAGTAGAAGTTGCAGTTCGTCTTGGAGTTGACACTAAGAAAGCTGACCAGCAAGTTCGTGGAGCTGTAGTGCTTCCAAACGGAACTGGTAAAACTCAACGTGTATTAGTTTTCGCTAAAGGCGAAAAAGCAAAGGAAGCGGAAGCTGCTGGAGCAGATCACGTTGGAGATTCTGACTACATCAACAAAATCCAACAAGGCTGGTTCGAGTTTGACGTAATCGTTGCAACTCCAGACATGATGGCTGAGGTTGGTAAACTAGGACGTGTTTTAGGACCTAAAGGCTTAATGCCAAACCCTAAGACAGGAACAGTTACATTTGAAGTTGAAAAAGCGATTAATGAAATCAAAGCTGGTAAAGTAGAATACCGTGTTGATAAAACTGGTAACGTACACGTTCCAATCGGTAAAGTATCTTTCGAAGCTGACAAGCTTGCAGAAAACCTTTCAACAATCATCGAAACATTGCTAAAAGTGAAGCCTGCAGCTGCTAAGGGAACATACATGAAGAATGTTGCTATCTCTTCTACTATGGGACCTGGGATTAAAGTTAATCCATCTTCATTTACTGTAAAACGATAGTTGACAAACGGGGTTACACCCGTTATATTATATACTGTTAAACACAAATGCATCAGATGAATGCCGTAGACAGCAGGAGCCTTAGGGCTTAAATCTTTCCTGCCGAGGTGAAGCGTCGATAAGCTCATTAGTAAGTTACTTATGACTTTTAGATACTCACGCCTCCATGTCTCGACATGGAGGCTTTGTTTTTGGACAAAACCTGCGGTGATGCAATCATTTTACAGGAGGTGTAATAATGAGCAGCATTTTAGAAACAAAAAAGCAATTAGTATCCACTATTTCTGAAAAGATTAAAAATAGCCAATCAACAATCCTTGTTGACTATCGTGGACTAACTGTTTCTGAGGTTACTGAACTTCGTAAGTCATTGCGTGATGCGGGAATTGAGTTTAAGGTATACAAAAACTCTATGGTCGTTCGCGCTGCTGAAGAAAATGACCTTAACCTATCAGAACACTTAACTGGTCCTACAGCGATCGCATTCTCTAATGAAGATGTTGTAGCTCCTGCTAAGATCCTTAACGACTTCGCTAAGAAACATGAAGCGCTTGAGATCAAAGCTGGTGTAATCGAAGGACGTATCGCGTCACTAGAAGAAGTGAAAGCTCTTGCTGAACTTCCATCAAGAGAAGGACTTCTATCTATGGTACTCAGCGTGCTTCAAGCACCTATCCGCAACTTTGCGTTGGCTACTAAAGCCGTTGCAGAACAAAAAGAAGAACAAGGCGCATAAGCTTTATCTTCAACCAATAACTTACATTCCATAAGGAGGAAATTATAATGTCTAAAGAGCAAATCATTGAAAGCTTAAAAACAATGACTGTTTTAGAGCTTAACGACCTAGTAAAAGCAATCGAAGAAGAGTTTGGTGTAACTGCTGCTGCTCCTGTAGCTGTAGCTGGTGGAGCTGCTGGTGGAGACGCTGCTGCTGAACAAACTGAATTCGACGTAATTCTTGCAAGCGGTGGAGCTTCAAAAATTAAAGTTATCAAAGTTGTTCGTGAACTTACAGGTCTTGGACTTAAAGAAGCGAAAGAACTTGTTGACAGTGCTCCAAAGCCAGTTAAAGAAGGCGTATCTAAAGAAGAAGCTGAAGAAATCAAAGCTAAGCTTGAAGAAGTTGGAGCTTCTGTTGAAGTTAAGTAATTCAAAAGAAAAGGTTCGCCCGATGGCGGACCTTTTTGCTTGTTTTAGTGTCTCAAAAGTACAAAATCTGTGCTGATCGGGAATACTGTCTTTATCAAATGGTAAGGAGAGTTGGTTAAAATGAAAAACCATTACTATTCAGAAACACCTGGGACAGAGAGCAAAAGAGAAACATGGGAATTTGAACTAAAGGGCGGAAAATTCAAATTTACGACTGATTCTGGAGTTTTTTCAAAAAAAGAAGTAGATTTCGGAAGCCGTGTTTTAATAGATTCTTTTATTGCTCCAGAAGTACCGGGTGATTATATAGATGTAGGCTGCGGATATGGTCCGATCGGACTTTCGCTTGCAAAAGCAGAACCTGGCCGAACTGTGCAAATGATTGATATCAACGAACGTGCTGTAGAACTTGCGAAACTAAATGCACAGCAAAACAAAATAGAAAATGTAAAGATTAAAAAGAGCTATTTGTTTGCTGAAGTTGCAGATGCCGACTTTGCTGCCGTCATCACAAACCCGCCGATCAGGGCAGGGAAGGCAGTTGTTCATCAAATTTTTGAAGATGCTCATAAAAAACTCCGCACAGGAGGCGAGTTATGGGTAGTTATTCAAAAAAAGCAAGGTGCACCTTCTGCAATGGATAAAATAGAAGAATTATTCGGGCAAGTTGAAACGGCCGCAAAGAAAAAAGGTTATTATATTTTGCGTGCAATAAAAGTTTGACTTGATAAAACCCGTATGATAGTATTATAAAATGCCAATGGATTCGCATTTTCTTGCTTATTTTTCGTGGTAAGCGAAAAAACGTTGATATATCAACGTTTTTTACTCATGTTTAGACGTATAGAATGTGAAAAAGTTGGACAAAATTATATAATCAGCTTTTGTCAAAATAGGAAAACTGCGGTTTTAAATTATGAAACCCTTTTTCTTTTTGTTTTCTAATGTTCTTAATAGAATGTTAGATAGAAATAAAAAAACACGAAAAAAACGCTGGATTTGAGGGGTGAAGCAGTTGACAGGTCAACTAGTTCAGTTTGGACGCCACCGCCAACGAAGAAGTTATGCAAGAATTAGCGAAGTGCTTGAATTACCAAACTTAATTGAAATTCAAACCGCTTCCTATCAATGGTTTCTTGATGAGGGGTTACGTGAAATGTTCCGAGACATTTCGCCGATTGAAGATTTTACAGGGAACCTCGTTTTAGAGTTTATTGATTATAACTTAGGTGAGCCGAAGTATCCTGTAGATGAATCAAAAGAGCGCGATGTTACTTACGCTGCTCCGCTTCGTGTGAAAGTGCGTCTGATCAATAAAGAGACGGGCGAAGTAAAAGAGCAGGAAGTATTTATGGGAGATTTCCCGTTAATGACAGATACGGGAACCTTTGTGATCAACGGGGCAGAGCGTGTAATTGTATCACAGCTCGTTCGTTCACCAAGTGTTTACTATAGCGAGAAAATAGACAAAAACGGTAAAAAAGGTTTTACCGCTACTGTCATTCCAAACCGCGGTGCTTGGCTGGAGTTTGAAACCGATGCTAAGGACGTAGTTTATGTGCGTATTGACCGCACAAGAAAAATCCCGATTACCGTATTGCTTCGTGCTTTAGGGTTTGGGTCTGATCAAGAAATCATTGATTTGCTTGGAGAAGACGAGTATCTGCGCAATACGCTGGATAAGGATAATACAGAAGGAACTGAAAAGGCCCTTCTCGAAATCTATGAACGTCTTCGTCCGGGAGAGCCTCCAACAGTAGATAATGCCAAAAGTTTATTAGATTCACGTTTCTTTGATCCGAAACGCTATGACTTGGCTAATGTTGGACGTTACAAGATCAATAAGAAGCTTCATATAAAGAATCGTTTGTTCAACCAAAAATTAGCTGAAACTCTTGTTGACGCTGAAACTGGTGAAGTAATTGCTGAAGCTGGTACAGTTCTTGACCGCAGAACGCTGGATAAAATCATTCCTGCTCTTGAAAGTGGTGTAGGTTTCAAAACCGTTACACCTGCAGGAGGAGTTGCAGAAGATCAAGATATCGCTCTGCAATCTATTAAAATTTATGCACCTGATGATCAAGAGGGTGAAAGAATCATTAATGTAATTGGTAACGGACTTGTTGATAAAGAAATTAAAAACATTACCGTTTCAGACATTATTGCTTCTATAAACTACTTCTTCAATCTATTACATCAAGTTGGTAATACAGATGATATCGACCATCTTGGAAACCGTCGACTGCGTTCTGTTGGTGAGCTTCTGCAAAACCAATTCAGAATCGGACTTTCCAGAATGGAGCGTGTTGTTCGAGAGCGTATGTCTATTCAGGATACGAACGCGATCACACCACAGGCATTGATTAATATTCGTCCTGTAATTGCTTCTATTAAAGAGTTCTTTGGTAGCTCGCAGCTTTCGCAGTTCATGGACCAAACGAACCCGCTTGCTGAATTGACGCACAAACGCCGTCTATCTGCATTAGGGCCAGGTGGTCTTACACGTGAACGTGCAGGCTTTGAAGTTCGTGACGTTCACTACTCTCACTATGGCCGTATGTGTCCGATTGAGACGCCGGAAGGTCCGAACATCGGGTTGATCAACTCACTTTCCTCTTATGCGAAAGTAAATCAGTACGGATTCATTGAAACGCCGTACCGTCGTGTTGATCCAGAGTCTGGTCATGTAACAAGCCGTATCGATTACCTGACAGCTGACGAAGAAGATCTTTACGTTGTAGCACAGGCGAACTCATTGCTTGGCGAAAACGGAGAATTCTTAAACGAAGACGTAATTGCACGTTTCCGCGGCGATAACACAGTTGTTAAACGCGAACGCATCGACTACATGGATGTATCGCCGAAACAGGTTGTATCAGCTGCGACAGCATGTATTCCGTTCTTGGAAAACGATGACTCCAACCGTGCCCTAATGGGAGCGAACATGCAGCGTCAGGCTGTACCATTGCTTGTTCCTGAATCACCGATCGTCGGTACAGGAATGGAGCACGTATCAGCGAAAGACTCCGGAGCTGCAGTTATATGTAAGCACGAAGGAATTGTTGAGCGTGTTACAGCTAAACAAGTACAAGTACGCCGCATTAAAGAAGTAGACGGCAAGGAAGTTTCTGGCGACCTTGACACTTACAATATGCTTAAATTTATCCGTTCCAACCAAGGAACTTGTTATAACCAGCGTCCGATCGTGAGCACTGGCGACCGAGTAACTAAAGGGGAGATCCTAGCAGATGGACCTTCAATGGAGAAAGGTGAACTTGCTTTAGGACGCAACGTACTTGTTGCCTTCATGACTTGGGAAGGTTACAACTACGAGGATGCTGTTATCATGAGCGAACGTCTTGTAAAAGACGATGTTTACACTTCTATTCATATTGAAGAATATGAATCAGAAGCACGTGATACAAAGCTTGGACCGGAAGAAATCACTCGTGATATTCCGAACGTCGGAGAAGATGCGCTGCGCAACTTGGATGAGCGCGGAATTATCCGTGTTGGTGCAGAAGTAAAGGACGGAGATATCTTAGTTGGTAAAGTAACACCTAAAGGGGTTACTGAACTGACTGCAGAAGAACGTCTGTTGCATGCGATCTTCGGTGAAAAAGCTCGTGAAGTTCGTGATACTTCATTGCGTGTGCCTCACGGCGGCGATGGAATTATCCTGGATGTTAAAGTGTTTAACCGTGAAGACGGCGATGAACTTCCTCCTGGTGTGAATCAGCTCGTTCGTGCATACATCGTGCAAAAACGTAAGATTCACGAAGGGGATAAAATGGCCGGTCGACATGGTAACAAAGGTGTAATTTCTAAAATTATGCCTGAAGAAGATATGCCATATCTTCCTGATGGAACCCCAGTTGACATCATGTTAAACCCATTAGGGGTACCTTCCCGTATGAACATCGGTCAGGTATTGGAACTTCATCTTGGAATGGCTGCACGCCAGCTAGGAATTCATGTTGCAACACCGGTATTCGATGGTGCGCGTGAGGAAGATGTTTGGTCTACGATCGAAGAAGCCGGCATGGCTCGCGATGGTAAAACAGTACTTTATGATGGACGTACAGGTGCTGCATTTGATAACCGTGTATCAGTTGGTGTCATGTATATGATCAAACTGGCTCACATGGTTGACGATAAGCTGCATGCCCGTTCAACTGGACCTTACTCACTTGTTACACAGCAACCTCTAGGCGGTAAAGCGCAATTCGGAGGCCAGCGTTTCGGGGAGATGGAAGTATGGGCGCTTGAAGCATATGGCGCTGCTTACACTCTGCAGGAAATTCTTACGGTTAAGTCCGATGATGTTGTCGGCCGTGTGAAAACGTATGAAGCCATCGTTAAAGGTGAAAACGTTCCTGAACCAGGTGTTCCAGAATCATTTAAAGTATTGATCAAAGAACTTCAATCTCTAGGAATGGATGTTAAGATCTGTTCTGGAGATGACAAGGAAATTGAAATGAGAGAGCTTGATGATGAAGACGATCAGGCAAGCGAAAAATTAAATCTAAATCTTGAGTCTTACACTGCGAATGACTAAACCAGGATATCAAAAGGGAGGTACGCTCCTTGATAGACGTAAATAATTTTGAGTATATGAAAATTGGTCTTGCTTCGCCGGACAAAATCCGGTCGTGGTCAAGAGGGGAAGTAAAGAAACCTGAAACAATCAACTACCGTACACTTAAGCCTGAGAAAGACGGCTTGTTCTGCGAAAGAATTTTTGGTCCTACTAAAGACTGGGAATGTCATTGTGGAAAATACAAGCGCGTCCGTTATAAAGGTGTCGTTTGTGACCGTTGTGGTGTTGAAGTAACAAGAGCTAAAGTTCGACGTGACCGCATGGGTCACATCGAGCTTGCTGCTCCTGTTTCCCACATCTGGTATTTCAAAGGAATTCCAAGCCGTATGGGTCTTGTTTTGGATATGTCTCCAAGAGCATTAGAGGAAGTTATCTATTTTGCATCTTACGTTGTTACAGAAACAGGGGATACTCCGCTTGAGAAGAAACAATTGCTCTCTGAAAAGGAATACCGCACATACCGTGAAAAGTATGGAAAAGGATTTACTGCCCAAATGGGTGCAGAGGCAATTAAACGTCTTTTAGAAGATATCGACGCTGAAAAAGAAGTTGATATGCTGAAAGAAGAGCTTAAAACTGCACAAGGACAACGCCGTACACGTGCAATTAAGCGTTTGGAAGTATTAGAAGCATTCCGTCACTCGGGTAACCATGCTGACTGGATGATTCTTGAAGTACTTCCGGTTATCCCGCCGGAATTGCGTCCGATGGTTCAGCTTGATGGCGGACGTTTCGCTACTTCTGACCTTAACGACCTTTACCGTCGTGTTATCAACCGTAACAACCGTTTGAAGCGTCTATTAGATCTAGGTGCTCCTAACATTATCGTTCAAAATGAAAAACGTATGCTTCAAGAAGCAGTTGATGCTTTAATCGATAATGGCCGTCGCGGCCGTCCGGTTACAGGACCAGGAAACCGTCCGCTTAAATCACTTTCACACATGCTGAAAGGGAAACAAGGGCGTTTCCGTCAAAACTTACTTGGTAAGCGTGTTGACTACTCTGGTCGTTCGGTTATCGTTGTAGGACCGAACTTAAAGATGTATCAATGTGGTCTGCCGAAAGAAATGGCACTTGAATTGTTTAAGCCGTTTGTTATGAAAGAACTCGTATCAAAAGGTCTTGCTCATAACATCAAGAGTGCTAAACGCAAGGTAGAACGTGTTCAGCCTGAAGTCTGGGATGTTTTAGAAGAAGTTATTCGCGAACACCCTGTACTGCTAAACCGTGCACCTACACTTCACAGACTTGGTATTCAAGCATTTGAACCAACTCTGGTTGAAGGACGCGCGATCCGTCTTCACCCGCTTGTTTGTACAGCTTACAACGCTGACTTCGATGGTGACCAAATGGCGGTTCACGTACCTTTATCTGCTGAAGCACAAGCTGAAGCTCGTATCTTAATGCTTGCTGCACAAAACATCTTGAACCCGAAAGATGGTAAGCCAGTAGTTACACCTTCACAGGATATGGTACTAGGTAACTATTACCTGACTCTAGAGCGTGCAGGAGCTATTGGTGAAGGTTCAGTATTTAAAGACATTAACGAAGCGATCATCGCTTATGAAAATGGTTACGTACACTTGCACACAAGAATTGCAGTACCTGTTTCCAGCCTGAACAAAGAGTCCTTTACAGAGGAACAACAATCTAAACTTCTTATGACTACAGTAGGTAAATTGTTATTTAACGAGATCCTGCCGCCGTCATTCCCATACATTAACGAACCGACAACGACGAACCTTCAAGTTGAAACACCTGAAAAGTACTTCTTAGATCCGGCAGCTAATGTAAAAGAAGAAATTGAGAAGTGCGAAGAAATTGTTCCATTCAAAAAAGGCATTCTAGGTAAGGTCATCGCTGAAGTCTTTAAGCGATTCAAGATTACGGAAACGTCTAAAATGCTTGACCGCATGAAGGACTTAGGATTCAAATATTCTACACGTGCAGGTATTACAATCGGTGTTTCCGATATCGTAGTATTACCTGAGAAGCAAGATATCCTTAAGATTGCTGAAGAAAAAGTAGTGAACGTTACGAAGCAATTCAGACGTGGTTTAATCACAGAAGAAGAGCGTTACGAACGTGTCATTAACATTTGGAGTTTGGCGAAAGACGAAATCCAAAATAAATTGATGGGTACACTTGATAAGCGTAACCCGATCTTTATGATGAGTGACTCCGGTGCCCGTGGTAACGCATCTAACTTCACGCAGCTTGCGGGTATGCGTGGATTGATGGCCAACCCGGCTGGTAAAATCATCGAGCTTCCAATCAAATCAAGTTTCCGTGAAGGACTAACAGTACTCGAGTACTTTATCTCCACTCACGGAGCGCGTAAAGGTCTTGCCGATACAGCCCTTAAAACAGCTGACTCTGGTTACCTTACTCGTCGTTTGGTTGACGTTGCTCAGGATGTAATTGTACGTGAAGATGATTGCGGAACTGACCGCGGATTAGAAGTTGCTGCTATTAAAGAAGGCAACGAAGTTATCGAACCGTTGCATGAACGCCTGATCGGACGTACAGCTTATAAAAAGGTATTCCATCCAGAAACAAAAGAAGTGCTTGCAGATGTTAACGAATTGATTACAGAAGATATGGCTGCTCACATTGAAGAAGTAGGAGTAAAAGCTGTTACAATCCGATCTGTGTTTACATGTGACACGCGTCACGGAGTATGTAAAAAATGTTACGGACGCAACCTTGCAACAGGCTCTGACGTTGAAGTCGGGGAAGCTGTTGGAATCATCGCTGCTCAATCCATCGGGGAACCAGGTACACAGCTTACAATGCGTACCTTCCATACAGGTGGGGTAGCAGGAGACGATATTACACAAGGTCTTCCGCGTATCCAGGAATTGTTTGAAGCACGTAACCCGAAAGGTCAAGCTGTTATTTCAGAGCTTGAAGGTACGGTTGTCGGCGTAAACGACAATAAGGATAAGCGTGAAGTTGTTGTCCAAGGTGAAATCGAATCTAGATCGTACACAATTCCATTTGGTGCCCGTATTAAGGCAGTTGAAGGCGATAAAGTAAGTGCTGGTCAAGTATTAACTGAAGGTTCGATCGATCCGAAAGAATTAATTAAAGTTCGCGGCGCAGAAGGCGTACAAGAATACCTGTTGCGTGAGGTTCAGAAAGTTTACCGTATGCAAGGGGTAGAAATTGGAGATAAGCACGTTGAGGTAATGGTTCGCCAGATGCTTCGTAAAGTGCGTATCATCGATTCTGGTGATTCTCAAGTACTTCCAGGAGCTCTTATGGACATCCATGCATTCACGGATGTTAACCGTAACGTTCTTCTTGAAGGCGGGACTCCTGCTACAGGTCGTCCGGTACTTCTTGGTATTACTAAAGCATCACTTGAAACAGAATCGTTCCTATCTGCTGCATCGTTCCAAGAAACAACTCGAGTTCTTACGGATGCTGCCATCAAAGGTAAGCGTGACGAATTACTCGGACTTAAAGAAAATGTTATCATCGGTAAGCTGATTCCGGCTGGAACGGGAATGAACCGTTACAGAAATATCAGCATCAATTCTCCAGTGGTTGAAGAAGAAAACAGTGAAGAGGCAGAAAAGCCGACAGAACTTGTTTCTCAAGATTAATAAATGAAATGTTGACATTGGGAGCGCATCGGTGATATTATAACGGATGTGCTCCTAAGAATTGTTACTTTGGAGGATATTCGTATGTCTTATGAAAAAGTGACACAGGCTTCTGAAATTATCGTAGGTACTAAGCAAACAATCAAAGCTTTACAAAACGGCGAAGTCAAAGAGCTGGTCGTTGCGGAGGACGCAGATTTTCGGGTAACGAGCAAAGTATTGCAAATTGCTGAACAAAGCGGCGTTCCGATTGTAAAGGTTGATTCTATGAAAAAGCTTGGAAAAGCATGCGGTATAGATGTCGGGGCCGCAACTGTTGCGATAAAAGGATAAAATTACTGTTTTTGCGATGAGCATTGCTTAACGCTCCGCTCGCAAAAACTTTCTTTTGTCCCAAAATGAACCACCTGGGTCGGTGGTATTACAAAACAAGAGAGGAGGAAATTCAAATGCCTACTATTAACCAACTAGTGCGCAATGGTCGTATTTCTAAATCTAAGAAATCTGACTCTCCTGCGTTAAATAAAGGTTACAACAGCTTCAAAAAGTCCCAAACTAACGTTTCATCTCCGCAAAAGCGTGGAGTTTGTACGCGTGTTGGTACTATGACTCCTAAGAAGCCGAACTCAGCACTTCGTAAGTATGCGCGTGTTCGTCTAACAAACGGAATCGAAGTTACAGCTTACATTCCTGGTATCGGGCACAACCTTCAAGAGCACAGTGTTGTTCTTATCCGAGGAGGACGTGTAAAAGATTTACCGGGGGTACGTTACCACATCGTTCGTGGTGCTCTTGATACGGCTGGGGTTACTAACCGTATGCAAGGTCGTTCTAAGTACGGAACGAAGCGTCCAAAGGAAGCTAAGAAATAATATGGTTTTAAAATAAATTAAACAACTATCAGAAAGGAGGGGACCACATGCCACGTAAAGGACCTGTCGCTCGTCGTGATGTGTTACCTGATCCAATTTACAAGTCTAAGCTTGTAACTCGTCTAATCAATAAAATTATGATTGACGGTAAGAGAGGGGTAGCTCAAACAATCTTGTACAATGCGTTCGATCTTATTAAAGAGCGTACTAACCAAGATCCTATGGAAGTGTTTGAACAAGCTCTTAAAAATATCATGCCAGTTCTTGAAGTTCGTGCTCGCCGTGTTGGTGGAGCTAACTACCAAGTACCAGTTGAAGTTCGCCCGGAGCGTCGTACAACATTAGGACTTCGTTATTTAACGAACTACTCTCGTCTACGCGGAGAAAAGACAATGGAAGAACGTCTTGCGTATGAGATCATGGATGCTGCAAACAACACTGGTGCTTCTGTTAAGAAGCGCGAAGATATGCACAAAATGGCAGAAGCAAACAAAGCGTTTGCTCACTACCGCTGGTAAAATCATAGAGACAGTTTTCGAACTGTCTCTAAAACACTATAAAAATTCCTTTGCATAAGGAAGGAGAGAAATTCATGGCTAGAGAATTCTCCTTAAAAAATACTCGTAATATCGGTATCATGGCTCACATCGATGCTGGTAAAACAACGACTACTGAACGTGTACTTTATTATACTGGCCGTATCCACAAAATTGGTGAAACTCATGAAGGAGCTTCACAAATGGACTGGATGGAGCAGGAACAAGAGCGTGGGATCACGATTACTTCCGCTGCTACAACTGCTCAATGGAAAGGTCACCGTGTCAACATCATTGATACACCAGGCCACGTAGACTTTACAGTTGAAGTAGAACGTTCATTACGTGTATTAGACGGAGCGGTTGCTTTACTTGATGCTCAATCAGGTGTAGAACCACAAACAGAAACTGTATGGCGTCAGGCTACTACTTACGGAGTACCTCGTGTAGTATTCGTAAACAAAATGGACAAGATTGGTGCGGATTTCTTATACTCCGTAAAAACCATTCATGACCGCCTTGGTGCTAACGCTCATCCGATCCAATTACCGATCGGTGCGGAAGACCAATTCGAAGCAATCATCGACTTAGTTGAAATGAACGCTGTATTCTACGGAAACGACCTTGGTACTGATATCGAAGTTCGTGAAATTCCTGAAGAACACATGCCTTTAGCTGAAGAATACCGCAACAAGTTAATTGAAGCGGTAGCTGAGCTTGACGAAGAAATGATGATGAAGTACTTAGAAGGCGAAGAGATTACGAAAGAAGAACTTAAAGCAGGTATCCGTCAAGGGACTTGTAACGTTGAGTTCTACCCAGTAATGTGTGGATCAGCATTTAAGAACAAAGGTGTTCAGCTTATGCTTGACGCTGTTCTTGATTACCTTCCATCGCCGGTTGATGTACCAGCTATTAAAGGTGTTCTTCCAGACTCAGAAGAAGAAGTAACTCGTGAATCAAGTGACGAAGCACCATTCTCAGCACTTGCATTTAAAGTTATGACTGACCCTTATGTTGGTAAGTTAACATTCTTCCGTGTGTACTCAGGTACATTAAACTCTGGATCATACGTACAGAACTCTACAAAAGGAAAGCGCGAGCGTGTTGGACGTATCCTTCAAATGCACGCAAACTCCCGTGAAGAGATCTCTATCGTATACGCTGGAGATATCGCAGCTGCTGTAGGTCTTAAAGATACTACAACTGGTGATACACTATGTGATGAAAAGAACCTTGTTATCTTAGAATCCATGGTATTCCCAGAGCCAGTTATCTCACTATCTATCGAGCCGAAGTCTAAAGCAGACCAAGACAAGATGGGTATGGCGCTTGCTAAGCTTGCTGAAGAAGATCCGACATTCCGTACTGAAACAAACGAAGAAACTGGACAAACGATCATCGCAGGTATGGGTGAGCTTCACCTTGATATCCTAGTTGACCGTATGCGCCGCGAATTCAAGGTAGAAGCTAACGTGGGTGCTCCTCAAGTTGCTTACCGTGAAACAATTCGCCAAGCTGCTAAAGTTGAAGGTAAATTCGTTCGTCAGTCTGGTGGTCGTGGACAATACGGTCACGTTTGGATTGAATTCGAGCCAGGTGAAGAAGGATCTGGATTCGTATTTGAAAACAAAATCGTTGGTGGGGCAGTTCCTCGTGAATACATCCCTGCTGTTCAAGCTGGTATTGAAGAGTCAATGAAAAACGGTATGCTTGCTGGTTTCCCATTACTTGACCTTAAAGCTCGTATCGTTGACGGTTCTTACCATGATGTTGACTCCAACGAAATGGCGTTTAAGATTGCCGGTTCAATGGCACTTAAGAACGCAAAATCAAAATGTGATCCTGCTATTCTTGAGCCGATCATGAAAGTTGAAGTAACGGTTCCTGAAGAGTATATGGGTGACATCATGGGTGACGTAACTTCCCGTCGTGGACGTGTTGAAGGTATGGAAGCTCGTGGTAATGCACAAATCGTTAAAGCGATGGTTCCACTTGCTGAAATGTTCGGTTATGCAACTAGCTTGCGTTCTCGTACACAAGGCCGCGGTACTTACTCAATGCACTTCGATCACTACGAAGAAGTACCTAAGTCAATTTCTGAAGAAATCATCAAAAAAGCAACTGGAGCTTAATCTCCCCGGTTGTAAGAATCAACATTTTCATGTAATCTAAAATGGGCAGTATAACCTGTCTGTTTTAAATAAAAATCTACTATATGTAACCATATTTAAGGAGGAATCTTTCTCATGGGTAAAGAGAAATTTGATCGTTCCAAAACGCATGCTAACATTGGTACTATCGGTCACGTTGACCATGGTAAAACAACTTTAACAGCTGCTATTACTACTGTTCTTGCAAAGAAAAACGGTAAAGGTGTAGCAATGGCTTATGACCAAATCGACGGTGCTCCAGAAGAGCGCGAGCGTGGTATCACAATCTCAACTGCACACGTTGAGTATGAAACTGATTCTCGTCACTATGCACACGTTGACTGCCCAGGACATGCTGACTATGTTAAGAACATGATCACTGGTGCTGCACAAATGGATGGTGGGATCCTAGTAGTATCTGCTGCTGACGGCCCAATGCCACAAACTCGTGAGCACATCCTTCTTTCTCGTCAAGTAGGTGTACCTTACCTTGTTGTATTTATGAACAAGTGTGACATGGTAGACGACGAAGAACTTCTTGAGCTAGTTGAAATGGAAGTTCGTGACCTTCTTTCAGAATACGACTTCCCTGGAGACGATATTCCTGTAATCAAAGGTTCTGCTCTTAAAGCTCTTGAAGGAGACGCTGATTGGGAAGCTAAAATCTACGAGCTAATGGATGCTGTAGATTCTTATATCCCAACTCCTCCTCGTGACACTGAAAAGCCATTCATGATGCCAGTTGAGGATGTATTCTCAATCACTGGCCGTGGCACAGTTGCTACTGGACGTGTTGAGCGTGGAGTAGTAAAAGTTGGTGACGTAGTTGAGATCCTAGGTCTTACTGAAGAGCCAAAATCAACAACTGTAACAGGTGTTGAAATGTTCCGTAAGCTTCTTGACTATGCTGAAGCTGGTGACAACATTGGTGCACTTCTTCGTGGGGTTTCCCGTGACGATGTTGAGCGTGGACAAGTTCTTGCTAAGCCAGGTACTGTTAAAGCTCACACTAAGTTCAAATCAGAAGTATACGTTCTTTCAAAAGAAGAGGGTGGACGTCACACTCCATTCTTCTCTAACTACCGTCCTCAGTTCTACTTCCGTACAACTGACGTAACTGGTATCATCCAACTTCCTGAAGGCGTTGAAATGGTAATGCCTGGAGATAACGTTGAGATGACTGTAGAACTAATCGCTCCAATCGCTATCGAAGAAGGAACTAAGTTCTCTATTCGTGAAGGTGGACGTACAGTTGGTGCAGGTGTAGTTGCAACAATCACTGAGTAATCTTTAGATTACTTCTATATAAAAAGCACTCTCCATTTGGAGGGTGCTTTTTTGTATGTTCTGATTCATTTTATAGAAAAAATGATATACTTGCCGACTAAAAAGAGAGATAAAATGATTTTTGGGGGAGTGTAAAAGACAATAAAATGTAGTGAACGGCTAATTTAATTTATAATTCCTGAAATTCTGTTCATATTACCGCGAGATTTAAACATAATTCCGCGAGTTTTGTAATTAATCCCGCAAGTTTACGCCATATTCCCGCGAGTCAGTAAAATCGAAATCACCACTTCCCGTAAAACCAAATCAACTGGATCATCAATCAGCACAACATATGGATCACCATTGATCAGCACAAAACTTCTATATATATAGAAGAAACACATTCAAGTGTGTAAAAGAAGAAAAAGGAAGTTGAAATCACTGCACAAAGTCTCTATAATAGAAAAAGTGCGATTAACAATAAATAAATTGCAAATAAAACTTGCATTAGGCATTGATTTTCTCTATAATGAGTAATGTTGGTCATTCACTGCGATGATTCGGAAGGTTGCTGACACGCCAGGCCCCTTTGCCATGGCTGGCGCATATCAGGTTGAATTTCCGTGGAGCAATGTCTGTTTATCAAAATAGGCGAATAAAGGAGGGAAAATAATGGCAAAGCAAAAGATTCGTATCCGTTTAAAGGCGTATGATCACAGAATTCTTGATCAATCAGCTGAAAAAATCGTTGAAACCGCTAAGCGTTCAGGAGCAAAGGTATCAGGTCCAATCCCGCTACCTACTGAGAAAGCGATCTACACGATCCTTCGTGCGGTTCATAAGTACAAGGACTCTCGTGAGCAGTTCGAAATGCGTACTCATAAGCGCTTGATTGACATTATCGAGCCAACGCCACAAACTGTTGATTCATTAATGCGTTTGGATCTGCCGTCTGGTGTAGACATCGAAATTAAACTATAATTTCACGTTTGCTTTATATAATTATTTTACTTACTAATAGGAGGTGTGACGAATGACCAAAGGAATCTTAGGTAAAAAAATTGGTATGACTCAAGTTTTCGCTGAAAACGGAGATCTTATCCCAGTTACTGTAGTAGAAGTAACTCCTAACGTTGTTCTTCAAAAGAAATCCGTAGAGAACGATGGCTACGAAGCTATCCAGCTTGGATTTGACGATAGAAAAGAATCTCGTACTATTAAGCCGCAAGCAGGTCATGCTGCTAAAGCTAGCACGAGCCCTAAGCGCTACGTTAAGGAATTCCGCAATGTTGATGCTGCGGGATACGAAGTTGGTCAGGAAGTCAAGGTTGATATTTTTACAGAAGGTGACGCTGTAGACGTTACTGGTACATCTAAAGGAAAAGGATTCCAAGGTGTTATCAAACGTCACGGGCAATCACGCGGGCCAATGAGCCACGGTTCCCGTTACCACCGTCGTCCTGGTTCAATGGGTGCAGTTGACCCTAACCGTGTTTTCAAAGGGAAAGCATTGCCTGGACGTACTGGCGGAGATACAGTAACTGTACAAAACTTAGAAGTTGTAAGAGTTGATACAGAACGTAATCTTCTATTGATTAAAGGTAACGTGCCTGGAGCGAAAAAGAGCTACGTTACAATTAACTCTGCTGTTAAAGCAAAGGATGCTAAATAAGGAAGGAGGACAATCTGATGCCAAAAGTAGCATTATTTAAACAAGATGGTACTCAAGCTGGCGATATCGAATTAAACGATTCCGTTTTCGGTATTGAACCAAATAAAAGCGTGCTTTTCGACGCTGTTATTATGCAGCAAGCATCACAGCGCCAAGGAACACATGATGTAAAGAACCGTTCCGAAGTTGCTGGTGGTGGACGCAAGCCATGGAAACAGAAAGGTACTGGACGTGCTCGTCAAGGATCTATCCGTTCTCCGCAATGGGTTGGCGGTGGAGTGGTTTTCGGACCAACACCAAGAAGCTATTCTTACAAATTACCTAAGAAGGTTCGTCGCTTAGCTATTAAATCAGCGCTATCTTCTAAGGTTCTAGATAACGACTTGATCGTTTTAGAAGGACTTGCATTCGATGCTCCTAAAACAAAGGAAATGAAGCAAGTGCTTGCAAATCTATCCGCAGATCGTAAAGCATTAGTTGTAACAGCTGATTACAATGACGCTGTTGCATTATCTGCACGTAACATCCCTGGCGTAACAGTTGTTACTGCTAACGGCGTTAGTGTTCTTGACGTGTTAAACCACGACAAGCTTCTTATGACTAAAGACGCTGTGGAAAAAGTAGGGGAGGTGCTCGCATAATGGAAGCTCGTGATGTGATTAAGCGCCCCGTTATTACAGAGCGTTCTACTGAAATAATGGCTGACAAAAAATACACGTTCGAAGTAAATCCTCGTGCTACTAAGACTCAAATCAAAGGCGCACTAGAAGAAATCTTTGGCGTAAAAGTACAAACAGTAAACACTGCTAACTACAAAGGTAAGTTCAAGCGTGTAGGCCGTCATACTGGTTATACATCTAAACGTAAAAAAGCAGTTGTTACACTAACTCCAGAAAGCAAAGAACTCGACTTTTTTGAAGGAGTTTAAAAAGAACTCGTAAAGGAGGGAAATTACAATGGGTATCAAAAAGTTTAAACCGACAACTAACGGTCGTCGTAACATGTCTCAGCTTGACTTTGCTGAAATCACGACTGACCAGCCAGAAAAATCCTTGCTTGCACCTCTTAGCAAAAAAGCTGGGCGTAACAACCAAGGTAAACTAACTGTTCGTCACCAAGGTGGAGGACACAAGCGTAAGTATCGTATCATCGATTTCAAACGTAACAAAGATGGAATACCAGGTCGCGTTGCTACAATCGAGTACGATCCAAACCGTACAGCAAACATCGCTCTTATCCATTACGCAGATGGTGAGAAGCGTTATATCCTAGCTCCTAAAGGAATTCAGGTTGGACAAGAAATCATGTCTGGTACTGAAGCTGACATCAAAGTAGGTAATGCTTTACCGTTAGCTAACATTCCTGTAGGTTCTACAATTCACAACATCGAACTTAAGCCTGGTAAAGGTGGACAATTAGCTCGTTCAGCTGGTGCTGAAGCACAACTTCTTGGTAAAGAAGAAAGATATGCGCTAGTTCGTCTAGGTTCTGGTGAAGTTCGTATGATCTTGCTTACTTGCCGTGCAACAATCGGTCAAGTTGGTAACTTAGAACATGAACTTGTAAACGTTGGTAAAGCAGGTCGTTCTCGTTGGAAGGGTATCCGCCCAACAGTTCGTGGTTCTGTAATGAACCCTAACGATCACCCGCACGGTGGTGGTGAAGGACGCGCTCCAATCGGACGTAAATCACCAATGTCTCCATGGGGCAAACCAACTCTTGGATATAAAACTCGTAAGAAAAACAGCCAAACTGACAAGTACATTGTACGTCGTCGCAAAAAATAATGTGATTGTCCTACGGTTCAATCGAGCCGTAGCGCAAACACAAAGGGAGGTTCTCAAATGGGTCGCAGTTTGAAAAAAGGGCCTTTTGTAGATGACCACTTGATGAAAAAGGTCGAGGCACTTAATGAATCTAACGACAAGAAAGTAGTTAAAACTTGGTCTCGTCGTTCTACGATTTTCCCTGACTTCATCGGTCACACAATCGCTGTTTATGATGGTCGTAAGCACGTGCCGGTATACGTAACTGAAGATATGGTCGGACACAAGCTAGGTGAATTTGCACCTACTCGTACTTACAAAGGCCATGCAGCTGATGATAAGAAAACTAGACGTTAATTGAGGGGAGGTACACAAAATGGAAGCAAAAGCAATTGCTAAACAAGTGCGTATTGCTCCTCGTAAAGCTCGTATCGTTATCGACTTGATTCGAGGCAAGCAAGTAGGTGAAGCACTTGCGATTCTACGTTTGACGCCTAAAGCAGCTTCTCCTGTAATTGAAAAGGTGCTTAAGTCTGCTATCGCAAACGCAGAACACAACTATGAAATGGAACCGAACAACCTAGTGATTAAGCAAGCGTTCGTTGATGAAGGAATTACTCTTAAGAGATTCCGTCCACGTGCCATGGGTCGTGCGAGCCGTATCAACAAACGTACTAGCCACATCACAATCGTTGTTTCTGAAAAGAAGGAGGGTTAAGACGTGGGTCAAAAAGTAAATCCAACAGGTCTACGTATTGGCGTCATCCGTGACTGGGATTCTAAATGGTACGCAGAAAAGGATTACGCTAATCTTTTACATGAAGACATTAAGATCCGTTCTTATATTGAAAAGCGTCTAAAAGATGCTGCTGTATCAGGTATCGAGATCGAACGTGCAGCTAATCGTGTAAATATCACAATCAAAACTGCTAAGCCAGGAATGGTAATCGGTAAAGGTGGATCTGAAGTAGAATCACTTCGTAAAGCTCTTAACGATATGACTGGCAAGCGAGTTCATGTTAACATCTTTGAAATCAAGCAAGCAGACGTTGATGCTAAGCTAGTTGCTGAAAACATCGCTCGTCAACTTGAAAATCGTGTATCTTTCCGTCGTGCAATGAAGCAGGCGATCCAACGTGCAATGCGTATGGGTGCGAAAGGTATCAAAACTCAAGTATCAGGCCGTCTTGGCGGAGCTGATATCGCTCGTTCTGAACATTATAGTGAAGGTACTGTTCCTCTTCACACACTTCGTGCAGATATCGACTATGGTACTGCTGAAGCAGACACAACTTACGGTAAGCTTGGAATTAAAATCTGGATTTATCGTGGTGAGGTCCTTCCAACAAGAGGAACGAAAAAAGAGGAAGGAGGCAAATAATTATGTTATTGCCAAAACGTGTTAAATATCGTCGTGAACACCGCGGTAAAATGCGTGGGAACGCTAAAGGCGGTACAGAAGTTCATTTCGGAGAATTCGGTTTGCAAGCTCTAGAAGCTAGCTGGATTACTAACCGTCAGATCGAAGCTGCTCGTATTGCGATGACTCGTTATATGAAGCGTGGCGGTAAAGTATGGATCAAAATTTTCCCTTCTAAGCCTTACACTGCAAAGCCTCTTGAAGTCCGAATGGGTTCCGGTAAAGGTGCTCCTGAAGGATGGGTAGCAGTAGTTAAGCCAGGAAAAGTTATGTTTGAAATCGCTGGTGTCTCTGAAGAAGTGGCACGCGAAGCGTTGCGTCTTGCAGCACACAAACTTCCTGTAAAATGTAAGTTTGTTAAACGCGAAGAAGTGGGTGGTGACACAAATGAAGGCTAATGATATTCGTAACCTGACCACTGCAGAAGTTGAACAAAAAGCAAAAGCACTTAAAGAAGAGCTTTTTAACCTTCGTTTCCAACTAGCGACAGGTCAATTAGAAAACCCGGCCCGCATTCGTGAAGTTCGTAAAGCAATTGCCCGTGCAAAAACGGTTTTACGTGAAAGAGAGCTTGGGATTACTAACGGTTAATTCTTGAGAGGAGGTTCGCACAATGAGTGAACGTAACCAGCGCAAGGTGTACACTGGTCGTGTTGTTTCTGACAAGATGGACAAAACGATTTCAGTACTTGTTGAAACATACAAGACACACTCTTTATATAACAAGCGCGTTAAATACTCTAAAAAGTTAAAAGCGCATGATGAAAACAACACTGCTAAGATCGGTGATATCGTTAAGGTTATGGAAACGCGTCCGCTTTCCAAAGACAAGCGATTCCGTTTGGTAGAAGTTGTTCAAGAAGCAGTAATTATTTAATAAATTGTTCGGATTATACTCATATCCGAAAGGAGGTCCATTCGCATGATTCAACAAGAATCCCGTTTAAGAGTAGCTGATAACTCTGGTGCGAAAGAGCTACTTTGCATTAAAGTTCTTGGTGGTTCTGGTCGTAAGTACGCTAACATTGGTGACATTATCGTTTGTTCGGTTAAGTCCGCAACACCAGGTGGCGTTGTTAAGAAAGGTGACGTTGTTAAAGCGGTAGTGGTACGTTCTAAGCGTGGTATGCGCCGTAACGACGGATCTTACATCCGCTTTGATGAAAACGCGGCTGTAATCGTAAAGGATGACAAAGGTCCTCGAGGAACTCGTATCTTCGGACCTGTAGCACGTGAACTTCGTGACAAGCAATTTATGAAAATCGTATCTCTTGCTCCAGAAGTTCTTTAATATATTTACTAGCAAGGCTCTTATTGTCTTGTAAGGAGGTGCAGCTCACAATGCCATTGCATGTGAAAAAAGGCGATAAAGTTCAAGTAATTTCAGGCAAGGATAAAGGCAAACAAGGCGTGATCCTTGAAGCTTATCCGAAGCTTAATAGAGTGCTTGTTGAAGGCGTAAACGTTGTTAAAAAACACGCAAAACCTTCTCAGGCAAATCCGCAAGGCGGAATTCTTAGCCAAGAAGCACCAATTCATGCTTCTAACGTAATGCCTCTTGACCCTAAAACTGGTGCTCCTACTCGTGTAGGCTACAATGTAGTTGATGGGAAAAAAGTTCGTGTGGCCAAAAAATCTGGTGAAACCCTAGATAAATAAGTCTCAGAGTGAAAGGAGGACACATAATGAATCGTCTACAAGAGCGATATAAATCAGAGATCTTACCATCTCTTATGGAAAAGTTTAATTACACTTCAGTAATGCAAGCGCCAAAGATTGAAAAAATCGTTATCAACATGGGTGTTGGTGAAGCAGTTACCAACTCTAAAGTGTTAGATACAGCAGTAGAGGAACTTACAGCAATCGCTGGTCAAAAGCCTGTGATTACTCGTGCTAAAAAGTCCATCGCTGGATTTAAGCTTCGTGAAGGTATGCCGATCGGATCAAAAGTTACACTTCGCGGAGAGCGTATGTATGACTTCCTTGATAAGCTGATCAGCGTTTCACTTCCACGTGTTCGTGACTTCCGCGGGGTTTCTAAGAAATCTTTCGACGGTCGCGGTAACTACACACTAGGTGTTAAAGAACAATTGATCTTCCCTGAGATCGATTATGATAAAGTAAACAAAGTTCGCGGAATGGACATCGTTATTGTAACGACTGCGAACACTGACGAAGAAGCTCGTGAGCTTCTAACACAAGTCGGAATGCCATTCCAAAAATAACCTTTAGCCAAAGGAGGTTTACCCGTGGCAAAGAAGTCAATGATTGCTAAGCAACAACGCAAGCAAAAGTTCCAAGTGCAAGAGTACACGCGCTGTGAACGTTGCGGGCGTCCTCATTCAGTAATCCGCAAGTTCAAATTATGTCGTATTTGTTTCAGAGAACTTGCTCACAAAGGTCAAATTCCTGGCGTTAGAAAAGCCAGCTGGTAATACCCTGAAAAAAGGGAAGGAGGTAACTAGTAATGGTTATGACAGATCCAATTGCAGATATGCTTACTCGTATCCGCAACGCAAACACTGTTCGTCACGATAAGTTGGAGCTTCCTGCTTCTAATATGAAAAAAGAAATAGCTGAAATTCTAAAGCGTGAAGGTTTTGTTCGCGATGTGGAGTATGTAGAGGACAGCAAACAAGGAATGATTCGCATCTTCCTTAAGTACGGTTCTAACAATGAGCGTGTAATCTCAGGTCTTAAGCGTATCTCAAAGCCTGGTTTACGTGTTTATGCAAAATCAAGTGAACTTCCACGTGTTCTTGGAGGACTTGGAATTGCGATCGTATCTACTTCTAAAGGCATTATGACTGATAAAGAAGCTCGCCAATCACAAATGGGCGGCGAAGTACTAGCGTACGTTTGGTAATAAAAAGCGAATGGAGGTGTCATCATGTCTCGCGTAGGTAACAAACCGATAGAAGTTCCAGGCGGCGTTACGATCACTGTTGCATCTGACAACACTGTATCTGTAAAAGGCCCTAAAGGTGAACTTTCTCGCAAATTTAATGCTGACATTAAAATTAATCAACAAGATAACTTAATTACAGTGGAACGCCCGAGCGACCACAAAGAGCACCGTGCATTGCATGGTACTACTCGCAGCGTATTGAACAACATGGTAATCGGTGTAACAAACGGCTATGAAAGAGCTCTTGAAATTATCGGGGTTGGATATCGTGCTTCCAAAGCTGGTAACAAGCTTGTACTTAACGTTGGTTACTCGCACCCAGTTGAAATCGTACCTGAACAAGGAATCGACATCGAAGTACCTTCAAACACAAAGGTAATCGTTAAGGGTATTGACAAGCAACGTGTTGGTGAAGTTGCTGCAAACATCCGTTCAGTTCGTTCACCTGAGCCTTACAAAGGTAAAGGTATTCGTTACGAAGGTGAATTCGTACGCCGTAAAGAAGGTAAAACAGGTAAATAAAGCCGTTAGGTAGCGGAAAGGAGTGCAAAGGATGATCACGAAAGCAGATAAGAATGTCGCTCGTAAGAAAAGACATGCTCGTGTTCGCCGCGTTGTAAGCGGAACAGCACAACGTCCTCGTTTGAACGTATTCCGTTCTACAAAGCACATCTATGCTCAATTGATCGATGATCAAGCAGGTGTAACAATTGTATCTGCATCTTCCCTTGATAAAGGTGTAAGTGTAGAAAACGGTGGAAACGTAGATGCTGCTAAAGCGATTGGTGAAGAAATCGCAAAGCGCGCAGTCGAAAAAGGAATCAAATCGGTTGTATTTGACCGAGGCGGATATTTATATCACGGACGTATTAAAGCATTAGCAGACGCAGCTCGTGAAGCTGGGTTAGAATTTTAATCGAAGGAGGGAACCTGATGCGTATCGACCCTAACAAACTTGAACTTGAAGAACGCGTCGTTACGGTTAACCGTGTAGCTAAGGTAGTAAAAGGTGGACGTCGTTTCCGCTTTGCTGCAGTGGTTGTCGTAGGTGACAAAAATGGTCACGTTGGATTCGGTACTGGTAAAGCCCAAGAGGTACCAGAAGCGATCCGTAAGGCGATTGAAGATGCTAAGAAAAACTTAGTAACTGTACCGATTGTAAAAACAACAATTCCTCACCAAGTAGTTGGACGTTTTGGAGCAGGTAACGTATTCTTAAAGCCTGCATCTGAAGGTACTGGGGTAATTGCTGGTGGACCTGTACGTGCGGTATTGGAGCTTGCTGGTGTAGGTGACATCCTTTCTAAGTCACTTGGATCTAACAACCCAATCAACATGGTTCGTGCAACAATTGAAGGATTGAAAAATTTAAAGCGTGCTGAAGACGTTGCGAAGCTTCGTGGCAAATCAGTACAAGAGCTTTTAGGTTAAGGAGGGAACTTTAGATGGCTAAGAAATTAGAAATCACCCTCACTCGCAGTGTTATCGGCCGTCCGGAAAACCAGCGTGTTGTTGTTAAGACACTAGGTTTGCGCAAAATGCACCAGACAGTTGTACACGAAGATAACGCGGCTATCCGCGGTATGGTTAACAAGGTATCTCACCTTTTAACAGTGAAAGAATTAGAAGCTTAATAAGATAAATAAATCATGAGGAGGTGCTCAGATGAAACTTCATGAGTTGAAGCCATCAGAAGGATCCCGTAAAGTTCGCAACCGTGTAGGTCGCGGTATCGGATCAGGAAATGGTAAAACAAGTGGTCGAGGACATAAAGGTCAAAACTCACGTTCAGGCGGTGGAGTAAGACCAGGATTCGAGGGTGGACAAAATCCACTAGCACGTCGTTTACCGAAGCGCGGATTCACAAACCCTACTCGTAAAGAGTATGCAGTTGTAAATCTTGAGAAGCTTGTACGTTTTGAAGAGGGCACAGAGGTAACTCCTGAACTTCTTCTTGAAACAGGAGTAGTAAGCAATCTTAAGAACGGTATCAAAGTTTTAGGTAATGGCAAGTTGGAAGTTAAGCTTACAGTTAAGGCGCACAAATTCTCTGTTTCTGCTAAAGAAGCAATTGAAGCAGCGGGCGGAAAAACTGAGGTGATCTAATGTTCCAGACAATCTCCAACATTATGCGTGTGGGTGATCTGAGAAACAAAATATTGTTTACACTTGCGATGCTGGTGGTGTTCCGTCTTGGAACATTCATTCCCGTTCCTGGTGTGAATCGCGATGTACTGAAATTCAGTACAGGCGACAGTGCTAACATTTTTGGTTTTTTAAATACGTTTGGCGGTGGAGCGTTACAAAACTTCTCCATTTTCGCTATGGGTATCATGCCGTACATTACAGCATCGATCATCGTGCAGCTTCTGCAGATGGACGTTGTGCCTAAGTTTACGGAATGGAGTAAGCAAGGTGAAGTCGGGCGAAAGAAATTAGCTCAGTTCACACGTTATGGAACGATCGTTCTTGGTTTTATCCAAGCAATCGGTATGTCTATCGGTTTTAACAATCTTTTTCCAGGACTTATTCAAAACCCTAGCCCGACTACGTATCTATTTATCGCGTTAGTTTTAACTGCAGGTACTGCATTCTTAATGTGGTTAGGTGAGCAGATTACCCTTAAGGGGATTGGAAACGGAATTTCAGTTCTAATTTTTGCGGGGATTGCCGCAGCTATTCCTACAGCAGTTAATCAGCTTTTCACAACTCAATTCGAAGGCGGCAACGACCAGATGTTCATGAACATTGTTACGGTTGTACTGCTGGCGATTGCAGTTGTACTCATCATTATGGGTGTTATCTTTATTCAACAAGGTGTTCGGAAAATCCCGATTCAGTATGCAAAACGGGTCGTTGGAACAAAGCCTGTTGGCGGCCAGTCTACTCATCTTCCGATAAAAGTTAACGCAGCAGGTGTTATCCCGGTTATCTTTGCGATTTCCTTGATTATCACACCAAGAACTGTTGCAGGCTTCTTCGGACAGAATGATGTTACGGCTTGGATTATCAACACGTTTGACTACACGAAGCCAGTCGGAATGATTATATATGCGCTCCTAATTATCGGATTCTCGTATTTCTATACGTTCATCCAGGTAAATCCGGAGCAAATGGCGGAAAACTTAAAAAAGCAGGGTGGATACATTCCTGGCATTCGTCCAGGGGCTAACACTCAAACTTATATAACAAGAATTCTGTATCGATTAACGTTTGTTGGATCTCTTTTCCTGGCTGCTATTGCAGTCCTGCCAGTTGTCTTTACAGCGATTCCAGGTTTGAACCTTCCGCCAGCCATTCAAATTGGTGGAACAAGCTTGCTGATTGTTGTAGGTGTGGCACTAGACACCATGAAGCAAATTGAGAGCCAGCTGATCAAGCGGCACTACAAAGGCTTCATTAAATAAGGGCGTGGGAAGATTATTCTTCCCGGCATGCTCTGTTTAAAAAAAGACGATTGTGATTTATGGAGGGATTAGATGTATCTAGTCTTAATGGGATTACCCGGAGCAGGTAAGGGTACTCAAGCAGAAAGAATTGTTGAGAAGTACGGAATTCCACATATCTCTACTGGAGATATGTTCCGAGCAGCAATTAAAGAGGAGACTCCTCTTGGACTTGAGGCAAAATCGTACATGGATGCGGGTAACCTCGTTCCTGACGAAGTTACAATCGGCATCGTACGTGACCGACTTTCTAAAAAGGACTGCGAAAAAGGATTTTTACTAGATGGATTCCCTCGGACAGTTGCCCAAGCGGAAGCCCTGGAAGAGATCACACAAGAGCTCTCCCGAAAGATTGATTATGTTCTAAACATTTCAGTTGATTCGGATAAGCTTATGCAGCGATTAACGGGTCGTCGGATTTGCCAAACATGCGGAAGCACGTATCATGTAATATTCAACCCGCCAAAGGTTGAAGGAGTATGTGATAAAGACGGCGGTACGCTTATCCAACGTCAAGATGATAATGAAGAGACCGTTCGAAACCGTTTAGATGTAAACATGAAGCAGGCTAAACCACTGCTTGATTTTTATGGTGATAAAGGTTACCTGAAAAACATTAATGGTGATCAGGATATCGACAAAGTCTTTCAAGACATTGACCAACTTATTGGGGGATTGGCGAAATGATTATCTGCAAAACACCGCGAGAGATTGAAATCATGCGGGAGGCAGGTCGCATCGTTGCCTTAACTCATCAAGAGTTAAAAAAACACATTAAGCCTGGCATAACTACTAAGGAACTGGACAAAATTGCTGATAAGTTTATCCGCAGCCAAGGTGCAATCCCTTCATTTAAAAACTATAATGGTTTTAGCGGAAGCATCTGTGCTTCTGTTAATGAAGAACTTGTACATGGGATTCCAGGTAAACGCGTACTGAACCATGGCGACATTATCTCTATAGATATTGGGGCGAAGTACAACGGATATCATGGTGATTCCGCTTGGACGTATGGAGTTGGAGAGATTTCTGAGGAAGCTCAAAAACTACTGGATGTAACCGAAGAGTCTTTATATAGAGGACTTGAAAAAGCAAAAGCCGGTGCCCGGTTAACTGATATTTCTCATGAGATACAAAAGTATGCTGAGGAAGAAGGTTTTTCTGTTGTCCGCGAATATGTCGGACACGGGATAGGCCAGGACTTGCATGAGGACCCGCAAATTCCTCATTACGGACCGCCTGGTAAAGGGCCGGTACTGAAAAAGGGCATGGTTCTAGCAATTGAACCGATGATTAATGCGGGAACTCGCTATGTTCGAACATTATCCGATAACTGGACGGTTGTCACAACGGATGGCAAATGGTGTGCTCACTTTGAACACACAGTTGTCATTACGGAGGAAGGCTTTGAAATCTTAACAAAGATCTAGGTGAAGGTGATGAGATGGTAAGCGAATCTGATTCGGTACCGAATTTAGGACAGCTGGTTCGGATACTAAAAGGAAGAGACGCAGATCGGTTGGGTGTTATAGTCGGCATTCTCGATGGACGTTTTGTTCTCGTAGCCGATGGCGACAAGCGCAAGTTCGATCGCGCCAAACGAAAAAACCTGAACCATTTAGAGCTGCTGGATTTTATTTCTCCGGAAGTTGTTAAAAGCATTCTTGAAACAGGTCGTGTAACCAATGGCAAATTGCGTTATGCAGTAGCGAAGTTTTCCGACGAGAAAGTCATTGCTCTGAAGAAGGGAGATCAAGTCGATGGCTAAAGATGATGTTATCGAGGTAGAAGGTACAGTTATTGAACCTTTGCCGAACGCCATGTTTCGTGTTGAACTAGAAAACGGACACAAAGTTCTAGCGCACGTTTCTGGAAAGATTCGCATGCACTACATTCGAATTCTTCCAGGAGATAAAGTAACCGTAGAATTGTCTCCGTATGACTTATCACGTGGTCGTATAACGTATCGTTTTAAATAATCAATGTACTCCGTGACATAAGGAGGTTATAAAAATGAAGGTAAGACCATCAGTCAAGCCAATATGTGAAAAGTGTAAAGTGATTCGCCGCAGAGGCACTGTAATGGTGATCTGTGAAAATCCGAAACATAAACAAAAACAAGGTTAATATACAGGAGGTGCAAAAATTATGGCACGTGTTGCAGGTGTAGATATTCCTCGTGATAAGCGAGTAGTAATCTCATTAACATACATCTTTGGTATCGGTAAAACAAAAGCACAGCAAATTCTTGCTCAAGCTGGCGTTTCTGAAGATACACGAGTTCGTGATCTTACTGAAGATGAATTAAATAAAATCCGCGAAGTCATCGATGGACACAAAGTGGAGGGTGACCTTCGCCGTGAAGTTTCATTAAACATCAAGCGTCTAATCGAGATCGGAGCATATCGTGGTGTTCGTCATCGTCGTGGATTACCAGTACGTGGTCAAAACACGAAGAACAACTCCCGTACTCGTAAAGGACCTCGTCGTACTGTAGCGAATAAGAAAAAGTAAGTAAAGGAGGTAAACTCTAAATGGCAAAAGCACGTAAGACTAATACACGTAAGCGTCGTGTCAAAAAGAATGTTGAAGTCGGCGTAGCACATATCCGTTCTACATTCAACAACACGATCATTACGATTACTGACACGCACGGGAACGCAATCTCTTGGGCGACTGCTGGTCACCTAGGATTTAAAGGTTCTCGTAAGTCTACTCCGTTCGCAGCACAAATGGCAGCTGAAACAGCTGGTAAAACTGCAATGGAACATGGTATGAAGACGTTGGAAGTATCCGTTAAAGGACCAGGAGCTGGACGTGAAGCAGCAATCCGTGCCCTTCAATCGGTAGGCTTAGAAGTAACAGCTATTCGTGATGTTACTCCTGTACCTCACAACGGTTGCCGTCCGCCAAAACGCCGTCGTGTGTAACAATATACACGGTATATAATTCCTTAACTTGTCTATAATGGTTATAGTAAAAGTTTTGGCAAAAGATAAGTCGGAATGCCTATGGGGAATTTCGGCTGGAACAATCCAGCCGAGATTCGACGTTTGAAGGAGGGTTCAGTTGAATGATCGAAATCGAAAAGCCAAGAATTGAGACGGTTGAAATCAGCGACGATGCCACATACGGAAAGTTTGTTGTTGAACCACTTGAACGTGGATACGGGACTACACTAGGCAACTCCTTGCGTCGTATCTTGTTGTCCTCACTACCTGGTGCAGCAGTTACATCTATTCAGATTAATGGCGTATTGCATGAGTTCTCAACAGTTGAAGGTGTGGTTGAAGATGTTACTACAATCATCTTGAACTTGAAGAAGCTTGCAATGAAGATTTACTCTGATGAAGAAAAGACACTTGAAATCGACATCCAAGGTGAAGGCGTCGTAACAGCTGGTGACATTACTCATGACAGCGATGTAGAAATCCTTAATCCGGATCTTCATATCGCAACACTTGCAAAGGGAGCTCATTTCCAAATGAAGCTTCATGCTAAGCGTGGTCGTGGATATGTACAGGCAGAAGGCAATAAACGCGAAGACCTGCCTATCGGTGTTATTCCTGTTGATTCAATTTACACACCTATTTCTCGTGTGAATTATCAAGTAGAAAACACTCGTGTAGGACAAGTAACAAACTATGATAAGCTAACGCTTGATGTATGGACTGATGGGAGCATTCGTCCAGAGGAAGCAGTTTCTCTTGGTGCGAAGATCATTAGCGAACATTTAAACATTTTTGTTGGCTTAACAGATCAGGCTCAGAACGCTGAGATTATGGTAGAAAAAGAAGAAGACCAAAAGGAAAAAGTTCTTGAAATGACTATTGAAGAACTTGATCTTTCTGTTCGTTCTTACAACTGCCTAAAGCGTGCTGGCATTAATACAGTACAAGAACTTGCGAATAAGTCTGAAGAAGACATGATGAAAGTACGCAACCTTGGCAAGAAGTCTCTTGAAGAAGTTCAAGAGAAGCTTGATGAGCTGGGTCTTTCATTACGCGCTGACGATTAATTCGTAATACGCGCTTTTTCAAGACGAGAGAGAAACGCGCAGAGGAGGGAATACAAGCATGGGATACCAAAAGTTAGGTCGTGTATCTGCGGTTCGTAAAGCAATGCTTCGTGATTTAGCTACTGATTTAATCATCAACGAGCGTATTGAAACTACAGAAGCACGTGCAAAAGAAGTTCGTAAATTTGCTGAAAAAATGATTACGCTTGGTAAGCGTGGAGACCTTCATGCTCGCCGTCAAGCTGCATCGTTCCTTCGTAACGAAGTAGCAGACAGTGAGTCTGGCCAAAGATCTCTTCAAAAACTTTTCAGTGATCTTGCACCTCGCTATGCTGAGCGTAACGGTGGTTACACTCGCATCGCAAAAATCGGCCCTCGCCGTGGTGATGGTGCACCAATGGTTATCATTGAATTAGTATAATAAACGTTACTTAAAGGGCGGGATCAAGTCTTCGATGACAATCTTGCCCTTTTTTATTTGATTAAAAACTGATAACGTAGAGCTTTGTCGCTCCTTTGGAAGAGTTGATTTGCGCTCCAGGTCCTCGCTATCCGCGGGGCGGGCGGTGAGCCTCCTGGCGCTTTGCGCCTTTAGGAGTCTCACCTGTCCCACTCGTCCCGCAGGAGTCTCGCACCTTGCGCTCCAATCAACTAGTCAGGGAAGCAAGAAACAAAAGCTTTAAAAGCTCTAATTAACTCATTATTTAATGTAAAGGAAATCCAGCCTTAGCATTAACACTAATAGAAACAGAGCTTTTTAAACTAATGAGAGCAGAGAGCAGCTTAGAATAGCAGCAGCTAAGAGGAGGATGTCACATGGAAAACATCATCTCGGTTAAAGATGTGACCTTTTTTTATCCAGGAGAAGAAACAGCTACATTAAAGAATGTCAGCTTAGACGTATATAAGGGCGAATGGCTGTCCATTGTCGGCCATAACGGTTCTGGCAAGTCTACTTTAGCAAAGTTGCTGAATGGACTGCTGCTGCCTAATGAGGGTACTGTAAATGTATCTGAGTACGAAACAGCACGCCAGGATGATATATGGGAAATTCGCAGGCAAGTAGGTATGGTTTTTCAGAATCCTGATAACCAATTTGTCGGGACGAGCGTTCAAGACGATATTGCATTTGGCCTTGAAAACTTCGGTGTTCCCCGTGACGAGATGATTAAGCGGATAAATGAAAGTGTACAGCGGGTCGGCATGGAAGCTTTCTTAAATCAAGAACCTCATCAATTATCAGGCGGTCAAAAACAGAGAGTAGCGATTGCGGGTATTTTAGCACAAAAGCCTTCTGTCATTGTATTAGATGAAGCGACTTCAATGCTCGATCCGATCGGCAGGATTGAAGTGATGGAAACAGTTCGTGAACTTAATCAAAATGAAGGCATAACTGTTATTTCAATCACTCATGATTTAGAGGAAGCGCTAAGTGCAGACAGAGTCGTCGTCATGAAAATGGGGGAAAAAGCAGCAGAAGGGAAACCTGATTCAATCTTTCAGCAGCGTGAATTGCTGAAGTCTGCTGGTCTGGATTTACCGTTTTCACTAAAATTAAGCGAAGCTCTTCGCCGGCAGGGAGTCGAGCTTGATAGAGGCTATTTAACGCAGGAAGAGCTGGTGAATGCATTATGGAAATTAGCATAAAGCAACTCGAACATCGTTATATGCAAGGAACACCATTTGAAAGAAGGGCTCTTCATGATGTGAATCTGGACATCTCTGATGAAACGTTCTTTGCGCTCATCGGACATACGGGGTCTGGAAAATCTACACTTATTCAGCATTTGAATGGCCTGTTGAAACCATCGGCGGGTTCTATAAAAATGGGTGACATCCTTTTAGAGGCTGGCGGAAAAAAGCAAGATTTAAAGCCGCTTCGCAAAAAGGCAGGAATCGTATTTCAATATCCGGAACATCAGCTGTTTGAAGAAACAGTAGAAAAGGATATCATGTTTGGCCCCCGCAACTTTGGGATGCCGGAAGAAGAAGCGAAGAATACAGCATCAAGAGTGATTGAGATGGTAGGACTGCCGCAAACGGTTTTAAGTAAGTCTCCGTTCGACTTAAGCGGCGGCCAGATGAGAAGAGTAGCAATCGCCGGTGTGCTTGCTATGAATCCAGAAGTTCTTATTCTTGATGAACCGACTGCAGGGCTGGATCCATCCGGCCGTGTAGAAATCATGGATTTATTTTACGATCTTCATCAAAAAAATAAGTTAACAACTGTGCTGGTTACTCACAGCATGGAGGATGCCTCAAAGTATGCTGATGAGATTGCTGTGATGCATAAGGGTGAACTTTATTTGCACGGAAAGCCAAGCGAGATTTTCAATGAGAGAAAAGCCCTTCAAGCGGCAGGATTGGATGTACCTGAAACGGTTCAATTTCTTTTGAAATGGAACGAGAAGTCAGGACAGAATCTGTCACTTTCGGATTTTACGATAGAAGATCTGGCTAAATGTCTGGGACAAGCTCTCAAGAAGAGGGGGAGCTAGCATGCTGCAAAACGTAATTATTGGTCAGTATTACCCGGCATCGTCTCCTCTGCACCGTATGGATTCACGCTCAAAGCTGATCGCTGCATTCTTTTATTTATTCATTGTTTTTTTAGCTAATAACTGGATCACATACGGCCTGCTGATTGCTTTTACGGCTGTCACCATCTCAGCATCCAAAGTTCCGCTGCGGTTTTTATATAAAGGACTTAAGCCCATCCTTATTCTAGTTGTATTTACGATGCTCCTGCACATCTTTTTAACAAAAGAAGGAGACGTGCTTTATAAAGCGGGCTGGTTTGAAATATATGAAGGCGGAGTGATCCAAGGTATTTTTATCGCGATGAGACTTCTATTGCTTGTGTTAATGACCTCATTGCTGACGCTGACTACAACACCGATTGATATTACAGACGGGCTTGAACATCTGCTTGGACCGTTGAAAAAATGGAAGCTGCCTGTCCATGAGTTTGCTTTGATGATGTCGATATCACTCCGTTTTATACCGACACTTTTACAAGAAACAGAGAAGATCATGAAAGCACAGATGGCACGAGGTGCAGATTTCACAAGCGGTCCGATAAAAGAACGGGCAAAAGCCTTTGTTCCGCTTCTTGTTCCTTTGTTTGTATCTTCGTTTAAACGTGCAGAAGAGCTTGCACTTGCTATGGAAGCAAGAGGCTACCGCGGCGGTGAAGGCAGAACAAGATTGAGGGCGCTGGAGTGGCATAACCGGGATACATTTGCTTTAGTGCTGCTGATCTTGCTCACATTATCGCTATTTCTATTACGCAGTTAAAAGGGAGAAGGAACAATGGCTCGTCTGAAAGTAACCGTAGCTTATGACGGAACAGATTTTGCCGGATACCAAATACAGCCTAGCGGAAGAACGGTGCAAGGCACGATTCAGTCTGTTCTTCAAAAGATGCATAAAGGAGAGGCTGTACAGATTTCAGCCTCTGGCCGCACTGATGCCGGTGTGCATGCGGTCGGCCAAGTGTTTCATTTTGATACAGAAATGAACATACCAAGTGATGCCTGGGGTAAAGCTTTAAACGCGATGCTGCCGGGTGACATATTGATAAAAGACGTGGCAGAGGTACCTGACTCGTTTCATTCACGTTTTTCGGCATCAAGCAAGGAGTATCATTACAAACTGCTCGTAAGTAAAGAGCCTGATGTTTTTAGAAGGAACCACATGTTTCATTATCCATACCCATTGAACATTAGAGATATCCAAAAAGCGTGCGGCTATTTTTTAGGAACTCATGATTTCACCTCTTTTTCATCTGCACGTTCAGAAGTAGCGGATAAGGTAAGAATGATCTTCGCATTGGAATTGCTTGAAGAAGGTGAGACCCTGACCTTTAAAATCAAAGGCAGCGGCTTTTTGTATAACATGGTGAGGATTATCACGGGGACTCTTTTAGAGGTTGGACAAGGCAAAAGAAAGCCTGAAGAGATTAAGGCCATCATCGCAGGAGAAGACCGTGCGCTAGCTGGAAAAACAGCACCTGCTCATGGACTTTATTTATATCAAGTAAATTACTAAGAGAATCCTGAATAATATTTAGGATACGCTTGACATCGTTGTTTATATATTATAAGATATTATTTGGTATTTCTAAAGATATCGTCCACATGCCCCGGAGATATTTTGGGAAATGTTCACATTGAATATAATTGAATTTGATTGAAGATACAGGAGGGAAAACACATGCGTACGACTTTCATGGCGAAAGCTTCTGAAGTAGAACGTAAATGGTTTGTGATCGACGCTGAAGGCAAGACTCTTGGACGTCTATCCAGTGAAGTTGCTTCTATCCTTCGCGGTAAGCATAAGCCTATTTATACACCACACGTTGACACTGGTGATCACGTGATCATCATCAACGCAGAAAAGATCGAATTAACAGGTAAGAAATTGACTGACAAAATTTATTACCGCCACACTGGACACCCAGGTGGACTTCGTACGAGAACTGCATTAGAAATGCGTACAACTCGTCCGGTTCAAATGCTTGAGCTAGCAATCAAAGGTATGCTTCCAAAGAACAGCCTTGGTCGCCAAATGTTCAAAAAGCTTCACGTATATGCTGGAGCTGAGCACAACCATCAAGCACAAAAACCTGAAAACTACGAGTTACGCGGATAAAAAAGGAGGGTATTTACGTGGCACAAGTACAATATTATGGCACTGGACGTCGTAAGCACTCCGTAGCACGTGTACGATTAGTTCCTGGTGAAGGCCGTATCGTTATCAACGGACGTGATATAGACGAATTTTTCGGATTAGAAACATTAAAGCTTATCGTTAAGCAACCACTTAACACAACTGAAACAACTGATAAGTATGACGTATTAGTAACTGTTCATGGCGGTGGATACACTGGACAAGCAGGAGCTATCCGTCACGGTATCTCTCGTGCGCTTCTAGAAGCAGACCCTGAGTACCGCGGATCTCTTAAAGCAGCTGGATTCCTTACTCGTGACGCTCGTATGAAAGAGCGTAAGAAGTACGGACTTAAAGGCGCTCGTCGTGCACCTCAGTTCTCAAAACGTTAATCTTTATACGTTTTATCAAAACCCCGTTCTCTTTGGAGAGCGGGTTTTTTTGTTTTATTCTTGCTTTATGCTTGCACATTTTGTCGAGGATTGTAAACTCGTGGATAAATCATCATTTTTTGTGGATTGGGTGCTGAAACTCGTGGATTCAAGGGCCGAATTTCTGGATTCAAGGACAAAACTTTTGGATTCATGATAAAAACGCTGTGAAATGAACGAATCTTCTTTTTCAGCCGGTATTCTTTTTTAACGCAATGCCAGCTTTTCCCTTACCATCTTTTATGCAGTGTCGATAATCCTTCCTTTGAGAAAAATAAAGGTAAGGAAAAACAATGCGTAAAGTAAAAACGCAGGAAGGGGAGAAAGAATGGCTATCGTTTTAAACAACTTCAGAGAAAAACAGCGCTATAAAAAAGAAAATTTCGAGCGGAAAGTACTTCGCGACTTATCACTTGCTAACATAAAAAAGGAATTTCAGCGGTTGTTCCAGCCGTTTTTCCAATACTCGCTTCTGTATCAAAATGATATTGAGGACGCATGCATTGATATGGCTATCGACTCATATCTGCTAGGCGCGGGTTACAGCCGTTTCGCTTACCACGGTGAAACACTGGAAAAAATTAAAGATCGTTCATATGAAAAACAAAAAGCAATCGCAGACGGCCTTTTTGAATATTGGCAGTTCTGGTGCTGGGGTACAGAGATGATGATGGAATCACTGCATCTCTGCTGTGAAGCTTTTGTCCATGTATGGTGGATGGAAGGGTATAGAAACGGTGAAAAACGCTACAGGATGAAACTGCAATAAGCTTCATTAAGTTATAAATTCTTTCTTGTCCCATATACATAGTGATATATGGCTTGTATAGGGGGACAAAACATGAAGAAGTGGGTGAAGGGAGCCACATTTGCATTAGGGTGCGCAGTCCTTATCTTTATTTTCACCTATCGTATATTAGATAATGATTCATGGCGTGCATGGAACTTGCCGCTATCCGGGAAAGTTATCGTTATCGATCCCGGTCATGGCGGTGCAGATGGCGGTGCCATTGGTGATGGTGAAGTGCTGGAAAAAGAAATCGCCTTAAACATCTCAGTTATGCTGCGAGATTATTTGCAGGAAGCGGGAGCGCTTGTTATCATGACCCGTGAAACAGACAAAGACTTGGCTGAAAAAGGAACAAGAAAACTTAGGCATCGGAAATGGGAAGATTTAAAAGAACGTAAAAGAATCATTAACGAAAATCATGCGGACTTATTTATCAGTATTCATTTAAATTCATTGCCTTCCTCCAGATGGAGAGGCGCTCAAGTTTTTTACCATCCTGGAAGAGAAGAGGGTGAAGCGGTATCGCTATTTATTCAAGATGAAATAAAGCGGAATCTTGAAAATACTAACCGATTCGCAAAATCAATTGAAGGGCTATACCTGCTCCGGTCAGCTGAAGTTCCAGGGGCACTAGTTGAAGTAGGATTCTTATCTAATCCAACAGAACGCGAATTGCTAAAGACGAAGTCGTACCAGCAAAAAGTGGCTGCTTCTATTTATCAAGGAATGCTCAGGTACTATACCAATGAAACACCTCCTAAAACTCCTTATGATTAAGGAGTTTTTTCTTTTTTAAGCTTCTGAAGCGGTTGATTTCCGCTCCAGGTGCTCGCTTTCCGCGGGGCGTGCGGTGAGCCCCCTAGGCTAATGGAGCCTGCCGAGGTATCACCTGTCCCGCTGATCCCGCCGTAGTCTCGCACCTTCCGCTTCAATCCAATGAGGTGTATTTATAAAACAACCTAGAAAACAGTAAAAGAGAGTAAAGAAAACCGCTTTCATGCTAGTAATGTAAGGTTGTGATATACTGAAAAAGAATTTTAGAGGTAAAGGATGTGTCTATGTGCTTACAGAAGAAAAAGTAATCGAGCTGTTAAGTTCTATTCAAGACCCTTATTTACATAAAAGCATGGTGGACTCCGGGAGTATTCGTGAGCTTAAAATAAAAGAAGGCTATGTTGGTTTAAAGATCGGCCTTGCGCATACAGGAACACCAGAACAAATGCAGCTGCAGCAGCAGATCGTACAAGTTCTTAAGAACGCTGGCGTCGAGTCAGTCGGTTTGCGCTTTGAAAAAAGAGATGATGTTCAGACAGATAGCCAGCCACAACAACAGCAGCAGACTGGAGCTACAACACTTCTGTCCGAAAACAGCAAGACTGAATTTATTGCGATCGCAAGCGGTAAAGGCGGAGTAGGGAAGTCAACGGTTTCCGTCAACTTAGCGGTAGCTCTTGCGAGATTAGGAAAAAAAGTCGGATTGATCGACGCAGACATTTATGGTTTCAGTGTACCGGATATGATGGGAATCACTGAGCGTCCTAAAGTAAAAGGTGATCGAATTTTCCCTGTTGAGCGTTTTGGAGTAAAAGTCATTTCCATGGCATTCTTTGTAGAAGATAACGCACCCGTTATCTGGCGCGGACCGATGCTTGGTAAAATGCTTATGAATTTCTTTAGCGAAGTAGAATGGGGAGATCTCGATTATGTTCTTCTCGACCTTCCTCCTGGAACAGGGGATGTTGCATTAGACGTTCATAAGATGCTTCCAAAATGTAAAGAAGTAATCGTAACAACACCTCATGCGACTGCAGCGTTTGTTGCAGCAAGAGCTGGAACGATGGCGATTAAGACGAATCATGAAGTTCTTGGGATTGTAGAAAACATGGCTTATTTCCAAAGCGAGTCCACTGGCGAAAAAGAGTATGTTTTTGGCAAAGATGGAGGAAAGCGATTAGCGGAAGAATTAAACGTTCCTTTGCTTGGGCAGATTCCATTAGGTCAGCCTGAAATAAAAGAAGATGATTTTGCGCCAAGTGTGTATGAGCAGACTCATCCAATCGGTGAGCATTATATCAATATGGCAAAGACCATAATTGAAAAAACAAAATAAAAAAAGCCTCTCTTGATTGAGAGGCTTTTATTGTGCTGATTGTTGTTCCTGCTCTTGCTGACCGCCGCCAGATGCTTCTTTTTCTTTTTTCGAAATGGACTGATCGATTTCATCATGTGCAACTTTTTTCAGCATTTCTTGAATCTGGGCCTGAACAATTGGGCTTTCAAATGTTTCAAGCATAACCTTTTTCATTTCTTTCCTTACTGGCTGTGTATCAACAAGTCCTAAAAGCTTTTGAGCCATTTGCGGATTCTGCATGATTTTCATCACTTCTGCCTGATATTGCGGATCTTTAATAAGATCCTTCATCAGCTTTTCGTGTTCTTTTCGCATACTTTTTGCAAAAGCTACAGAGAACTTAGGGTCTTTAAAAAGTGTCTGCCAGAACTTCTGTCCTTTTTCAGAAAGAAGCTGCTGTTCAATCGTCTGTTTTACTACTTCTTGATCAATCAGGATTTCCTGCTGAATTTCTTTATCGGATAATACTTCTTTTATTGCTTTTTTTCCTTCATCTGTTTTTAATAAGTCGACAAACATCTTCTTTGTCGTTTCATAATCAATCTGGGAACTTCCCTGGGCTTCATTTTGAGCACAGCCCGTAAGAGAGGCCATAATGATACAAAAGAGGAAAATGTATATTTTTTTCAACTGGTTTCCTCCTCCTTTCAAGTGGGCTATATATCATTAGGATTGATTTTTAAGACTTATTTATACTGGTTATTTAAAGGAAAACTGGCAATTTAAAAAAGACATTGGTACAATCGTAACGGAGCAAGTTAGAGGGGGAAAACAAGCGTGAAAATCAAAAGTTGGCTCTTTTTATTTATAACCACACTTTTAATCGGAATTGTGAGTGCCATCACTGTAGGACTCATATTAAAATTTCCTGAGAACAGCACCATGTTTGAGCTGTTATTATACATTTTTGGACTGATCGGCTTTGGAGCCCTTTTCAGTGTTTTTAGCCAGATGGGCTTCTTTGCTTATTTGACTGTTCACCGTTTTGGCTTAGGTATCTTTAAGAGTCACCGCTTATGGAATGGTGTGCAGCTTGTTCTTATCGCTGTAGTACTTTTTGATTTATTTTATTTAAGATATACGTCCTTTCATAAAGAAGGCGACAGTATTGTGAACTATATTGTTATACCACTGGCGATTTTAGTATATGGTTTGATTATTGCATACTTAAAAGTTAAGCAAACATCTAACGTAGCATTTATCCCAACGCTTTTCTTTATTACGGTTGTAACCATTCTAGAATGGGTGCCTGTGCTTAAAGAAAACAATGCTCTATCCCTTTGGATGGGATTTGTTCCATTAATGCTATGTAATACGTATCAAATTTTAATGCTGCACAGATTACTGCAGAAGAACAATCAAAAAAAGCCCATTGCATCTTAAATGCATGGGCTTTTTGCTTTTTATCAGTTAACTTCTTTGCTGCTTGCTTCTGTATTGGCGATCATCTCACTGACGCTTACCAGTTTAAAACCGTCGCCTTTTAATTTATCAATAATTTGAGGAAGTGCTTTATGTGTCTGCTTAACGGAATCAGATGCATGAAGCAAAATGATATCTCCTGCTTTAGTGCCGTCAGTTGCTGAAGTAACAATCTTGTTTACACCTGGGTTTTTCCAGTCCTTCGTATCAATGCTCCAATGAACAACGGTATGATTCAAGTCCTCAGAAATATTAAGAACACGCTCATCGAAATTCCCATTCGGCGGACGAAGAAGAGAAGTCATTTTGCCGGAAACCTTTTTGATCTTTTCTTGAGCTAAAAGAATATCTCTTTTGATCTGTTTATCTTCCCACTCGGTATAGCTTTTATATTGATAACCGAGACTCGCGACCTCATGACCATCTTTCACGATTCGTTCAACAATATCAGGATGTCGTTCAGCCCAAGCAGCTGATAAGAAGAAGGTGCAATTCTTTACGCCTTTTTCTTTTAAAATATCCAGGATCGGTGTGACCCGTTTGTCACCCCAGCTGATGTCAAAGGTCAAGGAAACTTTATTACCCTGATCTTCCCCTTTGTATATTGCCCGAGGACCGTCTTTTGATGAGAAGACGGATAGCTGCTGCTGTCCCACGAAAGCGAGGGAGGCAGCAAAAAATGCTGCAAACACAACAACCATGTATTGTTTTACTTTTTTACCGTTTATGACAAAGAAAAATTTCATTTACACTTTACCCCCTTGTCCATACTTCCTTACAGAATATTTATGACTCTCTGGACAAGATATGACGGATATTTAAGAAAAACCCAAAAATAATAACAGAGCTTTTTCGTGGCAATAATGATAAAAGAAAATGCTAAGCGGGGTGTTTTGTTTTGATAGGAATGCTGTTGAATCATCAGGAACTTAATGAATTCGAATATGTGCTAAAAAAAGAAATGGAAGAACTGATGTATGATCTAGAAGATCAAAAAATTGATGGAATCGTAAAATCAGTTCTTGAAGAAAGGTATCAAATCATTTATCGTTTATTTTGCCGGTTTGCAAAACCAGCCGATTGCAGAAGGTACTTAAGATCAAAACAAAGAAATTGATTTTTTTCCTGAAAAACTGTTGACCATTACATAAACATGGTGGTATATTATTTCTTGTCGCTTTTACAGCGGCGTTATAAACAAATTAAGATTCACTAAAAAAAGCGGTTGACATCAGCTGTTAAACGGTGGTATCTTATAAAAGTCGCCAAAACGAGCGGCAAGCTTTAAATAAACAAGTTCTTTGAAAACTGAACAAAAGCAAAGGTAAGGAATTAAGAATTAATTCCGTCAGTAACAAATTAGAGCAAGTCAAACACTTTTATGGAGAGTTTGATCCTGGCTCAGGATGAACGCTGGCGGCGTGCCTAATACATGCAAGTCGAGCGAATGAAGAGGAGCTTGCTCCTCTGATTTAGCGGCGGACGGGTGAGTAACACGTGGGTAATCTGCCTGTAAGACGGGGATAACTCCGGGAAACCGGGGCTAATACCGGATAATAAGAAGAAACGCATGTTTCTTTTTTGAAAGTCGGTTTCGGCTGACACTTACAGATGAGCCCGCGGCGCATTAGCTAGTTGGTGAGGTAACGGCTCACCAAGGCGACGATGCGTAGCCGACCTGAGAGGGTGATCGGCCACACTGGGACTGAGACACGGCCCAGACTCCTACGGGAGGCAGCAGTAGGGAATCTTCGGCAATGGGCGAAAGCCTGACCGAGCAACGCCGCGTGAGCGATGAAGGCCTTCGGGTCGTAAAGCTCTGTTGTTAGAGAAGAACAAGTACGAGAGTAACTGCTCGTACCTTGACGGTACCTAACCAGAAAGCCACGGCTAACTACGTGCCAGCAGCCGCGGTAATACGTAGGTGGCAAGCGTTATCCGGAATTATTGGGCGTAAAGCGCGCGCAGGCGGTCTCTTAAGTCTGATGTGAAAGCCCACGGCTCAACCGTGGAGGGTCATTGGAAACTGGGAGACTTGAGTGCAGGAGAGAAAAGTGGAATTCCACGTGTAGCGGTGAAATGCGTAGAGATGTGGAGGAACACCAGTGGCGAAGGCGGCTTTTTGGCCTGTAACTGACGCTGAGGCGCGAAAGCGTGGGGAGCAAACAGGATTAGATACCCTGGTAGTCCACGCCGTAAACGATGAGTGCTAGGTGTTGGGGGGTTCCACCCTCAGTGCTGAAGTTAACACATTAAGCACTCCGCCTGGGGAGTACGACCGCAAGGTTGAAACTCAAAGGAATTGACGGGGGCCCGCACAAGCAGTGGAGCATGTGGTTTAATTCGAAGCAACGCGAAGAACCTTACCAGGTCTTGACATCCTCTGATCACTCTAGAGATAGAGCTTTCCCCTTCGGGGGACAGAGTGACAGGTGGTGCATGGTTGTCGTCAGCTCGTGTCGTGAGATGTTGGGTTAAGTCCCGCAACGAGCGCAACCCTTGACCTTAGTTGCCAGCATTCAGTTGGGCACTCTAAGGTGACTGCCGGTGACAAACCGGAGGAAGGTGGGGATGACGTCAAATCATCATGCCCCTTATGACCTGGGCTACACACGTGCTACAATGGATGGTACAAAGGGTTGCGAAGCCGCGAGGCCAAGCCAATCCCAAAAAGCCATTCTCAGTTCGGATTGTAGGCTGCAACTCGCCTACATGAAGCCGGAATTGCTAGTAATCGCGGATCAGCATGCCGCGGTGAATACGTTCCCGGGCCTTGTACACACCGCCCGTCACACCACGAGAGTTTGTAACACCCGAAGTCGGTGGGGTAACCCTTTTGGGAGCCAGCCGCCGAAGGTGGGACAGATGATTGGGGTGAAGTCGTAACAAGGTAGCCGTATCGGAAGGTGCGGCTGGATCACCTCCTTTCTATGGAGATTATGAAACAGCTTCGACTGTTTCGTAAGTACACCTTTTGCCTTTTGTTCAGTTTTGAGAGAACTCTCTCTCAACTAAATAACACTTTTCTAAGATTTTTTATGAAAGGGTTATTTTATATGTTCTTTGAAAACTAGATATCGACATCCAAACAAAGTAATGCAAGGCAGATAGATTATTTATCTGCGCCAAAGCAAGAATCTTTGATGTGTAAACATCATATAAGGTTAAGCTAGAAAGGGCGCACGGTGGATGCCTTGGCACTAGGAGCCGAAGAAGGACGGGACGAACACCGATATGCCTCGGGGAGCTGTAAGTAAGCACTGATCCGGGGATTTCCGAATGGGGGAACCCACCATCCGTAATGGGATGGTATCCATATCTGAATACATAGGGTATGAGAAGGCAGACCCGGGGAACTGAAACATCTAAGTACCCGGAGGAAGAGAAAGCAAATGCGATTTCCTGAGTAGCGGCGAGCGAAACGGAAACAGCCCAAACCAGAGGGCTTGCCCTCTGGGGTTGTAGGACACTCTACATGGAGTTACAAAGGAACGAAGTAGGTGAAGCGGTCTGGAAAGGCCTGCCAAAGAAGGTAACAGCCCTGTAGCTGAAACTTCGTTCCCTCCTGAGTGGATCCTGAGTACGGCGGGACACGTGAAACCCCGTCGGAATCCGGGAGGACCATCTCCCAAGGCTAAATACTCCCTAGTGACCGATAGTGAACCAGTACCGTGAGGGAAAGGGGAAAAGCACCCCGGAAGGGGAGTGAAAGAGATCCTGAAACCGTGTGCCTACAAGTAGTCGGAGCCCATTAACGGGTGACGGCGTGCCTTTTGTAGAATGAACCGGCGAGTTACGATCCCGTGCAAGGTTAAGTTGAATAGACGGAGCCGCAGCGAAAGCGAGTCTGAATAGGGCGACATAGTACGTGGTCGTAGACCCGAAACCGTGTGATCTACCCATGTCCAGGGTGAAGTTCAGGTAACACTGAATGGAGGCCCGAACCCACGCACGTTGAAAAGTGCGGGGATGAGGTGTGGGTAGGGGTGAAATGCCAATCGAACACGGAGATAGCTGGTTCTCCCCGAAATAGCTTTAGGGCTAGCCTCGCGGCAAGATTCCTGGAGGTGGAGATAGCTGGTTCTCCCCGAAATAGCTTTAGGGCTAGCCTCGCGGCAAGATTCCTGGAGGTAGAGCACTGATTGGACTAGGGGCCCCCACAGGGTTACCGAATTCAGTCAAACTCCGAATGCCAGAGAATTATCCGCGGGAGTCAGACTGCGAGTGATAAGATCCGTAGTCAAAAGGGAAACAGCCCAGACCATCAGCTAAGGTCCCAAAGTATACGTTAAGTGGCAAAGGATGTGGAGTTGCCCAGACAACCAGGATGTTGGCTTAGAAGCAGCCACCATTTAAAGAGTGCGTAATAGCTCACTGGTCGAGTGACTCTGCGCCGAAAATGTAACGGGGCTAAACGTATCACCGAAGCTATGGCTTGTACCTTTAGGTACAGGGGTAGGGGAGCGTTCGAAGTGCAGTGAAGTCAGACCGGAAGGACTGGTGGAGCGCTTTGAAGTGAGAATGCCGGTATGAGTAGCGAAAGACAAGTGAGAATCTTGTCCATCGAAAGCCTAAGGTTTCCTGAGGAAGGCTCGTCCGCTCAGGGTTAGTCGGGGCCTAAGCCGAGGCTGAAAAGCGTAGGCGATGGATAACAGGTTGATATTCCTGTACCACCTCCTTTCCGTTTGAACAATGGGGGGACGCAGTAAGGTAGGGTGAGCGCACTGATGGAATAGTGCGTCTAAGCAGTTAGGCTGTTGGATAGGCAAATCCGTCCAACGTGAAGGCTGAGCTGTGATGGCGAGGGAAATTTTAGTACCGAAGTCCCTGATCCTACACTGCCAAGAAAAGCCTCTAGTGAGGAAAGAGGTGCCCGTACCGCAAACCGACACAGGTAGGCGAGGAGAGAATCCTAAGATGATCGGGAGAACTCTCGTTAAGGAACTCGGCAAAATGACCCCGTAACTTCGGGAGAAGGGGTGCTCTGATAGGGTTTATCGCCCGAGAGAGCCGCAGTGAATAGATCCAAGCGACTGTTTAGCAAAAACACAGGTCTCTGCGAAACCGCAAGGTGAAGTATAGGGGCTGACACCTGCCCGGTGCTGGAAGGTTAAGAGGAGGGGTTATCCCTTACGGGAGAAGCTCTGAATTGAAGCCCCAGTAAACGGCGGCCGTAACTATAACGGTCCTAAGGTAGCGAAATTCCTTGTCGGGTAAGTTCCGACCCGCACGAAAGGTGTAACGACTTGGATACTGTCTCAACGAGAGACCCGGTGAAATTATAGTACCTGTGAAGATGCAGGTTACCCGCGACAGGACGGAAAGACCCCATGGAGCTTTACTGCAGCTTGATATTGGATTTTGGTACAGCTTGTACAGGATAGGTAGGAGCCTGAGAAGCCGGAGCGCCAGCTTCGGTGGAGGCGTCGGTGGGATACTACCCTGGCTGTATTGAAATTCTAACCTTGAACCGTGATCCGGTTCGGAGACAGTGTCAGGCGGGCAGTTTGACTGGGGCGGTCGCCTCCTAAACAGTAACGGAGGCGCCCAAAGGTTCCCTCAGAATGGTTGGAAATCATTCGCAGAGTGTAAAGGCACAAGGGAGCTTGACTGCGAGACCTACAAGTCGAGCAGGGACGAAAGTCGGGCTTAGTGATCCGGTGGTTCCGCATGGAAGGGCCATCGCTCAACGGATAAAAGCTACCCTGGGGATAACAGGCTTATCTCCCCCAAGAGTCCACATCGACGGGGAGGTTTGGCACCTCGATGTCGGCTCATCGCATCCTGGGGCTGAAGTAGGTCCCAAGGGTTGGGCTGTTCGCCCATTAAAGCGGTACGCGAGCTGGGTTCAGAACGTCGTGAGACAGTTCGGTCCCTATCCGTCGCGGGCGCAGGAAATTTGAGAGGAGCTGTCCTTAGTACGAGAGGACCGGGATGGACACACCGCTGGTGTACCAGTTGTTCCGCCAGGGGCATAGCTGGGTAGCTACGTGTGGACGGGATAAGTGCTGAAAGCATCTAAGCATGAAGCCCCCCTCAAGATGAGATTTCCCATCACGTTAAGTGAGTAAGACCCCTTAGAGATGATGAGGTTGATAGGTCTGGTGTGGAAGCGTGGTGACACGTGGAGCTGACAGATACTAATCGGTCGAGGGCTTATCCTTAATATTGCATGAATCGTTTGGAAACGTCGTATCTAGTTTTGAGAGAACATAATATGATGAAAATCATTAAAAAATCTCTTGCAAAATGTATGGAAATATAATAAAATTTATCTTGTCCCAACAGGATATATGATTTTGAGAGTACTAGGTCCAGTGATGATGGCGAAGAGGTCACACCCGTTCCCATACCGAACACGGAAGTTAAGCTCTTCAGCGCCGATGGTAGTTGGGGGTCTCCCCCTGTTAGAGTAGGACGTCGCTGGGCTTTATCTCAAAATACGTAAATTATATTATTCCACAGTAGCTCAGTGGTAGAGCTATCGGCTGTTAACCGATCGGTCGCAGGTTCGAGTCCTGCCTGTGGAGCCATTACTTTTTGCTTCCATAGCTCAGCAGGTAGAGTGCTTCCATGGTAAGGAAGAGGTCACCGGTTCGAGCCCGGTTGGAAGCTCCATATCATAAAAATAATATGGCCCGTTGGTCAAGCGGTTAAGACACCGCCCTTTCACGGCGGTAACACGGGTTCGAATCCCGTACGGGTCACCAACTTTTCTTTAACTGAACATAACTTTTGGAGGATTAGCTCAGCTGGGAGAGCACCTGCCTTACAAGCAGGGGGTCGGCGGTTCGAACCCGTCATCCTCCACCATTTATGCCGGTTTAGCTCAATTGGTAGAGCAACTGACTTGTAATCAGTAGGTTGGGGGTTCAAGTCCTCTAGCCGGCACCACAATTTTATTTTTATCGAACTAAAAATAAAATTGCTGTTACGAGGAATAGTCTTCATGCAACTGCTTTTAGACGCAGTAACATGTCTAGATCGATTCTTTTTTTATGTGGAGGGGTAGCGAAGTGGCTAAACGCGGCGGACTGTAAATCCGCTCCCTCCGGGTTCGGCGGTTCGAATCCGTCCCCCTCCACCATCTTTGTATAAGATTTAGAAAGACAGACAATACTGCTTTTAGATAATGCGGGTGTAGTTTAATGGTAAAACAAGAGCCTTCCAAGCTCTGGTCGTGAGTTCGATTCTCATCACCCGCTCCATTTATTCCGGGGCTTTAGCTCAGCTGGGAGAGCGCCTGCCTTGCACGCAGGAGGTCAGCGGTTCGATCCCGCTAAGCTCCACCATATACATAACAATTGATATCAGGCGATGGCCTGATTTTTTTTTATTTTTAAAGGCTGTTTTCGTAAACATTATTGCTTTTGAAAGTTGTAATATCCGCTGCAGCGGCTCGCTTTCCGCAGGGCGTGCGGTGAGCACCCTCTGTACTGCGTACAATGAGTGGGCTCATCTGCCCCGCTCATCCTGCAGGACAAGGAAGGCTCCGGCAGCGATATATCGCACGAAGAAAAAGTGATTTTCATTTTCGATGAGTCTCGCCCTTCCGCTCCAATTTAACTATTCAATGAAGAACTTTTGAAAATCGCTCAGTAGCAGCAATCTTTTAGAAATGCGCCTATTTAAAAAAGGTTAGAAGAAGGCTAGAAGATGGACTTATCCATCTTCTATTTCATTTTAATTGAAAAGCCTATAAGCGAAATTACGGCTTGGAAAAGTTAAATTATAGTCTATAAAATGTAATTACAGCTTAGAAAATAAAATTACAGTCTATAAACCATAATTACGGGTTAGAAAATAAAATGAAGACATTCCGCTGCAAGCATTTCCTTCTCCAATAAAAAAAGAACCCCATCTATTTTCCATTCTATTTCTTATAAATATGTATCCAAGCATCGAAAGCGCTTTCTTTTTGGTATATCTATGCAAAATTTTGTCCAGTTGAACCATGAAATCCCTTACAGATACAATAGTATTAGGAATTCGTTAGTTTTTATGTTTTTCATAAGGGAGGAAGAAGAAATGTTAAAAGATATATCAGTGATCGGAGTACCGATGGATTTAGGACAAATGCGACGCGGTGTAGATATGGGGCCTAGTGCTATTCGATATGCAGGAATTATTGAGCGTTTAGAAAACCTTAACTATCAGGTTGAGGATTTAGGTGATATTGAAATTGCTCGTCCAGAAAAACAAAGCATTGAAAACGAAGGTAATCTTAAAAACTTAAACGGTGTTTTGGAAGCAAGTGAAAAGCTTTCTGAATCTGTTTCCAGTGTAATTACGAACAAAAAGTTCCCGCTAGTATTAGGCGGAGATCACAGTATTGCGATTGGAACTTTAGCAGGGGTTTCAAAACATTACGAAAACCTTGGTGTTATCTGGTACGATGCTCATGGCGATCTGAATACCGCAGATACTTCTCCAAGCGGCAATATACACGGAATGCCTTTAGCTGCCAGTATCGGAATTGGTCATGAGATGCTAACGAACATCAGCGGCTATACACCTAAAGTGAAGCCGGAAAACATTGTTATCATTGGAGCGCGTTCACTAGATGAAGGTGAGAGAGAACTCATAAAAGAAAAGGGAATTAAAGTTTACACGATGCATGAAGTGGATCGTCTTGGTATGACAAAAGTTATGGAAGAGACGATCGAATATTTAGCACATACTGACGGGGTTCACCTTAGTCTTGATCTTGATGGATTAGATCCCCACGACGCCCCTGGAGTAGGTACTCCTGTACTTGGGGGAATCAGCTACAGAGAGAGTCATCTGGCGATGGAGATGCTAGCAGAAGCAGAAATTATTACTTCTGCAGAGTTTGTGGAAGTTAATCCGATTCTTGATGAGAAGAACAAAACAGCAACCGTTGCTGTCGCATTAATGGGATCTTTATTTGGAGAAAAGCTTTTATAAATCTGCTCAATCAAAAACAGTTGCCTCTTTACGGAAGCAACTGTTCTTTTTCATTTATGCGTTGATATTGATTTAGCAGCTGGTCTATTTCTTGAGAAAGTTCTACAACTTCTTCTGCAATTAAGGGTAGATGTTTCGAAAGTTCATTCATTTGCTGTCTGGAGTGTTCGATTTGTTCAATCAATAAATCCCTATACATACAAACAACCCCTCTCTTCAATCGTTTAAGTATTTTATATGATTAATATTCCCAGGCCTTATTAGTTTGAAACACCGAAACTAGAAAAAAATACCTTTTTATTTCGTCAAATTCTGCAACATGATAAAATAAAAAAATAAAGAGAATCATTGAAACTTATGGCAAGCTGGTACGTAAATAAAATCCGAGTGGTGATAATAGATGGACGCCTTAGTAGCGAATATGGTTGCCCAAGTCAAAAAAGGGGACCAGGAAGCGTTTGAAGGCATTGTAGACCTTTTTAAAGATAAAATATACCGGCATTGTTACCGGATGGTCGGCAATGGACACGAAGCAGAAGATTTAGCACAAGAAACTTTTTTAAGAGCTTACCGTAATATAAGTAAATACAACAATGAATTTAAATTTTCAACTTGGATTTTCAGAATTGCCACAAACCTATGCATCGACAGGCTCAGAAAGAAGAAACCTGATTACTACTTAGATGCTGAAGTGCCTGGCACTGACGGAGCTACGATGTATAGTCAGCTCTCATCTGAAGAACCGCTGCCTGAACAAGTCGTAACAGAAAACGAACGATGGAATGAACTGCAAGAAGAAATTATGAAGCTCCCCGAAAAGTATAGGACAGCGATTGTTCTAAAATATGTAGAAGATTTATCACTGGAAGAAATCAGCCACATCATGGACATACCCGTCCCAACTGTAAAAACTCGTATACATCGAGGCAGAGAAGCGCTGAAGAAAGTATTTCAAATGGTTGTAAAAACGAGGTGAAGAAAAAATGCAGTGTGAAGATTCTGTATTTGATGAATTGATGAACAAAGTACTCGATGGTGAAGCGACTACGGAAGAAGAGCGTGTCTTTCATGCTCATCTGGAAGAATGTGAATCATGTAAAGAAGAATACGAGTTGCTTTTAGATACTCTAAAAGAATTACAGTTACAGAACCATTCTATAAAGGCGCCTGAAGGATTTACTCAGGCTGTTATGGCAAAGCTGCCTAAAGAGAAGCAGCAGATCAAATGGAAACGATGGATGCAGCGTCATCCTGCTTTAACGGCAGCGGCGATCTTTATGTTCTTTATGGCAGCATCCGTTTTCACCAGCTATAATCAGCAAGACCTGGCTGTTGTAAAAGGAGAAGGAAACCTTCAGATTAAAAAGGCTGAAAGGGTAGTCGTTGTCCCAGCTGGAGAAACGATAAAAGGCGACCTTGTCGTTGAGAATGCAGACGTCCGAATTGAAGGAAGAGTAGAGGGCGACGTCACAGTAATAAAAGGTAATCAGTATCTTGCATCAGCAGGAGAGGTGACGGGCCACAGTCAGGAAATCGGCCAAGTTGTCGAATGGGTATGGTACAAGTTGAAATCGTTGGTTAGTACAAAAGAAGAAACAATGCAAAATAACGATAAGAGCCGTTTAGAGACGGCTTTTTTTGTTGGGTAAGGAAAATGATGCCCGGGTATCCGCGCCGCGAATTTTGTCCGGGATTGTCGTCTCGTGGTTATTTTTTAATTAACGTGCGATTATTTCATTTAACGTGAGAAAAAACGCAGCTAACGTGGGATTAATCCGGTTTAACGTGGGAATGCCGTACGTAATACCTAGTGTGGTATTAAGCAAAGGGCAGTTTCGTTGCCGCCACCAAAAGGATGAGCCCTGAATTTTCATAAACTTGAGCCTCTCATGCTCAGTTTTCTTTGTAATGAGGTATGCTATAATATATAAGTAAAATCCATTATGAAACTTCAACTTGGAACACATACCCGAGTTGGGAGGGAAGTTATGTTACCAATCGCAGATTTTAATATTTTTAATTACCTTACACAAATAATTGATATTTTATTGGTGACGTATGTCATCTATAAATTGATCATGATTATCCGGGGAACGAAAGCTGTTCAGTTGTTAAAAGGGATAAGCGTGATCATCGTAGTATGGTTCCTGAGCAGCTCGTTCGATCTTCGGACGATGTCTTGGCTGATGGATAAAGTCATTACATATGGTTTGCTTGCCATTATTATTATCTTCCAGCCAGAGCTGAGAAGAGCGCTGGAACAGCTTGGACGAGGCAGATTCTTTTCAAGGACGGGAATTCCTGAAGAAGAGGAAACTGAGAAAACGATCGCGGCCATTGTAAAGTCTACAAACTATATGTCTAAACGCCGTATCGGAGCAATCATCTCAATAGAAAGAGAAACAGGATTGAGTGAGTACGTAGAGACTGGGATTCCGATTCAAGCGCATTTAACTTCCGAGCTGTTAACAAATATTTTTGTACCGAATACACCGCTTCACGATGGAGCTGTCATTATAAAACAAAGCCAGGTTTTTGCAGCCGGCTGTTATTTGCCGCTTACAGAAAGTCCGTTTGTATCAAAAGAGCTTGGAACAAGACACAGAGCAGCATTAGGGATCAGTGAAGTGACAGATGCTATAACGGTTATAGTTTCTGAGGAAACAGGTACGATCTCCCTTACAAAAAACGGGGAAATCTATCGGAATCTGGACGAAGAGTCTTTAAGAAATTTGTTGAATGCAGAATTGATTATTGCGAACAAGTCCACTTCCTCAACTCGCTGGAATTGGAGGGGAAAGAAAAATGGACAAACTCCTTAATAGTTCATGGTTTGTTAAAATCATTGCTTTCCTCCTTGCTTTAATGATGTATACCATCGTTACAATGGAAACGCAGGAAGAAGCAGCTAACCGTTCTATTTTTTCAAAAATGTATACGGAAAGCGAAACCATTCAGGACGTTGAAATCACACCTTATTTTGATGAAAAACAATATGTCTTAACCGATTTGCCCTCTTCGGTAGATATTACCTTAACAGGCTCGAGCCGGTTAATTACAAAAGCCACAAAAGTAGATAAAGAAGTCGAAGCATATATTGATCTGACAAATGAGGATCCGGGCAATAAACGGGTTAAAGTAAATGTCCGCGGTTTGCCTGAAGGCGTTAAAGCGAAGGTGAAGCCTGAATACGTTGACGTAATCCTTCATAAGAAAGTTACGAAAGAGATGCCGGTTAACGTTGATCTAAAAAATACAAGAAAGCTTCCAGAGGGTTATACAGCTGGGGATGTTGAATTCTCTCCAAAATCCGTCAAAGTAACGGGCCCAGAAGGAATGATCAACCAGATCTCATTTATTACTGGATTTGTAGACGTAGGGGATGCGGACGAGCCTATAAGGACAAAAGTGCCTTTACGGGCATACAATCAACAAGGAGACCTTATTGATGTACAGGTGTCTCCTGAAACGGCAGAGGTATCAGTGCCGATAAAGAAACCTAAAAAAACAGTGCCTATTTCCATCCGTACAAGTGGAGAGCTGGAAGAAGGTCTCTCAATTGCGTCAATAACATCTGACCCGAATGAGATTACGCTGACAGGTACAACAACTTCTTTAGATAAATATGATTCATTTAAAGAGATTTCTATAGATCTTAGCAAGATTAAAAAAGATACAACATTAACTGTGGATGTTCCTGTTCCAGATGGAATCGAATCTGTTTCGGTAAAAGAGGTATCCGTTTCGATTGACGTTGAAGATGAAGAGGTTACACGAACGTTTGAAGATGTTCCATTAACATTGCTTGGAACGACCGATGAGAAAAAAGCTACTATTCTAGACCCTGAAGACGGCGCCGTCGATGTGACGGTTAAAGGCAAGAAGAGTACGCTTGATTTGCTCCAAAAATCAGATCTCGAAGGTATTTTGGATGTAAGCCAGCTTGAAGAAGGAACACACGAAGTAAAGATAGATTGGAAAAATCCTGCTGATATTGATCTGACAGATACAGTTCAAGAAGCCAGTGTGGAAATTCAAACAGAAACTAGCAGTCAATAGATGAAGGAGAGAGCAATAATGGGAAAATATTTTGGTACCGACGGAGTAAGAGGAGTTGCAAATACAGAGCTAACGCCTGAACTTGCGTTTAAATTAGGACGTTTCGGAGGATATATTCTAACAAAAGATACAGATAAGCCAAAGATCTTGATCGGCCGTGATACACGAATTTCAGGACAAATGCTAGAAGGCGCTCTTATAGCTGGACTTTTATCCATCGGTGCAGAAGTAATGCGCTTAGGTGTTATTTCAACACCTGGAGTTGCTTTTATTACAAAAGCGCTGGGAGCACAAGCGGGAATCATGATCTCAGCTTCGCATAATCCAGTTGCAGATAACGGGATTAAATTCTTTGGAGCTGATGGTTTTAAGCTTTTAGATGAGCAAGAAGCGGAGATTGAAGCACTTTTAGATAAGGATACAGACGAACTGCCTCGTCCTGTAGGAGGCGACCTGGGATCTGTCAGCGATTATTTCGAAGGCGGACAGAAGTACATGCAATATTTAAAACAAACGATACCTGGAGACTTCTCAGGATTGCATATCGCACTTGACTGTGCACACGGTGCTACATCATCACATGCACCGCACTTATTTGCTGATCTAGAAGCAGATATTTCAACGATGGGCACTAGTCCGAACGGCTTAAACATCAATGAAGGTGTTGGAAGCACACATCCGGAGAAGCTTGCTGCGCTTGTAAAAGAAAAAGGCTGTGACATGGGATTGGCTTTTGATGGTGATGGAGACCGCTTGATCGCGATCGATGAAAAAGGAAACATTGTCGATGGTGACCAAATTATGTTCATCTGTGCGAAGCATCTTAAAGACCAGGGCCGTCTGAAGCAGGATACGGTTGTATCAACCGTTATGAGTAACCTTGGATTTTATAAGGCAGTCGAAGCAAGCGGAATGAAATCTGCTCAAACGGCTGTTGGTGACCGTTACGTAATGGAAGAGATGCGCAAGAACGATTTCAACCTTGGCGGAGAGCAGTCCGGCCACATTATCTTCTTGGATTACACAACAACAGGTGATGGACTTCTTTCTGGAATCCAGCTTGCATCTATTTTAAAAGCAACTGGCAAACCACTATCAGAACTTGCAGGAGAGATGAAAAAATTCCCTCAGCTATTAATCAATGTTAAAGTAGCAGATAAATCTAAGCTGAACGGAAATGAAGCGATTAAAACGGCTATCGATCAAGTAGAAACAGAACTTGAAGGGAACGGCCGAGTGCTTGTGCGTCCTTCTGGAACGGAACCGCTTGTGCGCGTAATGGTAGAAGCACCTACAGAAGAACTTTGCCAAAAGCATGCAGAAACAATCGTAGAAGTCGTTAAAAAAGAGTTAGTATAAGGCTTTTTCTAAAAGATTAGTGCTTGAGGTCATTTTTTCATTCTCTTCATTGACAAGTTGATTGGAGTGAAAGGTGTGAGACTCCTCGAAAATGAAAAATCACATTTTCTTCGTGCGATATAACGCTGACGAAGCCTTCCTTGTCCTGCGGGATCAGTGGGACAGGTGAGACTCCTAAAGGTGCAAAGCGCCAGGAGGCTCACCGCCAGCCCCGCGGAAAGCGAGCACCTGGAGTGGAAATCAACCACTCTCAAAAGCAACAAGGATTACGAAAACAGCCTAGAATAAAAAGGAAGCCTTTCATCCGACATAAAATGAAAAAGGGCACGAAACATATGCATATGCGGCTCACACAAAGGGCTGCTTATGCATATTTTTTTATTATGGAACTTTATGTTTCAACTTTTTCTGAAATAGGGAAAGAATAATAATTGACGGTTTTGAAAAACCCGTGTATGATTATTTTTGTTTACTTCAAATAAAAGGAAGGAGTTTACAGTTAATCATTCATCCAAAAAGCGCCTGAACTGCTGACCGGAAAAAAGCAGTTGACGAGGAAGAGGTTCATCGATATTTCGGCGGATGCCTCTCGGAACATTCACTTCCGTAAGCTTTTGTTCAAATCAGGCAAGGTGACTTCCTGTACAAAGACGAAAGCAAGTGAAACCAAAATAAAAATAGAAAACATAGGTGGGGTTGTGAGCCCCGCTCACGGCCCTCTTATGTAAGCCGTCAGCAGAGTGTGATGGCTTAAGGAGGACGTTTATTTATGTGTGGAATCGTAGGTTATATTGGAAATAATGATGCAAAAGAAATCTTATTGCGTGGTCTTGAGAAATTAGAGTACCGCGGATATGACTCAGCAGGAATTGCCGTACTTAACGAAGACGGAGTTCACGTATTTAAAGAAAAAGGCCGTATTGCAAACTTGCGTGAGAGTGTTGATCTAGGTGTTGAAGCATCTGTAGGGATCGGACATACACGCTGGGCAACTCACGGTGTTCCAAGTAAAGTGAATTCACATCCACACCAAAGTTCAACAGAGCGTTTTACACTTGTGCACAACGGTGTAATCGAGAACTATGAACAGGTGAAGAAGCAATACATTTCAGGTGTTGAGTTATTGTCTGAAACAGATACAGAAGTAATCGTTCAGCTAGTAGAGCACTTTGTAAAAGAAGGCATGGAAGTGGAAGAAGCATTCCGCCGTACATTGTCTGAACTTAAAGGTTCTTATGCGATCGGTTTAATCGACAACGAAAACCCTGAAACCATCTATGTTGGTAAAAACAAAAGCCCATTATTAGTGGGTAAAGGTGAAGGCTTCAACGTTATTGCAAGTGATGCAATGGCTATGCTTTCTCAAACAGATCAATACGTTGAATTAATGGATAAAGAAATCGTAATCGTGACTCGTGACAGCTACACAATCAAGACTCTTGATGGTGAAGTTGTGGAACGTGCACCTTACACAGCTGAACTTGATGCGAGCGACATTGAAAAAGGCACGTATCCTCATTTCATGTTAAAAGAAATTGATGAGCAGCCTTTCGTAATGCGTAACATCATTAATCAGTATCAAAATGAAAATGGCGACCTTAAGCTCGATGACGATATCCGTGCTGCAATGAAAGGCGCAGACCGTGTGTACATTATTGCATGCGGAACGAGCTACCATGCAGGTCTTGTTGGTAAGCAGCTTATCGAAAGCATTGCAAACATCCCTGTTGAATCACACATCGCAAGTGAGTTTGTTTACAACATGCCGCTTTTATCTGAAAAGCCATTGTTCATCTTTATCTCACAATCCGGTGAGACTGCAGACAGCCGTGCCGTATTAGTTGAGATCAAAAGACTAGGTCACAAAGCATTAACGATCACAAACGTTCCGGGATCTACACTTTCTCGTGAAGCAGACTATACGCTTAACTTATATGCTGGTCCTGAGATCGCAGTTGCTTCAACAAAAGCATACACTGCACAAATCGCAGTTCTTGCTATCTTAGCTGTTGATTCTGCTCGTGCAAAAGGCATCGAGTTAGACTTCAATCCGCTTCAGGAGCTTGCGATTGTAGCAAACGCGATGGAAGTTTTTTGTGATCAAAAAGAAGAGATGGAACAGATTGCCCGTGAGTTCTTAGCTGTAACTCGTAACGCATTCTTCATCGGCCGTGCTGCTGACTTCTACGTATGTTTAGAAGCTGCACTTAAGCTTAAAGAAATTTCTTATATCCAAGCAGAAGGATTTGCTGGAGGAGAACTTAAGCACGGTACGATCGCGTTAATCGAAGATGGTACGCCAGTTATCGCTCTAGCAACTCAAGAGCATGTTAACTTAAGTATCCGAGGTAACGTAAAAGAAGTAGCGGCACGCGGTGCGTACACTTGCGTGATCTCGATGGATGGACTGCAAGAAGAAGGCGATCGCATCGTTCTTCCGAAGATCCACCCATACTTGACTCCGCTTGTATCTGTACTTCCAATGCAGCTGATCTCTTACTACGCAGCGCTTCACCGCGACTGTGACGTAGATAAGCCGCGTAATCTTGCGAAGTCAGTAACAGTAGAATAAATGATAGTAAAGACCCCATTTCTATTTTGAAATGGGGTTTTCTTTTACATACTTTTCTCTTTCGGAAGTTTACTCAATTCATTCCCTAGCTGCCCAAACAAAATCATCCGGTACATACGAAAATCTGCTCTTAAAGACCAGAATGGATGTCCAAAAGTAGCTGGTTTATTTCCCTCAACGAAAAAGTGGCTGAACCAAGCAATGCCGTAAGCTACGATAGGAGCTAATAAAAGAAACCAAAGGCTTTTCCAAATCGCAAGAATAATAAAGATAAAGACAAATGAAGTACCAACGAAATGCCACGCTCTAGTAGATGGTTTGCTATGCTGCGAAAGATAGAACGGCCAAAATTCTTCGTAATCCTTAAACTCCATGCTAACACCTCCCTATAGTGGTTTAATATTCTCTTATCCAATACTGATTCCTTTTTCTTAAAGGGAAAATCAGCTTCTTGAGGAAGACTATAAAATGATATGAAAAAAGTTTTGACTCTGTGGTGCACAACACGGTTTATGATGGAGATGCAGGTGGTGAATGATAAAGTGTACAGAGTTAGTGAGTTTTCAAAAATGACAGGATTAAGCAAGGAGACATTGAGGTATTATGCAGAGGTGAAACTGCTTGAACCAGCTTACATTGATCCAAAGAATAATTATCGGTATTACGATAATGGATCTTATTTAATTGCAATGATCCTGGTGAGTTTGCGAAAATTCAACTTTACGATTCAAGAGATGATCACGGTTATTGAAGATGAATCTTTCGAGAATCTGGAGAACATTCTTAATCAAAAAAAGCGGGGCATTCAGAAAAAGATAGAGGAATTGCACGGCACAATAGATGAAATCGATCAGTTCTTAAAATGGGGAAATGAGGAGGATGAAAGATGTTAACATGGAATGAAGAGAAGGTAATCTCGGTAAATATTGAAAAGGTGTGGGAACTCTTTTCTGAAGAAAATCTGCAGCGCATCATGCCAAACGTTGTAGAACATACACCAATTGAAAAGAAAGAAGGCATAGTGGGCTCCAAGCATCGTCAATCTTACAAAGAAGGACGAAGAGTAGAAACATACATTGTTGAGACTCTCGGGTATGAGAATACTGAATCAAAAAAACACTTGCGAATAGGTTTTACATTAGGAAAAGCCTTCGAAATTGAAGCAGCCTTTAATTTAATAAAATTAGATGAAACAAGCACACGCTTTATTTATACGGGACATAATAAAGGCATCAACTTTTTAGGCAAAGTCATGCTTAAGATTTCTGGTGATAAAAATAACAACATAGTCGTTCAAGATTTTATGGATAAGGTAGAAGAGGAAGCGATGAAAGAATCCACTTCCGTCTAACTTGAAATGAGTCTGCTCCGTTCATGCATAACATGATGTTTTATTTTCCATCCTAGAAGGTAGAGTTAGAAGAGCCAGAAAATTAAAGGAGTGGATGAAATGGATAAAGAGCAGCTAAAACAAGAAATATTGAACGTATTAGAAAAAAGACAAACAGGAGTGCTAGCAAGTGTGAAACAAAACAAGCCGCATTCCAGGTATATGACCTTTTATCATGATGAACTTACCTTCTATACACCAACTAGTATCGAAACTCATAAAGCTGAAGAGATACAGGAAAATCCTAATGTGCATCTTTTAGTTGGTTATGACGGCGACGGATATGGCGACCCTTATTTAGAAGTAGAAGGTACGGCAACAATTCAAGATGATCAGGGACTGAAGGAGAAGTTTTGGTCTGAACAGATGTCACATTATTTTGATGGACCAAATGACCCTAATTATATACTGCTGAAAATAAAGCCAAGTTTAATCAGATTAATGAACAGTGAAGAAAATTCACCGCTAACATTAGAGTTATAAATTAATAATAATGGCCTCTCTTTTGAATAAAAGAGGGGCTTTTGTTCGTCTAATATTATAATTAGATTTAATTTTCCTATAATTGTAAAAAATAATAGAATAAATAGACCGAACATTCTTTAAATTAAGGGGGATTTAAAATGAAGAGGATATGGACGGTGATAGGTCTATTGATAGTTTTAATTGGATGCTCTGAGAAAGAAGCAGATAAAGAGCCGAAGTTTACAGTAAAGGATGCAATTGAGAAGAATCATGTGGTCATTCAGAATCTGTCTGATAAAGAACGAGAATTGATGACTGGGAGTACGAAAACGGAGCATTTGATTCCAATGTTTGCATTCCTTAAAGACGTAGAGACCAACAAAGAAAGTACACTTGAAGTGACAGTCTTTCAAAAAAGCGGTGAGCCAGTTACAAGTACCCTGCATTTTGTGGAGAAAGAAAAAACGATTTTTAAAAATAATTATAGCGGCTATGGTATGCCGAAGGGCGAGTTTGAATGTATGAATGTTTTCGAATCAAGAAATAGTCTTTCGTTAAATGGATGTAAAGGTGAACTCTCGAATATTTTTGTTATCCCATTTGAAGGTAGAGATTACATGACAGCAAGAAATGAATACAGAAAGATGAATAAAAAATAGGAGGATCTTATGCCATACATTATAAAAGACAGTTTGCTCTCTTTCGTATTATCTGTCATCGGCATTATTCTCTTAGGCTCAGTACCGTTTATGTTTATAGGGATGTCGTTTGATACAGGCAGCTATTTAGATGGAATAGGGGAACTATTTAAAACGATGATGAAGCCTTCTGAAATCATGTATTTTACCGGAAGCGGTATGTACCCGCTTTTTCCAGAAATATGGGGTATTATCGGATATTCTTTAACAATTTTATTTTCATCGTTTTTTATCGCCATTATCTTAGCACTTATGTTTGCTCTTGGGATTTTTACGCTCCCAACACGATTAAAAGATAAGATCCGTGTATTTTCGTTTATGTTCGAATCCATTCCTGATGTTCTCATTGCGATTGGAATGCAGTTCTTTATTATCTGGTTTTTTAAGAAGACGAATATTCTCTTGTTTCAGATTGTATCTTTGTATGACCAAAAAACTTATTTTGTACCGATCTTTTGTTTAACTGTATTGCCAACTCTGCTTATTTTGAGGATACTGCTCCTTAATATGGAAGAGGAGTTCAAAAAACAATACATTGATACTGCTAAGAGTAAAGGGATTGGCAGATTTCGCATTCTCTGGAGGCATGTACTTCCGAACACGCTGTTAAGTGTCTTTCATCAATCTCGCAATATCCTCTGGTTTATGCTTTCTAATCTATTAATGGTTGAATACTTGTTTAATATCTATGGAGTTACAACATTGGTAAGAGAGATGGGGAACCCAGCTATTTTTACGATTTCTATGCTTCTATTATTTTTACCCATGTTTCTATTTTTTACGGCTCTTAGAATTTTTACGTATAAGTGGGTGGGTGAAAAATGATAAAAGCGATTTGGAAAGACCCTTTTTTTCTAGCTGGTATTTTATTTATTTTTGCTTTGATTAGCTTTAGTTTTTACCATCATTTTGTCATGAATAATGAAATCTATGAAAATCAGATTATCTATGAAGGAATTACACCTGTTGATAAAGCACCTTTTGAGCCGTCAAGTGATTATTGGTTCGGCAGCGACCGTATGGGAGCGGATTTATTTTATCAAATTATCTCAGGTGCAAAGTACACATTGGGAATTGCGTTTGTTGCCAGTTTGCTAAGAATATTATTATCTTTTTTTGGCGGCGTTATATTATTAAGCGCAGGAAGAATCTTGCCCATTTTTAAAGGATTAGGTCAATCCTTCTATTATATCCCGTCTGCTCTATTAATCTTCTTTATTATGGCACCTATTATTGCTATTGAACAAATAACCTTCTGGGAAAAAGCCTTTTTTCAGATCTTACTGATCGTATTAATTGCCATTCCAAATACGGCGATTCTAATAAAAGAAGAAATTAACTTAATCCAGCAAAACGAATTTATCACGAGTGCCAAGTTAATGGGAGGAAGCAGGTTTCGTATTCTGTTTAAACATGTCATGCCTCATCTATGGCCAAGACTCGTGCTTATGTATGTTCAGCAGGTTATAGCTGTTTTATTGTTACTTGCACATCTAGGTATATTAGGTGTTTTCTTTGGAGGAACAATCTATCGTGAATATGGAATGGAATTTACGATACCCGTATCTGTATCAAACGAATGGTCAGGGTTGTTAGGGGGTTATTATTATCAATTAAGACTTGCCCCATGGCTTGTATTCTTTCCGGTTTTAAGCTTTGCCGCGGTCATCATGGCGTTTAACTTTATGGCTGAGGGAATAAAACGAGCAGGTGATCAATTGCCAGGCAGGAAAATAGTGAAGAAGAGAGAAAAAGGTATAGAGAATTCTGTATCAAAAGAAGAATCCTTTGTTTTTTTAACAGAGCGGAAAATAGGATAAACAAAAAAGGCAAGAGCTGAAACTCTCGCCTTTGGGTTGTTCTTATCTCAACGTCGCACCAATGATGATGAGAAGGATAAAAAGCACTACAATTAAAGCGAACACTCCGCCGCCGCTTCCGTATCCGTAGCCGCCGCCATAGCCATAACCGCCACAAGGGTTGCAGCACCCGTAACCATATCCGGGATAACCCCAGTTACGTTGTTGTTGTCTCTTTCCAAACATGCTGTAATTCCTCCTTCTTTCTTGTGCCTTATGCTTTCATCTATAGTGTATGTCCCAAGAGGAGGAGTGACAGGGACAATACCCTAATTAAAATCAAAAAGTTTTGAAAATTAAAGGAGGACAACCATGAGTGAAGTGCTGACAAAGTACAAGGATTTTACGAATTGGCTTCAGCATCTTAAACAAATACCAGAGGAATATTGGCTGGTACCTATTAAAGATGGGAAATGGTCAGTTGGAGAAATTGTTGCTCATATTAAGGCATGGGATGTTTTTGTATGGGATGAGAGAGTTGCCTATTTTGTAAGTGGATCTGAAATTCCGGCAAAAAAAGTAGACGTTGAAGAAATCAATAGCCATGCAGCAAATGAAGCAAAATCAGGTATCTCTAAAAACCAGCTCCTAGATGAAGTGATTGAATGCCGCCAAGTAGTCGCAAAAAAGTTAGGAGAAGTCCCAAGTTCTGTTTGGCAGGAAAAAATTGAAATGGGTTCAAAAATGATTACATTATGTGAATATATTAGCGGGCTAGTAGAACACGACGAACATCATAGAACTCAAATTGAAGAATTTCTTGCCGCAAAAGGGGGTTGGAATATTAAAGCAGGAAGTGTAGACCGATAGGAAAAAACGTCGAATTTCCCCGGAAATTATTTCAGGAAATAATTGAAAGTATGGAAAGAGCTTCTATCAAGACAGAAGTTCTTTTTTTCGTTACCATATAAGTAAAACGAAACAAAGAGGGCACATGGATACAATTACACATACTTTATTTGGATTAACCCTTTATGGAGCTGCAAATAGATCTAATATGGATAAGTTACATAAAAGAGCACTCCTGCTTACAACCGTAGTAGGCAGTCAAATACCTGATATTGACGTGGTCGTTAACCTGACTGAAACAGGGCGAATCATGCAGCAAATGTGGCATAGAGGCTTAACGCACTCGTTTTTTCTGATACCGATCTGGGGAATCGTGATTTACTATTTGAGCCGTCTATTATTTAAAGTGAAAGACAGGCGGATTTTTTATTGGGCACTTCTAGCTGTTTTCATACACGATACGAGCGATCTTTTCAATACATGGGGAACCGGATATATTGAACCCTTCTCCAGCTATCGCGTAACATTCGGCACAATTCCAATTGTTGATTTTGTATTTTGGTTTCTGATGCTAGCTGGATTCATTGTTTCTCGAAAAAAAGAAGCCAATGAAAGGTATAAAGTATTCAGAGTGGTATGGCTGTTAATGATTGCTCATGTTGCCATCCAGTCTGCTCAGGGATATATCATCTATAATGAAGCAAAGGAAAAGTATGAAGATGTAGCACTTGCTGCAGGTTTTGTACCTACTCAATTTCAGGTGATCGGAAAAGACGGAAACGAAGTAGAGATTGTAAAAGACAGCATTTTTATAAAACCTCAAGTAGAGCACCGTTTGATCTCAAAGGATGAAGCAGATCTTGCTCGGCTATTTGAAGAGAATCCGAGAGCAAAAACACTTCATGAATGGTCTCCTTTCGTAGTTGTAGTTGAAGAGAATGACAAGCTGGGAATCTATGACCCGAGGTTTTATCGTAATGGAGAATCTTTCTTATATGAGTTCATAAAAAAGTAACCCTGAAATATTTAGGGTTACTTTTTAATAATGTCTATTTTCGTATACATTGTTACAATGAGAAGGTGTTGATTTCCGCTACAGGATACTCGCTTTCCGTGGGGCGGGCGGTGAGCCTCCTTGGCGCTTTGCACCATTAGGAGTCTCATCTGTCCCACTAATCCCACTGGAGTCTCGCACCTTACGCTCCAATCAACTAGTCAAAGAAGCTACTCAACCAAAAATGTGCACAAACACTAATCTATTAGAATAATACTCTGGAGTTAATTCGTTTCTGTTTGAGTGTCTGTTGTTGTCGCGTTAGTTTCTGCAGTGCCATCATCTTCTGCTGGCGGATCAGTTGGAGGTGTGTCTGGTTCCGGCTCAGGTTCTTCTGGATCTTCAGGTTCTGTTGGCGGATCCTCTGGTTCAGGGTCTGTTCCGGGATCGTCCGGTTCGTCATCCTGTGGTGGTGGAGGATCAGCATCGTCATCTCCTTTTGGTTCAGTTGGAGGAGGAGGATCTGTATTCTCGTCATCGTCTTCTTTTCTTTTTTCTTCTTCTTTTTCTTTAGATTTTTCTTCCTTTTTCTTTTCTTTATCTTTCTCTTTGTCTTCATTCTTTTTCGATTCTTTCTTCTTTGGAGCTTTCTTTTCTTTTATTGGTGCTAAAAGCTCTTTTGTAGAAGTTCCTTTTACAATGAGCTCTCTAACTGTGTTGGAACCATCTTATCTTTTGTGATATAGCCAGTATCTTTATTAATATAGATTTCTTCTACGGATTTTGGCTTTTCAAAACCGGCTGTTTTCTTATCTTTCGAAACCTCAGAAACAATTGATTTAAAGATATATTTAGCAATTTTTTGGTCCTCAGGGGTTAAATATTGTTCGGCGTTCGTCTTGTCATACCCCGTCCATACAGCTGCTGTGTAATTGGTTGTATATCCTGCAAACCATGAATCGCTGGACCCTTTTTCAATATCCAATCCTTCAGGCATGTTCGTTGTACCAGTTTTGCCGGCCACTTCTAATCCAGGAATAGCAGCTAATGTTCCAGTTCCTCGTTTCACAACATCTTTCAGCATATCTGTCACCATATATGCGGTGTAGTCATGCATCGCTGCTACCGGTTTTGATTCAAACTTCTTCTCATAGCCATCAGAAAACTTAACTTTACGCAAAGTTGTAGGTTTATGATACACACCTTTATTTCCAAAGGCTGTGTATGCTCCGGCAAGTTCTAGTGGTGAAGAACCATGCTTAAATCCGCCGATTGCATAAGCGGGATGAGCAGTCTTAATCGGGATGCCGAGGTTATTGGCAAACTTAACGGCATCTTCTGATCCAACTTCCATAAATGTTTTTATCGCAGGAATATTGTAAGACATAACGAGTGCTTCCCGCATAGAAACGTCTCCATGGAATTCATCATCCCAGTTGCCTGCTTCCCAATCACCGATTTTTAATTCTTCATCTTTTATTTGTTTATATGTTGACCACTTTAACTTTTCAATGGCAGGACCGTAATCAAGAATGGGTTTGATCGTTGAACCTGGCTGTCTTTGTGTGTCAGTGGCATAGTTAAATCCTTTTGCGATATCTTCATCACCGCTCGTTCTGTTTCCGCCTAAAGCACGAATGACTCCTGTCTTCGTATCGAGCAGCGCTACACCCGCTTTAAACTTTTCACTAGGATACTTTACATACTCATCTGTAGACAGAACTTTTTCAGTATGTGCCTGTGCTTTAGGATCAAGAGTTGTGTAGATTTTTAAACCGCCTTCATAAATAGCACGTTCTGAGATGCCTTTCTCTTTTAATTTTTTGATTACTTGCTGAATAAAAGATTCATATTTTAATCGTTTGGCTTTTTCTTTAACCAGTGTATCAGTAACGGAAGTTTTTACTGCTTTTTCCTTCTGTTCTTTTGTAATGGCACCATTTTTGTACATTAACTCTAAAACTGTATTGCGTCTCTCCTCAGCCGCTTTTGGATGAAGAAAAGGGTCATATCCGCTCGGTCTTTGCGGAAGGCCAGCTAATAAAGCAGCTTCAGCTGGTGTTAAATCTTTTAGCGGTTTGTTGAAGTACGTCTTGGATGCAGTTGCAACCCCGTAAGCGCCGCTGCCAAAATAGATTTTATTCAAGTACATCTCTAAAATTTCATCTTTGGAGTATTTTTGTTCTAACTGAATAGCAAGATAGGCTTCCTGTACTTTCCGCTTAATCGTTTTATCAGGTGACAGTACACTGTTTTTCACAACTTGCTGAGTAATGGTACTCGCACCTTCAGCACCAAAACCATCTTGTACGTTTGCTAATGCCGCTCCAAATATACGTTTAACATCAACACCCATGTGTTCTTTGAAGCGGGTATCTTCTGTTGAAATAAACGCTTGCTGCACAAGTTCAGGAATGTCGCCAATTTTAGCGTATTCTCTGCGTTCATTGCTTGTAACATAAGTGACAAACTCATCGTTCATATCATAGATCATAGAAGATTGCGGATCATTCAAGGCTTCTTCCGTTAATTTCGGAGTTCCATTTACATAGGCAAATATCATTGCGCCTCCGAATGTCACACTGGATAAGAAAAATATGAGAGTAATAATAGCAGTTCGCCGGATCCAGCGTGACCGTTTCTTTTGCTGACGGAGCTCTGTTCTTTTAGCCACAGCACTCTTCCTTTCTTTGGATACTATCCTTGATTTACCCATTCTCTTCCTAAATAAAACAGTTTATGAAATGAATGAAGGGGAAAAATGAGAAAAAGAGGGAGTGATCTCATGAAACCACAGACAAAAGAACGAGCTGAGCTTATCTATTCTATGCTTGGACAAATCATTCAAAAAAAGAGCGCGAGTGAAGAAGAAATAAACCGTTTAACTGAAATATGCCAGCTGTTGAAGGAAGATGTAGAAGTTGGAGAAAAAACATCTGGTGTACTGGATGATCTTTGTGAATTCGGAGGGAAAGCATTGGAACTTACCTCGGATAAACAAAGAGAGGAATTTATTCAGCAGGAGGATCGAAAGCTGGACGAATATTATGAGCACTTTAAAATCTTAATAGAAGGAAAATGACCTAAGCTTACTGCTTAGGTTTTTTTGTGGATCGATAATGAGGACAGATGTGTCTAAAAAAGTCTCAAAGTGTCGACCCGTGGTTATTTATTAATGAACGTGGGATTATTCTAATTAAGCCAGGAAAAAATCTAATTAAGAAAAGAATTAATCTATTAACGTGGGATTATTGAAATAGAGTCTAGGCACCGGTCATTAAGTTTTTGTCGAACGATTTTAATGGTCATCCATCGGTACTTTTAATAAAATAAAATTAAATAAAACGACCAGTCGTTTTAAAAAATATGTTCAGGGAGTGAAGCTTGTGCTAGTCATTAAACGTTTTAGTGAGTTATCTTTTAATGAAGCTATATCTTTATGGAATGAATGTTGGAAACACTACTTCTCTGATATGACGATGGATCTTAACCGTTTCTTGCAAAAAATTACAGGAGAGGGAATCTCTTTAGAAAATTCGGTTGCAGCTGTTTACGAAGGGAAACTCGCGGGATTTGTACTGAACAGTTTTAGAACGATTAACGGCAAACAATATGTATGGAACGGCGGTACTGCGATCGCACCTGATTTTAGAGGAATGGGAATCGGGAAAAAATTAATCTCCGTCTGCCTGGAGATCTACGAAGAGCAGAATGTAGATATTGCACGTCTAGAAGCAATTAAAGAGAATGAAACAGCAATAAAGTTATATGAAAAGATGGGCTATCAAACATTTGAAGAACTTTCTTTTATGCAGCATGAAGGAGAGATTTCTGTATTTAAAGGACTAGGTTCAAATGTCACTGTGAAAAATGCGGATATGCAGGAGATCAAATCATTGTCATTTTTTGAGCCTCTTACTGCATGGCAAACACAATTCCCAAGTTTAAAAGATTTTTCATGTGCAATCGCTATGGATGGTGAAAACACTATCGGATATGCAGTATATAAAAAGGGCTTTAAAGAAACAGGAGAGCTGGCAGGCATTGTACTGTATCAGTGCGGGGTTAACCCTGAATATCATCTAGAGGAAGAAGCAACAGCGAATTTGATCAATTTTGCCTTTGCTCAAGAAGAAGGGGCTGTAAGAAGATTAACGATGAATGTCCCTAAAAAGGATGATGCTTTAAACCGGTTATTGAATGAGGCTGGTTTTACTAAGTTCGTGGAACAAGTCCATATGGAGCGTCCGATTAAAAAAGAGATGGAATCCCAAGCAGCTAAAACTTTTTCCGAAATAGACTGAAAACTCTGTTATACTTGAAATGAAAGACGTGTCATAAATGGAGGAAGCATCATGCCTAAAGTTTCAGCTCAGTATAAAGAAGAGAAACGAAACCACATACTTGAGAGCGCCTTAAAGTGCTTCGGTGAAAAAGGATATCAAGCGACTATTATTGATGATATCGTGAAAGATTCAAACATTAGTAAAGGTGCTATCTATAATTATTTCGAAAGCAAAGAAGAGATATATTTACAGCTTCTAAAAAAACGCACCAATACGTTTTTTGAAGAAATGGATGAAGTGAATGCACACCTAACCAGTGCGAAACAAAAACTTGCGAATCTCTTTAAGCGATTTAAAAAGCAAGAATTAAAAGAAGATGATCAGCAGACAATGCGTGTTTATATTGAGTTTTGGCTTTTTGGCTCGAGGCAAGAAGATTTAAGAAAAATTCTTGCAGAGAGATACAACCGCTTTATCGACTATATTGTAAATATTATAGTAGAAGGCCAGCAGTCCGGTGAAATTAAGAAGGAAATTGACCCGCAGAACATTTCAAGGATCTTTTGGGCAATTCGTGACGGCAATGTATTGCATTATTCTTTTTTAGGGGAAGAAGAGCAATACCGAATTGCCTGGGATACAATTGAAGAAATGTTCTTAAACTATGTGCAGCAATAAGACGCCAAGACCGGCGTCTTTTTCTATGGCTCTTTTCTAAAAGATTGTTGCAACTAAGAGATTTTGTCGAAATTCTTCATTGAATAGTTAATTGGAGCGAAAGGACGAGACTCCTGCAGGATGAGTGGGACAGGTGAGACCACTCAATGTCGCGAGGCGACGAGGGGGCTCACCGCACACCCTGCGGAAAGCGAGTCCTATAGCGGAAATTAAACTCTTACAAAAGCAACCATGTTTACGAAAACACCTTTTTCTATTTAACGACTTTATTTGTCTAAGGAGTAATGCTTTTGTTGGTAATTATCGACAAATTGGTCCTTTCAGGATGCTTGAATTAGGAGTAGACTAATAGAGTACCATGTTTGTAATGTAACTTTTTGTGAGTAAATACGACTACATAAATAGATAGACAGGGGGCCATTCGAGGTGAAGGAAACGTTCGACCGGTTATACGATGAATATCACCACGCGTTGTTTCAATTTCTATTTTACATGGTCCGAAACCGGGAATCGGCGGAGGATCTCGTTCAGGAAGTTTATATCCGGGTATTAAACGCGTATGAAAGTTTTGAGGGCAAAAGTTCAGAAAAAACATGGTTGTATTCGATCGCCAGGCATGTGGCCATTGACTGGCTAAGAAAACAATCACGGCGCAACAAACGATTTTTGATCTTTGACATTAATGAAAGTGAAAGTGTGCTAAGAGATCAGGACCCCCTTCCAGAAGAGTTAATATCAAAGAAAGAGTCTTTTAAAGATTTATATAAAATGTTAAAACGCTGCTCTTTGGATCAGCAGCAGGTACTCGTGCTTCGGTACATTCAGTCATTATCTATCTCAGAAACTGCGCAAATTTTAAGTTGGACAGAAAGCAAAGTGAAAACCACCCAGCACCGGGCCATAAAAGAATTGCGCAAATGGCTGGATCAGCAACCGGGCCTGGAGGAGGAATTGAAAGATGGAACCAATTAAGTGGAACGATGAAAAAATTGAACAGCATCTTAAAAGTCTGCCCCCTATAAAAGACCGCCGATCCAAACAAGAGCTTTATTTAAAGGTACAGGCGAAGGTTCATTATAAAGACAATAAAGGAAAGCGGCTTCCGACGTGGAGTCTTCCAGCCATTGCGACAGCTTGTGCACTTGTTATTTTTGGTGTTTTTGTTCCTGATCTTATAAAAAACGGCGGAAAGATGGAGCAGAACAAAGTAGCGCTTGAATCTGATAAAGGGTCAAAAGGAATGGATGCAGCTTCAACTGCAACAGACGGAGATGTAAGTTTAAAAGCAGATAAAAAAGCAGTACCTGCTGCTTATCATGGTCCGATACAAGAAAGCAGCCTTAATGGCGGCGGGGTTGATCAAGATTGGGTAACGGTAGGGTATTTGGATGAACAGGCACAGCTTGTCGTGCCCGTTAGTTTTGTAACCAAGACTGATCATTATTTAAATAAAGTAAACGATCAAATAAAAAAGTTTGATCCAAAAGCAGCGGGCCTTTCTGGAAGTCCGCTTCAGCGTGCAACGATTACTGAGGAAGAAGAAACCGTCTTTATTGACTGGCCGGCAGGTTCCATTCATGAAGCAGAGGAATCTTTATTGAAGCCTTTGATGGCACTGACTTTTGCGAACGAGAACCAAAAGTATAAAGTGGTGTTCCGGACAGACGGTAAAGAGGGATATGAGTTTCCTAGAATGGGTCCGTTAGATTCTTTAGATCTTGAAGTTCCGGGGGCACCTCATTTCCGTTATGATGCACCAACTACAGACGCTTTTATCGTCAGTCTATTTTCAGCAGGATTGGAAGGCGATGAACTGCCTGGAGAATTAAAAGGTGCACTTGATGTTATGGATGAAGAACAAGGGTACGGATTAAAACCGCTGCTTCCAAAAGATCTAGAATTTGGAGTTAAGGAAATTACAGATGATTCAGTTGAGATCACATTCCCTGATGCTTTCAAACTATCTCATGAGGATACAGAAGACCTAATGATGATTGATGCTATACTTCTTACGGCTGAAAGCTATGGATATGAATCTATAATGTTTAAGAATACCAACCTGGATTCTATTGGACCTTATCAGCTAAAAGAACCGATTGAAGGTATTACAGGACAAAATGTATACCACTATCAATAGATGTCGAAAAAGGCTGCAATTTGTAGTCTTTTTCTTATGGAGAAAAAGTAACTTTGAGGTACGGCCCATCGACTAATAGATTGAAAGAGCTAATTTAAGAGAGGATGTTTTATATGAAACGTATACTGCTGGCATTTGTTTCATTAGGGCTCGCTGCACTATTAATTCTAGGTGGTGTAACCGCAGCAAAAGCTTCTCCATCCTATGACCAGGAAGTAACTGAAACAGCTAAACTCTACAAGGGAACTCCATTTAAGTGGGGAGGCACAACGCCAAAAGGGTTTGATGCATCAGGTTTTACTAAATATATTTTTAAAACAACTGTAGTGAATAAAGACATTCCAAGAACTTCAGCAACTCAATATAAAGGAGGAGCGGCTGTTGTGAAAGGCAAAGAAAAAATGGGTGATCTCGTTTTCTTTAAAACAAACGGTAAAAGCATTTCTTTTGTCGGGATCTATCTAGGAAACAAGGAATTTATTGCAGCCACTTCTAAGGGGGTTCGCATCCAGTCTTTAAACACAAAGTACTGGAAAGACAGTTATGCAGGAGCCCGTCGATATTTACCATAATTTCATAGATTTACACAGCTGTTCTCATGTAAAAGAGAGCAGCTTTTTGCTGAAAAAATTCTATTTATGTAATTTTGGCAAATTTTTATAAATGTTACTTGTTTTTCCTTATTAATCGTACTACAATATCCAAGTATTGTGATATTTTTGAGCCTTTTGTACTAGTTAAGGCGACAGGGGATGGAGGAAGGGAAATATGTTGAAACTGACTTGGTTTTCATTGAAAAACCGCTCAGCCATCGTAATTATGTGTTTGCTGATTTCTGCATTAGGGGTTTATGCAGGCCAGCGCTTGCCGATGGAATTTTTACCGAGTATCGATAATCCGATGGTTACTGTAACGACACTTGCAGATGGCATGGATTCAGAAACAATGACAGATTACATTACGGAGCCGATGGAACAAGAGCTTCGCAATGTAAAAGGTGTGGAGTCCGTAACATCTGTTTCTGGTCAGGGGATTTCCCGAATTGATTTAACATTTGATATGAAATCAGACATGAAGGAAGTAACAGCAGAGGTGGAAAGAAAGACGAACAACTTCCCGCTGCCTGAAGGAATCAACAAACCGTACGTCGTTCAATTAAACACTTCCATGATTCCGATTATGGATCTGACGATTAACAAAGACGGTGCATTTACTACAGAAGATTATCAACTTATTGAAGAAGAAGTGATTCCACAGTTAGAGGGTGTAGAAGGAATAGCCGATGTTGCTTTATTTGGGAAAGCGACACGAGAGGTTACGTTAACCCTGGATCAAGATAAGCTTCTGGAAAAGAAGGTAGCAGCTCCCCAAATCATGGCTGCTCTGCAGGGGAAGGATGTTTCACTTCCTGCAGGAAACGTAACACTTGATGAAAAAACAAACACGCTTCGGGTATTAGGTGAAATGAAGGACCTGGATGCGTGGAAAAACATTGCGGTTGCACCAGGTGTTCTATTAAAAGATGTAGCTGATTTAAAAGATGAACAGCGTCTTGAATCGTTTACACATGTTGATGGAAAAGACGCGATGTATTTATCTGTCACGAAAGAAGCTAGTGCAAACGCCGTCCAAATTGGTGACGATGTACGCGAGAAAATGAAAGCAATCAATAAGCAGTATGGGGACACATTTAAACTTTCGGTGTTTTATGCAACATCTGATTCCGTTTATGATTCTGTAATGAGCATGGCAAAAGAAGTAGCGCTGGGAGCGTTGTTTGCATCTGTCGTTATCCTCCTATTCTTGCGCCATTTTAAGTCAACGGTAATAGCGGTAATCAGTATCCCGTTATCCATTTTCTTAACACTGTTCTTATTGCATCAATCAGGGATAACGCTCAATGTTTTAACACTGGGCGGTCTGGCTGTAGCAGTAGGGCGTTTAGTAGATGATAGTATCGTAGTTATCGAGAATATTTTCCGCCGCTTGCAAACGGGAGAACGCTCTAAGGAATTGATCGTTGATTCTGTAGGAGAAGTAGCAAAAGCTATCACGTCTTCTACAATTACAACTATCGCAGTATTCCTGCCGGTTGGTTTAGTCGAAGGTGCACTAGGTGTCTTCTTTATGCCTTTTGCATTAACAATGGTTTATTCTCTATTGGCATCATTGCTTGTAGCACTTACAGTAGTTCCTTTAATGAGCTACAAAATGCTGAAGAATGTAAAAGAACATACACCAAAACCGCCTAGACGATATTTAAACATTTTAAACTGGTCGTTGAACCATAAATGGATCGTTAGCGGACTTTGCTTCTTGTTATTTGCCGGTTCAATTGCTCTTTATGTTGTAATGCCAGCGGGCTCTATGGCATCAGCAGATGAAAGCATGGTGAACGTTAGTATCGAATATCCGAAAGATACATCTCTTGATGCTGTAAAAGAAGGAACATACAAGCTTGAAGAAGTGATCAATAATTACGACGGTGTGGTTTCAAGCTACTCTCAAGTCGGAGTATCAAGTGAAATGGCTCAATGGGGAATGGCTCAAGGAAACAACACAGCAAGATTAGTAGCAAAGATGGAAAAAGGTGCAGATACAGAAAAGTTTGTTGAAGAAATGAAAGCTCTTGAAAAAGAATATGCACCTGCAACAATTTCTGCTTCAATGGCAAGTATGATGGGTGGAAGCTCTGATGCCATCAGTTTAAATATAACAGCTGAAAAGCAAGCAGATCTGGCGCCAATGGCTGAAAAGCTGACAGCAGAACTGCAAGATGTTAAAGGGCTTGAAAATGTTCAATCCAACAATGAAGATTTAAAAAATGAATGGGTACTGAATGTTGATCAATCTAAAGCGCAAGAAGCTGGATTAACCCCAGCAGATATTGCCCAGCAAGTAAGAGGATTAACAGCGAGCAACCCAGTCGGTCAAATTACGCTGGAAGGCATTAAACTGCCAGTCATGATGAACTATGATTTAAGTGATGTGAAGGATCGTGACGATTTATTAAATACGACGATTCTTTCCCCTGTAAAAGGTCCAGTTGCTTTGAAGGAAGTAGCTGAACTATCGCTTCAGCCTGCAAAAGCTCAAATATTCCGTAAAGACGGGAAAGAGTATCTGCAGGTTACGGGTATCATTACAGATAAAAACATCAAAAAGGTAAACGCTGATATTGCGAATATCCTTAAAAACATTGAGAAACCAGCTGGCGTATCCGTCGCATTAGGCGGAGTTGGAGAAGAAATGAACGAACAGTTCATGGATCTCTTCATGACGATGGGAGCGGCTATTCTGATCGTATACTTAATCATGGTGATAACATTCGGTCAGGCGCGCGCACCATTCGCGATTCTGTTCTCACTTCCGCTCGCAGCGATAGGAGCAATCCTTGCGCTTGTTATTACACGAATTCCAGTTGATATCTCATCATTAATCGGTGCACTCATGCTGATCGGTATTGTTGTAACGAATGCGATTGTATTCATCGACCGGGTTCAGCAGCAGCGTGAAAAAGGTTTAAGTGTAAGAGAATCGATCCTGGAAGCGGGTTCTACCCGTCTTCGTCCGATTTTGATGACAGCTGTAGCGACGATCTGTGCTATGATTCCGCTAATGTTTGGCGGAGCAAGCGGCAGCCTTGTTTCGAAGAGTCTGGCGATCGTAGTTATCGGCGGTCTATCCGTATCAACATTGCTTACACTAGTTGTCGTACCGGTGATCTATGAAATGCTGGCGAACATCGGCAACCTGTTTAAACGCAAAAAGAAAAAGCAGGCAAAAGCAGTAGCTTAAAAGACATATTAAAGCCACCTTGGTATGTAAGGCTCCAAGGTGGCTTTTTGCATGTCGGAAATTGTCTATAAATGTAAACTCGTGGATTAAAAACGAATTGATAAAATATACTTGGTGAGAAGCTGGATTGGAGGCGCGTGAGATGAAGAGAAAGTGGATGTTCATAGGTTTATTCTTCCTCGCAGTAATTACGCTAACCACAACGAACCCCTCAAAAGAAGATTATGAAGCTATTTTTGTGCATCCACATGTTAAACCAGCTGAAATTTTTAATAAACACTACCAATTAAAGCGTATAAACTTCCTTCTATTCTCGACGTATACTCCCATAGTTGCAGAAGAACATGGAAAAACGCATTTAGGGATCCTCGGAAACTTTTTCCCTATATCAGACGGCCAGTTTGACTATCCAAAGTGGCTGGAAATCTTTAATTAGTTACTTGAAGCTTAGCCTTGCACGAAGGTTAAGCTTTTTTATATGGCATTTGGGTTAAACGATAACTTCATATGGTCATACTGTTAAAGATGAAATGAGGTGTGACCAATGACCATTATTCGGCTTGGATTTGTTGCGATGAGCATGGAACTGCAGAATGCTTCTCCTTCAAAGACAATGACATATAAACAGTTCAGCCAGCTTCAAAACAGAGAAGCAGGGTTAAGAAAACTAGAACGGATTTCGCTAGCAAATGTCACAAATACATTGCGGATCTTAAAACACGCAGCGGCTCACGATATTGCTTTTTATCGGATGACTTCAAGAATTATCCCCCTTGCCAATCATGGTGATTTACTAGACTGGGATTATATCAGTCCTTTAGCTGATGCACTTCATGAGATCGGACAGTTCGCCCTGAAAAATAAGATGAGACTGGATTTTCATCCAGATCATTTTGTTCTCATCAACTCTCCTAAAAAAGAAGTCCTGAAGAACTCTTTAAAAACGCTTCAGCTTCACTATAAACTTTTAAAAAATATGGGGATTGATACAACACACCGATGTGTGATGCATGTTGGAGGCAATTACAAAGAGACAGATGTAGCACTCGAGAGGTTTGTGCAAAATTGGGCTTACGTTCCCGTCCAGATCCAAAAGATGATCATGCTGGAAAATGATGATACGTCTTTTACGATGGCAGATACCCTTTACTTATGCGAAAAACTTCAGATTCCGCTTGTTTTTGATTATCACCATCATCTTGCCTATCATCATGATGAAAATTGGACGCAGCATTGGCCTAGAGTAGTAGAATCGTGGAAACAATCAAAGCTTCCGTTAAAAATGCACATTTCCAGCCCAAAGAATGAAAAACAGTTTAGAAATCACGCAGATTACGTGGATGTTAATATGTTTTTTGATTTCTTAAAAGAAGTAAAAGGCAGTGTGGAACAGATCGACTGTATGATAGAGTCTAAGAAAAAAGATTTAGCGCTTTTTCAGCTTATGAGGGAAATTAAAGAAAGAAAAGATGTGGAGATAATTGATGGAGCCTCATTTCGGCTTAAATAAAACCTTGCTGCGGCAAGGTTTTTTCTTTGTTTAAAGAATTTGTCGAACGATTTATGATACAAAGTCATTGACGAATGAAATTATTGGGAATTATAATTTAAATACTTAGTAAACATAAATGTATAAAAAGTATATAATAAATCAAAAAACAAATATTGGAGGCTATGAACATGAAAAAAGTTGCAATGATTACGGGGGCATCAAAAGGATTAGGGAAAGCGCTTACGCTATTTTTTGCTAAAGAAGGGTATAACTTAGCAATTTGTGCACGTAATGAACAGGGAATTCAAGAGGTGAAAGAGGAAGCAGAACAATTTGGAGCTGACGTACTGGCGGTAAGTGCAGATATGTCAAAATCAAAAGATGTGGAGCGTTTTGTAGCGTTGTCTGAAGAGTACTTTGGGAAAATCGATGTTCTTATAAACAATGCTTCGATTTTAGGACCAAGTCCGATGCCGTATCTACTGGATTATCCAGAACAGGATTTTGAAGAAGTATTGCGAGTCAATACGATCGGACCATTCCTCGTGACTAGAAGAGTTCTTCCAATCATGCTGCAAAAACAACAAGGCAGTATTATTAACATCACATCAGAAGCAGGTGCAACTGGTTATGCAGGATGGGGAGCGTACGGTATTTCAAAATTTGCACTCGAAGGCCTTACAGAAACGTGGGCTGATGAAGTAAGCGAATCTGGCGTTCGCGTAAACATGGTGGACCCCGGAGAAATGGATACGGAAATGCACGAGCTGGCAGTTCCAGATTGTGATTATGAACTGGCAAAACCTGAAGATATTACCGCTGTATTTGGTTACTTAGCATCAGACGCTTCAAAACATATCACTGGAAAACGATTTGAAGCACAAGAGTTTCAGCTTGAGGGGAGTGAAAACTGATGGAATCCGCAATGAAGTTTGAGCTTCCACAAGAATTAAATGCTAAAGAACCGCCTGAGCGAAGAGGGATTCGCAGAGACTACGTGAAGATGATGGTATTGAACAAAACTACTGGCCATACAGAACATACAAAATTTTTTCAGCTTGACCGTTATTTAAAAAAAGGTGATCTTCTCGTACTGAATGCGAGCCGCACAGTTCCCGCAGTATTAAAAAGTATAAGAGAGATAGACGGAACGGAAGTAGAAGTGAGACTCGCTCACAGAAAAAATGAATCCATATGGGAAGCCCTGCCGGTTAGCGGAACCCTTATAAAAGGGGAAATCATTCGATTTTCACCATCACTCACAGCAACAGTAGTCGAACAATCATCAGATTCACCTTTTGTTTCATTAGCTTTTAACTTGTGCTGTTCTTCTCTTTATAACCAGATTTATAGTCTTGGAGAGCCTGTGAGGTACGAGTACATTCAAGAGCCTTGGAATCTTGATTATTATCAAACTGTGTTTGCAACCATTCCAGGGTCGGTTGAGATGCCGTCAGCAGGCCGTGCGTTCAGCTGGGAACTCCTTTTCCGTCTGCAAAAGAAAGGTGTGAAAATCGCCTACATTACTCTTCATACGGGACTTAGCTACCTTCTTGATGATAAGTGGCATAAGGGACCAGACAAAAACTTTGAAAACTACGAGGTTTCTGAAGAAACAGCAAACATGATCCGTGAAACGAAAGCAGCTGGCGGGCGAGTAATAGCTGTAGGCACAACGGTAGTCAGAGCATTAGAAACCGTAGCGCTTGAGAAAAATGAACTCCAGGCTCATACCGGCTGGACGAACTTGTACATTACGGAAAATACGAAACTGCAAATCTGTGATGGATTGATAACAGGCATGCATGAACCAGAAGCCAGCCATCTGCAGCTGCTTTCCGCATTTGTTGATAAAGATAAGTTATATGAAGCTTATAAAGGTGCCATCGAACAGCGTTATTTATGGCACGAATTTGGAGACATGAATCTGATTTTATAGGAGAATAAAAGCATGCTTCATCATATTGGTATTTACATTACTGATTTAGAAAAATCGCTTCAATTCTATGAAACAATCTTGCCTGTTGAGAGAAAAGAAACAATGAATTGGAATAAGGCAGAGCTCGTCTTTTTAAGAGGCGAAGGATTTGCGCTGGAATTAATCCCTGCCACATTGGCTGATTCCCATACCACTCATATCGCTTTTACTGTGGAAAGTGTGATAGCTAAAATAAATGAGCTTCAACAATTAGGAATAACACCATCTGAAGGACCTTATAAGCTAGAAAACGGGTGGCAAACCGTTTTTTATGAAGGACCAGATCGTGAGGAAATTGAATTTATGCAATCAAACGACTAACCTCTATTATGAAAGGCCATCATTAAGAAAGCTGATTCTGGCATATCTAATTCTTTGTAAGCTTTAAGTAGTTGGGTTTTGGTTAAAAAGGAGCACTACGCTGTTAAGAGTAGGTTCGCTGATTATAGGCATAAAGGGATCTTCTGAAATAGGAGATACCTTTTTTCCTTGTTTAAAAGGATAATAAAGGAAGGGTTAATATACTAAGGGGGACAACATATGCTCTACCACTTTTCAGAAGAAGATAATATCGAGATTTTTCAACCAAGAAAACATCCGAGTTTTCCAGACCGTCCGCCTATGGTTTGGGCGATTGATGAAGAACGTTCTCCTCTATATCTTTTACCGCGTGATTGTCCAAGGATTGGGTTTTGGGCTACACCTGAAACAAGTGATGATGACCGTGAAAAGTACTTACATACAACCTCAGCAGATAAGATTATTGCGATAGAAAACGGCTGGCTGGACCGCCTGCAAAACACAAAGCTTTACCGATATTCATTTACTCCGGATCACTTTACAATGATGGATGAAGGGGCAGGCTACTTCATATCATATGAAACAGAGCAGCCTCTTGAAATGAAACCTGTAGGATCATTGTTAGAAGCATTGGTTAATAGGGGTGTGGAGCTTAGAATTATGCCTTCACTTACGCCGCTTGCCGAGGAGCTCCCCAAAACCACTCTGCACTATTCAATGATTAGGATGAGAAACGCGATAAAATAGCATTCGACCTGAGTAAGTGCAATAGTGGAGGAGAGGTATTCAAGGGTATATAAGCGGCGGAAATTGTCGAGGATTGTAGATTCGTGGATAAACAGCTAAAATTTATTGATTGAGACTGCTTTTGTATGGAATCGACCTCTTTAGATGGGTTTAATACCCAGTTAGGTATAAGCTGAAAACAGTTTCGGCGCCCTAAACTGCACCTGATTTGAGCGTTTCATTATAGATACAACTAGCTACCTTAGTTTCTTTTGCATTTTTCTCCCTAAAAAAGAAATATCCCTCCTGAAAATAATCAGAAGGGACATTCACATCACAGTATCTAACTCAGCTTTTTCTAGCCCGCCGCCTTCGAACGCCGCCAGGGCTATTTTTGTTTTAAAAACCTCAAGAGATCACCATAAATAATCTGATCGGACTGATCGAGTTCTTCTTTTGCTTTTTCCATATAAGGTTCACATTTTTTCGGGTCAACCGGTGCCCCAAATGGCTTAATGTAGCATGTTTCACTCGTGTAAATAAAATCTTTCGTAATAAAAGAACCATTGCGGAGGACGGTTAGCTCATTATGATCTTTTGAAAAAAGGTCAGTACCAAAATGAACATCATCTTTTGCTTCAATACCAAGCAAGTGGAGCAGAGTAGGTTTTAGGTCGATTTGTCCGCCAACCGTCTCGACTACTTTTCCTTTTTTACCTGGGATATGGATGAACAGTGGAACCTGCTGAAGCTCTACCTGATTATAGGCTGTAATGGATGCTTTTCCTAGAACATCAGCCATCGCTTCCTGATGTCGTTCCGAGATCCCATAATGGTCTCCATACACCACTACTATTGAATTCTCGTAAAGTCCAGATGTCTTAAGATCATTAAAAAACTGCCTTAATGCCTCATCTGCATAACGGACGGTGGTAAAATACCGGCTGACTGTTCCGTCGTCCACCGGATATGGTTCGATCCACTGCTCTTCCTCATTGATTAAATAAGGATGATGGTTCGTTAACGTGATCATTCTCGCGTAAAAAGGCTGCGGGAGATCTTTTAAGTAGGGTATGGATTGATGGAAGAATGGTATATCCTTCAATCCGTAGTTAATCGTATTTTCGTCTGTGATCTTATAATATTCTTCACTGAAAAATTGATCATAACCCATCGTTTTATACATAACATCGCGATTCCAGAAACTTTTATTGTTCCCATGAAACACAGCTGAATAATAGCCATTTGTTTTTAAAATCTCAGGCATGGCGTTATATTCATTCAATGGATGAGTCTGAAAAACTGCACCCCTCGGCAGCGGATATAGTGAGTTGTCGAGCAGAAATTCCGAATCAGACGTTTTGCCTTGTCCGGTTTGATGATAAAAATCAGAAAAATAATAGCTGGATCTTGCAAGTTCGTTTAAGAATGGTGTTACTTCCTCACCGTTAATTTCATAGTTCAAGACAAAGTTTTGAGTAGATTCAAGGGATATCACAATTAGATTCTTGCCTTTTGCTATCCCGTATAATTCAGGATTGTTTGCATTTTTTTTATTAAGCTTATGTAGAATTTCCTCTGCATCCAAATTGCTTGCCAGCGCTTTTTGCATGGATGATTTGGATTGAAGCATGATGTCATATAGATACTAGAATCTCCCTGTCAAATGTACGAGTTAACAGCTGCGGACGATTAACCTCAGCTAAAATCAGATGTACCGCTAAAATCGCCAGCCCGTATGCAAAGACTTTTCTTCTTTCTTTCGTTTTTATCGAATGATCTGCCTGCCACAGAGGCTTTTTTAATAGATACGCTAAAACAAAAAGATCGGCAAAAAAGAATAGATCAGTGACGTAAACGAGCTCGTAAACACTATTGCCTATATCCCCAACGTTCTTCGTCTGAAAGAGTACTGGAATCGTAAGGAAATCTGTAAAAAACCGATAATATACAACATTGGCGTACAATATAAAACTATAAATAAACGACATCCATAGGATGATCCGTCTTCTTTTAGAAGGTGAACTAAAGTATGCAAAACAAAAATAGAGTACGAGAAAGCTAAGCGGATTGAAAAATAATAAAATTTCTTGCAGGAAATGATCTGCAGGCAGCGTAAAAGAAACTTTAGAAACAATATAAGTTTTTATCCAAAGCAATGAAATAGCCAGGAAGATTGCTGCGTGTTTTGTTTTAGCGGTCATGAAAACCCTCCTGTATTAAAAACGGAAATCTTTACCATTGTAGGCTATTTTTTATAAGATTAAAAGTGTAATAACTACCTTTTTGCTATTTTAAACGATTGTACAGGGAGATATTGATAGAATGAGCACACCTCAAGGGTTTCACCACGTAGAAATTAATGTTCATGATCTTACACGGACAAAGTCATTTTATGGCTGGCTGATGGCTGAGCTGGGCTTCGATCTATTTCAAGAATGGGATAAAGGTATAAGTTATAAGTGTGGTTCAGCATATCTGGTTTTTACACAAACAGAAGCTAAGTACAGAGAATTTTCGTTCCATCGCAAACACACAGGTCTGAATCATTTAGCTTTCTGGGCTAAATCACGTGCGCATGTGGAGCACCTTCGTGTACAATTGAATGAAAATAAAGTACCTTTTTTATATGATAATGATTATCCCTTTGCTGGGGGCGAAGGGCATTACGCTTTGTTTTTTGAAGATCCAGACCGCATAAAAATTGAAATTGTGGCGCCGAGGTGATGAAGACATGATAGAACAGGAAAAAGAGACCCAGCAGCAGAAGAGTGAATGGGTAAGCTGGCTTAAAGCGATCGGTTTTGCACTCGTATTTGTTTTCATAACGAAGGCCTATTTCTTCGCACCATATATGGTTGAAGGTGCTTCTATGTCACCTACCCTTCATGATCAGGAAAAGTTATACGTAAACAAAATCGTTTATGCTTTTTCTGAACCGAAAAAAGGGGATATTGTCATCATTAAAGGTGATGATAAACGGTACGTAAAACGAATAATAGGGGTTGAAGGAGACGTGATTCAAATGAAGAGTGACGTTCTCTATGTTAATAATAAAAAAGTTAAAGAATCGTATTTGCACGAAAATAAATCAGAAGCAAAAAGCCTAGGAGTGCATTTAACGGAAGATTTCGGACCCTTAAAAGTACCAAAGGGCAAAGTCTTCGTAATGGGAGACAACAGACTGAACAGCATGGATTCACGAAATGGATTAGGTTTGATTGAAACAAAATCAATTGAAGGCCGTTCAGAAGTCGTGATCTATCCATTTTCTGAAATGAGAGCAACTCAATAAAAAGTACAGCGGTGCTGTGCTTTTTTCTTATATACAAAAAGGAGAATAAGAGATGAACCGATGCAAATGGAGTGAAGAAAGTGAAATGCTACAACTCTATCATGACGAAGAATGGGGCAAAAAGGCAGAAGGGAATAACAAACTGTTTGAAGGCTTAACACTTGAGCTGTTTCAATCAGGATTAAGCTGGAGAACCATTCTTCATAAAAGAGAAAACTTCAGAAAAGCCTTCGCTGATTTTAACATAGAAAAGGTAAGACAGTTTGGCGAAGAAGATGTTGAAAGATTAGTAGCAGACGCTGGAATAGTAAGACACCGGAAAAAGATTGAAGCAACGATCGAGAATGCCAAACGTGTGGAAGAGCTTGTAAGAGATTATGGGAGCTTTGATGCCTTTTTGGATCAGCTGCCAGAAGATAAACTTGAAAAACAAAAAGTATTAAAGAAAACATTCAGGCATTTCGGCTTAACGACAGCAGAAAGCTTTTTAGAAGCAACAGGCAGAATACCCGCTTCACATAGTGAACACTGTTTCATGTTCAACAGCTAGACAATAAATGAGGGGCATAACTGTTATTTCCTGCATAAGCTAAAGCGGGAGGTATCACGCTATGCCCTATGTGATCTATGTATCAACAACTAGGAAAAGACTCGCCCTAGCGAAGGATGGCAAAGTAATCAAACGCTATCCGATTGGAGTCGGGAAAATGCTTACCCCAACACCCACAGGAACATATACCATTATCAATAAAGCACCGAACCCAGGCGGACCTTTTGGTGTCATGTGGCTGGGACTTTCCCGGCCGCATTATGGAATTCATGGTACAGACAACCCTGCATCAATTGGAAAAAATGTATCAAAAGGCTGCATACGAATGCACAATAACCACGTGCTAGAGCTTTCCAAGCTAGTGCCAATTGGGACGAAGGTGGTTATAAGTGCATAAGGAAACCCCAATCTGGTAGATTGGGGTTTTATAAATCCTTATGAATAGATTGTTAGAGACTTAATCCCAGGGCTGTTATCAGAAGCAATATTTAAGCTTTTGATACCCGGGCTATTGTCAGAAGCAAGTCTTAAACTCTTAATACCGGGACTGTTATCAGAAGCAAGCTTTAAACTTTTGATACCCGGGCTATTGTCAGAAGCAAGTCTTAAACTTTTGATACCTGGGCTATTGTCAGAAGCAAGTCTTAAACTCTTAATACCCGGACTGTTATCAGAAGCAAGTCTTAGACTCTTAATACCAGGACTATTGTCAGAAGCGAGTCTTAAACTTTTAATACCTGGACTGTTGTCAGAAGCAATTTTTAAACTCTTAATCCCTGGGCTGTTATCAGAACTATAAAGAGAAGAAAAGTTTAAGAGAGAAAAAACACCTATACCTACTACCAATAAATAAATTAATTTTTTCATTATATTCTATCCTCCTGGTTAATATATATTTTTCCTAGCATTATTTGCTACACGGTAGTACTCACTAGCTTTCTTATAATGACTTTGATCAAAATATATATCAGCTAATAATTCCGAGTGAGTAGCAACAAGTTCCCAAATTCCTTTTTGTTTAAAGAAAGGAATAGCAGTTTTCCTTAAATATTGTAAAAATTCATCTGAATGCATGTCGTTAATTTTATAACGTAAGATAATTAAATTATAGTAAGGTTCTTGTTCTTCATTTACTAGTTTTAGACCTTTAGGAATTAAATTAAGTGCTGAATCAAAATCACCCAATTCGTAATGTTCAGTGGCTAATAGATAGATTGTATTCGCTATATTTGCTGGCGGTTGGCTTTTTTTCAATTCAAGACTCTTTTCATAACGTTCGATAGCTTTCAGATGATACTTTTGACAGGAAGCTATATATCCTAAGTTATGGTATATAATTCCACTCAACGTATCATCTTTAAACGTAGTTGAATACTTTAACGCTTGTTTCAAATGAGATTCAGCTAATTCATAATGTTGAGCACGGCGGTAACTAATGCCCAATAATATTTGACAATCTGCACTTCTGCTATAATTGTACTCTCTGTCAAAAATTGTGAGAGCTTTATAGGAATAAGTTGTAACAGAAGTAATTCTCATTAAGAAATTATATGTTAAAGCAAGCAAGTAATATATTACTGCAGCCTCAGAATCTTGTATATTGGAAGTCTGATTAAATTGCTTTTCGGCTTTATGAAGATATTCAAGAGCTTCATTATACTTTTTGTTGAAATTATAATACATCCCCCAAAACATAAAGTAATAGAATTTCAAATCATTAGAAAGATGTTCATAAAGTTCTTCAATACCTTCTAATTTTAATTTTGTTTCATCCAAAAGAGGAGGTTCCAGCACCATGAAATATCTGCAATGAAACAATTCAAACCTCAGGCGTAAACTCGGATCACTTATGCCCTTCATTTTTTCTTGAATAAGTGGAAAATTTTCCTCTGCCTCATCAAATCGGCGATCTGTCATCATCATATTCCACTCATTCAACATCTCAAGTACTTTACTTTCATCAACATCCTCCGGCGAAATACCTAGACGGTCACAAAGCATGTTAATGACTTCTTCGCTTGATTTGGCGTCCCCTTTCTCGATCTTACTCAAGTAAGAAACAGAGCAAATTCCCTGTGCCAGCTCTTCCTGGGTTAGGCCTTTTGTTTTCCTATAATATCTTATTCGTTGACCGACCATAAAATCCCCCTTTCAGAACTTGGGAAAATTGTCATGTGAGACCCCCACTTAACAAGCATCTTTCCTACCATTTTTCCCAATACAGAATCAGCTGTTTGTTTGATAAGATAAATATAACAGAAAATACAAAGTTTTTGCTAGAAATTGATAATTTCGATAATTGACTTTTACATAAATCGAAGTCATGCAGGGAACCGGCGTCAAATTTGAAGGGAGAGAGTACTATGGCCAAAATGTATAAATTATCATCACGAACTGCAGAGAACACGAGCTCGCTGTATGTCTCACGTGATCCTGAACAGGCCGGAAGTGTAGTAAGAAATGAGGAGAGCGAATTTGCCTACTCCGAAGTATTCATGGACAACCAGAAGAATTACTGGTTCTCCAAAAAGGTTGAAAACAGCTCGAAGGATTATAAGTTATTTATCTTTGATCATAAAAACGGCTGCTTAAAGTCACAGATCATTAAGGGACAGCCAAACTTTTATGAATTCGATTCTTGTGTAGCAGTTGCTTGTGAGGGTGATGGTTCAAAAGGCTCAGTGCTCATCTTCTCAAAAAATGAACCCGAATTAGTTAAAGAGTGGAAAGTGAACGGCTATCTCTGGGAAGTTGAAATGAATAATGATGTTCTCTATATTTCTTCCTACATTGTTGAAGAAGATCAGGCAGTGCTTTACATCATCCGAAACGGAAAGAAAAAGCGCGTGAACCTGGGAAGCAATATGGCTCCGACAGATATCCTCTGTTATGAAAATCACGTTTACGTATCAGGAGCTCCCGTATTAAACGGAGATCCTAAGAAAGTCATGGTACTGAATGAAAAAGATAAAGTAGTCACTGAATATAAATTATCCATCTCACCTCGTGCCCTATATCAGGTAGATAATCACCTACTTGTATACGAATTGGATCTTTCAACGGGAAAAAGCGAAAGAATCGTTTATATCGATCTCCAAACTGGTGAACAAAAAGAACATGAGATTCCGCATTCGAAAATTGTGGAATGCACGAATGACTCCCTTTCTCTACTCGAACAAAACAGCAAGACAATCTACACTTGGGATCATGGCAACCGAAAAATCGTCAATACTCAAAAGGTAAATGAAAAAGCTAAAGTCATCTAATTGTCGAAAAGTCCTGTGTGAATGCGCAGGACTTTTTTGGTGCGCTCAAGAAAATTTTCCTGTAAAGGGGGAGTTTATATGTTTTGGGAAGGTGCGAGCTGCATTTGTTTACATAAAGGGAAACTTTTAATGGTGCTGCAAGGAACATCAGAAGAAGAAAAACGATGGAGTGTTCCTTCAGGGGGCTTAGAACTAGGTGAAACTCTTGAAGGATGCTGTATACGCGAAGTGTGGGAAGAAACAGGCTATATAGTAAAGATCAAAGAAAAGCTTCATATAAAAGAAGGCGTATCTTTTGGCATAAACTTTAAAGTTCAATATTTCTTAGGGGAAATAGTGAGTGGTTTTCCAAAAATTCAGGATCCTGACGGTTTAATCTACGATATAAGATGGGTATCCTTTGAGGAACTGAAACATTTAACTTTGTCCTTTCCAGAGGACCGGGAATTGCTGATGAACTATCTTGCTCCATTTGCGGACATTATTTAGGTTTGCCCTTTGAAAATACAGGGGAATCTATTGAGGAGGAATATTGGTGGATGTTAAGTTTGCGGACAAAGCTGATCTGAACCGTTTGTTAGACTGGTGCAATGAAGCTCCGGAATTTCATGATAATTTGCCTCAATACTTGGACCGTGATGATACAGCTGTATTAATAATGGAAAAAAATGAAGAAGTTATTGGCATCGCTTTATTAAAGGTAAAAGCGACCAAAAAAACGGGGACCATCTGGCTTCATTTAAATAAGGAAGGAACAGAGAACCATCCACAAATTATGCAGAAGTCGCTGAACTGGTTGAGACAAAACGGTGCAAAAGATTATACCATCATATAAAGCTCAAAAAGGATGGGGTTATTAATGGAACATACAAGTGTATATGGCTGGACTTGGCACCAGCATGAATGCCATAAAGAGGAACTAAGCGAACTAATAGCGGATAATAAAGGCTGTAAGAAGTGGCTTACTCATATTAAAGAGAATAAAACGAACTATTTGAGAATTGAAAGAGACAAAGATGGAGATCCGATTATACGCGGATCAATAACGTACAAACAAAACCCCGAGAATCAGGAAGAGTTTGAAGTCTTTCATTTCTATATCCGGCCGAAATCATTTATCACAGTTGGTCTTGACCTATCAAAAATCACCGGTGACTATAGAGAATCTTGTGATCATCTTATTATAGAAGAAAAAACTCCAGTTGAAGGCTTTTTAATTCTTATGGGTGAATTGATTAATCATTTTTTAGATGGAATCGATCAGTTTGAGAGTAAGCTTAAGAAACTGCAGCGGGATGTACAGCGAAATAATCATACAACCCTTTTGAACAGTATATATGATAGTCGAATTGAACTCATCAACTGGAGTGATTTGACGCTGCCCGTTCATGAGACTGCAATGGCGATTAAAGAAGCGTTCTTAGATGACATTACTGAAACAAACGCTTATAAAAAGATTACAACGCGTATAGAGCGTACATTAACTCTGATCTCGCATTACCGTCAGGATATCGATACACTGCTTAACCTGGAAGAGGTTCTTTCCTCGCACCGAGGCAATGAAATCATGAAAACGTTAACGGTATTTACGGTTATCGTTACCCCAGCCATGGCCCTTGGTGCGATATGGGGAATGAATTTTAAACATATGCCGGAACTCGATTGGAAGTATGGCTATTTGTACGCCATGATTTTAATGGCTGTTTCTACAGCTGGTATTTATTTATGGTTGAGAATGAAAGGCTGGACAGGCGACTTGCTTCGAGGAAAGAAAAACAGGAAGCATTTTGACTAAAGAATAGGCTGAAATGTACGATATATAAAAGGAAACAGGCGAATTTTGTCGAAGGGTATCAATTGATAAAATTGCCTGTTTTTTTATGGCGATTATTTCTAAATTTCATTTTGATTTCAACCATAATAGAAGAGAAACGTCTGGCGAAGAGTTATGAAGATTAAATGACTAACGGGAGCGGAATAGTATGAAAAAACTTAGCCTTTTTCTTGTTTTTTCACTTGTGATATTGGCGCAATCACATTTTGTGCAGGCAGCAGGAGAAAACAAACCGGATATTAAAAGCGAAAGCGCCGTAATGATTGATGCGAAAACTGGAGATATTTTATATCAAAAAAATAGTGCGGACCAAATGTATCCAGCGAGCATCACGAAGATTGTTACTGGTATTCTGGCTGTGGAATCAGGCAAGTTAGAAGAGTCGGTTATTGTAAGCAGTGAAGCGGCTAAGGCTGACGGAACACGTGTTTACCTTTTAGAAGGTGAGCAAGTGCCTCTGAAAAAGTTGGTACAAGGTCTTTTGATTAACTCGGGTAATGACGCTGCGATCGCGATTGCAGAGTATATGGCGGGTGATGTAGCATCCTTCGCAGATCAAATGAATGAATTTGCTAAAAAGGTTGGAGCAGACAACACACATTTTGTAAATCCTAATGGGCTTTTTGATGTAGAGCATTACACAACAGCAGAAGACATGGCGAAGATTACACAATACGCGATGGAGAATGAAGTGTTTCGTGAGATTGTGTCTACAAAAGAGCTCCCTTGGGTTGGTGAGGGATGGGAAACCACATTGCGAAATCACCACCAGCTATTGTGGGATTATCCTGGCACCACGGGTGTCAAAAACGGTTACGTGAATGAATCCAAACATACTCTTGTTACCTCTGTTTCACGAGATAACCTCGATGTGATCATTGTTACTTTAAAAGCGCCATCAAGCCGTGCAGCTTATTGGGATACGATGACGATCGGAGATTATGGTTTTTCAAATTTTGAAAGACAAACCCTCTCGGCGGGAACAGAGATTCAGGCTGAAACCGAAGAGACTTATCCTTTAAAAGAAGATATTTCAGTAACAATGCCTATTGGAGAAAAACCGATTCAAGATGTAACATCAGATGGTGAACTTCTATTAAAGAATGCTGAAGGTGAAGTATTGCTTTCTCATACTCTATTTAAAGAAACGAAAAAAGAAGCAGCAACTGCATCTAAAGAGGAACCAGTGAAAGAAGAAGAGGGTTCAACATTTATGCAAACAGCTGTAAAGGCTAGTGTTTTTCTCTATGGAGGCTTACTTCTATTATTAGCTTTCCTTGTAATTTTAAGAATGCGAAGCCAAAGACAAAAGCATAGAAAAATGAGACATGTAGCCAGAAGCTATGTGAAATAAGCCGTCCTTTGGGCGGTTTTTTCTTTTCCGGTCCAATCTGTAATAAAAAATGGTTAGGATTAAAACTGCGGTTGGTATATAATTGCATTAAATTACAAAATTCGACAAATGGAGATATTAAATGATTCGCAATATAAAACTCGGTCAGTTATTTATAATTGGAAGTGCTTTACTTCAGGCACTGCACCATTATTTTATACAGCCAATGGAGCTTTTTTACACGTTTATTTTATTGTTTTTAATAGGCTTCTTGCCTGCTTTACTTATGAATTACATAAATAAAGATTGGACAAAAGCTGTCTTTGTTTTATGCGGCATATATGTTGTTTCTGTTTCTTACACATATGTGGATTATGCAATCGTTCAGTCTGCGTATTTCTTTTTGCCGGTTACTGCTCTTCTTTTAAATGACAGACGGCTTTATTCTCTGTCAAGTGCAGGAGGATTCTTTTCTTATCTCATCTTATCAAAAGATGCTGCGGCTGATTATTTTGCATTTATCTCGATCTATATGATTTTTTGTTTGCTGCTTTTTATGGTTCAAACCATTGTCTATAAAACAGTCAGGGAAAAGGAGTCCGTACAGCAAGGCGTCAAAGCCTTTTCTCTGGCAGTTGAAGCCAAAGACGTATATACACAAGGTCACTCAAAAAGAGTAGCACATTATTCGATGATTTTGGCAAGGCACGGGGCTTTTAAGAACATTAACCCTGAAGAGCTGGAGTTAACAGCATTGATTCATGATATAGGAAAAATTTCTACACCTGATGCAGTTCTTATGAAGAACGGCAAACTTAGCCAGGAAGAGTATGAAATTATGAAAAAGCATCCAGTTGATGGCATGGAACTGGCTAAGTCTTTCGGTTATTCAGAGCGGGTGCTTAAAGCAATTCTCCATCATCATGAAAGGTATGACGGCCTAGGTTACCCATACCAGCTCACGGGTAAAGACATTCCTTTTTATTCTAGAATATTAGCAATCGCAGATTCTTTCGACGCTATGACAAGCAACCGTGCATATCGAAAAGCGATGACTCCTTGGGATGCAAAAAAAGAGATCGAAAATCAATCGGGAAAAATGTATGATCCGGCAATTGTAGAAGTATTTAATCGAGCTTATTATGACATGCTTTTAATCTGTGAGGAGAATGAGGACATCTATAATAACGTGAATCTTATCGCACATAAAGAGGTATCCTCTGGATTATTCGAAGGAAAATTGAGTTAGACAAAGAATTAATAAGAGTGAAAATATTTTATAAAGTAAGGGGCTAATAAAGATGAATGCAACTGTTTCATTGACCGAGACATTATTGGAAGAGTTCTACACTGTCGTTCGAACGACAAGTAATTTATTGAAAAAAGCGGATCAATCAGTATATGACTTCCGCCCAGCAGATAATATGAGGACATTCTTAGAACTGGCTAACCATCTTGTTCAGATCTCACATGTTGATTTAGCCATTCTTCAGGAAAAGTCTGAAAAAGAAATTCGTGAACTTGAAAAGAAGTTATCTGCTCAAAACGCAGCTGAACTTACACATGTATTAGATGAAGGCTATCATTTATTAAAGTCCTACTTTTTATCTCTTTCAGAAGAAGACTTTTTGAATAAAGAAACAAAAGCATTTTACGCTGAGAAAGGCATGACACAGGCAAAGTGGCTCGTTGAAATCGTGACCCACGCTTTTCATCATCGAGCACAATTATTTACATATTTAAAGCAAACGAAACATGAAGTGAATATGTTTGATTTGTACTAAAAGCACCAGGGAGATCTCCCTAGTGCTTTTCCTTTTTAGTGACATTTATGATTCTTTCCTGTAGTATGGGGAGTCAAATAAAGGAGAAGGTTCTTTAAGGCTTTTTTCTAAAGTCTCTTTTCTAAAAGCTATTTTCTAAAAGATTGTTGCTACAGAGAGATTTTAAGAAATTCTTCATTGAATAGTTAATTGGAGCGGAAGGGCGAGACCCCTGCAGGATGAGTGGGACAGGTGAGACCACTCAATGTCGCGAGGCGACGAGGGGGCTCACCGCACACCCTGCGGAAAGCGAGTCCTGTAGCGGAAATTAACCTCTTACAAAAGCACCAAAGTTTATAAAAACAGCCTTAAATGAAGAAGGAAAAATATTATTCTATATTGAATTTTTTATGAAATGAATAATTATCCTGATTTAAATACATCCACGAGGTGATATTTGCATGTATACGGTTTTTTCTACATTTGATGTACCCAATGAAAAAGCAGAAGAAGTAATCAATATCTATAAAAATCGCTCGCGCTCTGTAGATCATGCACCAGGGTTCGTGGATTTTTTACTATTACAAAATGATAAGAGAGAGGGCGAGTTAACCGTTCAGCTCATTTTTTCTACAAAGGAAGATTATTTAAAATGGGTCAGAAGTGAAGACTTCAAAAAAATTCATGATCTGGAGAAAAAGTATCCTGATAAGGAACTAGCTGCTGTTATTCCGACAGTTAAACAATATAAGGTGGTTGCAAAATGACGGAGTTTAACATAAATGCTATGGTAGAAAGAGTTACTGAGAAAATTTATGAAAATGACCCGTTACTTATGGACCGTTATGGTGATAAAGGAAGAGCTAAATGCATCGAAGACAATCACCACCACTTTAAGCATTTAGAGACAGCTTACGAGTTGGACAACGAGGAATTTTTTACGGATTATGCTTTATGGCTGGATGGAATCCTAACGAAGTTCGGTATGAGCACCGAACTCCTGATGGATAACTTTTCATTGATCATAGATGTGTTAAATGAACAAGATGTAAAAGATACCCCGAGGATTGAAACATATATTGATTATTTAAACAAAGCCAACAACATTCTAGGTGAGAAAACAGCAGCACACTAATAAAAGGGAGGGGTCGGCCAATGGCTATATCAGATGTTGAGAAACTGGCGCGGTTGTTTTTAGATGGCAATCATGCTGAAGCGATGCGTTTTATTAAACAGCAGCCCAATCAAAGCCGGATGGTTTTATTTAGAGACCTGTTTACTCCTGCTATGTACTTTATAGGCGAACTATGGGAAAACAATGAGATTTCAGTAGCTGATGAACATTTGGCTACAGGAGTTTGTGATTTTGTTCTTTCTAGATTGTTTCGAGTGTCAGAGGAAAAGATGAGCGGAAACAACAAAGCCATGTTTATGTGTCTGCAAGGTGAGCAGCATTATTTAGGCATTAAAATGATTAAAAGTCTTTTTGAAGAACGAGACTGGGAAACGAAATATTACGGAGCAAGCCTTCCGTTAGAATATGCGCTAAAGTCAGCTCTTCAATGGAAACCTGAAGTGATCGGTCTTTCGGTGTCCATCGTTTATAACTTGCCAGTTCTAAAAAACTATGTCCGTACATTAGCCACTCTGCCTCACAAGCCAGTTATTTTAATAGGCGGTAGACTCGCAAAAAAGTATGACTTAGAACCATATTCCAACAATCAAGGAATAATCATTAATAATCTCGAACAGGCAGAAAAATGGCTGGACGAGTATGTGGAAAAGAGGATTAATGCCTGAACATGAACTGTGCATTACCGGTACCATACGTAAAAATAAATAAAGATGGGCTGATTCAGGGCATGTCTCAAAAGGCAATTGACCTTTTAACTGGGCAGGCGGAAACGATCCATGATTGTTTTGATGAGGAGAGTCATAATAAGCTAACCAAGTATTTGCTGCCTTTTGAAGGTGAAAAAAGCTTTGAAGCAAACATAAAAGGGAAGGATAATCCTTTTGTTCTCTGCGACATTCATATCTCTTGGGAACAGGACTATGCTCATGTAGTTTTTACCCCAACAGGCACGCATGTAAAGGGACTCGAAGAAAAGCTTTCAGAACTTAGAATGAGGCTGGCTTCTACGGATTTTGAGCTTTTTGAGAAAAAAGAAGCGTTAGAAGATGCTATGACGCGCCTGGATGAACTGTCAGGTCCTTTTATTCCGATTTCAGAAAAGATGGCTTTTGTCCCTTTATTCGGAGATATTACGGAAAGCAAGATGATGACTGTCACGGGAAATGCTTTGAAAGCCGCATATGAAGGGCAGTTTGAAGACATTTTCTTTGATTTGTCTGCTACCGGTGAAATTGATGAACCAGGAGTTCAAAAGTTAAGCGAATTATTTCGGATGCTGCACTACATGAACGGAAAGCCGGTCAATATAATAGGTGTAAAACCAAAGCACGCAAGACAGCTTAATAAACTCGATGTGGACTGGCCTGTCTATTATGAAACGTCATTAAAAGAAGTGCTGCAGCAGCACTCATAAATACAGAAAGCACCTCTTAGACTGAGGTGCTTTTTTTCATGGAGATTAATATCTATTTTTCTTCCGGTGCAATGAAGCCAGGATGATAGGGGCTAATGCCGCACCGCCGATCAGTCCGAACAAGTGACCGAGAACATTAATTCTTTCATTTAAAAAAGTAGAAACTAAACTGATCCCCAATACGACGAGAAGGATCTGTGTATTGGCTCTGTCGATATATTGACGATGATTATAAAGCATATAAACATAAATTCCGAACAGCCCAAAGATTGAACCAGAAGCACCTATGTGTGCATATGACAATGGAAGCATTAAAAGGGTTGCGATGTTCGCTATCAAACCTGCACCGACATAACCGATGATAAACCTGGCTTTTCCGAGTATCTGCTCTAGAGCAGGACCAAATAAAATAAGTGAGAACGAATTAAAAATGAGATGTCCCGCAGCCTCATGCGTAATAATAGGAGTTAAAAGCCGCCAATACTCACCCGCAGCAATATAATAGTTAGAACCAACCATTAAATGATACAAAGAAGTGCGAAAAGGGGTAAAATTAATAAGAAGAAATACAACGATATGAACAGCTGTCAAAAAAGTTACAATCGGATAGCGCCTAATAAAGGTTTGGAAGCTTTCATCCCTTATAAACATTAAAATAGATCACCCTTTTTTATGCGAAGTTTATACGTACTTAAATTCTTCCTTAAGTTTACCATGTGAGAGGGAAGAGAGCGAAAGATATAGCTGTAAAGGAGAAAACGAATGATTGTTGGAACGGGCATCGATATTATAGAACTGAAAAGAATTAAAAAAGCAGCGCTTCATCAAGAGCGTTTTTCGAGCAGGATCTTAACGTCCTTTGAGCAAAAAAGATTTGAATCTCTGAACGGGAACAGAAAATATGAATACCTTGCCGGAAGATTTGCTGCTAAAGAAGCAATGGCAAAAGCGCTGGGAGTTGGGATTGGAGCAGAGCTTTCATGGCACGACATGGAAATAAAAGCTGATGAAAAAGGTAAGCCTTTTATAACATCTCCTTATCCTTATTTATGCCACTTATCGATCTCTCATACGAAGGAATACGCGGTGGCTCAAGTTATTTTAGAAAGCTCGTCAAGCTAGTCTGCATATTGTCCAGGGTTGTCTCATATATTGTAATGCGGTAGAAGGGGCAGTCCTTTGCATGAAGCGAAGTTAGCACCCCCTTCAATGTCGAAATTACTTTGGGACAAAGGGGATGGCAAAAAATGAAGAAAACACTGTCAATTATTTTGACGGCGTTCATGGCTTTAATGGTCCTGTCTGCATGCGGTGAGCAAAGTCAGAGTGATGTTCTGGATTCATTGGAAGAAAGAATGGAAAAAATGACAGGCTATAAAGCAGAAGCCAAAATGACTTTAAACACAGGGGAAAAGCCACTAACGTATGATTTGGAAATATGGCATAAGAAACCGGATTTTTACCGAGTAAGCTTAAAGAATGCTGAAAAAGATCAAAGTCAGATGATCTTGCGTAATAAGGACGGGGTCTTCGTACTGACGCCAGCTCTTAACAAAAGCTTCCGTTTCCAAAGTGACTGGCCGGAAAACAATAGTCAGGTCTATTTGTTCCAATCACTTATCGCAGATATCTTAAACGATACTGACCGCGGCTTTAAATCAAAAGAGAAAAGCTATGTTTTCCATACAAAAACGAATTACCAGAACAAAAATTTATATCAGCAGGAAATCACATTAAATAAAGATTTGGATCCAACTCAAGTCCGTATTATGGATCAGGATCAAAAAGAGCTTGTGAGACTGGATTTCTCAAAAGTTCAATTTAATGCAAAGTTTGATAAGAACTCTTTCGATATGGAGTCCAACATGTCGAGTGCTCAATTCGAAATTCCCACTTTCTCTGGATCAGACGAAGAGTTTGAAGTGCTGTACCCGACATATACTTCTAACTTGAATCTTGTAAATGAAAGAGAAGTAGCACTTGGAGACAATGAATCGAAAGTAGTTCTAAATTATGCAGATGCAGAAGAAAATAAATCATTTACACTCATGCAGCAAAAAAATACAGCTGTAGAAACAGCGTCCAGGTTAACTTTGGCTAACGGAGAACCTGTTGATCTAGGATTTACGGTAGGTGCCATGACAGAACAATCTGTAACATGGAATTATAACGGTGTAGATTACTTCCTTGCTTCAAATAATTTAGATCAAGAAGAGCTTATGGCTATTGCAAGATCCGTAAATGGGGAAGCAATCAAATAATTTCTTCTATAATATTGAGGACGGCTGAAATTTTTAGCCGTCTTTTCTTTTGGCGTTTTACGGGTTTTACGGTATGTGTTTTTTTATTCATTACACGTACGCTCAAAATTTCCGATTTCCGCTCAAAATGTCTGAGTTTCGCTCCAACCAGTGCTAGCTTCGCTCAAAATAGCTCTGTACCGCTCAAACTTTGCCTTCTGCGCTCAAAACAAGGTTTTACTTCTTCAATTAAATCTATCTTTCCAAAGAACCAACCCGTATTTACTTACATAATTCTAATGAAACGGTTAAAATAAGAGGCAATCATTCAGTTTTTTCTTTGCAGGAGGCTTAATTGTGGACAGAAATCACTTTTATAGAGATACATGGGCAGAAATTAACCTAGATAAAATCAGCAGCAACATAAAATCATTTAAAAAACATCTTCCCGATCAAAAAATTATGGCAGTCGTGAAAGCGAATGGCTATGGTCATGGAGCGTACCAGACTGCAGTTGAGGCGCTTGAATCAGGAGCTGAACTGCTTGCTGTAGCCATGCTGGATGAAGCATTGGCTTTAAGAAAACAAGGGATTTCAGCACCGATTCTGGTTATGAACCGTATACGTCCTGAATATGTTAGTCTTGCGGCGGAAAATGAGATAAGCATAACCATATTCCAAAAAGATTGGCTTATAGAAGCTTCGAAGTTTCTTAAAGAAACCGATAAAGTATTAAACATTCACTTAAAACTTGATACAGGTATGGGCCGAGTGGGTATTACAGAAGAAGAGGAGCTTCATGATGTTTCTCTTTTGATACAGAATTCTTCTGCCTGTGAAATAGAAGGTGTTTTTACTCATTTCGCAACAGCAGATGAATGGGAATCTGAACTGTTTGAAACCCAAAGAAAAAGATTTATTAATCAATTAGACTTACTGAAGAAGTGGGGAATTACGCCGAAATACGTTCACAGCGCCAACAGTGCCGCAGCATTGCGTAAATTTGAAGGACCTTTTAATCTCGTGAGATTGGGAATCAGCATGTATGGTTTATCTCCATCATCAGAAATGAAAGAAAAGCTCCCTTTTACTTTAGAAGAAGCTTTCAGCCTGCATTCTCAGCTGATACATGTTAAAAAACTGATGCCTGGGGATACTGTAAGTTACGGAGCAACTTATAGAGCGAAAGAGGAAGAGTGGATAGGCACCCTTCCGATCGGGTATGCAGATGGCTGGCAAAGAAGATTATCGCCAGGTGCTGATGTGCTGATCCGGGGTGAGCGTGCACCTATTATCGGCCGAATCTGTATGGATCAATGCATGGTAAAGCTTCCTTATAAAATGGATGTTGGTGAAAAAGCTACCTTAATAGGCAAGCAGAATGATGAAACAATTGAAATGGATGAAATCGCTTCTCTAGCAAAAACCATAAATTATGAGATACCGTGTTTAATTTCTTCACGAGTGCCGAGAGTTTTTGTGAAAAAGGGTCGAATTTCAGAAAATATGAATGTAATTCTAAATTTTTAGCAGAATATTAGAAGGACTATTAAAAATTTTGTAGAATAAATACTTTGAAATCGCTTTGCAAATGGAATATTGAAGTGATAAGATTATATGTGGTTAAAAGGAACTCGATCGTAGTATAGCTTTGCGCTGGAGGTGTATGTTGTGTCCGAATTGAACACAAAAAGAATCGTGATTAGTCTTCCTCAAAAGTTGCTGACTGAGGTAGATCGTGTCATTAAAAAAGAGAATTTGGACCGCAGCGAATTTATCCATCAAGCTACTGAAATGTTTCTTCGTGAGCGGAAGAACAAACGTCAGTTTCGTGATGAGATGAAACAGGGTTACATGGAAATGGCTAAGATCAATCTAACGATTGCCTCAGAAGCATTTATGTTAGAGGAGGAAGCCGATCATACCTTGGACCGCTTAGTTAGCGGGGTGTAGTCCTTGATAGTCAAACGCGGAGACGTTTACTTTGCAGATCTTTCACCGGTAGTAGGTTCAGAACAAGGCGGAATACGTCCTGTACTGATAATCCAGAATGATATCGGAAACCGTTTTAGCCCAACAGTAATAGTAGCTGCAATCACAGCCCAAATTCAAAAAGCAAAACTTCCAACACATGTTGAAATAGATTCTAAAAAATATGGCTTTGAACGGGATTCAGTTATTTTGCTTGAGCAGATCCGAACAATTGACAAGCAAAGATTAACAGATAAGATTACACAGCTGGATGAAGACATGATGCGCAGGGTAGACGACGCATTACAGATCAGTACTGGTCTGGTAGATTTTTAAATTTCCATAATACACATTGAGAAACTGTCTGACAGAGGTCTGGCGGTTTTTTATTTTACCTGGAAAAAAATACATGTTTAGACTTGGACTGGATGGGTTATATATCCAAAGTTAGAAACAGTGTAAACATTGCAGAAAATTATCAGAAATGAAATAATAGAGTCGATACTATATGTAGCGGGGGTGCTATAAGAATTGGACAACTTGATTGTACAAATGATTAACGAAAATCAAGAAACCCTTAAAAATAATTGGCTTAAAGAGGTCAATCTTTTTAAAGATAAAGAAATTGCTGGATATACAACTACACTAAAACTTAGTGAAGAGACAGACCAGCAGTTTTTTGAGCTATTAATTAAGCATATTAATTATCACGATATTTCCAAAGATGGGACACTGGATCAATTTTTTGACCAGGTGCTTCATACTGGATTACCGCTAAAATATTTAACGCAAGGGCTTCAAATTGCTCGCCGCGTTATTCTAAATATGCTTGTCGAAGCGGAAATGGATCAGGAGAAACTTGCTGCTCTTTACCGTGAAATCGACAGCTGGCTTGATCCGATTTTAAACAGAGTGGTAGAAAACTCATCTCAAATTTGGGAGAGAACAGTATCCATTCAAAAAACAGCACTATTGGAACTCTCTGCTCCACTTATTCCGGTATTCAAAAATATCAGTGTAATGCCTTTGATCGGTTCTATCGATACAGAGCGCGCAAAACTGATAATGGAGAACTTATTGAACGGTGTAATCAAGTACCGCTCAGAAGTCGTTCTTATTGATATTACAGGAGTGCCAGTCGTTGATACGATGGTTGCCCATCATATTATTCAGGCTGCCGATGCTGTTAGATTACTTGGATCTACTTGTATCCTTGTAGGAATACGTCCTGAAATTGCACAGACAATTGTAAGTCTGGGCATCGATTTAAGTTTGTTCCCTACAAAGAGCACCCTTCAAAAGGGTATGGAAAATGCTTTGGAAATCACGAATCAGCAGTTAATAAGCAATGAATAGGGAGTGTTGGAAAAAATGAGAATTCCTATTTTAAAATTGCATGAATATTTATTGATCACTATCCAAGTTGAAATGGACGATCAAACAGCACTTCAATTTCAAGAGGATCTGTTGAATAAAATTCATGATACCGGTGCAAAGGGAGTAGTAATTGACTTAACTTCTGTTGACATGATCGACTCTTTTATTGCAAAAGTACTTGGAGATGTAGTGAGAATGTCAAAATTAATGGGAGCACAAGTTGTATTAACAGGAATACAACCCGCAGTTGCTATTACACTAATTGACCTTGGAATATCCATGAGGGAAGTTTCGACAGCACTTGACTTAGAGCAAGGGCTTGATAAATTGCGTCTGGAACTGGAGGGATGATAATGGACATCCAATCCTGTGTGGAAGTACGCAACGAGTGGGACATTGTAAGTGCCCGTCAGCTTGGCAGAAACATGGCCAAGGAGCTTGGCTTCGGAAATGTTGACCAAGCCAGAATTACAACAGCTATTTCTGAACTTGCCCGGAATATTTATTTGTATGCGGGCAGAGGAAAGATCTGTATCGAGCCTATCGATCAATTAGGAAGAAAGGGTCTGCGAATTGTAGCCCTAGACAATGGACCAGGAATCCGCGAAATCCGAAAAGTAATGGAAGATGGGTATACTACTTCCGGTGGTTTAGGAGCGGGATTGCCAGGCGTGAAGCGATTAATGGATGAATTTTCCATAGAATCCACAGTAGATGTGGGGACGGAGATTTCTGCTACTAAATGGCTTCGTTAGGAGGAGAGCTCTTGACTGCAAAAGGCGCACTAACTGAACGTTACCAAGATCTATTATCGGTCTATCTAAAAGCTAAAACTGAGACGACACTCTATAAAGGCCAGCAATTCAGCAGAAAATTGCTGGAACAGCAAATCTCACCTGAAGATCTTGTCAGTCTGCATATTCAGGTAATGGACGAATTGTTCCCTGAAATGTCAGAAGAAATGAGGGATTCTTTTGATTTTCTTCTCGAGGCAATGATTGGATATGGGTTTGCATATCGTGAACATCAGAGTTTACGTGATAAACAGCAGCAGCTAGAATCAGAGATCGAAGTGGCTGCAAGCATGCAGCAGACTTTGCTGTTAAGTGATGTGCCTGAATTTGATGAACTGGATATTGGAGTTGTCAGTGTTCCAGCTAAGAAAATGAACGGTGACTATTATAATTTTGTAAAAAGTGGAAGTAGCCTTAGTGTCGCCGTAGCTGATATAATCGGCAAAGGCATACCTGCTGCACTTTGTATGTCTATGATTAAGTACGCGATGGACAGTCTTCCTGAAGAACAGATGAAGCCTCATCTTCTTTTAGAAAACCTGAACCGCGTTGTTGAACAGAACGTTCATAGCAATATGTTTATTACGATGTTTCATGGTGTATATGAGCCTGAAAGTCATAAATTCTTCTATGCAGGTGCAGGTCACGAACCTGGATTTATCTATAATGCAAAAGAAGATCAATTCCACGATTTAATTGCTAAGGGGCTTGTCTTAGGTGTCTCCCGAACAACCACTTACCATCCTTATGAGAGAGTAATCGAAATTGGAGATATGGTGATACTGCTCTCAGATGGAGTAACGGAGTGCCGGACAAGCAAAGGTTTTATTGAAAGAGAAGAAATCGTGTCTCTTATCCGAAATTATATGGATCTGCCAGCTCAGCAAATCGTTCAGAATGTTTTTCAGGAACTGGATCGGTTACAAGGGTTTGAGCTTAGAGATGATTTCACCTTAATTATTTTAAAACGAATGGTTTAGCATACTTTGGTTTAGGGTAAAGGTAATTTATCGGGTTTTAATCAAAGCGTGGGGGGAAAACAATGAATTTACAAATTAATCAACAACAAATAAATGAAACACACGAGTTGCATCTTACTGGAGAAGTCGATGCATATACAGCTCCAAAGCTAAAAGAAGTAATGCTTCCATTGACAGAAAAAGAAGGCAGCGTTGTTGTTGTCGATCTTTCTGGAATCGATTATATGGACAGCACAGGATTGGGAATTTTTGTTGGAGCGCTAAAATCTTCAAAAGCTAACAATAGTTCATTGAAGCTTCGTGGTATGACAGATCGTGTTAAACGTATCTTTGAGATTACTGGATTAACTGAAGTGATGGACATTGAAAGCGGAGTAAAGGGGGAGGCGCTATGAGAACAGCGTCCGACTATATTGAAATGAATGTCCCTGCAAAACCAGATTATGTGGGTGTGGTCAGATTAACGATCTCTGACCTTGCTAACAGAATGGGTTTTGCGTTTGATGAAATAGAAGATATTAAAATCGCTGTTTCTGAAGCAGTGACGAATGTTGTTAATCACGCTTATGCGGATGGAGAGAAAGGCCAAGTCCGTATTGGCTGTAATATTTTCGACGACCGTATTGAAATAACTGTTGTCGATCAAGGTAAGAGCTTTGATGTTGAATCTATCTCAAAAAATCTTGGCCCAGTAGATGGAAAATCTGTTGATCAGTTAAATGAGGGAGGTTTAGGCCTCTTCCTAATAGATACACTTATGGACAAGGTAGAAATAAGCAGTGAAGCCGGTGTCGTTGTAATGATGACTAAGTATCTTCACAGAGATGAGGTGGAGGAACATGTCGACAGAATCTCGCCAGCGCCTTCACAGTAAAGAGCAAGTTTATGCATGGATCGACGAGTTACAGCAAGATCCACAGAATGAAGAAATTCAGACGAATCTTGTTCTGCAATATCAAGATCTTGTTCACTCCTTGGCAAGAAAGTTTTCTAAAGGCAAAAGCATTCATGACGATTTAGTACAAGTCGGCATGATTGGTTTATTAGCTGCGTTTAGAAGATATGACAAAACGTTTGGCAGATCGTTCGAATCCTTTGCGGTTCCGACAATTGTTGGTGAAATTAAACGCTTTATCCGTGATAAGACTTGGAGTGTACATGTACCTCGCCGAATCAAGGAATTAGGACCAAGAATAAAAAAAGCGGTTGAAGAATTAACAACAAGCTTGCAGAGATCACCTAAGATTGCCGAAATTGCGGATTATCTGGAAGTTTCAGAAGAAGAAGTGCTAGAGACAATGGAAATGGGCAAAAGCTATCAAGCTCTTTCTGTAGACAGCTCTATCGAGGCTGACCAAGAGGGAAGTACAGTAACACTTCTAGATCTTGTTGGTTCAAATGATGAAGGATTTGATCAGATTGACAAAAGACTTCTTTTACAGAAAGCTTTTGCGGTTCTCTCTGAACGTGAACGCGAAATTCTTCAGTGCACTTATTTTGAAAACTTAAGCCAGAAGGAAACAGGAGAAAGATTAGACATTTCTCAAATGCACGTTTCTAGATTGCAAAGAAGAGCTTTAGAAAAGCTGAAAGAAGCTTTGCGAGTGACTCCTTCGGAGGCGCTTAGATGATGGAACACTATCAATACAGCAGAGCATCTGTTTCCTCGTATCAAAAACCGAAAAAGGGGAATGATCTTTGCGGAGATAGTTTTTATGTTAAAGAAACGGACGATTATTTGATTTGTGCTGTTGCGGATGGCTTAGGAAGCGGGAAGATGGCAAAAGAAGCTTCGGGAGCAGCAACTGACATCATCGATCAAAATCATTATGAGACAGTTGAGCAGCTTATGCATCTTTGCAACGATGGACTAAGACATACGCGCGGTGCTGTTATTGCAATCGTTAAAGTCGATTATAATAATCAAACTGCCACTTATTCTGGAGTAGGTAATATCCGTTTTATGATCTCTGCGGAAAGACAACGTGCTGTACACCCTTTGCCGAAAGTCGGTTTCCTAGTAGGAAAACCAGAGCGATTTAAAGTACAGGATTTTAATTTCGAGAAAGAGTTAACATTTATGCTCTATTCTGATGGCATGGATATTCATACGCAAAGCCGTTCGCTTTTAACAAAAATGATTTCACCGAAGGAATCTGTAAAGTATATAAGCGGATTGCCGCAGGATATCAATGATGATGCTACAGTCCTGGTAGGTCAAGTGAATATGAGTTAGAGAAACATCATCCTTACCGCATTTGAGGATGGTGTTTTTTGTTTGCTAAAAATTGTTGCTTTGTTGCTTTGCAAAGATAAGAAGGGGTTGCTTTCCGCTTCAGGATGCTCGCTTTCCGCAGGGCGTGCGGTGAGCCCCCTAGGCTATTCAAGCCTGCCGGGGTCTCACCTGTCCCGCTAATCCTGCAGGAGTCTCGCACCTTCCACTCCAATCAACTACCAAGAAGTCTTTTTTAAAAAATACCTAACAGTCTAAAGCTTTTTTACGAAGGGATATACTTCGTTTATAATAGAAGTAATTGATTGAAAAAGGAGTGTTCTTATTGGGACAACCTGTTAATGAACAAGCGTTGCGTATGATGGAACAGGAACTGAATGTTAAAGGGAAACAAATTAATCAAGTTATTGAATTATTAGAAGAAGGAAATACGGTGCCTTTTATTGCCCGTTACCGAAAGGAATTAACAGGAGGGCTTGATGAAGTTCAGATCAAAGACATTATGGACCGCTGGACTTATTTACAAAACCTGGCCTCACGCAAAGAAGAGGTTATTCGTCTAATCGACGAGCAAGGAAAATTAACAGAAGAACTTACTGCTGCCATTAATAAAGCCCAAAAGCTGCAGGATATAGAAGATTTATACCGCCCTTACAAACAGAAAAGAAGAACAAAAGCGACTGTAGCAAAAGAAAAAGGATTAGAGCCTCTTGCGTTATGGCTTCTCGAAGAACACAATGAAAATCCTTTAGCAGCGGCGAAAGAATACATAAACGAAGAAAAAGAAGTATTGTCAGTAGAAGATGCACTTCAAGGAGCAAAGGACATTATAGCTGAAATGCTGTCTGATGATGCTGATATGCGAAAATGGATAAGGGAAAATACTTTTTCAAAAGGCGAGATAAAGACAGAAGGAAAAAATACAGAAGCTGATGAGAAAAAAGTATTCGAGATGTATTACGAATACCAGGAGCCAATCCGTAAGATTGTTCCTCACAGAGTGCTCGCGGTGAACCGGGGAGAAAAAGAAGGGATTTTAAAAGTTGGCATCAGTACTCCTGCTGACTTGATCCATTCAAAAATGGAAAGAAAAACGATTAAGCGATCAGATTCTCCAGCTGCACCATTTTTGCGTGAAGCGATAGAGGATGCTTATAAAAGACTGATTGCGCCTTCGATCGACAGGGAAATACGTGCAGCTTTAACAGAGCAGGCAGAAGAGCGTGCCATTCATATTTTTTCTGAAAATGTAAGGAGCCTTTTGCTTCTAGCCCCATTAAAAGGGAAAGTGGTATTAGGAGTTGACCCGGCATACCGTACCGGATGCAAGCTTGGTGTTGTTGATGAAACAGGGAAGGTTCTTCATATTCAGACCATTTATCCAACACCACCAAGATCAGAAGTTGAAAAATCTGCTGCGGTAGTAAAAAAACTGATTGATCAATATGATATTGAAATTGCAGCAATCGGAAACGGTACGGCGTCTCGCGAAACGGAACAGTTTATTGCAGAGACATTAAAGGATCTCGATAAATCTGTAGCATATGTGATTGTAAACGAAGCGGGTGCGAGTGTTTATTCAGCATCTAGTGTTGCCCGTGAAGAGTTTCCAGACCTGCAGGTTGAAGAGAGAAGTGCCATTTCGATCGCGAGAAGACTTCAAGATCCGTTGGCTGAACTTGTAAAAATAGATCCGAAATCGATAGGCGTCGGTCAATACCAGCATGATGTATCACAAAAACGTTTGGGTGAGGAGATCGGTTTTGTGGTCGAAACTGCGGTTAACCAAGTAGGTGTTAACGTAAATACAGCATCAGCTTCATTGCTTCAGTATGTTTCAGGCCTGTCCAAAACGGTTGCTCAAAACATTATTTTAAAAAGAAATGATGTTGGGAAGTTTAAAAATAGAACAGAGTTGAAGAAGATTCCTCGATTAGGCGCGAAAACGTACGAGCAATGTATTGGATTTTTGCGTGTAATGGATGGCGATCAGCCTCTGGACCAAACGGGAATCCACCCTGAAAGTTATCAGGGGACCAAAGCCTTATTAAAAGAGTTAGGATTTAAACCCGCCGACATTGGTACAGAAGCTCTGGCTGAAAAATTAAAGTCCCTTTCACTTGAGGAGACTTCGAGTAAACTGGATATTGGTGTTCCGACATTAAAAGATATTATCGAAGGACTGACAAAACCTGGCCGTGATCCTCGAGATGAATTTTCAGGTCCGGTTCTTAAAACGGATGTTCTTAAGATGGAAGACTTAGCACAAGGTATGGAGCTGCAAGGAACAGTCCGCAACGTAGTAGACTTTGGTGCTTTTGTAGACATTGGTGTAAAACAAGACGGTCTTGTTCATATTTCAAAATTAACTGACCGTTTCGTAAAGAATCCGATGGATGTTGTAAGTGTGGGACAAGTTGTAACCGTTTGGGTCGATTCTATAGATGTAGGAAAACAGCGCATCGCCTTAACGATGATTGGTCCTAAAAAAGGATAGCCAAAAGAAAAAGCGCTTCTCCAGCGGGATCATTCTTCACTGGAGGAGTGCTTTCTGTTATAAAAGAACCAGCATTGATTCAGTAAGCGGATTTGGTAACGATCTTTTTGATAGTAAGCGCGGCGGAGCTGTCTTTTAAACCATGTTGGCATATAGAGAACCTCCTTGAACTTCCCAATCCGTTGTTTGTGTATTAGTCTATGTTTAGATGCTTGTTAATGTGAACTTGAAATAGTAAGGGGCATGACCATGACAGATGAAGAACTGCAAAAACTAACAGAAGAAATCTCCATACAATTTTTCAATAAAAAGTTTCGTCATAACGCCAGATTCAACAAAAGATTACGGACAACCGGCGGACGGTACTTATTAAGGTCCCATGACATCGAAATGAATCCTCATCTTTATGATGCATTTGGAATGGATGAGCTGATTGGAGTTATAAAGCATGAGCTGGTGCATTATCACATGCATATTGAAGGGAAAGGCTATAAACATGGTGATTACGATTTTAAGTTTTGGCTGAATAAAGTTGGAGGATCCCGTTATTGTCAATCTATCCCTGAAAAAAGGAGAACAGAGAGTTATAAATATCACTATCTTTGCACAGACTGTATGCAGTCTTATAAAAGAAAAAGGAAAATTGATACGAAGAGATATGTGTGCGGAAAGTGCAGGGGGAAATTAAAACAGATTTCTTTAAAATAGGGTGTTGACTTCGATTATAGGAATGTGGTAATTTAATTAAGTCGCTGTTAGACAAGCCCTTTACAAAGCCTTTTATAATGGGTGTCTGCAGTAACGAAAGCTTAGAAAAAACCTTCTAAAACGGGTTGACATTTTAAGCTGTAACAATTATGATATTAATTGTCCTTAAAAGACATTCCACAGTAGCTCAGTGGTAGAGCTATCGGCTGTTAACCGATCGGTCGTAGGTTCGAGTCCTACCTGTGGAGCCATACAGAGAAGTACCCAAGTGGCTCAAGGGGCTCCCCTGCTAAGGGAGTAGATCGCTAACGCGGTGCGAGGGTTCGAATCCCTTCTTCTCTGCCATGTGGCCCGTTGGTCAAGCGGTTAAGACACCGCCCTTTCACGGCGGTAACACGGGTTCGAATCCCGTACGGGTCACCATATATTTTCTGAAAAAATACGAAATACCTAGATGAATGGACTCGTGGTGTAGTGGTTAACATGCCTGCCTGTCACGCAGGAGATCGCCGGTTCGACCCCGGTCGGGTCCGCCATTTTTATTCTAAGGTGTTGGGCTATAGCCAAGCGGTAAGGCAACGGACTTTGACTCCGTCATGCGCTGGTTCGAATCCAGCTAGCCCAGCCATTTTTTGTTTTTAAGATAAGTGTTTAAGTATTTAATGCTTAAAACATCTTGAGCCATTAGCTCAGTCACAAGCGATACATCGTGATTGACTACGGTTGTCTCGACGGATAAACTTAGTTACTTCGCTTTTAGAGGAAGAGACAGGATCTGACGGACACATTAAGCATGAGCCATTAGCTCAGTCGGTAGAGCATCTGACTTTTAATCAGAGGGTCGAAGGTTCGAGTCCTTCATGGCTCACCATTTTCAAATTAATATGCGGGTGTGGCGGAATTGGCAGACGCGCTAGACTTAGGATCTAGTGTCTTTGACGTGGGGGTTCGAGTCCCTTCACCCGCACCATATTAATTCTTTTGAACTTATAAGTTGCAGTGTTCATGCGCTGGCATCTTGCCGCGCGGTCGTGGCGGAATGGCAGACGCGCTAGCTTGAGGGGCTAGTGGGGGCAACCCCGTGGAGGTTCGAGTCCTCTCGACCGCACCAACTTTTCACAATAACATATAATGCATTTGAATATGCAATGGATATGCGCCCTTAGCTCAGCTGGATAGAGTGTTTGACTACGAATCAAAAGGTCGGGAGTTCGAATCTCTCAGGGCGCGCCATATTTTTTGCGGGAAGTGGCTCAGCTTGGTAGAGCACCTGGTTTGGGACCAGGGGGTCGCAGGTTCAAATCCTGTCTTCCCGACCATTCTTTTGCGGGTGTAGTTTAATGGTAAAACAAGAGCCTTCCAAGCTCTGGTCGTGAGTTCGATTCTCATCACCCGCTCCATTAATTTTCACGGGCCTATAGCTCAGCTGGTTAGAGCGCACGCCTGATAAGCGTGAGGTCGATGGTTCGAGTCCATTTAGGCCCACCATATTATCTTAAAAAAGATTTTAAAAAGCGCTTGACTTTATAACTTCGATTCGGTAAGATAATAAAGCTGTCTCGAAAGAAGACAAGCCAAAACAAGTTCTTTGAAAACTGAACAAAAGCAAAGGTAAGGAATTAAGAATTAATTCCGTCAGTAACAAATTAGAGCAAGTCAAACACTTTTATGGAGAGTTTGATCCTGGCTCAGGATGAACGCTGGCGGCGTGCCTAATACATGCAAGTCGAGCGAATGAAGAGGAGCTTGCTCCTCTGATTTAGCGGCGGACGGGTGAGTAACACGTGGGTAATCTGCCTGTAAGACGGGGATAACTCCGGGAAACCGGGGCTAATACCGGATAATAAGAAGAAACGCATGTTTCTTTTTTGAAAGTCGGTTTCGGCTGACACTTACAGATGAGCCCGCGGCGCATTAGCTAGTTGGTGAGGTAACGGCTCACCAAGGCGACGATGCGTAGCCGACCTGAGAGGGTGATCGGCCACACTGGGACTGAGACACGGCCCAGACTCCTACGGGAGGCAGCAGTAGGGAATCTTCGGCAATGGGCGAAAGCCTGACCGAGCAACGCCGCGTGAGCGATGAAGGCCTTCGGGTCGTAAAGCTCTGTTGTTAGAGAAGAACAAGTACGAGAGTAACTGCTCGTACCTTGACGGTACCTAACCAGAAAGCCACGGCTAACTACGTGCCAGCAGCCGCGGTAATACGTAGGTGGCAAGCGTTATCCGGAATTATTGGGCGTAAAGCGCGCGCAGGCGGTCTCTTAAGTCTGATGTGAAAGCCCACGGCTCAACCGTGGAGGGTCATTGGAAACTGGGAGACTTGAGTGCAGGAGAGAAAAGTGGAATTCCACGTGTAGCGGTGAAATGCGTAGAGATGTGGAGGAACACCAGTGGCGAAGGCGGCTTTTTGGCCTGTAACTGACGCTGAGGCGCGAAAGCGTGGGGAGCAAACAGGATTAGATACCCTGGTAGTCCACGCCGTAAACGATGAGTGCTAGGTGTTGGGGGGTTCCACCCTCAGTGCTGAAGTTAACACATTAAGCACTCCGCCTGGGGAGTACGACCGCAAGGTTGAAACTCAAAGGAATTGACGGGGGCCCGCACAAGCAGTGGAGCATGTGGTTTAATTCGAAGCAACGCGAAGAACCTTACCAGGTCTTGACATCCTCTGATCACTCTAGAGATAGAGCTTTCCCCTTCGGGGGACAGAGTGACAGGTGGTGCATGGTTGTCGTCAGCTCGTGTCGTGAGATGTTGGGTTAAGTCCCGCAACGAGCGCAACCCTTGACCTTAGTTGCCAGCATTCAGTTGGGCACTCTAAGGTGACTGCCGGTGACAAACCGGAGGAAGGTGGGGATGACGTCAAATCATCATGCCCCTTATGACCTGGGCTACACACGTGCTACAATGGATGGTACAAAGGGTTGCGAAGCCGCGAGGCCAAGCCAATCCCAAAAAGCCATTCTCAGTTCGGATTGTAGGCTGCAACTCGCCTACATGAAGCCGGAATTGCTAGTAATCGCGGATCAGCATGCCGCGGTGAATACGTTCCCGGGCCTTGTACACACCGCCCGTCACACCACGAGAGTTTGTAACACCCGAAGTCGGTGGGGTAACCCTTTTGGGAGCCAGCCGCCGAAGGTGGGACAGATGATTGGGGTGAAGTCGTAACAAGGTAGCCGTATCGGAAGGTGCGGCTGGATCACCTCCTTTCTATGGAGATTATGAAACAGCTTCGACTGTTTCGTAAGTACACCTTTTGCCTTTTGTTCAGTTTTGAAGGAACTTTATACTTCCTTTAGGGGCCTATAGCTCAGCTGGTTAGAGCGCACGCCTGATAAGCGTGAGGTCGATGGTTCGAGTCCATTTAGGCCCACCATTTAAATTTTATATTCCTAGAATATGGGGCTTTAGCTCAGCTGGGAGAGCGCCTGCCTTGCACGCAGGAGGTCAGCGGTTCGATCCCGCTAAGCTCCACCATTGCACATCTTATGGATGATGCATTTTTAAATTGTGTTCTTTGAAAACTAGATATCGACATCCAAACAAAGTAATGCAAGGCAGATAGATTATTTATCTGCGCCAAAGCAAGAATCTTTGATGTGTAAACATCATATAAGGTTAAGCTAGAAAGGGCGCACGGTGGATGCCTTGGCACTAGGAGCCGAAGAAGGACGGGACGAACACCGATATGCCTCGGGGAGCTGTAAGTAAGCACTGATCCGGGGATTTCCGAATGGGGGAACCCACCATCCGTAATGGGATGGTATCCATATCTGAATACATAGGGTATGAGAAGGCAGACCCGGGGAACTGAAACATCTAAGTACCCGGAGGAAGAGAAAGCAAATGCGATTTCCTGAGTAGCGGCGAGCGAAACGGAAACAGCCCAAACCAGAGGGCTTGCCCTCTGGGGTTGTAGGACACTCTACATGGAGTTACAAAGGAACGAAGTAGGTGAAGCGGTCTGGAAAGGCCCGCCAAAGAAGGTAACAGCCCTGTAGCTGAAACTTCGTTCCCTCCTGAGTGGATCCTGAGTACGGCGGGACACGTGAAACCCCGTCGGAATCCGGGGGGACCATCTCCCAAGGCTAAATACTCCCTAGTGACCGATAGTGAACCAGTACCGTGAGGGAAAGGGGAAAAGCACCCCGGAAGGGGAGTGAAAGAGATCCTGAAACCGTGTGCCTACAAGTAGTCGGAGCCCATTAACGGGTGACGGCGTGCCTTTTGTAGAATGAACCGGCGAGTTACGATCCCGTGCAAGGTTAAGTTGAATAGACGGAGCCGCAGCGAAAGCGAGTCTGAATAGGGCGACATAGTACGTGGTCGTAGACCCGAAACCGTGTGATCTACCCATGTCCAGGGTGAAGTTCAGGTAACACTGAATGGAGGCCCGAACCCACGCACGTTGAAAAGTGCGGGGATGAGGTGTGGGTAGGGGTGAAATGCCAATCGAACACGGAGATAGCTGGTTCTCCCCGAAATAGCTTTAGGGCTAGCCTCGCGGCAAGATTCCTGGAGGTAGAGCACTGATTGGACTAGGGGCCCCCACAGGGTTACCGAATTCAGTCAAACTCCGAATGCCAGAGAATTATCCGCGGGAGTCAGACTGCGAGTGATAAGATCCGTAGTCAAAAGGGAAACAGCCCAGACCATCAGCTAAGGTCCCAAAGTATACGTTAAGTGGCAAAGGATGTGGAGTTGCCCAGACAACCAGGATGTTGGCTTAGAAGCAGCCACCATTTAAAGAGTGCGTAATAGCTCACTGGTCGAGTGACTCTGCGCCGAAAATGTAACGGGGCTAAACGTATCACCGAAGCTATGGCTTGTACCTTTATGGTACAGGGGTAGGGGAGCGTTCGAAGTGCAGTGAAGTCAGACCGGAAGGACTGGTGGAGCGCTTTGAAGTGAGAATGCCGGTATGAGTAGCGAAAGACAAGTGAGAATCTTGTCCATCGAAAGCCTAAGGTTTCCTGAGGAAGGCTCGTCCGCTCAGGGTTAGTCGGGGCCTAAGCCGAGGCTGAAAAGCGTAGGCGATGGATAACAGGTTGATATTCCTGTACCACCTCCTTTCCGTTTGAACAATGGGGGGACGCAGTAAGGTAGGGTGAGCGCACTGATGGAATAGTGCGTCTAAGCAGTTAGGCTGTTGGATAGGCAAATCCGTCCAACGTGAAGGCTGAGCTGTGATGGCGAGGGAAATTTTAGTACCGAAGTCCCTGATCCTACACTGCCAAGAAAAGCCTCTAGTGAGGAAAGAGGTGCCCGTACCGCAAACCGACACAGGTAGGCGAGGAGAGAATCCTAAGATGATCGGGAGAACTCTCGTTAAGGAACTCGGCAAAATGACCCCGTAACTTCGGGAGAAGGGGTGCTCTGATAGGGTTTATCGCCCGAGAGAGCCGCAGTGAATAGATCCAAGCGACTGTTTAGCAAAAACACAGGTCTCTGCGAAACCGCAAGGTGAAGTATAGGGGCTGACACCTGCCCGGTGCTGGAAGGTTAAGAGGAGGGGTTATCCCTTACGGGAGAAGCTCTGAATTGAAGCCCCAGTAAACGGCGGCCGTAACTATAACGGTCCTAAGGTAGCGAAATTCCTTGTCGGGTAAGTTCCGACCCGCACGAAAGGTGTAACGACTTGGATACTGTCTCAACGAGAGACCCGGTGAAATTATAGTACCTGTGAAGATGCAGGTTACCCGCGACAGGACGGAAAGACCCCATGGAGCTTTACTGCAGCTTGATATTGGATTTTGGTACAGCTTGTACAGGATAGGTAGGAGCCTGAGAAGCCGGAGCGCCAGCTTCGGTGGAGGCGTCGGTGGGATACTACCCTGGCTGTATTGAAATTCTAACCTTGAACCGTGATCCGGTTCGGAGACAGTGTCAGGCGGGCAGTTTGACTGGGGCGGTCGCCTCCTAAACAGTAACGGAGGCGCCCAAAGGTTCCCTCAGAATGGTTGGAAATCATTCGCAGAGTGTAAAGGCACAAGGGAGCTTGACTGCGAGACCTACAAGTCGAGCAGGGACGAAAGTCGGGCTTAGTGATCCGGTGGTTCCGCATGGAAGGGCCATCGCTCAACGGATAAAAGCTACCCTGGGGATAACAGGCTTATCTCCCCCAAGAGTCCACATCGACGGGGAGGTTTGGCACCTCGATGTCGGCTCATCGCATCCTGGGGCTGAAGTAGGTCCCAAGGGTTGGGCTGTTCGCCCATTAAAGCGGTACGCGAGCTGGGTTCAGAACGTCGTGAGACAGTTCGGTCCCTATCCGTCGCGGGCGCAGGAAATTTGAGAGGAGCTGTCCTTAGTACGAGAGGACCGGGATGGACACACCGCTGGTGTACCAGTTGTTCCGCCAGGGGCATAGCTGGGTAGCTACGTGTGGACGGGATAAGTGCTGAAAGCATCTAAGCATGAAGCCCCCCTCAAGATGAGATTTCCCATCACGTTAAGTGAGTAAGACCCCTTAGAGATGATGAGGTTGATAGGTCTGGTGTGGAAGCGTGGCGACACGTGGAGCTGACAGATACTAATCGGTCGAGGGCTTATCCTTAAACATGAAACGTTTGGAAACGTCGTATCTAGTTTTGAGAGAACATAAATGATGAAAATCATTAAAAAATCTCTTGAAATTCCTAATTACATAGCGTATAATTTTATCTTGTCGAGATAAATAACTCGCTTTCTGGTCTAGTGATGATGGCGAAGAGGTCACACCCGTTCCCATACCGAACACGGAAGTTAAGCTCTTCAGCGCCGATGGTAGTTGGGGGTCTCCCCCTGTTAGAGTAGGACGTCGCTAGGCAAAGAAGGTGGGACGAACTTTATGTTCGTTCCATCTTTTTTTGTATATTAATAAGGCTGCTTGTCACCTGCAAAACATAAATGAACTTATAATCTTAAAAATTGATCTGAAATTTTCCTTTTTATTAAGAAGAGCTTGAAAAACAAACTTTAGATGCAATTGAAAGTGAAAAACAGTACATTCAGGACATAAATACTGGGTTTTTATGAAAGCAGGAAAAGCCAAATTTACCTGCCTCAACATTTATAAGTCCTCAAAAAAATTTATAAGTCTTCGCCAAAACCCCGCACTAATCCCTAGGCTTTAACCCTCTTAAAAGGAAACTTGGCATCTGCCAAGCTCTCAACTCAAACAATAAGGTTGTTTGGCCGCCGCCAAACCCTCTATTAAACACTAAACCTTTTTTGCATCAATTCTCCAGTTTCCAACTTGTCCAAAAAGTGTTATTCTTAACAAAGTATTTTTTCACCTTAGGAGGTTGCCGCCTTGTTAGATAATGCGTTTGTTATGGTGTGTATTATTTTATTGATTAATATAGTGTACGTTTCGTTCTTTACGATCCGGATGATATTAACGCTCAAAGGCCAGCGGTATCTGGCTGCGTTTATAAGTATTTTTGAAGTTATTATTTATATTGTTGGGCTTGGTCTAGTACTTGATAACTTAAATGAGATTCAGAACTTGATTGCTTATGCGGTAGGTTACGGAGCCGGTGTGCTTGTTGGGATGAAAATCGAAGAAAAGCTGGCACTTGGATATACTACTGTTAACGTTATTACAACTGATCTTGCTGGAGGCTTGCCGAATGAGCTTCGCAACAAGGGCTATGGTGTTACGAACTGGCTTGCAGAAGGCCGTGAAGGACAGCGTTTAATGATGGAGATATTAACATCGCGTAAATCGGAAATGAACCTATATAATACAGTAAAAGATTTAGATCCAAAGGCTTTTATTATTTCGCATGAACCGAAAGCATTTCATGGCGGGTTTTGGGTCAAGGGTATCAGGAGGTAACAGATGGAGAAGAAACCATCTAAAAAGAAGTTTGCTGTTGAGGCAGGAGAGTCTATTTCTGATTGCCTGGATCGTATGGAAAAGGAAGGCTATACACCAGTTAGAAGAATGGAAGAGCCTGTGTTTCATGAAGTGAAGCGAAATGGCAGATTGGAACCAGAAGTGAAGGAACAACGAATCGTTTTTGAAGGAAAAATTATAAAATAACACTAAAACACGAACATTAGGTATTTAATATCACTTAATGTTCGATTTTTGTTGACAAACGAAAACGACCATTGTTACAATGAAACCAGAAGAATAAAGCCCTCATATAATTTCGGGGATATGGCCCGTAAGTCTCTACCTGATGACCGTATATTTCATCAGACTATGAGGGAAAGCATCTTTCTGTTATTTTTATCGGATACGTATGTCCAGTTGGCTGCTTTCTCTCATATTTAGGGAGAAGCATACAAACTGGACTTTTTTATTTTTTCTGACAATAAGGAGGCTGCCATGGCTAAAGTAGGCGTTATCATGGGAAGTGTTTCAGATTGGGAGACAATGAAAGAAGCGTGCGATATTTTAGAAGAGCTAGAGGTAGCATTTGAAAAGAAAGTAGTTTCAGCACACCGTACACCAGATCTAATGTTTCAATATGCAGAAGAAGCTGAACAAAGAGGACTAGAAGTGATCATTGCAGGAGCTGGAGGTGCTGCACACTTGCCAGGCATGGTTGCAGCAAAGACAATCCTTCCCGTTATCGGGGTGCCGGTTCAGTCAAAAGCGCTTAGTGGCCTTGATTCACTTTTATCCATTGTTCAGATGCCTAAAGGCGTTCCGGTAGCAACAGTTGCGATCGGAAAAGCAGGTGCAGCAAACGCAGGACTTCTAGCTGCACAAATGGTAGCTGTACATGATGAAGGAGTAAGACAGCGACTTAAAAAACGCCGGGCAAATGCAGAAGCGATGGCGATTGAAAGTAGTGAGCAGCTTGTATAAAACAATTAAACCACAGCAAACAATCGGAATATTGGGCGGCGGACAGCTTGGGCGTATGATGGCACTGAGCGCAAGAGAAATGGGACTTCGTGTCGTAGTTTTAGAGCCAGGTGAAGATTCACCTTGCGGGCAAGTTGCGGATCAGCAGATTTTAGCCGGTTACGAAGATCGTGAAGGAATTCAGAAGCTCGCAGCTCTAAGCGATGTTGTCACATATGAGTTTGAAAACATAGATGCAGAAAGTGCGAGCTGGCTTGAGGAGAATGCACACCTGCCGCAAGGAAGCCGTCTTCTTGCCGTCACTCAGCACCGTTTAAGAGAAAAAGAAACTTTAGTAAAAGCTGGAGTGCCGGTAGCACCTTTCAGACCGGTTTCAGATATAGATTCTTTAAATGATGCGATCACAGAGCTTGGGCTTCCTTCAGTTCTAAAGACGTGCCGAGGCGGTTATGACGGTAAAGGTCAGTTCGTTATTAGACAGGAAAGTGATATAAAAATAGCCGCTGGAATCTTAAATAAAGAAGCAGACTGTGTCCTAGAGTCATGGCTGGAGTTCGATAAAGAGATCTCGGTTATTTTAACAAGAAGTTTAAGCGGTGAGGTTAAATCGTTTCCAATAGCAGAAAATATTCATAGAGACAACATTCTGCACCAAACGATAGCGCCTGCACGAATCACAAATAAAACCGCGGAACAAGCGAAGCTCTTAGCGGGGTCAATCGCAACGGAACTGGAGCTTGTTGGTACGCTTGCCGTAGAGATGTTCGTTGCAAAAGACGGCAGCCTTTATGTGAATGAACTGGCGCCGCGCCCGCATAACTCGGGGCATTACACGATCGAGGCGTGTGAGACGTCTCAATTTGATCAGCATGTGCGTGCTGTGTGTAACTGGCCGCTCGGCAATACGGACTTAATAAAACCGGCCGTGATGATCAACATCTTAGGTGAACATCATGAGACCGTGTTAAGTGAGATAGGAAAATTAGGAGAAGCGAAACTGCACCTTTACGGAAAGAAAGAAGCAAAAGCGAAACGTAAAATGGGGCACATAACGGTTTTAGGCGAAACGGTAGAAGAAGCACTAGAAAAAGCTGAAATCGTGTCTAACGTATTTTTAGAGAGAAAGAAGACGGAGGTACAACAATGATTGAACGTTATACTCGCCCAGAGATGGGAGCTATTTGGACGGATGAAAATAAATATCAAGCATGGCTGGAAGTTGAGATCCTAGCATGTGAAGCATGGGCGGAACTTGGTGAGATCCCTAAGGAAGACGTGAAGAAGCTTCGTGAAAATGCGTCGTTTGATATCAACCGCATTTTAGAGATCGAAGAAGAAACACGCCATGATGTAGTTGCTTTTACAAGAGCCGTTTCTGAGACGCTTGGAGATGAGCGCAAGTGGGTGCACTACGGCCTTACTTCAACAGACGTGGTTGATACAGCATTATCTTACCTTCTAAAACAAGCGAACGACATCTTAGCAAAAGACCTTGATCGCTTTGTTGAAATTCTAGGTGAGAAAGCGAAAGAACATAAGTACACAGTTATGATGGGACGTACGCATGGTGTACACGCTGAGCCGACAACATTCGGATTGAAGCTTGCTCTATGGTATGAAGAAATGAAGCGAAACGTTGAACGCTTTAAGCAAGCGTCTGATACGGTACGTTTCGGAAAGATCTCTGGAGCTGTTGGAACATATGCCAACATCGATCCATTCGTTGAAAAATATGTGTGTGAAAAGCTTGGGTTAGAAGCTTCACCAATCTCTACACAGACACTGCAGCGCGACCGTCACGCACACTATATGTCAACACTTGCTTTGATTGCAACAAGTATCGAGAAGTTTGCAACAGAAGTTCGCGGACTTCAAAAGAGTGAAACGCGTGAAGTAGAAGAGTTCTTTGCAAAAGGCCAAAAAGGTTCTTCTGCAATGCCGCATAAACGAAATCCGATCGGTTCTGAAAACATGACAGGGCTTGCTCGTGTGATCCGCGGTTACATGATGACAGCTTACGAAAACGTGTCTCTATGGCATGAACGAGACATCTCGCATTCATCTGCTGAACGTGTGATTCTGCCGGATGCAACGATCGCACTTAATTACATGCTGGACCGTTTTGGCAACATCATCAAAAAATTAACGGTGTTCCCAGAGAACATGAAGCGCAACATGGATCGCACGTATGGATTGATCTACTCACAGCGCGTTCTTTTAAAACTGATCGACAAAGGCATGGCCCGTGAAGAAGCGTATGACACGGTGCAGCCAAAAGCGATGCAAGCTTGGGAAGAAGGCGTGCAGTTTAGAACATTAGTAGAAGCTGAACCAAAAATCACAGACAAATTAACACCTGAAGAAATCTCTGAATGCTTTGATTACAGTTACCACTTGTCACATGTCGATACGATTTTCGACAGATTAGGGCTTTAAAAGGTTTTATAAGAAAGATCTTTAAAGATTGTTGTTTTTAAAAGACTTCATTGAAAGTTGATTGGAGTGTAAGATGCGAGACTCCTGGGGGATTAGCGTGACAGGTGAGACACTGTAGGTGCAAGGCACGAGGTGGCTCACCGCACGCCCCCCGGAAAGCGAGCATCTGAAACGGAAATCAACCACTTCCAAAAACAACAGTAATTGCGAAAAAGCTTATTAGAAGTACTTCAACTAAAAAGAGAGTGATATTGTGAGCTCTCTTTCTCTTTACCTTTTTTAAAAGATTGAATATTGGGAATGTTCCTAAAATGGAGGGGTCAGAATGGAGAAGTTAGAGCAGCTGTATGAAGGAAAAGCGAAACGAATTTACCGTACTACAGAAGAAGATGTTGTATGGGTAAGCTACAAAGATTCCGCTACCGCTTTTAATGGGGAGAAAAAAGCAGAGATCGAAGGAAAAGGCAGACTCAACAATGAAATATCAACCATTCTGTTCGAGTTGCTGAAAGAAAAAGGCATTGAATCTCACTTTGTAAAACGAGTTTCAGAAACTGAACAGCTCGTGAAGAAGGTGACCATCATTCCCTTAGAAGTGGTCGTACGCAACATCGCAGCCGGTTCACTTTCAAAACGGACTGGTTTGCCAGAAGGACAGATCCTGCCAAAAACCATTCTAGAATACTACTTCAAAAACGATGACCTTGGTGATCCGCTTATTAACGAAGATCACATCGATATTTTGAACATAGCAACAAAAGAACAGCTCGAAATCATTTCAGAGCAAGCGTTTCAGATCAATGAAGTCCTGACATCCTATTTTGCTCAGAAGAATGTAAAGCTTGTAGATTTTAAGCTTGAGTTCGGAGTTGATCGCGACGGACAGCTGCTGCTTGCTGATGAAATTTCTCCGGATACTTGCAGACTATGGGATGCTGAAACGAACGAGAAGCTTGATAAAGATGTGTTCCGCCGTGAACTTGGAAGTTTAACAGATGCTTATGAAACTATTTTAAAACGTCTAGGAGGCCTATCATGTACAAAGTAAAAGTTTATGTAACGCTAAGAGAGAGTGTATTGGACCCGCAAGGAAAGGCAGTTATGCATTCGCTTCATAAGATGGGACAGTCAGAGGTTGAAGACGTACGTATCGGCAAGTATCTGGAGCTGACACTTCAAAAAGGCGACTATGATCTGGACGAGAAGATTGTTGCTATGTGCTCTAAACTTTTATCCAATCCGGTGATTGAGGACTACCGGTATGAGGTGGAGGAGGTTGTTGCACAGTGAAGTTTGCAGTAATCGTTTTCCCAGGATCAAACTGTGACACAGATATGTATCATGCGGTAAAAGATGAGCTTGGCATGGATGTTGAGTACGTTTGGCATGATGCATCAGACTTAAGTGGATTTGACGGTATTTTATTGCCAGGCGGCTTTTCATATGGAGATTATTTACGTACTGGTTCGATCGCACAATTTTCAAATGTGATGAGTGAAGTTGTAAAAGCAGCCAAAGAAGGAAAACCCGTTCTAGGTGTATGCAACGGTTTTCAGATTTTGCTTGAAACTGGTCTCTTGCCTGGGGCGATGCGCCGAAACGAATCTCTGAAATTTATCTGCCAGCCGGAAGAGCTTAAAGTTCAGAATGCGTGCACAATTTTTACATCTCAATACGAAAAAGGTGAAGTGATCTCTGTTCCAGTTGCACATGGTGAAGGCAACTATTACTGCGATGAAGAGACGCTAAAAGTGCTGAAAGAAAACGATCAGATCGTATTCACATATGCAAAAAATCCGAACGGATCTGTTGAGGATATTGCCGGAATTACGAACAAAGAGGGCAATGTACTTGGGATGATGCCGCACCCAGAACGCGCTGTTGATGAGCTGTTAGGAAGCAAGGATGGACTGAAGTTATTTCAATCAATCGTGAAGAGCTGGAGGGAACGCTATGTCGCTGCAACATGAACCAACAAGTTCTCAAATTAAAGAACAGAAATTGTACCGTGAAATGGGCTTAAGTGATTCAGAGTTTGAATTGGTAGAAAAGATTATTGGAAGACTTCCGAACTGGACGGAAACTGGATTGTTCTCTGTTATGTGGAGTGAACACTGTTCTTATAAAAATTCAAAACCTGTGTTGAGCAAGTTCCCGACAAAGGGAGAGCGTGTGCTGCAAGGACCAGGTGAAGGTGCTGGTATCGTGGATATCGGTGACGGCCAGGCGGTTGTATTTAAGATTGAATCTCACAACCATCCATCAGCCATTGAACCATATCAAGGAGCTGCTACTGGTGTTGGCGGAATCATCCGTGACGTTTTCTCAATGGGAGCGCGTCCGATCGCAATGCTGAACTCGCTTCGTTTTGGTGAATTAGAATCACCTCGTGTTAAGTATTTGTTTGAGCAGGTTGTAGCTGGGATTGCAGGCTACGGGAACTGTATCGGTATTCCGACAGTTGGCGGAGAAGTTCAGTTTGATCCGTCATACGAAGGCAACCCGCTCGTTAACGCTATGTGTGTTGGTTTGATCGATCATAAAGATATAAAGAAGGGCCAGGCAAAGGGTGCAGGGAACTCCGTAATGTACGTTGGAGCGAAAACAGGCCGAGACGGAATCCACGGTGCAACGTTTGCATCAGAAGAGCTTTCTGAAGCATCTGAAGAAAAACGTCCAGCAGTTCAAGTGGGCGATCCGTTCATGGAAAAGCTTGTAATGGAAGCGTGCCTGGAGCTGATTCATAACTGTGATGCTCTTGTTGGAATTCAGGATATGGGTGCAGCAGGTTTGACAAGCTCGTCTGCTGAGATGGCAAGTAAAGCTGGCATGGGAATCGAGATGAACCTTGACCTTATTCCGCAGCGTGAAACAGGTATGACGGCATATGAGATGATGCTTTCTGAATCTCAAGAACGCATGCTGTTAGTTGTTGAAAATGGCCGTGAGCATGAAGTAGAAAAGATTTTTGCGAAGTGGGATCTAGATTGTGTAACGGTTGGAACGGTTATCGAAGAACAAGTACTGCGCCTCACTCATCAAGGTGAGATTGTAGCAGATGTACCGGTCGATGCACTTGCAGAAGATGCACCTGTTTATCATAAGCCATCAAAAGAGCCGGCATATTATGCTGAGTTCCAAGCGCAAGAAGAATATATCCCTGAGGTTACTAGCTTCAAATCTACGCTGTTATCACTTTTAGAGCAGCCGACGATCGCGAGCAAAGAGTGGGTTTATAACCAATATGACTACATGGTTCGCACGAATACAGTTGTTGCGCCGGGTTCTGACGCAGCGGTTGTAAGAATAAGAGGGACGAAAAAGGCTCTTGCGATGACAACGGATTGTAATTCTCGCTATTTATATCTTGATCCGGAAGTTGGCGGAAAGATTGCTGTTGCTGAAGCGGCTCGTAACCTTGTATGTTCTGGTGCGAAGCCATTAGCTGTAACTGACTGCTTAAACTTCGGAAACCCTGAGAAGCCTGAGATCTTCTGGCAGCTTGAAAAATCTGCTGACGGCATGAGCGCGGCATGTACCAAGCTTGAGACTCCTGTAATCGGCGGAAACGTATCCCTTTATAACGAAACAAATGGTGTAGCGGTTTACCCAACACCTGTTATTGGTATGGTCGGGCTGATCGAGGATACAAAGCACATTGTAACGCAAAGCTTTAAAGAAGCGGGAGACATCATTTATCTGATCGGTGACAGCAAGCCTGAGTTTGGTGGAAGCGAGCTTCAGAAGATGAAAGAAGGACGCATTTTCGGCAAAGCGCCTCACATCGATCTTGAAGTGGAAGAAAACAGACAGCGTGATCTTTTAGAGGCGATTCAAAAAGGACTTATCGCATCTGCACATGATGTGGCAGAAGGCGGACTTTCAGTAGCACTTGCTGAATCTGTGATGGACGGAAAAGTCGGGGCGAGCGTTACACTGACAGATGAGCCGATCGGCAGCCTTTTCGGAGAATCACAATCCCGTTTCTTAGTAACGGTAAAACCTGAAAATCAAGACGAGTTCCAACAGCTTGTAAAAGATGCAAAAATCATAGGGTTTGTACGTTCTGAGAGCGGTCTTGCGATCGATAATGAGCAGGGTGAAGAGTTATTATCCTGTACGCTCCAGGAACTGCAAGATGCCTGGAAAGGAGCAATTCCATGCTTGCTGACATCAAAGGTTTAAACGAAGAATGCGGCGTATTTGGTATTTGGGGTCACCCAGATGCTGCGCAGTTAACATATTATGGCCTGCACAGTCTGCAGCATCGCGGGCAAGAGGGTGCTGGAATTGTTGTAACGGATGGAGAACGCCTCCGCATTCATAAAGGGAGCGGTCTTGTGAATGATGTTTTTAGTAAAGGCGAGTTAGAGGGTTTGATTGGGCATGGTGCGATTGGCCATGTCCGGTATTCAACAGCTGGCGGAAACGAGCTTGCAAACGTTCAGCCCTTGTTGTTCCGCTCTCAAACTAATTCACTTGCACTAGCGCATAACGGAAACCTAGTGAATGCCAATGCATTGAAACATCAGTTGGAGTCACAAGGAAGTATTTTTCAGACGACATCTGATACGGAAGTACTGGCGCATCTTATAAAGCGCAGCGGATATTTTACATTAAAGGAAAAAGTCCAAAACGCACTTACGATGTTAAAAGGTGCATATGCATTTTTAGTCATGACGGAAAACGAGATGATGGTGGCGTTAGATCCAAACGGCTTGCGTCCATTGTCTCTAGGTATGCTAGGTGACGCTTATGTAGTAGCTTCTGAAACATGTGCATTTGATGTAATCGGTGCAACATACGTACGTGACGTGCAGCCGGGAGAACTTTTAATCATTAACGAAGATGGCTTAACGGTAGACCGTTTTTCAACTTCTGTACAGCGGTCGATGTGTTCGATGGAATATATTTATTTTTCAAGACCAGACAGCAATATTGAAGGAATTAACGTACATGCAGCACGAAAAAGTCTTGGTAAGAAGATGTATGAAGAAGCGCCAGTTGAAGCGGATGTTGTAACAGGTGTTCCTGATTCAAGTATCTCAGCAGCGATCGGTTATGCGGAAGCATCCGGGATTCCTTATGAGATCGGCTTGATTAAAAACCGTTATGTAGGAAGAACATTCATCCAGCCTTCACAAGAACTGCGTGAACTCGGCGTAAAGATGAAGCTTTCACCGGTTCGGGGAATTGTGGAAGGCAAGCGTGTTGTTATGGTGGATGATTCAATCGTTCGCGGAACTACAAGCCGCCGTATCGTAAAAATGCTGCGTGCCGCGGGCGCGAAAGAGGTGCATGTAAGAATTACAGCACCGCCGATCGCCCATCCGTGCTACTACGGAATTGATACGTCAGAGCGTGCAGAACTTATCGCATCAAAGCATTCGGTTGATGAGATCCGTGAAATTATCGGCGCTGATTCTTTATCTTTTATTTCCGTTGAAGGATTGATGGAGGGGATTGGCCGCTCGAACTCAGAACCGAACTGCGGTCAGTGTTTAGCTTGTTTTACAGGACGTTATCCGACAGAAATTTATCCAGATACAGTTTTACCATATGAAAAAGAGCTTGTTTAAAGGGGGAGAAGTCGATGGCAGAAGCATATAAGCAAGCGGGAGTGAATATCGAAGCAGGTTATGAAGCGGTTGACCGGATCAAGAAACATGCACTGAGAACAAAACGTCCAGAAGTGCTTGCTGGACTTGGAGGATTTGGTGCGATGTTTGATCTATCAGGTTTCTCACACAAAGAACCGGTGCTTGTTTCAGGAACAGACGGAGTAGGAACGAAATTGATGCTCGCTTTTATGATGGATAAGCATGACACGATTGGTGTTGATGCCGTTGCCATGTGTGTGAACGATATTGTAGCGCAAGGAGCAGAGCCGCTTTATTTCCTGGACTATATTGCTTGCGGCACACTTCACCCTGAAAAAGTAGAACAGATCGTAAAAGGCATCGCGGACGGCTGCGAGCAGGCAGGCTGCGCACTTATCGGGGGAGAAACAGCTGAGATGCCAGGCATGTACAGCAGTGAAGAGTATGACCTAGCGGGTTTTACCGTGGGCATTGCTGAGAAATCTAAATTGATTAACGGCTCTCGAATTGGAGAGAACGATGTGTTGATCGGACTTGCTTCTAACGGACTGCACTCAAACGGTTTTTCTCTTGTTCGAAAGGTCTTATTAGACAGTGCAGGGCTGGACTTGAACGAACAATATGACGGGTTGTCTAAACCGCTTGGTGAAGAGCTTCTGACCCCAACAAGAATCTATGTAAAACCGTTATTGGAAGTCTTTAATAAATTCGATGTAAATGGTGTGGCTCACATTACAGGCGGCGGTTTTATCGAAAACATCCCGCGCATGCTGCCAGAAGGACTTGCTGCAGAAATTGATTATGGCTCATGGCCAGTTCCTCCAGTTTTTGATCTGATCGAAGAAAAAGGCAGCCTCACACGAAAAGAGATGTTCACGACATTTAATATGGGAATCGGCATGGTTCTTGCTGTCTCAGAAGAGAACATGCTGCCGATCATCCGTCTTTTAGAAGAAACAGGCGAGAAGCCGTACATTATCGGACGTGTTAAAAAAGGTGAAGGCGTTATTTTTGGCGGAGGATCGATCGAATGAAAAGAATAGCTGTGTTTGCTTCAGGAAGCGGAAGCAACTTTCAAGCGATTGCAGATGCTGTGGAAAATGAAACGCTTATGGCTGAAATACAGCTCTTGGTATGCGATAAGCCCGGAGCAAAAGTCATAGAAAGAGCCCGCAAGCTTAACATTCCGATTTTTACTTTTGTACCGAACACGTTTGCCTCTAAAGCTGAATTTGAAAAAGAGATTGTGAATGAACTTGAAGGACATAGCGTTGAGTTTATTGTACTTGCAGGCTATATGCGGCTCATTGGTAACGTACTGCTGGATGCTTTTGAAGGAAGAATCGTTAACGTTCATCCTTCTTTCCTGCCGGCCTTTCCAGGCAAGGATGCAGTCGGTCAGGCATTAGAAGCGAATGTTGCAGAAACAGGCGTTACCGTTCATTATGTAGACAGCGGAATGGACACAGGGCCGATCATTGAACAAGTGAAAATTCCGGTATTTCCTGGAGATACAAGAGAAACGCTGCAGGAACGTATACAGAAAGCTGAACATCAATTGTACCCAGCCATCATAAACAAACTATTACAAAAAGACACCGTAGGAGGCATTGTACAATGACCATTAAACGAGCATTAGTGTCCGTATCGAATAAAGAAGGCTTGCTTCCTTTTGCAGAAAAATTAGCGAGTCATGGTGTAGAGATCATCTCGACTGGCGGAACGAAAAAAGCATTAGAGGAAGCAGGGATTCCGGTCATCGGGATTTCGGAAGTGACAGGTTTTCCAGAGATTATGGACGGCCGTGTAAAAACATTGCATCCAAAAATTCATGGCGGACTTCTTGCTGTCCGTGACAATGAAACACACAAACAAGCCATGCAAGAAAATGAGATTGCACCTATCGACCTTGTTGTCGTTAACTTATATCCGTTTAAAGAAACGATTGCAAAAGAGAATGTAGCATTTTCTGATGCGATTGAGAATATTGATATCGGCGGACCGAGCATGCTTCGTTCTGCAGCAAAAAATCATGCTTATGTAACGGTTGTAGTAGATCCAAGGGATTATGAGACAGTTGCTGGTGAATTAGAGAACGCAGGTTCAGTAAGTGAAGAGACGCGCCGCAGACTTGCAGCAAAGACTTTCCGCCATACAGCAGCGTATGACGCGCTAATCGCGGAATACTTAACAGCAGCGGTAGAAGAAGAACACCCAGAATCATTTACTGTCACGTATGAGAAGAAGCAAGATCTTCGCTACGGGGAAAACCCTCATCAAAAAGCGGCGTTCTATGCAAAACCGCTCGCTGGCTCGCTTTCATTAACAAATGCTGAACAGCTTCACGGAAAAGAGCTTTCGTACAACAACATCAATGACGCTGATGCTGCACTTTCAATCGTAAAAGAGTTCGTTGACCCGGCTGTTGTTGCGGTTAAACATATGAATCCGTGTGGAGTGGGTACAGGTTCGACTGTGCTGGAAGCTTATACGCGTGCTTTCGAAGCGGACCCGGTTTCAATCTTTGGCGGAATTATCGCTTCAAATACAGAAGTTGATTTAGTGACGGCAGAGAAGTTGGCAGAAATTTTCCTGGAGATCATTATAGCTCCCTCATTTACAGACGAAGCTTTAGAAATTTTAACAAAGAAGAAGAATATCCGCTTGTTAAAGCTCGATTTTACTGAAGGTAAAGGAATTGCTAAAAAAGTAACGACTGTTTCTGGCGGGATGCTTGTTCAGGAAGAAGATGTTTATGGACTTGACGATGCGAACGTGACAATTCCTACAAAACGCCAGCCGACTGAACAGGAATGGAAAGACCTGAAATTAGCTTGGAAAGTTGTAAAACATGTTAAATCAAACGCGATCGTGCTTGCTAAGGATGAAATGACAGTTGGCGTCGGTGCGGGTCAGATGAACCGGGTTGGTGCAGCTAAGATTGCGATTGAACAAGCTGGAGATCGTGCACAAGGTTCCGCGCTTGGTTCAGATGCGTTCTTCCCGATGGATGACACAGTTGAAGCAGCAGCACGCGCTGGTGTAACGGCGATCATTCAGCCAGGAGGTTCTATCAAGGACGAGGATTCAATTAAAAAAGCTGACGAACACGGCATTACGATGGTGTTTACCGGGGTAAGACACTTTAAGCATTAAGTTGTTTTGTTGCTTATGGTTATTGTTTCATTCGCTTCATTGAATAGTTGATTGTAGTGCAAGGTGCGAGACTCCTACGGGATGAGTGGGACAGGTGAGTCCTCCTAACAGCGCAGAGCGCTAGGAGGCTCACCGCACACCCCGCGGAAAGCGAGCATCCTGGAACGGAAATCAACTTCCAAAAAGGAGGATTTGCTAATGAACGTTCTTGTCATCGGAAAAGGCGGACGTGAGCATGCGCTTGTTTGGAAGTTTGCTAACAGCCCAAGCGTGTCACGGGTGTATGCCGCACCAGGTAATCCTGGAATTGATAAAATTGCTGTAAATGTACCGATTAAGGAAAACGAGATTAATGAACTTGTATCTTTTGCAAAATCAAAAGAGATCGATTTGACGTTTGTCGGACCAGAAGTACCTCTTCTTAATGCTATTGTGGATCAGTTCCAAGAAGCGGGGCTTAGAATCTTCGGACCGTCTAAAGCAGCTGCACAGATTGAAGGAAGCAAGTCTTTCGCCAAAAACCTCATGCAAAAGTACGGAATCCCAACCGCCTCATCTGAAACGTTTACGAATTATGATCAAGCTCTCAGCTATGTCAGAGAGAAAGGTGCCCCTATCGTATTAAAAGCCGACGGTCTTGCAGCAGGCAAGGGAGTTATTGTTGCAGCGACACTTGAAGAAGCTGAAGAAGGCTTGTACGAACTTATGGTAGACAAACGGTTTGGCGAAGCAAGCGAAAAAGTCGTGGTAGAGGAATTTTTAGAAGGTGAAGAGTTTTCCTTAATGTCGTTCGTAAATGAGGAAATCGTACTTCCGATGGAAATTGCACAAGATCATAAACGTGCATATGACGGTGATGAAGGACCAAACACAGGAGGCATGGGAGCTTATTCGCCTGTTCCGCAAATCCCTGATACAGCGGTTCAAAAAGCAATTCAAGACATCGTGCTGCCGACTGTTTCCGCGATGAAACAGGAAGGTACACCATTTACAGGTATCCTTTATGCAGGGCTGATTTTAACACAAGAAGGGCCAAAAGTGATTGAGTTCAATGCGCGTTTTGGGGATCCGGAAACACAAGTGATTTTACCGAGGCTGGAAAATGATCTGGGAGAATTGCTGGTCACATTATTAGATGGCAATAAGCCTGAGCTTCAGTGGACTGAAGAGTCTGTTCTTGGTGTAGTCCTTGCATCAGCAGGGTATCCTGTTTCATCATCTGAACCACAGCTTATTAAAGGGCTTGAAGAAATTCATGAGGACACGAATGTGTTCCATGCTGGTACAAAAAGCTCCGGAGATGCATTGCAGACACATGGCGGCAGGGTGCTGCTGGCTGCCTCAAAAGGTAATTCGCTTGAAGACGCCCAAAGAAAAGTTTACGAAGAAATGAAAAAGATTACGTGCGAAGGATCTTTTTATCGCAAAGATATCGGATATAAAGCTATTTCACACGTCTCTTCTTAATAAAAACAAACGCGATGGCGATGATCCCGCCAATAAGCAAAATATAAAGAAAAGCAGTATCCATTAGGTATTCGTAGTTCATATTCAAAGGTAACCTCCTATTAGTTCTAATTAAGCGTTCTATTTAAGAGCTGACCAACATCGTATCATACGGCGTTTGGTCAGCTTTCTTTTATTGGATTTGGATGGGACCTTGTTGAATAGATTGCCTTTTAGAATCGAATGTGTCGGCATCATATGCCCCCTAGCATTTAAGAAGGATTAAATGGTGATCCTTCTTTTGCGATTGTTCCTAAATCCATATCGTTCATTTCTTTGCTTTTGTGCAGAAGGTCTGTCATAGGACAATAACGCACGATGCCTTCTGCCACCTTCATTGCAGCCATCATAATCATAAGAATATATGACTCTTTGTAAGGCTTTCTTGTTAATTTAGCCGTATAAACAGAGAGAAGAGTTAAGCCTGCAATAATACGGATCATGCTGTTAACTAAACCAATATTTTGTTTCATAGAGAGACTCCTTTCGATTTTTACCAATTTGTTTGATGAATATGGTATTCTTGAAAAAACGAAATTTTCAGAGAAGACAGGTGAATCCAACATGAACCAACACATAGCGTTTTGGAATAAATCACAAATGCGCAAACAAGTGGCCGTCATTCAAGGTGAAATGGCACCGTCTCTTGTCTTAAAAAACGCTGCTTACCTTAATACCGCCCTTAAAAAATGGACGAAGGCAAATATCTGGATTTTAGAAGACCGTATCATCTATGTCGGCGAAAAGCTGCCAGCTAAAGATACGGGTACCGAGTATGCTGATCTTGAAGGCCGATTTGTTGTGCCGGGATACATTGAACCACATTGTCATCCGTTTCAACTTTATAATCCCCAGACGCTCTCCCGATATGCATTGCAGCGCGGGACATCTGTATTTTTAGCCGATAACTTCATGCTTCTTTTTGAAATGAATATTTCGAAAGCGCTTTCTTTTATGGAAGACGTGAATGAAATGCCTGCTAATTTCTTTTGGTGGTGCCGTTATGACGCACAAACAGAGCTGGCAGAAGAGGAAAAATATTTTTCGGAAACTTCGATTAAAAAGCTGCTGGAAAGCCCGTATGTTTTGCAAGGCGGAGAACTGACGAGCTGGCCGAGGGTTCTGCAGGGCGATGACACACTTTTGCACTGGATGTTAAAGACGAAGAAAGCTGGCAAAAAGATTGAGGGACATCTGCCAGGAGCATCAGAGAAAACGTTAACGGCGATGACGCTGCTAGGTGTTGATTGCGATCATGAAGCGATGACAGGGACAGAAGTCATGGACCGCTTGAATGCAGGGCTTCAAGTGTCACTTCGATATTCCTCGATTCGTCCAGATCTTCCAAAGCTTTTGCGTCAGATGAAAGAAGAAGGAATCACAAACTTTGAACGGATTTTCTTTACGACTGATGGATCAACTCCTGCTTTTTATGAGGAAGGCGTTACCGATAAAATGCTCGAGATTGCACTAGAGGCAGGCATTGATCCAGTGGATGCCTACATGATGGTTTCGTATAACGTTGCGAGATATTACGGTATGGACCACCTTTTCGGAATGGTTGCACCAGGTCGTGTTGCACATTTAAATATTTTAGATGATATTCATAATCCTCTTCCTGTTTCGGTTTTGGCAAAAGGAAAATGGATGAAGCGGGATGGAATCGATATAAGTAAAGACGAAGATTTTGAGTTTGACTGGGAAGGCCACGGCATCTCACAAAGAAAGATTGATTGGGATCTGCATGATGATGATTTTCAGTTTTCTGGTCTTGTCGGTATAGAAATGTACAATAGTGTCATCACACGGCCATATAATGTATCGATCAATCCTTTTTCTGAAGAGATTAACGAAGAATCGGATGAGTGTTTCTTAATGCTGATCGATAAAGAAGGAAAGTGGCGGACCAACACGATCGTAAAAGGCTTTGCTAAAAATTTGTATGGTTTTGCAAGTTCGTACTCCAATACGGGAGACCTTCTCATAATCGGAAAAAGCAAAAAGGATATGTCTTTGGCGTTTGAACGATTAAAAGAAATAGGCGGGGGAATCGTACTTACCGAAAAAGGCAAAGTGATAGCTGAGATAAATCTTCCTTTAGCGGGAGGAATGTCGAATCTTGCTATAGAAGAACTAATGGAGGAAGAAAAAGCGCTAACGCGTGCGTTAAGAGACCGGGGCTATCAATATGAAGATCCGATTTATTCTCTTCTATTCTTTTCTTCAACACACTTGCCATATATCCGCATTACGCAAAGAGGCATTTACGATGTTAAAAAGAAAGGGTTACTCTTTCCTTCGATTATGCGTTAATATAGAAAAGGATTGGGCAAAATAATGATACAAAGGTAGTGAGCCCAATGAAAAAGTGGTACGTGATTTTGATGTCTATGATCCTGGTATTTACGCTGTCTGCATGTAAAGACGCAAAAGATAAGGTGTTAGAGGACGGCAAGGTGGATAAAGCCGAAGCTTCGGATTCTAAGAAAAAAGATAAGAAAAAAGAAGAGACATTCTCTTCTGTCTTTCCCCTTACCGGTATTGGGACGAACGACGAGATCGATCAGCGTGCTGTAGCGGTAATGGTGAACAACCACTGGAAGGCAAGACCTCAATCAGGACTTCATAAAGCCGATATTGTGTACGAAGTATTAGCTGAGGGAGAACTTACTCGTTTTCTGGCTATCTTCCAGAGCGAGATGCCAGAAACAGTCGGGCCAGTCCGCAGTGCGAGAGACTACTATATTGAACTTTCTCGTGGGTACAACGCACTTTATGTTGCGCATGGATACAGTCCTGAAGCAAAAGAGATGCTTTACAGCGGTACCGTAGATCATTTAAACGGCATGGACTACGATGGCAGCCTTTTTAACAGGGCTGATTTTAGAAAGGCGCCTCACAACTCTTACATCACCTCTGAAAATATTTTAAGAGGAATGGATAAAGTTGGAGCAGATCAGACAGACGATCTGGATATGCTTCGATTTCTGACAAAAACGAGTTCCGTAAACATTGAAGGCGAACCAGCGAAAGACGTTACGGTTGATTATGGCCGCGGAGAAACAGTAGGGTTTACGTACTCCGAGAAAAAGAAAACGTACGCTAGAAGCAGCAACAATGAACCGACAATAGATAGGGAAACTGAAACTCCAATCTCAGTGAGCAATGTATTTATCGTAGAGGCAGCTCACAGGGTTATCGATGATGCCGGCAGACGCCAGATCAATTTAACATCAGGCGGAGATGCGATTCTGATTCAAAATGGTGTTGCTCAGAATATCTCGTGGAGAAACGAGAATGGAAGAATCGTTCCGGACGGCGGAGCATTCATACCGGGTAAAACCTGGATCAACATCGTGCCTAGCGGTATGGAGAATTCAGTTAAGATGCAATAGAAAAAAGGAGTGCATGTTTCATGCAAATTGATAAACTACGTGGAAAAGCGCTGGATCAGCTTTTTGAATCCGTTCTTTCGCTTAAGGATATGGAAGAATGCTATCGTTTCTTTGACGACCTTTGTACGATGAACGAGATTCAGTCACTCGCACAAAGACTTGAAGTGGCACGCATGCTTCGTGAAGGCAAGACATATCACAAAATCGAGAACGAGACTGGTGCAAGCACTGCGACAATTTCTCGTGTAAAGCGCTGCCTGAACTTCGGGAACGACGCTTATGCAATGGTGCTCGACCGCGTCCATGAAGAGGAAGAAGCGAAATAAATAATGATGAGGAAAAACCTGCCGATTAGACTGGCCTAGTCAAATGAGACAATAATAAAACACCACCAGTTAGGCTGCCATACTACCAAATTCAATTGGGGTGTGGTAGCCTAATTTTTCTTGTATACGCTCTTCATTATAATACTTCATGTACTGATCTACTTTTTCCCTGATTTTATCTATCGGCATAGAATTAAACTTCACATATTGAAATTCTTCAGATTTTAGATTGGAATGGAAGGACTCAATAACCGCATTATCCCAACAATTTCCTCTTCTGGACATACTGCTGACCAATTTCCTATCCTTTATTAGTTGTTGATACCCATAGGATGTATACACACTTCCTTGATCTGAGTGGATTATAACCCCTTTGGGGTTCCCTCGTGATTCCAAAGCTGCTTTTAAGGTATCTGCCACAAGAGGAACTTGTTGATGGGTATAGAGCTTGTGAGCCACAATTTGATTATTAAATAAATCCATTATGGTCGATAGGTACAATGTAATAGAACCATATTGAACATATGTTATATCTGTTACCCACTTTTGATTAGGTCGAGCTGCTGAAAAATCTCGATTTAAAATGTTTGGTGCGACAATGATGGATTCCCCTTGAGATTTCCACTTGCGCTTTGGCTTTACACGGCACTGTAGATGATGCTTTTGCATAATACGTTGCACCGAATTTCGATTCAAACTAATTTGATATCGACGTTTAAGTAAATTCTTAATTTTACGATGTCCATACCGATAGTTAGTCTCTTCACAAAGTGAGATAATGACCTTCTCTGATTTAGACAAATCATTAGATGGAGTAGACACCCAACGATAGTATGTGGACCTTGGAACGTTTAGCGCGCTTAGAATAGCCGTAACCGTGTACTTTTTTCGTAATTTTTTTACCAAACGGAGAACTACTTCTTTTTCAACTCCTTTTCGATCTCCAAATACTTTTTTAAGATTTCATTCTCCTGTTTATAGTGATTGAATTGACGGTCCTTTTTTTCCTCTTCACTAGCTGAATCAGGTCCAAGACCGTAAGAGTATTGTTTGCCTATTGGCTGATTAAACCGGTGTACTTGATTTTCACGATACCATTTCACCCATGTTTTTATTTGCGAAACATTTTTAATGCCATACTTATTCATAATTTCTTCATTCGTAAATTGGCCACTCATTTTATCCTTAACAACAGCCCACTTTGTTTCTTTTGAATATACGTTTTTGCCCATGCAAAAACACCTCCGATTATCACTTAGAATAAGTGTATCATTTCGGAGGTGTTTTATTGTGTCTCATCTACCTAGGTTAGTCTAGAGTGCAGGTTTTTTTGTTTGGAAAACCTCATGCCGTGGTGTCGGAATTTGTTGCGGGTGTCGACTCGTGGTTATTATGAAATTAACGTGGGATTATTGCCGTTTTTCGTGGGATTTTTCAAATTAAGCCAGGAATAAATTTATTTAACGTGGGATTCCGAGAAGGAAAATAAAAAACGCCTCCGAAATATACATTTACATCACATAATTGTAATATATTAGGATGTTTGGATATTTATTTTCAGGAGGTAGAAGATGAAAGTATTGCGCTTAGGTCATGCCATGTATGTTTTAACGAGTAAAGAGGGTAAAAATTACTTGATTGATCCGTTTTTTTGACATGAATCCAGGCTGTCCCGCTCAATATCAGACAGAAGAATTCATGAAATCGATTGACGTGGTGTTTCTGACACATGGTCATTTTGATCATACGAGCGGTTTGCAAAAGCTTCTTAATTCCCACCCTGATTGTTTAGTAGTGGCACAATAATGAATTAGCCATGATCCTATTACAAAAGGGCGTAAAAAATGTATATCCGATTAACTTAGGCGGAAGCATACACCTAGAGGATGTTAAAGCTACTATGGTACAAGCAAAACATACATCCAGTTACGGTGAGACAGAGGGCACACCTATTTATGCTGGTGAAGCAGTAGGTTACATCTTTGACTTCCATAATGACCATACACTCTACCATTCAGGTGACACTGCAATCATGTCGGACATGAAACTTATTCAAGATGTCTATGAACCGACAATTGCGATCCTTTCATCTTCTGGTCACTTTACAATGGGGCCGAAAGAAGCAGCTTATGCGGTTAAGAACTTGCTGAATGTTCAATATGTCATTCCGAGTCATACCTTCCCGACAAAAAAACGGCTTCTTCGCCAGAGGTTTTAGAAGCATTGTTAAAAGCTTTTCCTATAATAGATACAATGATGGATAAAGACCATGATCTCGCTGCTGAACTAAAGAACTATCCGAAGACAGAAGTAGTTGTGATTGGATATGGAGAAGAAAAGGAATTTAATGTTCAAGATTCAAAGATAAAAATCTAAGCGGATTATGTAATAGAAATGAAAAAGGGCTATATCAAAAGGGGTTTAAACCCTTTAGATGATAGCCTTTTTTTATTAGTTAACACGTACCGGTCAGTATGATGAATAAAAAACAAAATACTAAACAAAATATCTTTAATGATAAAATGAAAGGAGGACACAACATGAAACTAAAGAAAATCGTACTTGGATCACTTTCGGCTGTACTTTCACTCAGTCTTCTATTCGGATGTTCAGATCCAAGCCAAGACGAGCAAGAACCAGATCCAAGTGAAGAACCTTCAGAACAGAACGATGAACTAGATCAAGATGATGATAAGAGTGAAATGCAGGAAGAAAAAAAGGATAAGTAATAAATAAAAAGCATTAACCAAAGAAATATGGTCGATGCTTTTTTGATTTTGCTTTTTCATAAGTAATAATTTTTTGAAATATCCTTTTTGATTTATTGAAACTCACTCTTCATCAAGCTCATCTGTACCTGATCTCGGCATTGTCCGCGGATCCATTCTGCTTGACGGACGATGCCTTCTGCCTGGAAGCCAAGACGGCGGGCGAGCTTGATGCTCTTTTCATTTTGAACAGCTGCCCTTAATTCCACACGGTTCAGCATGAGCGTATAGAATGCATACATTAGCATTCCTCTTACAGCCCGCTGAGCGATACCATGTCCTTCAAAACCTCCCCCAACCCAGTAACCGAGCATTCCCGACTGATTATGCCACTTTAAATCATACAGAGCCACTGAACCCGCAACCTGGCCCTGATACCAGATAAATAGAACAACGTCCGTCTGTTCTTTCATCTTTTTATTAACGGTTTTAATAAACTGCTTCATTTCTCCGTTTGATTGTGTATAATCCACCCAGCCGATCCATGGTCCGAGATGCTCGCGCGAATGCTCGAGCAGCATGAAAATAGATTCGGATTCTTTCAAGTCTGCTTGTTTCAGCATGATTTCGTCGTCAATTTGCCACATGAGCACAGGCAATCCTCCCCAAACTGAAGTATGAACTTCACAATCTTTCCACATGATGAATCATAGAGTGAGAACTTTATTTTTGATATAATGCAGAAGTACAGAAAACGGCCTGTTAAAAAAGCAGGCACGGGTTGTTTTATTTAAGCTGTTTTCGCAAACTTTGCTGTTTTGGAAGTGGTTGATTTCCGTTACAGGATGCTCGCTTTCCGCGGGGCGTGCGGTGAGCCACCTTGACGCTTTGCGCCGGTGGTGTCTCACCTGTCCCGCTGGTCCCGCAGGAGTCTCGCACCTTACACTCCAATCAACTTGTCAATGAAGAGAATGAACAAACAAATGTGCCAAAAGCAACAATCTTTTAGAGAAGAGCCTTAATTTATGAAAGGAAGAACACCATGTTTGATTATAGAGAATGGAATCATGTGTTTAAGCTTGACCCAGATAAAGAGATCAGCGACAGCGACCTTGAGATGATTTGCGAGAGTGGTACGGATGCAGTTATCGTCGGCGGATCTGAAGGGATAACGCTTGATAACACACTGGATCTTATGTCACGAATCCGCAGATTTGCGGTTCCTTGTGTACTTGAAGTTTCGAATATCGAATCCCTTACACCCGGATTTGATTTTTACTATATTCCAACCGTATTAAATGCGAAGGATGCGAACTTTATAACTGGATTGCATCACGAAGCTTTAAAAGAATACGGCGACATCATGAACTGGGAAGAGATCATTACGGAAGGCTATTGCATCTTAAATCCTGATTGTACGGCGGCTGAGCGTTCGAATGCCGACGCAGATCTAACGGCAGATGATGTTGTAGCATATGCCCGTATGGCGGAAAAAATGTTTAAGCTTCCTATCTTTTATTTGGAATATAGCGGGGCTTATGGCGATGTGAATGTCGTTAAACAGGTAAAGGGCGTGCTTGAGAATACGGTCTTTTATTATGGAGGCGGAATCACATCTGCCGCACAGGCAAGTGAAATGGCGGAATTTGCGGATACGGTTGTAGTTGGAAACATCGTATATGACGATTTGAAAGCTGCTATCGAAACCGTTAAAGCTGTTAAAGATAGAAGTTGAAAAATACGGCGAAATAAGCGAAAATAAAATGAGAATATGTGTTCGGGCGGTGGATGAATAATGAGTATGCATCAAATGATTGAAAAGCTGTTAACAGGGCTTAATCCTGAGCAAAAAGCAGCGGTAAAACATACAGACGGGCCATTGCTGTTAATGGCTGGAGCGGGGAGCGGAAAGACGCGTGTGCTGACACACCGCATCGCTTATTTAATGATGGAAAAAGAAGTGGCACCATGGAACATCCTGGCGATCACATTTACGAATAAAGCAGCAAGAGAAATGAAGGAAAGAGTTGCTAAGATTACGGGTCCTGTAGCGGAACAGATCTGGATATCGACATTCCACTCCATGTGCGTACGTATTTTGCGCCGTGACATCGACCGTATCGGAATAAACCGTAACTTTACGATTTTAGACGCGACAGATCAATTGTCTGTTGTAAAAGCGATCCTTAAAGACTTGAACTATGATCCGAAGAAATACGAACCACGCGGCATCTTAAGTTCGATTTCCTCTTTGAAAAATGAACTGAAGACTGCAGCTGACTTTGCGAAGATTGCGAATGGTCATTTTGAAGGTGTTGTTAAAGAGGTATATGAAAACTATGAAAAGCGCTTAAGAAAGAACCAGGCGCTTGATTTTGATGATCTGATCATGACGACGATCCAATTGTTTGCAAAAGTTCCTGAGGTGCTTGAGTTTTATCAGCGGAAGTTCCAATATATCCACGTGGATGAGTATCAGGATACGAACCGTGCTCAATACATGCTTGTCAAAATGCTTGCTGACCGTTTCCGCAACCTTTGTGTTGTCGGGGATTCTGATCAGTCAATCTATGGCTGGCGTGGAGCGGATATCGCAAACATCCTTTCTTTTGAAAAAGATTACAACGATGCAGAAGTTATTTTGCTCGAGCAAAACTATCGGTCTACCAAAAAGATTCTTCAAGCTGCGAACAAAGTCATCGAAAACAACATGAACCGTAAGCCGAAGAACCTTTGGACAGATAATACGGATGGAGCAAGCATCACCTATTATCAAGGTGACGACGAGCAGGGTGAAAGCTATTACGTGACAGGAAAAATCCGTGAAGCTGTTTCGTCAGGGAAACGTTCCTATAACGATATTGCGATTCTTTACAGAACAAATGCACAGTCCCGTGTAATAGAGGAAGTTTTGATAAAGTCTAACATTCCTTACAACATTGTCGGCGGCACAAAGTTCTATGACAGAAAAGAGATTAAGGACATCCTTGCTTATCTTCGTCTGATATCAAACCCTGACGATGATATTTCCCTGACTCGAATCGTGAACGTTCCGAAACGAGGAATTGGTGCGTCCTCATTAGATAAAGTCGCTCAGTATGCGGCTGCTAATGATTTGTCTATGTATCAGGCACTTTTAGAAGTAGAACAGATCGGACTTAGCGCTCGAGCAGCCAATAGCTTGAAAGAGTTCACAGACTTTATTACGAACTGGACACGCCAGCAGGAATTCCTATCTGTTACTGAACTTACAGAAGAAGTATTAAGTAAAACCGGCTACCGAGAAGCTTTGAAAGCTGAGAAAACAATCGAAGCACAAAGCCGTTTAGAGAACATCGATGAATTTATTTCCGTTACACAGGACTTTGAAAAAAGGCAGGATGACAAGTCGCTGATTGCTTTCCTTACTGATCTTGCTCTTGTTGCAGATATCGATAAGCTGGATGAAGATGCTGAGAAAGAAGATAAGCCAAAAGAAGCAGTTGTTCTTATGACGCTTCACTCAGCAAAAGGTCTGGAGTTCCCTGTCGTATTCTTAATGGGACTTGAAGAAGGTGTATTCCCGCACAGCCGTGCCCTTTTTGAAGAGAACGAGATGGAAGAAGAGCGCCGTCTGGCATACGTGGGAATTACACGTGCAGAAGAAGAGCTTTTCTTAACAAACGCAAGAATGCGTACACTTTACGGACGAACAACAACGAACCCGGAATCCCGGTTTATTGCTGAAATTCCTGCCGATCTAATTGAAGCAGAGGTTAAAGAAAAGCCGTCTGTTCCTTGGGGCGCTTCGGCTCATTCCGGTGGTGGATCGACTCCTTCTTTCATGAGTCCGAAAAAGAAAACCGTCACACCTGTCTATCAATCTTCTGGCGGGGAAAAACTGGATTGGAGAGTAGGCGACAAAGTCAAACACCGTAAATGGGAAACGGGAACGGTAGTAAGTATGCGCGGTGAAGGTGATTCACTGGAACTGGATATCGCATTCCCGCAGCCGGTTGGTGTAAAAAGACTGCTTGCTAAATTTGCCCCGATCGAAAAAGAGTAAGATAAGAAGGAGTGGAACAGGTTGAACGAAGAACACGCGAAGGAAAGAATCCTGGAGCTCCGGGAGCTTTTAGAAAAATACAATTACGAATATCATGTACTGGACAAACCGTCTGTACCTGATGCTGAATATGACCAGCTTATGAAAGAGCTGATCGAACTCGAGAATAATCATCCTGAACTCCATGACGATCATTCGCCTACATCACGTGTAGGCGGTGCCATTTTGGACTTTTTTGAAAAAGTTGAACACACTGTTCCGATGCTAAGCCTGGGAAATGCATTCAATGATCAGGACCTTCGTGATTTTGACCGCCGTGTACGCGATGGGGTCGGTGATAACGTGACATATGTTGCCGAGCTTAAAATCGATGGGCTTGCCGTTTCTCTTCTTTATGAGGATGGAAGGTTTGTAAGAGGTGCAACCCGTGGCGACGGTACAATTGGTGAGGACATTACGAACAATTTAAAGACAATTCGTTCCATTCCATTTAGGCTGAAAGATCCTGTTAGGCTCGAAGTGCGCGGAGAGGCGTTCATGCCAAAGAAATCATTCCAGAAGCTAAACGCTCACCGTGAAGAAGAAGGACAGGAGCTTTTTGCGAATCCAAGGAATGCCGCAGCAGGTTCATTGCGTCAGCTTGATCCGAAGATTGCAGCTAGCCGAAACCTTGATATTTTCGTTTATGGAGTAGGAAAACTTGAAGGTCACTCGGTAGATTCTCATGATGAGAGCTTAACTTATTTGAGTCACTTAGGTTTCAAAACGAATGCTGAGTGGAAAAAATGCGATAACATTGATGAAGTGATCGAGTACGTGAACGGCTGGCAGGAGAAGCGTCCTGATCTTCCGTACGAAATCGATGGCATCGTAATTAAAGTTAACTCGTTATATCAGCAAGAAGAATTAGGGTTCACTGCGAAAAATCCACGTTGGGCGATCGCGTACAAGTTTCCGGCTGAGGAAGTTGTTACAAAGCTTGAAGGAATCGAACTTAACGTCGGCCGTACAGGTGTGGTTACACCAACGGCATTGCTTCAGCCCGTTTTAGTAGCTGGAACGACAGTCAAACGCGCTTCATTACATAATGAAGATCTGATTCGCGAAAAAGACATTAAAATTGGTGACTATGTTGTTGTGAAAAAAGCGGGAGACATTATCCCTGAAGTAGTTAACGTTATAACAGAGCGCAGAACAGGAGACGAAACGGATTTCAATATGCCGACAGAATGCCCAGAGTGTGAAAGCAAGCTCGAGCGTTTGGACGGCGAAGTGGCACTTCGCTGCATAAATCCACAATGTCCGGCACAGATCCGTGAAGGTTTCATTCATTTTGTATCAAGAAACGCGATGAATATTGACGGGCTTGGGGAAAAAGTAGTCGCACAGCTTTTTAAAGAAAAACTCATTGATAATGTTGCAGATTTATATAAGCTTGAGCGTGAAAAACTGTTAGAATTAGAGCGTATGGGTGAAAAATCTGCAGACAATCTGCTTGCAGCGATCGAGAAATCAAAAGAAAACTCATTAGAGCGTCTTCTTTTCGGACTCGGAATCCGTCATGTAGGAGCAAAGGCGGCTAAGACGATTGCTCAGCGCTTTGAAACGATGGAAACATTGATGGCCGCAACGAAAGAAGAACTTTTAGAAGTAGAAGAAATCGGTGAAAAGATGGCTGATTCTATTCAATTATACTTCTCGAAGCCTGAAGTGAAAGAACTGATGGAAGAATTGCAGAGCCTTGGTGTGAACATGACATACAAAGGGCCAAAGCTCATTAAAGTTGAAGATCTGGACACGCCGTTTGCAGGGAAGACCGTTGTTCTTACTGGAAAGCTGTCCATTTTGACACGTAATGATGCAAAAGAAAAATTGGAGCGCCTAGGTGCAAAAGTGACCGGAAGCGTGAGTAAAAATACAGATATGCTGATCGCAGGGGAAGATGCAGGTTCTAAGCTTGATAAGGCAAAGAAGCTTGGCATTGATATCTGGGATGAACAGCAATTGGTTGATGAGCTCAACAAATAAAGATTGGCGAGAGCTAACCATCTATTAGAGGAGTGTCCGTAATGATTAAACGGGTTGGACTCCTTTTCTTAAGCCTTTTACTCGTTTTGACTGGCTGTCTGGGTGACGATGAGCTGGAAAAAGAAGAAAAGGTTGTACAGGAAAAGGGGAAGAAAGAAGAAAAAGCGATCATCACTGGGGAAATCAATACAGGGGAAAAGTATTACCGAAGCATTTTTCCATTTGAGCCAGGCGGAGCACGCGGTGTTATCCGTTATGGTGTAGATAACCGCCTGGATATTAACGAGTTCGAAATGGGCTTGATGCGAGTAGCTCAAGATACTTTTAATACAGATAAATACTTTTTCCAAGAAGGCCAGTTCTTAAACGAACCTACTGTTACAAATTGGCTGAGAAGAGAAGATGAAAAGTCGGGAAAGAGCAAAAGTGATTTGGATCAGACTGGTTTGAACCCGAAACTGGGTGCCAAAGTCGATGAAGGTGATCCGGACTACGTAAAAAAATTGCAAGAGGCCAATAAGAATAGTCCGAAATACCTTTCTTATGTTCTAGAGCATAACTATCTTGTTCAAAGCGGAGATGGCAAAGTAAAGCTTGGCGGCGTAGTAATCGGTCTATCTTTTAACTCCACATATTATTTTGACGTAAAGAAAGATAGCTTGATTTATCCAGGTGAAGTTAAGCTGGATCGCGGAAAAGTTCAAAAAGAAGCACAAAAGATAGGGGGGCAGGTCGCAAGCCGTTTGCGTCAAGATCCTAAACTTCAAGATGTTCCTATCGTAATTGCCCTTTATCAAGAAGAAGAACGTGATTCAGTAACGCCAGGGAACTTCATTTCTGCTGGAGTTGTGAAAAAAGGAAGCAACTCGATCAGTTCGTGGGAAGACATCGATGAGGATTATCTATTGTTCCCGTCAGACATAGCTTCCAAAAAGAAACGAAGTGATCATGAGAAGTTTACAGCTTTCAAAGCCAAAGTTCAGGAATACTTCCCGAATTTTATTGGTGTAATCGGAAAAGGGTTCTATAAAGATGGCAACTTAGAGCGAATGACGATCGAAATCCCTGTACAGTTCAGAGGGAAAGCTGAGATCATCTCCTTCACTCAGTTCGTCGCAACATCGGCTCTTGGGGACCTGCCGAATGTTCCGATTGAAGTATACATCGGTTCCGCAGTTGACCAGCCAGAAGCACTGATCATCAAAGACGATACAACACAAGAAGAACCATTTGTTCATATCTATCGAAAATAGTTCAATTAAGAGAAGAAGCTGACCCAAAAGGACTTCAAACTTACCCTTTTGGTGTCAGTTTTCTTTTTTTGTAATGAACTTTTGTATATCTGTAACCCATTTAAGGTGAATTATATGTAAAGACAACTTCACGGGGCGAAAATGGGTAGTCATCGGGTGAAACATAAAGGTGTTGGGGTGTAACTACACCCGGCAGGGGCGTAAAGAGTACTCGAACGGGCGAAAACCCAATGTCACTGGGCGAACGTGTAATAAATAAAAGAACACGTACCGTAAAACGTTAACAACTAACAACGAAAATAGGCGACTATTTACAAACCATCAGAAGTATATTTATTCGTGTTTTTACCAGAATTTCATAACTAAAAGTAACTTATATGGATTAATCATTCATCACAAAGAAAGAACATGCATAAACGCGGTCAATCCCTTGAAAAATAAAGAATTCTGACTATTTCTGTTTGTTTGAACAAAACGCTATGTTCATGTAGAATGAACGTTGGGAAAACCAATTTTGAAAACGCTTTATTAGGAGGGGAATTTATTATGACACGTGAATACCGTCATGAACCATTTATGGATTTTTCAGTTCCTGCAAACAAGGAAGCTTATGAAGCAGGCTTGAAGGTTATTAATTCCAAGCTTGGACAAGAGTTTCCACTTGTTATCGGCAGTGAGAAAATCACAACAGATGAAAAGATTGTTTCTATAAATCCAGCTAACAAAGAAGAAGTGATTGGATCTGTTTCAAAAGCGACTCAAGATCACGCTGAGCAAGCAATGCAAGCTGCACTAACTGCTTTCGAATCTTGGAAAAAGTGGGATCCTGAGCACCGTGCGAACATCTTGTTCCGTGCAGCAGCGATCATCCGCCGCCGTAAATATGAATTCTCCGCTATGCTTACAAAAGAAGCAGGTAAGCCATGGAAAGAAGCAGACGCTGATACAGCTGAAGCTATCGACTTTTTAGAATACTATGCACGCCAAGCGATCAAGCTTAAAGCTGGTCAGCCAGTTGTAAGCCGCGATGGTGAAATCAATAAATTTAACTACATTCCACTTGGAGTAGGTATCGTTATCTCTCCATTCAACTTCCCGTTTGCGATCATGGCGGGTACTGCAGCAGCTGCGTTCGTTTCTGGTAACACTGTATTGCTGAAGCCAGCGAACTCAACTCCAGTTATCGCAGCAATGTTCGTTCAAGTAATGGAAGAAGCAGGACTTCCTGCAGGCGTACTTAACTACGTTCCTGGAAGCGGAGCAGAAATCGGTGACTACCTAGTAGACCACCCGAAAACTCGTTTCGTATCATTCACAGGTTCTCGTGAAGTAGGCTGCCGTATCTATGAGCGCGCAGCAAAAGTACACCCTGGCCAAATCTGGCTTAAGCGTGTAATCGCTGAAATGGGCGGAAAAGACACAGTTGTTGTTGACCGTGACGCTGATCTTGAATTAGCAGCAAGCTCAATCGTTTACTCTGCATTCGGATTCTCTGGACAAAAATGTTCTGCTGGATCTCGTGCAGTAATCCACCAAGACGTTTACGATGAAGTTTTAGAAAAAGCAGTAGCTCTTACTAAAACATTAACGATGGGCAGCCCAGAAGAAGTTGGAACATACATGGGGCCGGTAATCGACCAAGCTTCATTCAACAAAATTATGAAGTACATCGAAATCGGAAAAGAAGAAGGCCGTCTGATGACTGGTGGAGAAGGCGACGATTCTAAAGGTTACTTCATCCAGCCAACGATCTTTGCTGATGTTGATGAAAAAGCTCGCTTGATGCAAGAAGAAATCTTCGGACCAGTTGTAGCGGTATGTAAAGCACGTGACTTCGATCACATGATGGAAATCGCAAACAATACAGAATACGGTTTGACAGGTGCACTTCTTTCTAACAACCGTGAGCACATCGAACGCGCGCGTGAAGAGTTCCACGTAGGAAACTTCTACATCAACCGCGGATGTACAGGTGCAATTGTTGGATACCAGCCGTTCGGCGGATTCAACATGTCTGGAACTGACTCAAAAGCAGGCGGACCAGACTACCTGATCCTTCACATGCAAGCAAAAACAACTTCAGAAACACTTTAATAGCAAACAAAAAGTCTTTTCTCATTAGAGAAAAGGCTCAGAACGTAGACAAACCCCATCTCAAATTGATTTGAGATGGGGTTTGTTCATTTTTTCTAGGTTTTCCAAAGGAATTCTAGCTTAACTTACACTGGACATGGACCTCGCCATGTCCAGTTTGCCAGTTTTTTAAGATTCATGGCAGCGAAAGTAAGCATCGCGTGCGCGGAAACTTTTTTAAGCCCTCTCAGCTTCGTCCAACGCATACCATGCTTTTCTTTTGCATCAGCGAAGACACGTTCAATCGTTTCTTTTCGCTGTGCATATATTTTTTTATTCTCCTCCGTATGACGAAGGTGATCGGCTTCCTCCAAGTACTCCTCCCAGATGTGCCGGTGGATCATCTTGATGTGCTGTTTACTCTGCGTACATTGAGAAAGCAAAGGACACTGTTTGCACTTCAAAGGATTGGAAGCGTATTGACGATAGCCCTCGCGGGTCGTCGTTCTATAGGGTAACGTTTCGCCTTGCGGACATATGTATTGATCGTAATGTTCATCGTAAACATATTCGTACTTCTTCATGTATCCATCTTTGGTTTTCGGTCGTGTGTAAGGCATTACTGGGCGAATTTCCTGGTCCATCAAAAACTTGGCAATCGGCGGTGTTTTATATCCTGCATCTACAGCTAAGGCGTTCGGTTTTCCTACGTTTTCTAACAACTGATTTACAAGTGGCTCGAGCATTCTACTGTCATGAACATTGGCTCCGGTGACGAGACTTCCAAGAATAAAACCTCTTGAATCACTGGCGGTGTGAAAAGAGTACGCAAACAGCTTTTCCCGTTCGTCCTTTACATAGTAGCCACTCTCCGGATCCGTAGTGCTCACTTTAACTTCTTTCGTATCTTCTTTTGTTTGAGGGGTTAGTGCTTTTTTCCGTGTGCCTCACGGTCGATATTGATTTCTTCTTCAAGTTTGTTTTGATAGCTGCGCGTTTCCACACGTACTATCTTCTTATCAAACTTCTTCTTATTGGCATTGGCTTTCACATGCGTGGAATCGATAAAAGCAATAGTGGGATCAACCAGACCATAATTCGTAGCTTCACGTAGAATCCGATAGAAGATCTGTTCGAAAAGATCACTATCATGGAAACGACGTGCGTAATTCTTCCCGAACGTTGAAAAATGAGGTATCTTCTCGCTGAAGTCATAGCCTAAAAACCAACGATAAGCGACATTCGTTTCAATCTCTTTTATCGTTTGGCGCATTGATCGAATACCAAATAAATATTGAAGGAGCACCATTTTGACTAAAACAACAGGGTCCACGCTCGGTCTGCCATTATCCAAAGAATATGTATGTTTTACGGCATCATAAATAAAGTCAAAATCCATGACTTGATCAATTTTTCGTACCAAATGATCCTGAGGTACAAGCTCGTCAAGAGCTGCTAGAGTAACTTGGTGACGTCCTTCAGTAGAATGCTTAGATAACATGTAAATTTCTCCCCTCAAACATTATCTAATTTAATTCTACAATAAAAAAAGCTTGTAGACATCTGACTTTGTCTACAAGCTGAGTCTTTTCTCATTAGAGAAAAGGCTTTTTATTTGCGGAGAATTTCATATATAAGCCTTTTTAAAAAATGATCTGTCTCCACCCAATCCTAAATAAAAATGGATTATCCACCCTGGTTCAGGAGAAGTTAATTGTATAACGATATGGAAGCAGGTGCAGTAGATGTCAAAGGATAAAGAGCAAAAGAAGAATCTGCCTGAAGTCGATTTGGATGAAACGATGCCGCATCAGATCAGTTCCCCAGACTTTAAAGAGACGGGTATGAAGATGCAGGCGCCATTCGTAAATGAACATGGTGTTGTGATCGGAGACAGCTTTTACGATTCAGAAAATTCCCCTCTTAACAATTGGAGTACTGACACAGACCCTGAAGTGATGGCAGGAGATGAGTGGGTGCATCCAACAAATGATATCGGATGGAACACGAACATGAACCGGGATCTCATTGAAAAGAAAGCACCGCCGAAAGAAGGCATGCTTCGCCATCCAACAAAAGATTCAAGCTACGGAAAAGATTGATGCATCCGGATAACTCCGGGTGTTTTTCTTTTGGTAACGATAAGGAGTATAGTAAGATATACGTATCAATAAGGAGGTTATTCAAATGGCATTCTTCGCTGCAATTTTACATATGGAAAAACCAGAATTAAACCAAGAGTACCGCCAGGCTCACCTGGATTACCTGCAAGGACTAGTTGAACAGGATAAAGTGCATCTTAAAGGGCCTTTCGTCGATGGTTCAGGGGGTATGGTTGTTTATAAAGCTGATTCTCTAGAGGAAGCACAAACATTAGCACAAGAAGATCCTTACGTGAAGGAAGGCGTACGCCGTTTAGAACTCCATGAGTGGGGTATCTAAGGATAAGACCGATTCAAAACATTTCGTTTTGAGTCGGTTTTTCATTTGTCGAGCTTTGTCAAAAGACCTATATTTTATAAAAAAGACTTAATGTACATCAATTTAGACTTAATTTTTTCAAATTAGACCTTATTGTACCCAAAAAAGACCTAATGCCTCCCTATTTAAACTTAATCACACGAATCTTCTCTTCTCAAGTTGCCTATACACCAAGCTTTTTGTTATCATCAGAATAATACTTTGGTATAAGAAGTCTTGGAGGTGTCAGGTTTGTCTCGAATTTCGAAAGATCAAGTGAAACACGTAGCGCATTTAGCCAGATTAGCCGTTACGGATGAAGAAGCCGAATTGCTGACTGAGCAGTTAGATAAAATTATCGGGTTTGCTGAAGAGTTAAATGAACTCGACACAGATAACGTGGAGCCTACTACACACGTACTGGAGCTGAAGAATATACTTCGTGAAGATGAGGTGCGAAATTCTGTTTCAGTTGATGAAGCAATGAAAAATGCACCAGCACAAAAGGATGGCCAGTTTAAAGTTCCGAACATTTTGGAGTAGGAGGAAAGACCACGTATGTCGATTTTAGATAAAAAAATCTCAGAACTGCATCAGTTATTACATACAAAAGAATTGAGTGTAACTGATATTGTGGATGCTACATTTGACCGCATTCATCAAGTTGACGATAAAGTAAGAGCATTTTTAACATTAAATGAAGAATACAGCCGCATTAAGGCAAAACAATTAGATGAGAAGTTAGTTTCCGGTGCTGACAGAGGACTGCTATTTGGCATGCCGATCGGGATTAAGGATAATATCGTCACAAAAGGAATCCGCACGACTTGTGCATCAAGAATTCTAGAGAGTTTCGAACCGATCTATGATGCGACAGTTGTTGAACGTTTAACTAATGCAGACACGATCACAATCGGTAAATTAAACATGGACGAGTTTGCGATGGGGTCATCAAATGAAAACTCAGGATTCCACCCGACGCATAACCCGTGGGATCTTTCCTGTGTACCAGGCGGATCATCAGGAGCGTCAGCTGCAGCCGTTTCTGCAGGGGAAGTCCTATTCTCGCTAGGCTCAGATACTGGCGGATCAATCAGACAGCCTGCTGCTTTCTGTGGTGTTGTAGGACTAAAACCTACATACGGTCTTGTATCACGCTACGGTCTGGTAGCATTTGCGTCATCTCTTGATCAGATTGGGCCAATTACTACAAGCGTTGAAGACAATGCATACTTGCTGCAGGCGATTGCCGGAAATGATCCAATGGATTCTACATCTGCAAAAGTAGATATCCCGGATTACCTGGCGTCACTCACAGGCGAAGTAAAAGGATTGAAAATTGGAGTTCCAAAAGAATACCTTGGAGAAGGCGTCCAGCCTGACGTTAAAGAGCGCGTAATGGAAGCTCTGAAGGTGCTTGAAGGATTAGGCGCAACGTGGGAAGAAGTATCTCTTCCGCATTCACGCTATGCACTCGCAACATACTACCTGCTGTCTTCATCTGAAGCATCAGCAAACCTGTCCCGTTTTGACGGGGTTCGTTACGGATTGCGTTCGGACAACAGCCACAACTTGATCGACATGTACAAGCAGTCCCGCAGTGAAGGGTTTGGTGAGGAAGTTAAACGCCGCATCATGCTTGGTACGTTTGCGTTAAGCTCAGGCTATTATGATGCTTATTATAAAAAAGCGCAAAAAGTCCGTACGCTGATTAAAGAAGACTTTACAAAAATCTTTGAAAAATATGATGTCATCATCGGGCCAACAACGCCATCTGCTTCATTTAAATGCGGAGCAATGACAAAAGATCCGTTAACGATGTACATGAATGATATTTTGACGATTCCTGTTAACTTGGCGGGAGTACCAGCAATCTCCGTTCCATGCGGATTCTCTGAAGGGCTGCCGATCGGACTTCAGATTATCGGAAAGCATTTTGACGAGAGCACGATCTATAAGGTTGCACATGCGTTTGAACAGGCAACAGAACATCATAAAGCGAAGCCGAAGCTGTAGGGGGTGCAGGAAATGAGCGAATTTGAAACGATTATTGGACTTGAAGTACACGTAGAATTAAAAACAAACTCAAAGATTTTCTGCGGCTGTTCTACAAACTTTGGTGCGCCGCCGAACACGAATGTATGTCCGATCTGTTTAGGACATCCAGGAGTACTGCCTGTAGTGAACCATCAAGCAGTAGATTTTGCGATGCGAGCTGCACTGGCACTGAATTGTGAAATCAACCGTGAAACGAAATTTGACCGCAAAAACTACTTTTATCCGGATAACCCGAAAGCCTATCAAGTTTCACAGTTTGATAAGCCGATCGGTGAACATGGCTGGATCGAAATCGAAGTTGGCGGAAACAAAAAGAAAATAGGAATTACACGCATTCATATGGAAGAGGATGCAGGAAAACTTACGCATACGGCAGATGGCTCACTTGTAGATCTTAACCGCCAAGGAACACCGCTTGTCGAGATCGTGTCTGAGCCCGATATCCGTACGCCAGAAGAAGCATATTCGTATCTTGAAAAATTAAAAGCGATCATTCAATACACAGGTGTCTCAGACTGTAAGATGGAAGAAGGTTCATTGCGCTGTGACGCTAACATTTCCATCCGCCCAGTCGGCCAAGAGGAGTTTGGAACAAAAGCAGAGTTGAAGAACTTAAACTCATTCGCTTTCGTTCAAAAAGGACTTGAACATGAAGAGAAGCGCCAGCGTGAAGTCGTATCAGGAGGAGGAGAAATCCTTCAAGAAACCCGCCGTTATGATGAAGCTTCAAAGACTACACTTCTTATGCGAGTAAAGGAAGGGTCTGATGACTACCGCTACTTCCCGGAACCTGATCTTGTTTCCATCTTTATTGATGACGAGTGGATGGACCGGGTGAAGTCAGAAATTCCAGAGCTTCCGGATGCGCGCCAAGAACGTTATGTTGGCGAATTCGGACTTCCTGAATATGATGCAAAAGTTCTTACGATGACAAAAGAGATGGCTGATTTCTTTGAAGGCACGATCACAGCTGGTGCCGATGCAAAACAAGCATCCAACTGGATCATGGGTGAAGTGAGCGCCTACTTGAACAACGAAGGAAGAGAACTGCATCAAACCGCTCTGACGGCAAAAGGTCTAGCTGGTATGATTAAACTTATTGGCAACGGAACGATTTCTAATAAAATCGCAAAGACCGTTTTCAAAGAGCTAATCGAAAACGGCGGCGATGCTGAAAAGATCGTAAAAGAAAAAGGTCTTGTGCAGATTTCTGACGAAAGTGCAATCCGTGAAATCGTAGTAAAGATTTTGGATGCCAACGAGCAATCTGTAGCTGACTATAAAGACGGAAAAGAAAAAGCGGTAGGTTTCTTAGTCGGGCAAGTCATGAAAGAAACAAAAGGAAAAGCGAATCCGCCGCTTGTAAACAAGCTGATTGTGGAAGAACTGAAAAAGAGATAAAACAAAAATCCTCCTATAACGGGAGGATTTTTTTACTTTAATACAAAAAGAGCATGAGCACACTTGTAACTATACCAACCCAAATGCAAAGGATAAAACAGTATCCCATGATGTCTTTTATCTTTAATCCAAGTACACCTAAAAGAGGGAGGGCCCAGAATGGTTGAATTAAATTTGTCCATGCATCTCCCCACCCTACAGCCATAGCAATTGTCGCCGGGTCTACGCCAAGTTTTAAACCTGCAGGAACTTGCAGAGGACCTTGAAGTGCCCATTGACCACCACCAGAAGGAGCGAGCAAGTTCACTAATCCAGCTGACCAATATGTGAAAATATCAAAGGTTTCTGTAGATGCTATGGATGCCATCCATTCAATAATACCTGCTCCTAAACCAGAACTACCGAGCACCGCAATTATCCCTGCATAAAAAGGGAACTGCAGTATAATTGGTGATATTGATTGGGTTGCTTCTTTAAACCCCTGTGCAAAATTGTTTAGTGAACCATGTAAAAGTAAACCAAGTGATAAAAAGAAAATATTAATTATATTTAAGTCCAGGCTGCTGCCATTAATAAATTCAAATACGCAATAGAAAGTGCCAATTGAACCAAGGATAATACCTAGAAAAGGGGTCCATTCAAGTTTTTCAGCAAGTGTTAAGTTTTGTCTAGAAGGTTTATCAATTGTTTGATTTGTAAATTGATTTGGATTTAAACTTACAATGTTATTCTTGGGAGCAATAAGTACGATAACAATAGGTAATGTGATTAGTAGTGATAGAAAAATAATGATGGTAGATGCACTGAATATTGTTTCAGAGGTAGGGATAACCCCCATAACATCAACAAGAAAATGATCTTCTGTAGCTATCGTTAATCCGATTGAACTCGAAAGACCAGCACTATATAGAGCGGTAGGAGCATAGGCAGCAGCTACTAGAAGAGGGAAATGAGCTTTAGGATTCTTCATTGCAACTTCTTTAGCCATAATAGCACCTACAACAACAGCTAAACCCCAATTTATATAATAAGCTAGTGCACTGATCAGGAACGTTAGGATATATGCCTTTTGTGGGGAATTTGCTAATTTAGCGATGGATTGTAAAGCTCTATTCATGAAAGGAACACTTGCCAGAGTCATACCCGTAACCATTAATAAAACCATCTGCATGGTAAAGGCTAAATAAGTCCAGAATCCATCTCCCCATGATTTAACAATCTCTTGAGGTTTGGTAGGATTCATGAAAAATGCTATAAGAAATACGAACAATGTAAGTAATACTGCAATAACAAAGGCGTCTGGTACATACTTATGAGACCAAGTAGATAAATAGTTAGCGCTTTTAGTAAGGAATGTTTCTCCTTGCCGAGACTTTTCTTTTTTAAAATTCAGTTCCGTGTTATTCATAATAAACAGTCTCCTTTCAAATTTATAATATATAATTCTTCTTTTTACAAAATTATCCTTTTGATTAAAAAAATCGCAGCGTTTTCGCTACGATTTAAATTTGATATTAACTGCGGCCGAAAGTTTATCCTATAACTCCAGATAACTCCGAAGCAAATAAGATATCTGCTTACATTTCGAATGGTCTTTGAGATTTGAAAGCAACCCCTTTACTATCACAGGACTGAGACTTGGTTCTAGAATGTGCTGTTTCAGCAGAACTAAGGATTCATTCTCAGTAGACTCATCGACTTCTTCTATTTTTTGTTCAATGATTTCGATGATCTGCTCTTTTGTAACTTTATCATCCAGCGTTTCGTTAAACGTTTGGTAAAGGGCTTCTGAAATAAAGGTGGTCTCAGAATGTTTGGCGAGCAAATAGGTTTTTTCTGCAAGTGACTGACTTAATAAATCCAGATCTAAAGGTACGTTAAAGAACAAAAATAGTTGTGAATAGGTATGCATGAAGCCTTTAACACAATAAATCAGATCATATTTTGTATGTCTGACTTCCTCACCATATAAACGTTCCAGCATCCCTAAAATGATCTTATCGATTAGTTTGTCATAATGATGCATTTTAGAAATGAGATCTTCGTTAACTGTTTGCGATTGCTCTTTTATAAAAATTTTGGCGAAATCAGAATGCTTTTGAAAGGAATGAAACGCTGCTTTATAAAATTCGTTTAATAGATTTTTATCATCAATATGATTCTTGACTACGTGGTCAATATCTGAGATGAATTCCAGCATAAAATGATCGATCAGCCCAATGATCAATTCGTCTTTTGACTTGAAAGATAAGTAAAAAGCACCTTTGGAAATACCGGCGTGTTCGGTTATCTGCTGTACAGAAGTGGCTTCAAAACCTTGTTTTGCAAAAAGTTCTAAAGCACTTTCCATAATTAATTGTTTTTTACTCATTTCATCTCTCCTAATATATTTCGTTGACAAATGACCAATCAGTCATTAGTATAAGTAATTGAGTTTGATAAGTCAATTAGGGGTTGGTGGACTAATGAAAAGTTTAGTTAATTTTGTCCTGATGAATAAATTAGCCGTATGGCTGCTTACCATTATTATAACAGTTTCAGGTATTTATTCAGGGACACGAATGAATATGGAAACGATTCCGGATGTATCGATTCCTTACTTAATGGTTATGGATGTTTATCCTGGAGCGACTCCAGAGAAAGTTATGGAAGATGTGTCCATGCCAATAGAAAAAGCAGTGGAAGGCCTTGAAGATATAAAAGCCGTTTATTCGAATTCATATTCTAATATGTCAAACATCCAAGTGGAATATGAATACGGTATAGACATGGATGAGGCAAAACGTGAATTGCAATCTGCACTGGATACGGTAAACCTGCCAGAAGCAGCACAAGAGCCGACAATTACAGCGATTAGCATGAACATGATGCCAGTTGCTGCACTTAGTGTCAGCAGTACGAAAGAAGATATCGTTGAATTAACTTCAACAGTAGAAGAGATTATTCTTCCAAAGATCGAAAAGATCGATGGTGTTGCATCAGCCAAAATTACAGGTCAGCATGTTGAAGAAGTAGACCTTACTTATAACAAAGCCAAAATGTCTGAGTTTGGTTTAACCGAAGAAAAAGTAAAAGAAATGATCCAGGCCAGCAACATTGCAGTCTCATTAGGACTTTATGAGTTTGAAGAGGGTGAAGAAGCAGTCGCAGTAGATGGTAAGTTCATGACAGCAGATGAACTGAAGAATATGATGATTCCTGTAACACCATCTGCGCAAAACCCAACCCCTTTTGTAAAGCTTAGTGAAATTGCTGAAATCAAAACGGTCGGGAAAGTAGAATCAGTCTCCCGTACAAATGGAGATGAAGCGATTGCGATCCAGATTGTCAAAGAACAGCAGGCAAACACAGTTGATGTTGTGGATAGTGTCAAAAAACTAATTAAAGAAGAAAAATCAAAAATCGATGGTCTTGTGATTGATGTATCTCTGGACCAAGGAAAACCAATTGAAGAATCAGTAACAACAATGATTGAAAAAGCAGTTTTCGGCGGATTGATCGCGGTAATGATTATCCTGTTATTCTTGCGTGATTTTAAATCAACGATTATTTCGATCATTTCTATTCCAGTTTCGATTTTCATGGCTTTATTGTTGCTTAACTGGATGGATATTACCTTAAATATCATGACGCTTGGTGCGATCACGGTAGCGATCGGCCGTGTAATTGATGATTCCATCGTTGTAGTGGAAAATATTTATCGACGTTTGCATTTAAAAGATGAAAAATTAAATGGGCGTGCATTAATTCGCGAAGCAACAATCGAAATGTTTAAGCCAATTCTGTCATCCACACTGGTAACCGTTGCAGTATTCGCACCGCTTATCTTTGTAGGGGGAATGGTTGGAGAGCTATTTGCGCCATTCGCATTAACGATGACATTTGCACTAGGAGCTTCACTGATTGTTGCCATTACAATCGTACCTGCATTATCTCACTTCTTATTCAAAAAGAAATTATATGGCGAGAAGACAGAAGGAAGCCATAAAGAGGCTGGTAAATTATCAAATTGGTACAAAGGAATCCTTAACAAATCTCTTAACCATAAAATTATCACTTCACTATTTGCCGTAATTTTATTAGCAGGAAGCTTGGCATTAACGCCGATAATAGGCTTCAGCTTCATGGGCAGTGAAGAAGACAAAGTAATGTATTTAACGTACACACCAGAAGCTGGCGAGCTTAAGGAAGAAACACTGGCTAACGTTGAAGAATTAGAAGAAGAAATGCTTAAGCGCGATTATATCGATATCGTTCAGATCTCTGTTACGGAAAACGCTGATCCGATGATGGCTATGGCGGGCAGCGGAGCAGGCGGTGCATTAATGTACCTGATCTTTGACCCGGAAATGGATAACTTCCCTGAAGTACGTGAAGATATAGAAGATTATGTAGCAGATATTGGCCAATCCGGTGAGTGGAAGAGCCAAAACTTCTCGGCATCGTCAGGTCCTGCAAATGAAGTCAGCTATACGTTTTACAGTGAAGATTTAAATAAGCTCAATAAAGCGGTAAAAATGGCTGAAGACGTTATGGAGAAGAATGACCATTTAGAAGACGTTTCATCAAGTGCTAAGGATGCGTTTGTAGAGCACACATTTAATGTTGATCAAAATGAACTGCTGAAATACGGACTGACAACGGGTCAAATCGTTATGATGCTTAATCCTGCGAAAACGGATGATGTATTAACGACGATTGAAAAAGACGGTGATACGCTAGATGTTATTGTTCAGCAGGAGCAAACGAAACAGCCTAAATCAGTTGATGATATTTTAGCAAGACAAGTACCTACAGCGCTTGGTACGACAATGCCATTATCTGAGCTTGTAACGGTTGAAGAAGGAACAACACTTAATACACTTGCCCGAAGCAAAGGGGAATACTACGCAACCGTTTCAGGTAAGGCAATAGGTGATGATATTTCAAAAGCAACATCAGAAGTCCAAAAAGATATCGATAAGCTGGATATGCCAAAAGGCGTAACCGTTGGAGTAGCTGGTGTACAGGCAGATATGACGGAAACATTTACACAGCTTGGAGCAGCAATGCTTGCGGCAATTGCGATCGTATACTTCATTCTTGTTGTAACTTTCCGTGAAGGTGTCGCGCCATTTGCGATTCTGTTCTCACTCCCATTTGCAGTAATTGGTTCATTTGTCGGATTATTAATTGCGGGTGAAACAATCTCTGTATCTGTCATGATGGGACTGTTAATGTTGATCGGTATCGTTGTTACGAACGCAATCGTTTTAGTAGACCGCATTATTCATATGGAACGTGAAGGTATGAGTATGCGTGAAGCGATTCTGGAGGCGGGAGCAACGCGTCTTCGTCCGATCCTTATGACAGCAATCGCAACAATCGGAGCTTTAATTCCGTTAGCAGTTGGCTCAGGCGGAGGCGGTCTAATCTCGAAAGGTCTTGGTATCACTGTAATTGGAGGATTAACAAGCTCAACGTTATTGACGCTGATTATCGTACCAATTGTGTATGAAGTATTGTCCAAGATCTTTAAGAAAAACCGTAAAGAAGTAGAAGAAAATTAAATGGTTAAGCCCTGCAAGGTGATGTGTGTGTCATCCTGCAGGGCTTTTTATAGGAAAAAAGGCTTTATAAGCTATAATTTTAATTTATAGGCTGTAATTTATGTTTCTAAGCCGTAACATTGCCTTTATATGCTTTTCGACATTGCGACAAAACCAACAAAAAGAAAAGACTGGTGATGAGCCAGTCCTCCGATTTTAAATATAACTTACTTGTTTTTTTGTACTTTCAATCTCAAAATCTTTTATATTGATCATATTGGCCGATACATAATGTTCGTTTCCGACATGCACCAGCTGTGGCGGATATAGCGGCTTTTCAGGAAGGATGATCGGCTCCCAATATGGATTACGCCGCTCTGGATCTGGGACAGGGATGGAAGATAACAGTGATTTTGTATATGGGTGTATCGGGTTGCGATACAGCTCTTCTTTTGGGGCTAATTCGATTAAATGTCCCAGATACATAACCGCTACACGGTCACTCATGTAATGAACGACGCTTAAGTCATGCGATATAAACAGACATGTTAGATTCATCTCGGCCTGAAGATCTTTTAATAGATTCAACACTTGAGCTTGAACGGAAACATCGAGCGCGGAAACGGGTTCATCTGCGATAACAAACTTCGGTTCTAGAATTAATGCACGTGCAATACCTATCCTTTGCCGCTGACCGCCCGAAAACTCGTGAATCTTTCTTTGATAAGAGTTTCGAGGGAGGCCGACCTTTTCAAGCATACCTAGTGCTTTATCCATCCGTTCTTTTTTCGTCCCTATTTTTTGAATATACAGCGGTTCTTCAAGAATTTCCCCAACAGTTAAACGCGGACTTAACGATTCATACGGATTTTGAAAAATCATTTGGATTTCTCTTCTATATGGTCTAAGTTTTCCGTCATTTAGCTTCGTTATTTCTTTTCCGTCAAACCAGATCTGTCCGTGTTCTGGCTTATATAAACGCATGATGGTACGTCCGAGAGTTGTTTTTCCTGACCCTGACTCCCCAACAACTCCAAGTGTTTCCCCCTTGTGAATATTTAGGGATACACCATCAACTGCTTTATGAACACCAGAGCTGTCTGTAAAATATTTTGATAGATTCTGCGCTCTTACAAGCAGGTTATCCAATTGCAATCACCTTCCTTTCGTCATCATAGAATCGTACATAATGCATCGGTTCTACTTCAACTAATGAAGAAGGAGCATGAAAAGCACTGCTTTCGTATGTGTACGTTTCTGGCGCGAATTTTCTGCCGTCATATCCGGTATCTTCAAACGTATAATCCTGAATGCTCTTTAAGCGCTCCTGTCCGTTTTCGGGATTAGGGATACTGCCGATCAAAGCTTTCGTATAAGGATGTACAGGATTTTTAAAGATCGTATAAACATCTGCCGACTCCACAATATGGCCGCCTAACATCACATAAACCCAGTCAGCATACTCCGCAACCACGCCAAAATCGTGTGTAATGAGAAGAACAGAGGCATCGAGATCAGATTTATAATGATCGATTAAATCGAGTACTTGCCTCTGAATCGTAACATCTAATGCAGTAGTAGGTTCGTCAGCGATCAGGAGCTTTGGTTTGCACGAGATTGCCATAGCAATTAAGATTCGCTGCTTCATCCCGCCTGAAAGCTGATCAGGATATTGATTATAGATATGCGCAGGATTTTTAAAACCCACCTGTTCCAACAATTGAAGTGCTTCTGCTTTAAGTTCTTCTTTTGGGATTAACTTATGGTATTTAAGTCCTTCTGTAATCTGTACGCCGACTTTCATGCCGGGATTAAGCGAGGCAATGGCGTCCTGAAAAATCATTGAGATTTCATTGCCTCTGATTTCACGCATCTCTTTTTCAGGCTTCTTAATAAGTTCTTTTCCATTAAAGGTGATAGAACCTTTCTCCACCTGGCCGTTTGAAGGGAGAAGCTGCAGGACAGAAAGAGAAGTAATACTTTTGCCTGAACCAGATTCTCCAATCAGAGCAACGGTTTGTCCTTTTTCAATTTGAAGACTTACATCATTAACTGCTGTAGTCTTTTGTTTATTTTTATTAAAAGAAACTCTTAAGTTTTTAATCTGTAAAATATGCTGATCCATCTTCTTGCACCTCCCTTTACGACTTGTTTGTTTCTAAACAGTTTTGGATTCCTTGGATAATTAAATTTAATGCAAAAATTAACACTGCAAAGAAACTCAGAGGAGTTAAAATAGCCCAAGGAGCAGCTTTTATTTTTGCGAAATTCATCCCAATAATACCGGCCCATTCACCTGCTAATGGAATTGCTACTGGCATTGGAGTGAAAATATCTCCCAAAACGACTATAGCTGAACCTCCAATGAAAATGGCAAGAACACCAAGGTGTGCCATGAGTATTAATGTCTGTACAACTTGCTGGGCAAACAAAAGTACTAATTTTGTAGAAAGTTCAGGCAGTACATGTTTGTAATACACATAAACTTTCTTTGAACCTAATGCAAATGAATTTGTGATGTAATCTTTATTTAAGATTGCTTTAATTTCACTTGAGAACGTTGAAATTAATGGCGGCACACCAACACCAATTAGTATAAGGCACTGGAGTACAATTAATTTTATAGTACTCATGGGTTCCATAGATTGTTTCACTATTAATGAATTCATAAAAATAAACGTCAATATAGCTGTTGGGATATAAAGGGTTGCTTGAACAATATCGTTTAAGAAGGAAAAGCTGGATTTAGGGTTGATCAGAGTAATGCCAACCGAAAACAGAATTCTGAACAAAGCGATCCCCAGTGCGATCAGAATCGTATATTTTGCCCCATCAATTACCTGATAAAAAATGTGTTTGCCAAACATATCCGACCCTAAAGGCGGAACTTGTGATGGAGAATAGGGAGGAGCATCTATTATTCTTCCATCATCATCATATAGAAAATCTTGCAGTTTTAGTGCTTCTGTTTTATTAACATCCAGCATGCTAGGCCAATAAAAACTAAAAACAAGTAAACATGTAATAAAAAGAAACCCTATTACAGCCTGCGGCTGCTTTAATAGTTTTATAATCATGCGGCTTCCTCCCCTTCTTGTTTATTTACCTTAATGGTATTGCTTTCCGCAATTTCAAACAAAAGAGAAAAAGGGATTGCTATCATAAGTGCTGTTACCATAAAGGCTACACCCTTCGTATTCAGCAAAACATTCATTATTCCATTCAAATTGAACACATATTCTACAATAAACAGATTAGAAAGCATAAATACAAAGATCGTTTTGTAATACTGGACAAGACTCGTAATGATGTTTCTGAAAACGTGTACGATCGTGATGTAAAATCGGCTGAGCCCCATCGCTCTGGCAACTGTTACATAAGGTTTATGCTGTTCATCTTTCATCAGCAGTAAAGCAATCTTAAACAACTGAATCGTAGGCAATACTGCGAGAGTAAGGATCGGCAGAAGATAGATCGGATTGTTGTAGACGTTCGAGATATTGGCTATTAGAACTCCCGTAGATTGATAGATGTAAATAACAGTAAACTGCAGGACAACTACAATAAATAAATCGGGCAGTGATTCCAAGAATGTTAATAATCCGTATACAATGCGCTGTAGAAATCTTGGCAGAAGCGTTGTAAAGAAAGTAAGAATTAGAGCAGCCGCTAAACCTGTAAGCAAAGCAGCAAAGAAAATAGTCATGGAATATTGGTACTTTTCAAAGACGTCAGGAAAAAGCGGATATTTCAAGTTTTTAATTGAGTACTCCCATACGTTTTGTTCTAGCTGAGTATTGGTACCGAATAAAAGAGCAGGCAATATGCCAATTATTAAGATTCCCAGTATAGTAGACCTAAGTCTTTTTAAATAACTCCTCAATGAAAAATTCATAATACACCTCAATTCTTAAAGAATGGTTTGAAATAATTGTAAACCAATTGGCATTTATTTGAAATGATTCTCCCTAAAAAAACATCTTTATTTAATTTGACGAGTAAGCCTCTTAAAATTCTTCAAAAAAAAAATACTGGATTTTCTCCAGTATTTTCAATAATTATGAAACCAGCTTGATTATAGGCAGCAAGACTAGCTGTGTCACCACATGCAGCATCATATGCGCAATCATCGCGTATTCCAGACCTTTTTTCCAAAAAAGATAGCCGAAGAAAATCGCGAGTACGCCATTTAATATAAATGAACGGGCTATGATTAAGGTATTAAGCTCTCCATATAAAACCTCAGTTGCTGGCAGATGTCCTGCTGAAAAGAGAAGGGCTGCCAGTATTATTCCGATCCAGTAAAAGGATAAAGGGATGGTTTCTCTGTATTTTTTAAATATGAAAGACAATAGCCAAACGATCAGTGCCATAAGGAAAAGCCGCATTAATACTTCTTCAACGATTCCTCCATACAATACTCCGGCAAGTGTTGCTTTCCACCATACGACACCTTCGCCATTTCCGAGCTTTGGCATGTGAGGCTGAAATAGGAATAGATCAGTTAGAATCATGAAAAAAGATCCGATTGCGCCGCCTATAAGAGCGAGTTTTAAAGCAGACCGGTCGATGACAGGTTTCTTTTTTTCAGCAATCCACGTTCTAAGCAAGGGAAGTGTCAGGTCTGTGCGTTCGGTAAGCTTTAAACCAATCCAGCTTAAAATAGTAGTCAATATTCCAATTTGAAGTGAAGCTATGATAATCATGACTGGCAGCGGAAATGGAAAGGCATCCATCATTTTGGCATACTCAACTGCTGTTAGTGTGTTTTTTAACGATTCCAACTGAAAAGGAACTACAAAAGCTCCTGCAAGTAAACCTAATAAACCAAGAAATAAAGCAATCTTTAAATGTTTCAATTGTTGCATCCTCCATGTTCACTATTCAATTTTTAAAATGTCTTTCTTTAACCACTGTATGCCTTCCTTGACGAAATCTTTCTTCGGGCGTGAATGAGGCGTATGTTCTAAAACCCAATAAATATTGTTTCGTTTTGCAATGAAACTCAAAATCTCTTTAACCGGAAAATAAACATCATCCTCCTCATGTGAAGGATGAATGGGGATCCAAATGTATTTCCCTTCAATGAATTCAATATTATGAAGATGAACAACTTTAATGTGCTCCTGCCATTTTTGGATTAACTCTGGTGGATTCACAGATAGCTCTGCAGCAGCCAGCAGGTAATCTCCAATATCAATGCAAAGCTTTAACCCATACTTCTTCCAAACGGAGACAGGAAAATTATGAAGATATTCGATGCCTTTTGTGGATTTCCACATCCCTAGTTTTGGTTCACAGACAATCGGCAGATTATATTTTGTTTGAAGGAGGGATAACCTCTGCAATCCTTCTTCTATTAATGTGTTAGGATCTTTTGATTCATCTTGAAAATAAGGAAAATGAACAAGTATGTATGCTGCTCCAGCTTGAGCCATCCGCATTACTTCATTCTCAAACTGAATCCAAGCCTTATCGGGTTCAAATTGCACGAATTCGATAAGATCGTATTTGCTGTCTTTGCGAAAAAGGGGTGAATGAAGGCTGAAGCTTTTATTAGAGCTTTTAATCTTGCCTAGAAAGTGTTGGTAGGCATCTTCATTCTCGAATTCTCCTATTTCTATATGACTCGTTTCATCTATAAAAAGTTCATGAAACAGGGAAGTATCAGACATGATCGTACTTCCAGATATCGCTATTTTGTGTGTCATGTGCAGCTCCTTTCAGTTTAAAAGCGTGAAAAAAGACAGGAATAAGATCCCGTCTTTTTAAATCCCACCTGCGCCGCCACCGCCAGAATGGTGATTTTGCTGTGAAGCGTTCCAGGCAGCAGCATTGTTGATTTTGTTTTGATCACTGACATGTTCTTCAAGTTCATATTTTGCATTGTATCTTTTATACCTCTGTTTCGTTCTCCAATGTACAATTGCAAAAAGCAAGAGAACTGCGGCGAGTGGTGATAAAATAAAAACCCAAAACATTTAAAAACACCTCCTAGAGATCGTGGTGCACTAGTTAATCTATGAAGTTAGTTTTTAGATATGCTTATAAAAAAGAAGATCATCAACAAAGCGCCCGTTTAAGTAAAATTCCCCGACAAGTCTTCCTTGTACCTGGTAGCCGCATTTTTTGTAAAAGCGGATGGCTTTCTCATTTGTTGATAAGACGCGTAAAGACAGCTTGGTTTTGCCGTTGTCCCGTGCCAGCTCTTCAACTGCCCGCATAAGCTCAAATCCAATGTTCTGTCCATGATAATCAGGGTGAACAGCCATCGCTAGATCTGCTACATGCAGGTTAGAAGGGACTGGAAACACATCTTTATAAAAAATGTAGCCGCAGACCTTTCCGTTGCATCGGGCGACAATTTGACTGCCGGCAGGAAACTGCTTGCCATAGTCCTCAGGTGATTCCCAGCGGATGTCTGGTGCAGGTGTTGTTTCTATGTTCCAAACGAGATGATCAATTTCAACAAGCCCGGGATAATCCGCAGGTGTTGATAAGGAAATTTCTAATGCAGCTTTCTCCATCTTACACACTCCTTACCTAGAAAATTCCATAAAGAGACATGAAACTCCTTTATTTTCACATGAAGAATTGCGATAGAATTGTTTGAAAATTGTAAGGGGTCTGACCCGGGACAGACCCCTTACAATTCAGACACAATTTCAACACATGCGAACGTACAAACAGCTTTGCTTTTTAGGACATGAATCACTATAATATAAGAGGAATCCTTAGAAGCAGTCCATGAACGGACTGTTTTTTGTGGTTATACAGCGAAAGATTTAAGTTAAAATTTTTAATAGAAGTCAAACAACGAAGGTGAAAGATATGAAACGTGCTAGACTAATATATAATCCAAGTTCAGGAAGAGAAACGGTAAAGAAACAGCTTCCTTATATTTTGGATAGACTTGAAAACGCAGGATATGAAACATCATGTCATGCGACTACACCTGAAGATGGCTGCGCTACACGTGCGGCACGCCTTGCTGGAGAACGAGGTTTTGACCTTGTTATAGCAGCAGGTGGAGATGGAACAATCTACGAAGTAGTAAACGGACTTGCAGGCCTTGAGAATCGGCCGATGCTTGGTATCATTCCTGCGGGGACAACGAACGATTTTGCACGTGCAGTAGGTGTACCGCGAACGATCGAAGGCGCTTGTGACGTTCTTTGCGGCGGTACCCACATGCCGGTTGATATCGGTAAAGTAAATGATAAATTCTTTATTAATATTGCAGGCGGCGGACGAATAACAGAACTTACTTATGAAGTGCCGAGCAAGCTCAAAACGATGATCGGTCAGCTGGCATACTTCCTAAAAGGAATAGAGATGCTTCCATCGATTCGTCCGACATATGTTGAGATTGAATTCGATGACAAGGAAAAGTACGAAGGCGAGATCATGCTGTTTTTAGTAGCCAATACAAACTCTGTTGGAGGGTTTGAAAAACTCGCTCCATCTTCTGAATTCCATGACGGCCTTTTCGATGTTGTCATCTTAAAGAAAACAAACCTTGCTGAGTTTGTCCGTATCGCATCCCTTGCGATCCGTGGTGAACACATTCATGATGATCATGTCATCTACAAAAAAGCGAAGCGTGTTAAAGTAACACCTCGCGAAAAGATGCAGATCAACCTCGACGGTGAGCTGGGCGGCATTCTACCAGGTGAATTCGAGAACCTGCATCACCACTTCGAGTTGTTGGTGCCAAAAGAAAGAATCAAACCATAATATAAGCAAACGAGACTGAACACCTAAGCAAATAGCGATTAGGTGTTCTTTTTCTTTTAGGGAGAGTCATTAAATATGAAAAACAACTCAAATATCCAAAAATATAAAAGACTTGCACCGTTCTACGATAAGTTTATGGGCAACCGTCTTTTTCGAAAAGCCCGTCAGCAAGCTTTTTCTGAAATTGAAGCTCGGCAAGGGGGCTCGCTTTTGTTAGTTGGAGTAGGGACAGGCGAGGACTTTCCATTTCTGCCAGCGGGTGCGTCTGTTACAGGAATCGATCTTTCGGAAGATATGTTAAAGATTGCTGAGGGTAAAAAGAACAGCCGGGACATCACACTGCTGCAAATGGATGCTGAAGACATGGGGTTCGGAAATGAAAAGTTCGATATTATCGTATTAAATTTAATTCTAAGTGTAGTAGAGCATCCTGAAAAAGTACTAGAGAAAAGCTTGAACTGTCTAAGCCCTGGCGGCACGTTATTGGTATTCGATAAATTTATAGAATCCAATCAGAAACCAAACGTAATAAGAAGGTTGCTGAACAAAATCACCTCAGCGATCGGAACAGATATTACCCGTGATTTTTACAAAATAAAGAGTGGCTTTCCGATTGAAATTACGAAAGAATACAAGACGATTAATGACCTTTATACTATTATCGTCGCACGTGAAAGCATATCAAACGATATATCAGTATAGTCCATTTACAGTAATGTGATTTATCCCCTTTGCATGATTGTCTCTTCCTTTATTATGTTAGAAAATTAAAACAATTCATAAAAAAGGAAGTGGAGGGGTTTGGTTATGAAAAAGTTTCTTGCGTTGTGCTTAACAGTTATGATGGCTGCATGTTTTTTCCTGCCACAGCAAAATGCGAAGGCGGCTGCTGGTATAGAAGTAGACACTGAATTGACGAAAGTCCTTAGTGATCTTACATCTAATACACTGGTAGAAGCGGTGGTTACGTATGAATCATTGCCGAGTTCATCAGATGTAACAGCACTGCAGAATCTTGGTTTAGAAACAAAAACGTTTAGCAAGCTGCCGATGGTTGCTGTTAAAGGAACGAAGCTTGAAATCACATCACTGCTTTCAAGCAGTTTAGATGCAGTATCGGTATACCATAACAAAGACCTGAACTTTTTAATGAAAGACAGCCGCAAATTAATAGGGGCTGAGCGAGTATGGAATGAGTTAGGATATACAGGCAAGGGTACAACTGTTGCCGTTATTGACAGCGGAATCGATGCTACACATCCTGATCTGCCGTTTGGCGAAGAAAAAGTTATTCAAAACGTAAAATTCTTAGCGGGAGATTTGTTCTCGAACGAACCGCTTTACCTTGAAAATGTTCAAAACACTGATACTTCTTCTGGTCATGGAACTCACGTTGCCGGAACAATCGCAGGACTTGGAACAGCAAGTGAAGGGTTATATACTGGCGTTGCACCAGATGCGAAGCTAGTAGGTCTTAGCACAGGTGAAGGAATCAACATCTTTTGGGCGTTAGAAGCGTTTAATTATGCGATTGAAAATCAAGAAGAGTACGGCATTGATGTCATTTCAAACAGCTGGGGTACAACAGGTGATTACTCAGCAAATGACCCGATCAATGTGGCAAGTAAAGAAGCACATGATGCTGGTATGGTTGTTACATTTGCAGCGGGTAATGAAGGACCGGACGACAACACGTTAAATCCATATTCTGCAGCTCCTTGGGTCATTTCAGTTGCTGCCGGAACAAAGGACAAGCAGCTTGCAGACTTCTCATCTCGAGGAGTTGAAGGAGATAACTTGCTTCACCCGGACATTACAGCACCAGGCGTGGATATCGTATCTGCAAAATCAAAAACTGGCGTTGTCATGAACGTACTTGGCTCAGTGACAGATGCAGAGTATATTGCGCCAGAGCACCTTGCAAACTACACAACAGCAAGCGGAACGAGCATGGCTACACCGCACATTTCGGGTGTTGCAGCATTAATGCTTGAAGCAAACCCGAACTTGCAGCCGGATCAAGTTCTTCAATTGCTGGAATCAACAGCTGATCCGATGGCAGGCTACAAGCTTCATGAAGTGGGAGCAGGATACGTGAATGCGTATGAAGCTGTAAAAGCAGCGGGTAATTAATGAACAGTGAACAGACCTGAACATTTAGGTCTGTTCTTTTTATCTTTTGCCATTTGGTGTCCATAAGCAGTTGTGCTACAATCAGAAAAGCATAATGGACAAAAAGGGACGATGAAAATGACAAAGGCTGATTTGCCTGTTCATAAAAATGAGAGTTATGAAGTTGATATAGTGGATTTAACCCATGAAGGCGCTGGAGTTGCGCGCGTTAATGGGTTTACTTTGTTTGTACCGAACACTTTGCCAGGAGAGCGTGCAAAGATAAAGGTTGTTGGCGTTAAAAGAGGATTCGGTTTCGGAAGATTAGAAGAACTTATAGAAGCGAGTCCTGAACGGGTTGAACCGCCATGCCCGATTTACAAATGGTGCGGAGGCTGTCAGCTGCAGCATTTATCATACGAAGGACAGTTAGAATATAAACGCAAGCAGGTAGAAGATGTTCTAACACGGATCGGAAAGCTTGAGGGAGTGCCCGTATTGCCAACACTCGGTATGGGAGACGAGCCTTGGCGCTACCGAAATAAAGCACAAGTACCAGTTGGAGAGCGAGGCGGCCGAATCATTACAGGTTTCTACCAAAAACGCAGCCACGAAATCGTAGAAATGGACAGCTGCATCATTACAGGCGATACGAACGATGACGCCGTTCAAGCTGTAAAAGAGATCGTAAACAAGTACAACATTACAGCCTATGATGAACAAAAACACAAAGGTATTCTCCGTCATATCATCGCACGTTACGGGAAGACCACTGGCGATTTGATGATTGTCTTAGTGACAAACGGTAAGGATCTGCCGCAGCGTAAAAAAATCATCGAAGATATAACAGCAGCACTACCAGAGATTAAATCAATCGTGCAAAACATAAACTCTAAGCGTACGAACGTAATTTTTGGTGACGAAACACGAGTATTATGGGGTGCTGAATACATCCATGATTACATCGGTGACATTAAATTCGCCATTTCCGCGAGATCTTTCTATCAGATCAACCCAGATCAAACGAAAGTACTTTACGACCAAGCTTTAAAATATGCTGAACTAAACGGGGACGAAACCGTTATTGATGCGTATTGCGGAATCGGCACAATCTCACTTTTCCTCGCGCAAAAAGCGAAAAAAGTGTACGGAGTAGAAATTGTCCCAGAAGCAATTGAAGATGCTAGACGAAACGCAGAGTTAAATAACATCACAAATGCAGAGTTCGCTGTAGGAAAGTCAGAAGATGTGATTCCTGAGTGGAAGAAACAAGGGATTACACCAGACGTAATTGTAGTCGATCCGCCGCGTAAAGGGTGCGACGAGGAACTATTAAAAACAATTATTGAGATGAAGCCTAAACGCGTTGTCTATGTAAGCTGTAATCCGGCAACATTGGCACGTGACCTCCGTGTTTTAGAAGATGGTGGATTTAATACGGTACAAGTCCAGCCGGTGGATATGTTTCCTCAGACAACACATGTTGAAGCAGTTGCGCTGCTTGGGCTTGAATAATCCGTTTTTGTTTCATTATTGTAAATTCGAATGCAGAGGATTGTTGTTATATGGATGCAAATAAAAAATGGCTCTCTATTCCTAAAGAAATAAGAAGCCAACTTATAAAAAATGTTTTTTGTACGAATTGTAGAGATGTCGTAGCTATTGAGAGTTTTACGATTGAGGACGATAAACTTGGAATTGTCTTAAATGGGAAGTGTCAGCAGTGCGGACATGAAGTGGCAAGATTTATTGAATCTGAATAGTGTTAGATATTTCTTTTGAGTTGGGAAAGATGTTCCTGTCCCTTTGAACCAAGTTACAGGTTTTACAAAGGGGAAATAAATGGTGTTTGTCTCACAGTACTTTTGTTCATTATCGTACTGGGGACAGGCACCTTTTTTATTGAGATAAGAAGCAGTATAGTTGAATATTTAATCATCTAAGGGAACACTAATTTGATTACTATTAGTTTTCCATAAATTATAAAATGTACAGTGATTGATAATAAGTTACTAAACATGATATAAGTGTAAAAGAATATTTTTTAAAGGGATTTTAAGGTTGTATCCATAGTGAGAGGATTTGAACTTGAAATGATAGATAATTTTTGGCGTGATTTACCGCGTCCATTTTTTGTACTTGCACCAATGGAAGATGTGACAGATGTAGTTTTTCGTCATGTCGTAAGTGAAGCCGGTCGGCCGGATGTATTTTTCACAGAGTTTACAAACTCGGATAGCTATTGTCATCCGGAGGGCATGAAAAGTGTTCGCGGCCGTTTGACGTTTACGGAAGATGAACAGCCGATAGTGGCACATATTTGGGGCGATAATCCCGAATATTTCCGCCAAATGAGCATTGGCATGAAAGAGATGGGATTTAAAGGCATTGATATAAATATGGGCTGCCCTGTACCTAATGTCGCTTCCAGAGGGAAAGGGAGCGGCCTTATTCTGCGTCCGGATGTTGCGGCAGAACTTATTCAAGCAGCAAAAGCGGGCGGACTTCCTGTCAGTGTAAAAACACGACTTGGCTTTAAAGAGGTAAATGAGTGGGAGGAGTGGCTAACGCATATTTTAAAACAGGATATTGCGAACCTTTCTATTCATTTACGTACAAGAGAGGAAATGAGCTTAGTAGATGCACATTGGGAGCTTATTCCGGAAATAAAAAAATTACGTGATCGAATCGCACCAGATACGCTGCTAACAATCAATGGAGACATCCCTGACCGTCAAGTCGGGCTGCAGCTTGCTGAGAAATACGGTATTGATGGTGTAATGATCGGACGGGGGATTTTTAAAAATCCTTTTGCTTTTGAAAAAGAGCCAAGAGAGCACAGCAGCCAAGAATATCTTGATCTTTTAAGACTGCAGCTCGACCTACAGGATAAATATGCAGAAGAAGTACCGCGTTCAATAACAGGGCTTCATCGTTTTTTCAAGATCTATGTCAAAGGATTCCCTGGAGCTGCTGAATTACGAAATCAATTGATGAACACGAAATCAACAGATGAAGTGCGTGCATTGCTTGATAACTTAGACTGATGACTTATAAAAGCATATAGAAAATACAGTGAAAAACAGTATGGAAACTCATGGGTTACATACTGTTTTTGATTATTTATTTTTCACATCTTTACTAGAGTTCGAGTCCTTTAAAAATGACTAAAAAGTTATAGGTTAGAGGAAGACGGAAGCCCTTGCAGAATAAAATATGCAATCAGAATATTGTAACGACAAGGAGGAGTTACGTTATGAAATTGCTGCTTACATCTGCAGGCGTTAATAACAAAAGCATACACGACGCGCTAGTTGATATGCTGGACAAACCGATCGCCGATTCCACCGCACTGTGCATCCCCACTGCGATGTACGGACATCCTTGGGTCGGACCAGGCGTGAAAACTTGGGAATTCATCAGCGGGAAAGAAGAGAATCCCATGGTTAATTTAGGATGGAAGTCTGTCGGCGTGCTGGAGCTCACTGCACTGCCAAGCATTGACAAAGATCGCTGGGTACCTTTGGTCCGGGAGACGGACGTCCTGCTGGTGGCGGGAGGCGACGCCCTCTACCTGTGCCACTGGATGCGGCAATCCGGGCTGGCAGACCTCTTGCCGTCGTTGCGTTCAGTCTATGTGGGAATGAGTGCTGGGAGCATGGTGATGGCACCTAACATCGGGGAATTCTTTGTTGGCTGGACTCCGCCCAACGGTGGTGATAAAACACTAAGCCTGGTCGATTTTGCAATGTTCCCCCATGTGGATCACGAGATGCTACCGTATAACACGATGGCTGCTGCAGAGAAATGGGCAGCTGGGATGCAGGGGCCGGCGTATGCAATTGATGATCAAACCGCCATCAAAGTGATTGATGGAGCGGTCGAAGTTGTATCCGAAGGGCATTGGAAACTGTTTGCGCAAAGTTAGTTCTAAAGTAATATAGCTCATAATTCACACTTACTAAAACTAAAGTCAGAATGAAGGTTCGAGATAAGTAGAAGGAGAAAGCAGGATAAAAACCTGCTAACTCCTTCTTTTTTATGGGTTAAGGGCTATTAAAAGGTTTTCTTTTATAAATTACTGAGCAGTGATTTTCCCTTATACTTTTTGGTAGATTCTACCTACACAATCCTAATTTAATTAGCTATAATTTATATTTTTGTAAAATTAAGATAATTCTTATTGTTCATTCGAAACTTTTTCTTCTCCTCTATAATGAAGACTATCCAATTAATAGGAGGTATTACATAGTGAAGAAAAAGCTTTTAGCACCTGTACTTTTGTCGTCAGCGCTGTTGGTAGGTTCTATTCCGGTAAACGTCCTTGCACAACCTATTAACTCCAGTGAAGTTAGTAGTGTACAAGCTTCTAAAGAGTGGAATGAAAAAGCGAGTGTTCCTTTTTTTGTGAAGGAGCGTTCAGCAGAGAAGTTCTCTTCTAGCAGTTCTTCCAATGCCTTAAATTATTTGAAGAAAAATCAAGATAAGATCGGGATCAACAATCCTGACAAAAATCTAAAAGTGAAAAGTGTACAAAAGGATGAACTGGGTATGACGCATGTCCGCTTTACTCAGGCAATCAATGGAATTCCTGTAGAAGGATCTGAAGTTATTGCACATTTTAATAAAAATAATGAAGTAGTATCTGTGAACGGCAGAACAAATCAGACTCTTGCCGTTGAGGCAGTGGATACAACTGCTTCTATCAGCAGTGAAGCAGCACTTCAAGCAGCATTATCGTCTGTTAACGCTCTAAATGAACTGACATATGACCCAACTTCTGAGCTTGTTGTCTACCCATTTGAAAAGAAAAATCATACCGCGTATAAAGTGAATGTTAACTTCATGGGTGAGGAGCCTGGAAACTGGTTTGTGTTTGTGGATGCAAAGTCAGGAAAAGTGATCGATAAGTTTAATGGCTTGATGCATGCGGATGAAAATAAAACGCAAACTGGCTCTGGAAAAGGTGTGCATGGTGAGCACAGGAAACTGCATATAACCCGCGTGAAGGAAGAAAATTCTGGAACGAGGTTTGCTTTAGCGGATTACTCACATGAAAATCTTGAAGGGATTTTCACGTATGATGCTACAGCTGATTGGGACTCCAGCAATGACGCACTATATACAGGGAATTCTGCGTCCTTCATAAGTGACTATGACCGAGCTGCCGTTGATGCTCATTATAATTCTGAGAAGGTTTATGAGTATTATCTAAACGAACATGGCCGTAATTCTCTAGATGGAGAAGGGATGGCTATTAATTCTTATGTACACATGGGTGTCGATTACAATAATGCATTCTGGAATGGACGTTATATGGCATATGGGGATGGCGACGGTGAGTTTTTCATCCCATTATCAGCCGGTCTTGACGTTGCAGCCCATGAAATGACTCATGGTGTGATCTCTCATACTGCTAACCTGGCATACCGGAATCAATCTGGAGCACTGAACGAATCATTCGCTGACGTTTTTGGTGCACTCGTTGACGACAGTGATTGGGAAATGGGCGAGGACATTATGGCGCCAGCTGCAAAAGCTGATGGTGTAACAAGACTGCGCAGTTTAAGTGATCCAAACAGCGTTGTCGTAAGTAACCCGCAAAGAGCAGCTTACGGCAGCGGAGTCTATCCAGCTCATATGGATGAATTTTATAACATGCCGCTTAATGTAGATAATGGCGGTGTGCATGTTAACTCTTCCATTACAAACCATGCAGCATACTTGATTGGCCAAGAGCTTGGAAGAGAAAAATTAGGGAAGATCTATTATCGTGCTTTATCTGTTTATTTAACTTCAAATTCCAATTTTAGCGACGCTCGCCAGGCTCTCGTTCAGTCAGCAAGCGACCTTTATGGGGAAGGAAGTGCGGAAGAGACTGCTGTTAACGCAGGATTTGATGCGGTGGGAATTTACTAGAAACATTTAAAACTAATAATTCTATTCTTACTGAAGCACCTCAGGAGAACTCCTTGAGGTGTTTTTAAAATATTCAAATAATTACAACTTTTATAAATAAATTGTAATCTATCAAAATACCCACTATAATACTATTTATTAGGAAGACAGTTGTATTTTTCAGGTGGAATATATTAGGCGTACATTCATTTATTGCGCCCTTGTAAAAGACTTTATTTTATTGCAGGTTTTTGAGAATAAACAGCTTTACAATTCTAACTTAGATTGGTGATGACATCTATGAAAAGTATACTGAAAAAGTGGAATCAGTTGAGTCTTGTTAAACAGATCATTATAGGTTTGATTGTTGGTATTATCCTAGCAGTAATGATTCCGCAAGCAGCAAAACCTGTTGTTATTTTTGGCTCTTTATTTGTAGGTGCATTGAAAGCTATTGCACCTGTGTTGGTATTATTCCTGGTTATGTCGGCTATCGCTCAACACAAGACAGGCCACCAAACGAACATGAAATCCATTATCTTTTTATACCTTTTAGGAACATTTTTGGCAGGATTAACAGCCGTTCTTGCAAGTTTTCTTTTTCCTGTAGGTTTAACACTTGGAAAGGGAGCAGAAGGTGTAACGCCTCCTGGAGGTGTTGTCGAGGTCCTCAAAACGTTGTTGATGAACGTTGTTGATAATCCTGTTAACGCCCTTGTTAATGCTAACTATATTGGTATTTTGGCGTGGGCAGTATTACTGGGTCTGGCATTAAGAAAGGCACAGGATACGACTAAAACAATGATCTCCAATGTTTCAGACGCTGTTTCTAAAATCGTTACTTGGGTGATTAAGTTCGCTCCGTTAGGAATCATGGGCTTAGTATTTGAATCCATTACGGCAAACGGTATAGATTCATTATTGAGTTATGGGAAGTTGCTAGCTGTATTGATCGGTTGCATGGTTTTCGTAGCGCTGATCGTGAATCCAGCCATCGTGTTCCTAACGATAAAACAAAACCCATATCCGCTTGTTTTTAAATGTTTAAAGGAAAGCGGGATCACAGCTTTCTTTACACGCAGCTCAGCTTCCAATATTCCGGTAAACATGAAGCTATGTGAGAAGCTTGGTTTGAATAAGGATAGTTATTCCGTGTCCATTCCATTAGGTGCAACCATCAATATGGCGGGTGCTGCAGTTACCATTTCAGTTTTAACGCTTGCCGCGGTTCATACAATAGGCATTGAAGTGGATCTTCCTACGGCAGTTCTCCTTAGCGTACTATCAGCTATTTGTGCTTGTGGTGCTTCAGGGGTCGCTGGCGGTTCACTATTGCTGATTCCTCTCGCCTGCAGCTTATTTGGAATTCCAGGTGATGTGGCTATGCAGGTAGTTGGAGTAGGATTTATCATTGGTGTCTTACAAGACTCTTTTGAAACGGCTCTGAACTCATCTACAGACGTTCTTTTTACTGCAGCAGCTGAATATAAAGAGTGGCGTAAAGAAGGAAAAGAAATAAATATACAAAAAGCAGCATAAGGCGAAATTTTCTTGTACTGCAAAATGAAAGGCACCCCAACAATTTTAGCGTTGGTGGTGCCTTTTAATATGCCTTATTCTCATTCATTAGGAGGAATATTAGGAAGTACATGGAATGAGTTAAGTGATGATTGTGGATTATTATTGAAAAAACAGGAGGTAACTTATGGGAAGATTAGTGCATTTCGAAATCCATGTGGATGACATGGAACGGGCTATGAAGTTTTATGGAGAGGTATTCGGCTGGTCGTTTCAAGACTGGAGTGAATACGCGGGATTGCCTTACTATGGGGCAGTAACAGGAGACGAGAGTACACCAGGGATAAATGGAGCGTTAATGAAGCGGCAAAGCGCACCGCCAGAACCCAATCAAGCTATAAATGGCTTTACTTGTACAATGGGCGTGGAAAATTACGACCAAACAGAGGCTAAAATTCTTGAGCATGGCGGCAAGGTCGCTATGCCTAAATATGCACTTCCAGGAATGGCGTGGCAAGGATATTACATAGATACAGAAGGTAATATTTTCGGAATCCATCAGCCTGATGAGAATGCAAAATAGAATAATTAAAGAAGGCAACTCCCAATCTTGGGGTGTTGCCTTTTTATATTTTTAAACAAAGTATCAGTCTGAATGATGTCCATTAGGATCTGAGGAATTTGATTGATGAGTAAAATCACAAGGCAGGATTGTTAATGGTCTCATCATGTCATGATCTTCGTGTTCTAAACGGTGACAGTGCCATACATAATCTCCGCAATAAGGCAGGAACTTCATTATGATTCGAACCGTTTGACCGCCTGCTAATTTTTGATCATTAAGTCTTTCATACTTTTAAATGAATATCTTTAATTAATGGGTCTTTAGTTGTCTTTATTAATTAGGGGGAATGTTATGAAAGCTGTAGTTTGTAACAAATATGGTTCACCTGATGTACTTCAATTTGAAGAAATAGAAAAGCCTATTCCAAAGGGCAATCAAGTACTAGTGAAGGTTCATGCATCATCCTTAAATTATGGCAATCTGGTCCTTTTAAAAGGAGAACCGTTCTTGGCCCGCTTTGCTTTCGGTCTCACAAAACCAAAATACCCAATACCCGGAGGTGACATAGCCGGGCGGGTGGAAGCTGTCGGAAAAGATGTAAAGCAGTTTCAGCCGGGTGATGAGGTGTTCGGTGATCTTTCAAGTTGTGGGTGGGGTGGTTATGCAGAATATGTATCTGCAGCCGAAAGTGCATTAGCAAAGAAACCAGCAAATCTAACTTTCGAAGAAGCCGCTGCAGTACCGATGGCGGCAGTTACTGCACTTCAAAGTCTGCGGGATAAAGGTAAGATCCAGACCGGGCAAAAAGTTTTGATTTATGGTGCCTCTGGCGGTGTGGGGACATTCGCTGTTCAAATTGCAAAATTTTTTGGAGCAGAGGTAACGGCTTTATGCAGTTCGAGAAATTTAGGCATTGCGCGATCAAATGGTGCAGACAATACAATAGATTATACGAAAGAGGAATTTCCTAAAAAAATTGACCATTATGATCTTATTCTTGGTGTTAATGGATCTCAGCCAATTTCAGTTTATAAAAGAGCTTTAAAACCTAATGGAATTTTTGTGAATGTAGGAGGTTCAGGCTCTCAATTGTCCCAAGCCATGTTTCTAGGTCCGTGGATTTCAATGACTGGGAGTAAGAAGATAAGTACCTTTTTACAAAGGCAAAACCAAAAGGATCTAATTTTTGTGAAAGAACTTCTTGAGACCGGCAAAGTAAAACCTGTTATTGATAAATGTTACAAATTGAGTGAAGTATCCGAGGCTTTTAGGTACTTTGAAGAAGGACACGCTCAAGGAAAAGTAGTTATCACGATATGAAGAATGAATGGTGATTTCTCTTATAATCGAAACAGTTTTAAGAAGGAGCTCACAGTATAGAGTTCCTTTTTTTCATTGTGTTAAATCAGAAGCAATCTCATTCAAATGGTATAATTTTATACAATAAGGTTATTTTGTTAGATTCTTTAATAATCTGGCTAAACTATTTTTAGAAATAAAATGGGGGTGTTGGCATTGAAAAGGTTTTTCTTCATTCTGGTTTCGGTTTTATTACTTCCTGGATGCTTCAATGATGACAAAAATACATCCGAAAACAGCGAGAAGGATGCAGTAGAAGTTTTTGCAAGACAAACTGAGGTGATCGCAACAGATTTAGAAATACCTTGGAATATTACGAAACAGGATAACACCTTTTATTTAAGCCAACGGCCAGGCTATATTGTTAAAGTTGATGGTGATAGCGGAAGAAAAACGGTTCAGAATTTGGAAGTTACAAAGAAAATTCTGCACAGTGGAGAGGGAGGATTGCTAGGTTTCATTCTAGCTCCTGACTTTAATACTTCTCAAGAAGCAATCGCATACCATACCTATAGAGAGGATGGTGCTGTTTTTAACCGCATTATCGCACTGAAATTGACCGGTAATACATGGACTGAAAAATGGATTATACTCGAGGGAATCCCTGGAGGAAGAATCCATAACGGCGGACGAATTCAAATTGGCCCAGATGGGAAATTGTATGCTACCGCGGGTGAAGCAGGAAATCCGGATAATGCACAAAACCTTCAAACGTTAGCTGGGAAGATCTTACGCATGGAATTGGATGGATCGATTCCGGACGATAACCCATTTAATAATTCTTATGTGTATTCATATGGCCATCGCAATCCGCAAGGCCTAGCTTGGGACCAGAACGGAAATCTTTATAGCTCTGAGCATGGACAGTCTGCACATGATGAAATTAATTTAGTCGAGCCTGGAAAAAACTACGGTTGGCCGGTTATTGAAGGTGATGAACAAGAATCTGGCATGGTTCCTCCGATTTTTCATTCAGGGAATGTCACGTGGGCTCCTTCAGGAATGACCATTACAGATAACAAAATTTATGTATCGAATTTACGGGGCGAACAAATTTTAGTGTTTGATTTGACTGAAAAGACCGTCGATACTTTTTTTGAAGGCGCTGGGAGAATGCGAGATGTGCTGATTGAAGATAACGCATTATATACGATTACGAATAACCGGGACGGAAGAGGAAATCCACGAGAAGATGATGATAAATTAATCAAACTTCCTTTAGGGGAGTAGTCAGGTAACCTGTGATCGTTTTTATTTGTTGAAACAAAAACACCCATACATCATAAGATATAAAGAATTTTTAAAAGTGGGTGAAGGTGTTGAATTCTTATATATTTAGACAGGATTGGACCGCTGTTTTACAACTTTTAAATCAAAGCCTTTATGCTGAGGAAATGGTTTGTTCCATGAGTACACAACTATTTGTCATTCCCGCAACAGCAGACCTAAAAGGAAATGCAGAAATGCATAACAGTCTTGTTCCAGCTTCTTATCATCGAGTTACAGCTGTAGGAAGTGCAATACGTTTGCAAAATGGTGAAACTCATGAATCAATCATTCGTATTTTGGTTTCATGTGTAAACAATGGACTTAAAAGAGATCAAGAAGTAACAAAATGGCTGCCTATAATGAGAGACGATGCCCCTGAAGAATATAAACCGTTTCTTCAAAACATAATCAGCTGGCAGCAGCAAGCTGAACAAAGTTTAACCTCAGCTAAACAGCTTTTAAAACAAATGGGGTATGAATCTCAATAAGTTTAGGAATTTGCTATTTAGGAAGGTCAACATTTTGTGTTGGCTTTTTATTATTTCTCTATTAAGCTTAGATTGTTCCAAAGGAAGAAGGAGATGGATGATGAATAATTTGAAGAGTATTTTTACAAAAAATGATTTTAAGCTAACAAAGGAAACAAGCAAGGCGATTGAATTTGAAAATATACATACTAAGGATGTCATTTATCTGCTGCCAAATAAGGAGATTAGTATAGTTTTACATCCTCAAATAGTGGAAGAGAATAAAGGATTACAACATAAAAGTCACGGAATTTATAATAGTACAGCACTAAGCCTGTTTCCTAAAAGAGTTAATACAGGTCAGACACCTATAACATATGGGTATTCATATAAATTAAAGTCAGAAAGTGAACTAGATCAATTTCTAACCGCTGTTAATCTTATTATTTTTCATACATAACTTCTTGTTGTTTCATAAATTTTACATAGTAACAATTCTCCATACTGCCCATAGGATATGTATAAAGTCTAGTTAGGCAAGGAGCTTTTCTATGTATAACTATTCTAGAGTAGATCCAAGTATTGTTTCTTTTGCCAGAGGAGATGTCACGGGAGACAAGATTCCTGACAATGTGTACTTAACGGGAACCAAAACGCCTGATAGTCCATTTATTCAAAATATTACGCTTGTCGTACAGGACGGAAGAACAGGCGAAACCAGAAGTGTACAATTAAATGAAAATGCTGGTTATAATCCCACATTATTTTTAGGAGATTTTACCGGGAACGGTGTGGACGATATTTTAATACGCATTGACTCCGGGGGAAGCGGTGCATTCACATATAATTACGTTTATTCTTTCGTGAATAATAACCCGCAGCTGCTATTCGATTTTAATGTATATAACGAGCAATTCCAATATGATGTTAATTACCAAGACAACTATAAAGTGAAAGTGGTCAGTAAGATTAATAATCTAACGTATTTAATAGATATTTCTTTAAGAGATCCAGAGTACTTGAGTGAAATTTATGATGCGAACGGAAAGTTGAAAAGTCCCATTGAGGGCTTTGTTAATCCATTAAGCGGGTTATATCCAGTAGATTTTGATTCTAATGGAGTCTATGAGCTATTAGCCTATCAAAAGATCGCAGGCAGATATAATGCAGATGCTTTAGGGTATGTTTTGAATACTTTAGTGTGGAACAACGCTCGCTTTGTTTTGCAAAACCAATATGTAGCTATTTCTGGTTAGTATTAACCAAGATGATATGTGAACCTAGTGCTCCCTGTTATAGGGGGCATTCATTTTTAATATTAATAATAAAATAGGTACAGTATAATTTGAATTAATTGGTAAATATCGATTTTAAGGGAGTTAATGTATGATTATTGATTGCCATTTTCATGTGGATGAAACGATGCTGTCACTAGAAAAAATGATAGATGGGATGGATGCAATTGGTGTTGATAAAACTGTATTGATTCCCCCTATGAACGAAACTATGTTTGAAGTAGATAGCATTTATCAGCATAACCTACAGCGTTTATTCCGTTTCTTAATATTAAATGCACCAAAGTTAGGGTTTAAGATTTATGAAAGTCTAGTTAATGATAATTGTTTAAAGCTTTATGGAAATTCATATAAAATTTTTCCTAAGCCTAACAATGATATAGTAGCTTCTGCGATTAATAGATTCCCAGACAGATTTCTTGGTTGGGCAGCAGTAAATCCAATGCTCCCTGAATCAATAGAAGAAGTTGAAAGCTTTCTAAATAAACAAAATTTTATTGGAGTAAAAGCACATCCTTTCATGCATGGGTATAGTATAAATGCACTTGATCAAGTTGCAGCAATTTGTGAGGCATTAGAAAAGCCTATGATCATCCATCTGTCATCAGAAAAAGATTCCTATAAATATCTGCCAGAGAAATATTCAAAGCTCAATTAATATATGCACATGCTGGCCTGCCTTTTTGGAAGGAGTTATGGAGATACGCTAAGCACCAACCGAATGTATATGTGGATACTTCAAGTGATTATTTAAATCAATCTATAGTAAAGATGGCAGTTGGTTATTTAGGATATCGCAAAGTACTTTATGGATGCGATGGTCCATATGGAATGAAAGAATATAATAAGTATGATTACTCGGAAAAAAAATCTTGGGTAGATTCACTTGAAATTCCAGATGATCAAAAGGAATATATACTTGGGAAAAACTTTTTAGAATTAGTTAAAGAACTTTAGATAGGTTAGACTTATCTATAAGAAGATTAATTTCAATAAAATTAAAGGTGTTTTTTAATATGCTAAAAATCATTGTTATTGGAGCGGGAATTCTAGGTGCATCAACCGCCTACCACCTAGTAAAAGCAGGAGCAGACGTTACCTTAGTGGATCGGCAAGATAAAGGACAAGCTACAGATGCTGCAGCTGGGATTGTGTGTCCTTGGCTGTCACAGCGCCGGAACAAAGCCTGGTATCAGCTAGTAAAAGGCGGTGCCCGTTATTATCCGGAATTGATTGCCCAATTGGAAGCTGACGGTGAAACGGAAACGGGATATAAACGGGTAGGTGCGATAAGTCTTCATTCAGACCCCGAAAAGCTGAAGAAGATGGCGGAAAGAGCAATAAAACGGAGAGAAGAAGCTCCTGAAATTGGTGAGGTCACTATCCTGTCCCCTGCTGAAACAAAACGATTATTTCCTCCTATTTCTGATGAGTACGGATCTGTTGTTGTGAGCGGTGGAGCACGTGTGAATGGGAGGGCACTGCGAAATGCTTTAGTCAGTGCTTCCGTAAAGAACGGAGCTAGTCTATTAAACGGTGACGCATCAATTGTTCATGAAAACAACAGAGCGCTCGGGATAAAACTAGAGGGAAAAACTCTGATGACAGACAAGGTAATCGTTACGGCAGGAGCATGGTCACAAGAATTACTGGAGCCACTAGGTGTTAACTTCAAAGTAACACCGCAAAAGGCTCAAATTGTTCATCTGAAATTGCCTCAAACGGATACAGGCTCTTGGCCAGTTGTGATGCCTCCAACTAATCAATATATACTCACATTCGAAGATGGCAGAGTAATTGTCGGTGCAACACATGAGGATGAAGCGGGGTTTGATAACCGAATCACGGCAGGTGGAGTCAATGAAATTTTAAACAAGTCATTAGCTGTTGCGCCTGGTTTAGCAGACAGTACAATAATCGAAACCCGAGTTGGGTTCCGACCGTTTACTCCTGGATTCTTGCCGGTGATCGGTGCTTTACCTCAATATGAAAACATTCTCCTAGCTAATGGTTTAGGAGCATCAGGGCTTACAAGCGGTCCGTACCTTGGTGCGGAGCTTGCAAAACTAGCGCTAAACCAAGAAACAGAGATTGATATCAATAACTATGATGTAGCAGGAGCTCTTGAATATTTTTAATAGAAGATGAAAAGACAACTGTAGGGTTGTCTTTTTTCGTTAAAGTAAGGGGTATGCTAAGTGCGAAACTTGTCGTGAAATGTCGACTCGTGGTTATTTTCAAAATAACGTGGGATTATAGTGCTCTAACATGGGAAAAAATCAATTAACGTGTGATTATACCCATCTATCGTGCGATTTTTATCATAATATACCGGCGTGGGTATTCTGTGTCATACCGATCATACCCTTAAAATTCCTATATCCTACACTAATGTCTTCTGGCTGAAGTAATCTAAATACTCATTAACTTGAATGACATCATAAATCTTCTTTTCTAAACAGAATTTGATAACCAAATCAGCGGTTTCGCTATCGGAAAGTGAATAGCCGCCTGAATCGAGCAGTTGTTCGAAATTCTCCTCACTTAACTCAAGGGCTAAACCGAGTGCTATGATTGTATTCTTTCTCGGACGGTATTCTGAGAGAGATCGTATTTTTGAAAAAAGCTTACGGTCTATTCCAGCTTTTTTATACACATATGAATATTTAAGCTTTTTTTGATCGATAAAACGAAAAAGCATTTCTTGAAGAGATGGTTTGCGATTATCTTCTACAAAAGCACCTATTTCGATATGAATACTATCAAGTATAAGTTCTTGTTCTATACATTCGGAGTACTTCATTGAACTCGATTCAAAAATTAAATGTTGTTCAATATACTCCTGTAATTCCTTTAATACCTTTTGATCCAGCATAAGATCAGCCTCCAAAATGTCGCTTTACAGGCGACCAAATTATGGATAAGTGCAGCTATTATTATAGCATGACAAACAAATTTGGAGGATGATTAAGATGAATAAGAATTTAACGGAGATTATTTTTTTGCTGGATAGAAGCGGGTCAATGTCAGGTTTAGAAAATGATACAATCGGTGGTTTTAATGCTTTTGTTGAGAGGCAATGCCAGCTGGAGGGAGACACGCTGCTCACCACAGTTCTTTTTGATGACCAATATGAAGTGTTGTGGAATGGAAAAGATGCGACAAAAGTGAAATTAACATCTAAGGAGTATTACGTAAGAGGGACTACAGCATTATTGGATGCAGTAGGTAAAACCATTTTAGATGTTGGACACCGATTATCAAAAACACCAGAGGAGCAAAGACCAGGTAGCGTCATTTTTGTAATCACAACAGATGGAATGGAGAATGTGAGCCGTGAGTTCACCTATGAAAAGGTAAAAGAACTCATCAAGCATCAGCAAGAAAGATACAGCTGGGAATTTATTTTTATGGGAGCAAACATTAACGCAGTTGAAGAAGCTGATAGCTTGGGGATTAGTAAAGACAATGCTTTCGACTTTGAGGCATCAGAGGTTGGTGTTGAGAAGATGTACAATGTGATGTGTGAGGCAGTAACTTTTAAAAGACAAGGGTAGTAGACAAAATAAAAGAAGACTGATCCTTTCATTCTGGATCAGTCTTTTTTTCTTAATCTTAGTTATTCTCTGGATCTGTATCATCATTATAAGTTCCTGGTGCCTGTTTCGTATTAAATGTCCAAGCAACAGCATTTGTTTAACCTTCTCATATATAAGATCAAGAATCAGTATGACCTGTATTATGATTATTTAGAAGGAACAGGTCTTCCATTCTTTTTATCAAACAATCAATTTACGATGATCGATAAGTTTGGGAAACAATTATATCAACAATTTATGGATTCAAAAAAATATGAAAAAGCTGCTCAAGTTTCGAGTTTATTTAGAGTTTTTTTACTGACAAAGAGTTTTTTAATTCTTTGTCTTTTTTTGTGTCAAAAAATAAAATTTGTATAATATGGTAATATATAGTACATTACAAGAGTAATGTACTAATGTGGTGTGTCGGAGGTGATTTGCGCTTGATTTTAAATTCTGACAGTATGAAACCGATTTATGTTCAGATCTCAGAATGGCTGGAAACAGAAATTCTTAATGAAACTATTAAATGTGATGAAAAAATTTATTCACAGTACCAATTAGCAGAAATGTTTAATATCAATCCAGCGACGGCTGCAAAGGGAATTAACATATTAGCTGATGAAAATGTCCTTTATAAAAAGCGGGGGTTAGGAATGTTTGTTGCAACGGATGCAAGAGAAATCCTTCTAGGAAAAAGAAAGAATACTAAGCTGAGTGCGATGGTCACAGATTTAGCGAAAGAAGCCATCCAGCTAAATGTTGATGAAGAAGAACTTGTGAAAATGATTCGAAGCATGCATCAAAAGATGAAAGGAGATCCGAAATGAAGGTAGTTGAATGCAAAGAACTTACAAAGCAGTATGGCAAGGCGAATGCAATAAATAACTTGTCATTTGAGTTAACCGAAAATAAAATAACTGGCCTGATCGGAAGAAACGGAGCAGGCAAGACCACGCTATTAAAAATGATTGCGGGCTATCTTCATCATACATCTGGTGACATCCAAGTATTTTCGGAGAATCCCTTTAACAATCTTAAGGTGTCGGCTAACTCTATATTTATCGATAATGGGATGAGTTTCTCCCCTTCACTAACCCTGGAAGAACTTCTTGAAACATCAGGGAGATTTTATCCTAACTGGGATCATAGACTTGCTAAGCGTTTATTTGACTACTTTTCGTTCAATCCATTGCAAAGCCATGTAAACCTTTCAAAGGGGATGAAAAGTACGTTCAATATGATAATCGGTCTGGCTGCCCGCTGTCCACTTACAATATTTGATGAGCCGACAAGCGGTATGGATGCTGGAACGAGAAAAGATTTTTACAGAGCACTATTAAAGGATTATATCGCACATCCGAGGACTATTATTCTATCAAGCCACCTTCTGGGTGAAGTTGAAGATATTTTAGAAGAAATCCTCCTGATCAAACATGGAGAAAAACTGCTTCATATGCCTGTTGAAAATCTGAAGGAATATGCGATTGGAATCAGCGGAAAAGCTGCTGCAGTTAGTGAATGGATTGAAAACAAAGAGCCGATCTTTACACAAAGTATCGGTGTGGATGGGTCATATGCGGTTATTAAGAATGATTGCTCGCTGCAAGATCTTGAGATTGCAAGAGAGATAGGTTTAGAGCTTTTGTCTGTTTCTGCAGAAGACGTCTGTACGTATTTGACGTGTAAAACAAAGGGTGGGATTGATCATGTCTTTAGCTGAAGTAACTACTTGGAATATTACAAAGAAACAATATCGATATAAATTAAAGTCTTATTTTGGTGTATTTTCTTCTTTAGTAGCTATTCAGTTACTGGCCATATTATTTTCGCTGAATGGAACTGGAATGAGCGGGGGGTCATCAGGTACTTTTTCATACGATGTAAATTATTATACAGGCGATATCATTCAAGTTTTAGTAATGATCTGGGCTTTTATTACGGCCATCATTATTACGACGAAAGCTTATCGTTATGATGACTACTCTTTTGTAACAAACCGTCTCATTAGCCATTACTCAAATATTTTATTTCTTATTTCAGCCAGTATTCTTGCTGGAATCATGGTGTTTTTTTCAGGTCATCTATTTCGTCTAATCACCATATTTCTTAAGAACGCCGATTCAATTATGGTCAGTGAATTAACGTTATTAGACACCCTAAAAGTAATAACCGCTTCAATACTTTACATCTTTCTTTGTGCAAGTATCGGCTATTTTGTCGGAATTCTAATTCAGCTTAATCGATTATTCAGCTTTTTATTACCAGTGTTGTTTGTAGGAGCGTTGTTTGTTGATGGGCTGAATAACGATCCAACATTGTTTCCATCTATCATCTTTTTCTTTGGATCTGAGAAATTTCTATTATTGTTAATCTTAAAAATTATACTAGCATCGGCACTGTTCTACATGTTAGCGATATCATTTTCTAATCGGATGGAGGTGCGGCCATAATGGTTTTAGTTTCACTTTTGCCGATCCTCATCGTTATCCTGCTGGTAGCGGTGATAGGAACGTATGCTTTCAAATCTAATAAAAAGCGGCATCGCACTCCTAAGAAAATGAAATGGGTGGTCGGAGGGTATTTTATAATAACTCTTGTTGCCGCAGTACTTTCTTATACCGTTTTTCCGGCTGAAAAAACTGAAAGCAAAGTAATTAGTAAAGAAAAAACGAGTCAGCATGATGAAGCTCAAAGTAAGATAATTAATTCAGCAATCAATGGCAAACTACCTAATCTAGATGGCGTATTCACTGAAAAAGAGTCTTGGAACTTTTCTTTTAACGGTAAAGATTTAAAAATTTCCAATAAAGATGAACAAGACTATTATGCTAACGTATTTGTCATTAGTAAGCCTACAGATGATGGCGTAATTGAAGCTGCTCATTATACGGGGAAAATTATTATTGATGGAGTAGACTTTACAGAGAGAAAAGGTTCACCGCACATTTACGTTGATGAGTACACGTTTAGAATAAAGGCTCCAGAACATGTTTATGTTAATTTCACCAGATTTAGCGAAGGATTTGCGTATGATCAATTTACAGGCAGGCAAAGTATGTTCTCACGTAGTTATTTTTCTGTTCACGGAAATGAGTTCATACTGTTGAAGGTTCCAAAAAGTGTGAGAGTCAATGGAGATTTTAATTATGTAAATGCTGAATAGTTTAAGACAGAGAGCCTAACATCTCTCTGTTTTTTATGTTTTTATACAAAGTTATATTCTTTATACCAATGGGTGCAATACCTAGGCATGTATTTCGGGTTATTTATCAAAATAACCATCGGAACAAATTTGAGAGGGGATATTCATCATGTATTTTAAATTATTCTTTGATGAACAGCTTGCACATATGTCATATCTTATCGGCTGCCAGAAGACTGGAGAAGCCATTGTGATTGATCCTGCGAGGGATGAAGATCAGCTCGATGAAATACCAAAGGATAAAAAAATCATCACTCACTGTAAGTCTGGAGCACGTTCTGCAATCGGCACCAGCTTGCTTCAAGCAAAAGGATTTAAAGATGTTCTTAACTTAGAAGGCGGTTTTTCAGCTTGGCAAAAAGAAGGATTACCGGTTAAAAAGGATTAAATGTAAGCCCCTGTTGAAGCAGGGGCTTTGATCATCCTGTGTAATTTTTTCCTTTTTGGGGAACATAAACAATCATAGGAGGGATGAACCATGAAAGAAAATGAAGAAAAAGTGAATCAAGAAACTTCTGATGGATTAAACCAGCTTGTTGAAATTATTAATGCTAAAGGCGATACAGAAGAATTAAAAGAAATCGTCAATAAGTACGAAGATAAAAAAGAACATTCCCCTTTGTGCAACGACGACTTTTTCTACACAGATTTAAGAGCGATTGCAGAAGACGGGGCGAAAGAAGATTAAAAAAGACAGAGCGCAACCGCGTCTCTGTCTTTTTAATTTGCCTATTCTCTAAAAGATTGTTGCTTTTGATTCATTCTCTACATTGACTAGTTGATTGGAACGGAAGATGCGAGACTCCTGCGGGACGAGTGGGACAGGTGAGACTCCTAATGGCGCAAAGCGCAAGGAGGCTCGCCGCCCGCCCCGCGGAAAGCGAGCAGCTGGAGCGGAAATCAACCCCTTCCACGAGCATCATTGTGTAATTTAAACCAATATCACCCACAAAATCATAGTGAAGACAATCGTTACAATACCTTGCAGCAATGTAGCCATCGTTTGTGCTTTATAGGCATCTGTTACTTTCATTCCAGTGAACTCTGTCACTACCCAGTAGAAGCTGTCGTTCACATGGCTTACTGTCATTGCTCCTGCTCCAATTGCCATAACAACAAGTGCCAACGGAACGGCTCCTTCAATTCCGATGCCAGGAAGCATCGGTGCGATAAGTGAAGATGTAATCACGAGTGCAGCAGTCGAAGATCCTTGTGCTGTTTTTAGAGCAGCTGCAATCAGGAACGGGATAAGCAGGAATAGTGCTCCGCTGAAAATATCCCCAAGTGACCAGCTTTGAATGATATCTGCAATGCCTGTATTTTTAATAACTCCTCCAAATGCTCCGCCAGCTCCAGTGATTAATAGAATAGGAGCGGCATCTAACAGCGCTTCTCCAACCCATTTCGTCATCGTCTCTTCGTTGTATTTCGGCAGCAAAAAGAATGCCGCAATGACACCTGCTAATAAAGCCACAAGTGGACTTCCTAGGAATAGAAAGAAGTTTGCGATGTCTCCTTTTGCACCTTGATAGGTCACAACAGAACCTATACCAATTAATACAATCGGAAGCACAATCGGTAAAAAGGATAAAAATGTGGAAGGCATTTTACCAAATGAAGAGACGATTTCATCATAATTCAATTCTTCACCGTCATCTTCAACTTCAATTTTATCGGCCACTTTTACAGCCCATAAATAGCCAGCAATGGTAGCGGGAATGGCAACAATCAGCCCGATGATAATAATCGTTCCTAAAAATCCATTTGCGCCAATATTACCTGCGGCTGCAATAGGACCAGGAGTTGGCGGGACGAGCGTGTGTGTAGCGTACAAACCGGTAGCTAGAGCGACAGACATAGAAGCCACAGCCACTTTTGCCCGTTTTGCAAGTGCTTTTCTTAAAGAAGACAAAATGACGAATCCAGAATCACAGAAAACAGGAATAGAAACAATGTAACCGATCATACTCATGGCCAGCTGAGGTCTTTTCGGTCCGACAACCCGAAGAACCACCTCTGCCATACGAAGGGCGGCTCCGGATTTCTCAAGAATGGTACCGATGATTGTTCCAAAAACGATAACGAGCCCGATTCCGCCCATTAGACCGCCAAAACCAGTGTTAACGTTTTCAACAATCTTCATTAAAGGCATGCCGGAAGCGATTCCGACGAAGAAGGTTCCTAGAATCAAAGATAAAAAGGGATGAAGCTTAAATTTCGTGGTAGCGATTACAACTAACAGTACACCGATTAATAAAATGAAAAATAACATGATGTGCCCTCCAATTCTATTTTTGTTAGCGTTCCTAAAAGTAAGGAGAGATTCTTAAACTTTCTACAAGTGTAGTACAAAGTCCAGCAATGTCAATTCATCTTTTTCGGTAGTTTAATAATCATCATTTGGGTTACAAATGTTTCCATTATGGATAAACTAATCTAAACTAGACTGTGAGATAGGAGGGTGAAAGGTGGACAGTGTTATTCTTTGGTCATATTTCATCGTTATTCTACTGCTGAATTATGCGGCTGTAAAATTTCACAGAATCGGGAAGCTTAAGCTATTTTATTCAGGACTTATCTTGATGATTTCAGCTCCGATCATTGCTTTTATTACAGGAGGACTGCTGCTTAAATTAGTAGCTGATATTGGCGAAGGTGCTGGATATGGCGGATTCTTCTTTGGATTTGTAACGCTGGTAAACGGATTCGTGATGCTTGCGGCAGGTTTTTTCATCGGCCTTAAGAAATACTTTAAGAGTAACAAGCAAAATGATTTGCAGGAAAAGCCATAAATATATATGCAGAGGAACACAAATAAATGCTTTGAGTAAGTGTGAGAGGATTTTTGTTATTATAGGAATAGACGTATAAATAATAGGAGTCTTCCAACATGAAAGAACAATATTATGATCAATTGCTCAACATTCATACACATGGTAATCAAAAGGGATTCCATCCTTCGATGCATTATAACCGTTACGAACCTACTCCTTATGAAGCTCTGGAAACACTGTTTGAACACTATGTATTAAAGAGCAGTGACCGAATAGTGGATTTTGGATGCGGAAAAGGGCGGCTAAACTTCTTCGTTCACCACTTATTTCAGGCATCCGCTGCAGGAATTGAAATGGATGAAACATTTTATGAAGAGGCACTCGAAAACAAAAAGAATTATATAAAGAAACATAGAAAAGGAATGGAAAGCATTCATTTTCAATGCTGCTTAGCAGAAGAATACAAAATCGATTCTAAAGATAATCGGTTTTATTTTTTTAATCCATTTTCTCTGCAGATCTTCATGAGAACAATCAATAACATCTTGCGTTCTGTTGAGAAAAAACCGAGGGAAATTGAATTAATTTTATATTATGCACCAGAGGAATATATCTACTTTCTAGAAAATCAAACAGCATTTGAATTGAAAGAGGAAATCGTATTGCCAGAACTGTACGAGAATAACCCATATGAAAAGTTTTTGATTTATCGTTTGGTATATGGAAAGGAGTGGTCTGCATGAATCAAGAGAACCCATTGTTAGAGGCGTTTAAGGAGACAGAATATCAAATTCCTGGCCATGGTAAACGGGATATTTCAGTGTTAAAAGAAGCTTTGGAAACAATAGATGGACAGCTTGAAAGTGATGTTTACGGGAATGGAAAAGTCATTGAAGATTTTCAGGAAAAAATAGCAAAGTACTTAGGAAAAGAATCATCTGTCTTTTTTCCGAGCGGTACAATGGCGCAGCAGATCGCATTAAGAATCTGGTGTGATCAAAAGAGTTTACAAAAGGTAGCTTATCATCCCCTATGCCATCTGGAGATTCATGAAGAAGACGGCTTGAAAAAATTGCACGGGATAGAGCCTATTCTTCTAGCAGACAAGGAAAGAGTAATAACTCTTAAGGATGTTGTAAACATGAAAGAGGAGATCTCCTGTTTGCTGCTGGAACTTCCTCAGCGCGAAATTGGAGGTCAGCTTCCTGAATATGAGGAACTTGCGGCTATTTCAAACTATTGCCGTGATAAAGGAATTAAACTTCATTTGGATGGGGCAAGATTGTTTGAAATTCTTCCTTTCTACCAGAAGACAGCAGAGGAGATTTGTTCTCTTTTTGATAGTGTTTATGTTTCTTTCTATAAAGGAATTGGAGGTATAGCAGGAGCTATTCTTGCGGGTCCAAAGGATTTTACTGATGAATCAAAGGTATGGAAAAGACGCCACGGCGGTGACTTGATCTCTCTTTATCCGTACATTATCAGTGCAAATTATTACTTTGACCAGAGAGTTAATAAGATGGAGCAATATTATGAAGAAGCGAAAGAGCTCGCAGCGCTTTATAATCAGTGCTATTGTGTTAAAACTGTTCCGTTAGAACCTGTCTCAAATATGTTCCATGTTTATTTTACAGTACCAAAAAATGAGCTTGAGCCTATCCTCCGAGAACTGTATAACGAAACAGGTATCGGTTTAACGGGATCTTTAAGAGAAGTTAGTAATTCTGAATGTTATTTTGAAGTTAACATAGGCGACCAATATACTAAAATACCTAGTGAAAGGCTAAAGAAAGTATTCTTCAGCTTAGATAAAAGATTGCGAGAAAGTAGAATTCAAGTATAACTAAATTCAAATTAGAATAACATAATCTGTAAAAAGTTCTTGATTCGCTCAAGGGCTTTTTTGTTGTTTTAGCGGTTTTTTTTACAATTCTTTATTCTTCTGTAACGGAGAATTTATTTTCATTACATAGAATCTAAATTGTTATACAAGAAAAGTATTAAAGGAGTGGGTTATGTTGGGTTTTGAGAAATGGTTAAAAGAGTTTAATCTTGAAAAAATGAATCGCAGAAACTTCCTTAAAACGACAGGTAAATCTGCTGCGGCAACTGCAATCGGACTATCTATTCCTGCAATTAATCAAACTGAAGAGATTGAAGCTGTTCCAGTTTTTACAGGCAATCCATTTACCCTAGGTGTTGCTTCTGGGGATCCTCTTCCTGACAGCGTAGTACTCTGGACAAGGCTCGCTCCGAATCCTCTTGCAGAGGATGGAAAAGGCGGAATGAAGAACAGGTATGTTTCCGTTCAGTGGGAACTATCCTACGATGAATCGTTCAATAATATTGTTCTTTCTGGAAAGGAGATTGCAGCGCCTGAGCTTGGACATTCCGTTCATGCAGAAGTGTATGGGTTAAAACCAGGAAAAGAGTACTATTATCGGTTCAAGGCAGGTAATGAAATCAGTCCAGTAGGAAGAACAAAAACAGCACCTCAGCGTGATGCAGATATTAAGAGTCTAACGTTTGGCATTGCATCGTGCCAGGCTTGGACGGGTGGCCGTTTTGCTGCGTATCATAATATGGTTGAAGAGGACCTTGATTTTGTATTCCATTTAGGAGATTACATATATGAAAAAGGAGATACAGAAACACTTACCGATTATAGACTGCTTCATGCACAATATAAAACATCTCAGGATTTACAGGCTGCACATGCCAACTTCCCTTTTATTGTTACATTTGATGACCACGAAGTAGACAATGATTGGTCTGATGATATTTCTGATCCGAATTATCCGGAAGGTGAGCGTGAACGATTCCTCGCTGTTCGCGCAGCAGCTTTTCAAGCGTATTATGAACACATGCCGCTAAGACGAAGATCAAAGCCGAACGGTCCAGATATGCTTCTTTACCGTAAGTTTACGTTTGGCAGCTTAATAGAATTTAGTATTTTAGATACGAGGCAATACAGGGATAATCAAGTAGGAAGCGGGTTTCCTGGTGGACCTCTTGATCCTGAAGCGTCAAATACTAACCGAACGCTTGTTGGATCTGAACAAGCAGAGTGGCTCTTGAAAAATCTTCGGGATTCACGTTCTAGATGGAACGTAATCGCTCAGCAGACCATGATGGCACAGTACGATTATGACCCAGGTGAAGGAATTAGCGTTAATCACGACCAATGGGATGGCTATTCTGCAGATCGAGACCGTCTATTTTCTTTTATTAAAAAATATGAGCCTTCTAATCCGGTCGTTCTGAGCGGTGACTGGCACTCAAGCTGGGTAAACGATCTGAAGGAAGATTTTAACGACTCAAGCTCTAAAACATTGGCAACAGAATTTGTCGGAACGTCAATAAGTTCAGGATGTGGATGGAAAAATCAAATAGAAGCAGCACTTTCCGTTAATCAGCATGTTAAATTCTTTGATGGGGATTATCGCGGGTATGTGAAATGCCATGTCACACATAAGTCGTGGGAATCTGATTATCGAGTTGTGTCTTCTCCAAGTAATCCAGACGCAGTTGCAGTAACGCTGGCTTCTTTTACAGTGAAAAATGGAAAAGCAGGAGCAGTCAGAATCGGTGGGGTAGACATTACTCGTATTGCAGCTGACACCATGATGGCAGGTCAGCCAAGCCCTGTTAAAGTAACATTAAGTAATGGTACAGCAAAGCAAGTAGAAGTGAGCGTGAACATTCCTGTTCCAACTGGATGGAAGAGCGAGAACGTCACAAAAGTACTTGAACCATCAGACGAGGCTGTATTTGATGTGTTGGTAACTCCTCCTGCAGAAATGCCCGCAGCAGAAAGGCTTCGTGTAGAAGTGGATGCTGGAGAAACGGCCGTATATGGTCCGCCGCGGGACATTCAAGTGGTATCAGCATTATCAGGTGAAAATGTTCAGCTTGCTTTAGACGGCGGAAGCAGCACAACGCCAATTTTTCCGACATACAAGAGATTGGTTCCTGAAGATACATGGGAAGTTTCAAACGGATACGGATGGGTTGGTACAGCACCATTTGCTAGAGATAGAGGTAATGCTGATGCATTGCAACGTGATTTAATAGCATCACGAGAAGAGCTTACTATTTTTAGAGTAAACGTACCTGCTGGAATCCACAAAGTTTACTTCCTGACTGGTGATTCCGTTTATGGATCTGCAAACACCATCATACGATCAGACAACAAACTATTAGCCGAGGCTGGCTATGCTTTGGATCCAGGTCAATTTAAATGGCTTAGCTTTGAATTGGATGGAGGAAGTACAGGAAAGGAAATTGATCTTGAAATATCTAGCGAACTAGGTGATGGGGCATGGCGCTTGGTAGCGTTTGTAATGAAGGGACTGAAATAAAGAGGAAGATCATTTAATAGAACGCAGAAAAAACTCAAGCTGAAACATGCTTGAGTTTTTTTGTAGATTGCTCATTTTCTGTTGTGCAGTTTCTTTCTAATTCCCGTAACACTTTCTTATAGTTTTTTAACGAATAGATCTTATCTATATAAGTACTTTTGAACTTATAATCGTAAGTTATATACATAATGGCATGGTAGGGAAAGTAGGTTTTGCTTTCTCGAAACCGCAGGTCCCTCCACATAACAAAGAAACCGCTTTTTGTCTTTTTTACAAAAGGGTATGCAAACTCTGTAGAGGAAAGAAAATCTGAAACCTTTTGTTCTTTTTTACTTTTCTCAATTAAGCCAGGGTTGTCGATTTGTTTAGGAAATTTGTGTTCAATTTTAATCCTTCTTGCCGTATAAGTACCAAATATAAATTGATCTTCATTATCGATTAAAAAGTCCCACGTTAGCAAATCTGGTCTTGGTATTAGCTTGATTCGGATGGCTTCCGAAAAGTATAACCCCAAATGTTTTTTGATTCGTCTAGCATAAAAAGTCCGATATACAATGTGCAAAAGTATAATCAAATAAATAAAAGCGAAAATAATTCCGGGTTCAAAGAAAGGGATTAATGCAAAGCCGATTGCATGCAATCCTAATATAAACAGGTCGACTAATGGAATGGAGTCAAAGGAGATCCACTTGGATGAGATAGGTCTTGCAGCTTGTGTCCCATATACATTAAAAAGATCAAATACCACATGAAGAATTACAGCAAGAAACGTCCACATAAATAGATGCAGGAATGAGGAATCATCGAAAAAAGGATGAATGATCCCCGAAACGGCAAGCCCCCATAGTGGCAATGCAGGTAAAGAGTGTGACCATGCGCGGTGATTTCGGAAGTAGCTCCCTTTTCCTCTAAGCTTATATACACAGTCTGCATCTGGTGCGTTTGATCCGATAACAGTTCCTAAGATAACGGCTTGAGACAATGAACTTCCTGTCACAACGGGATCCATTTGAGCAAGAGCGCCTAATCCTAACCCAATGACAATATGCGAAGTAGTATCCATTTTGATTCCTCCTTAGGGTAATAGTAACGATTGCTCTTCGGATTGGCTGATTGCATAATCTGTAATCACTTTTGCAGAGTAGTTTTTGTGAATATGCCGAAGTTGCTCTCTCATATTTTTCATAAGTTGCTCATTATCAAAAAGCTCCTGAACACTTTCAGCAATTTCACTGGCGGTATGAGTTATTATCGCGGCACCTTGCTGGCTGAAATATCGAGCATTCTCAGCTTCTTGGCCCGGTACTGGCTTGTAAAAAACTAAAGGAAGCTGCAAGGCTGCTGCCTCTGTGATCGTAATGCCTCCGGGTTTTGTAATGAGACAATGAGAAATCCGAAAAATTTCATGGATCTCATCAACATATCCGAATAACCGAAAAGACCTTGGATACTGAATGGCAACTGGCAAAAGTTTTTCATAAAGTGCTCTGTTTTTACCGCAAACAACAATGATTTGAAATGAAGGGTTCTTTAGCAAGAGCTGTGCCAGATCCTTTACATTTTTCAATACACATTGTGCACCAGCTAGTATCGTCACAACTCTGTTACTTGGAGTTATTTGATATTTTTTAAATATCGATTGTTTATCTGCTGTAGAATAAAATTCAGAACCGATTGGGATACCGCTTACGGTAACTCGTTTTTCATTAACGTTATGTTTTTTCAACCCATACTTTACAATGTCAGCTGCTACAAAATATTGGACTACTAATGGGTTAATCCAAAATGGATGTGCGCAATAGTCCGTGATTACGGTATATGTCGGTATGGAGTATCTTTCTTTTTTTATCAAAAATGGTGCTGAATTAAGAGGGAAAGTAGAAATAATAAACTGAGGACGGTGTATTGTAATAAGTTCTTGCAGCCTTTTTCGGCCTAGATAACGGGAAAACTGGGCAATTCCTTTAGTGTTTAATTTATTCGTTCCGTAATACCACCATTTATAGAATGAGGCACCATACGAAAAGCTTTTAAGGAATATAGATTGAGTAATTTGAGACATAAGTGGATATGATTCACCAAATAAATCAGATATGATTGGCTCATATCCATTGTTACGCAGTTCAGTTGCTAAAGCATTTGCTGCCTGGATATGACCGCTTCCGTAACGTGCTGTTAGAATCAAAGCTGTTGGACGCTTCATAAAAATAACCTCCTCAAGTCTTTTTTTCAGCATATCACGGGAATTTAAAGCCAATATGAAGGTACAACCCTTATTTGTTAAGGATTTGATAAGAATTATTGAGGATATAAATTCGCTGTAGTTGTCACTGATCTAACAGCAACCTATAATAAAATAGAAGTTCATATTCATCCGGTAATCATGGTGTCTGTTATAGACTTAATAGGGAATCTGGTGAGAATCCAGAGCTGTACCCGCAACTGTATGTGCTGACGAAATAAGCAAAACCACTGTCTAAAGATGGGAAGGGCTTAGAGTAGAGTAAAGCCTGAGTCAGGAGACCTGCCATGTTTATAGTGTTGATCTTCTTCGGGAGTTGGGAAGATAGGACGAGGATATTTTAATAGATTGTTTCTATTAGGTATTCAATCCTGCCCATCCTTTGTGATGGGTATTTATTTTGTCGTTCCAATTCCCGCCACTAAAAACAGGAGCATGAGAGCTCGGGAAAGAGGAATAGTATGGTACAGCAATTATCATCAAATGTCTCAAGAACGATTCAAACGAAACTTGTTTTGCCTCCGGATACAAATCATATGGGAACGATCTTTGGAGGAACGGTATTATCATATATCGATGAAATCGCCGCGATCTCTGCAATGAAACACAGCGGAAAGGTTGTCGTTACGGCTTCCATTGATAATGTGAATTTTTTATCCTCTGCAAAAGTTGGGGATATTTTAATCCTTGAAGGGTTTGTCATTTCAACAGGCAGGACCTCAATGGAAGTGTACGTGAAAGTTGAGTGCCAAAACTTAGAGACGGGGAACAGAACATTAAACACGACATCTATTCTTACGATGGTTGCGAATGATAAAGATGGAAAACCAACTCCTGTACCTAGTGTTATTCCGGAAACAGAAGAGGAAATATCATTTTTTGAAAATGCCCCGTTGAGAAAAGAAAGGCGCCTGCTATATAAAAACGTGAATCAATAGCCATACATGAATAAAGAAGGTAAGATAGTTAGAGATGAAAGGAGTGAGAATCTCAGTGAAAATCAAGAATATGCTTTATGTGTCCCTGGGATTCTTATTTCTTGGTTTAGGAATTGTAGGTATCATTTTGCCGCTTATCCCGACAACACCTTTACTTCTTCTAGCATCTTATTTCTTTGTAAAAGGTTCTAAAAAGTTTGAACGATGGTTCAAAGGAACATCGATATACAAAAATCATTTAGAAGAATTCATAAAAGAAAAATCCATGACGAGAAAAAAGAAAATCACGATTAATCTGTTTGCAGATGCCATGATAGCGGTGGCTTTTATAATGGCGGATAGTACGATTGTGAGGGTAGTGCTGCTGCTTATTGTTGCGTACAAATACTATTATTTTATTACCAAAATTAAGACCATATAAAAAAACCTGAGTGCGATAAATTTGTACTCAGGTTTTCTTATGTTTATTGAATAATTGCTGAGCTGCCTGCTAACGATTCAGGTGCTTTTCCTAGAGCAAGCTGGCTAAGTCTAGAATAACCAGTATGTTTATATTCTAAGAAGACTTTTCTTAACTCTTCAATATCCTTGTCGCTTGTTAATCTTTGCATTTCTTTTTTATACAATCGAATAACAGACCCAATAACAAATTGAGGTTTGGCGTTTCCCGGTTCCTCATTCATAATTAAGCATCCCATGTACTGATATTTTAGCTGCATAGCACGGGTAAGGTTAATAACATCGATTAGCTTTTCGAAAAGTTCAGGATAGGATTGCTCTAATTTATTGAGTGCAGCTTGTGCCGATTTTAGTTCGTTTTGACTGCATAAAGTGATCATGCGTATACCTCCTCTTTTAGATCCCAAGGTTTATCCAGAGAGATGACAGCTGCTAATTCTTTACTTTTCATACGTCTCAGCTTTCGGACTTCTGCTCTTTCTTTAGCTGTATCATATAAGAACTTCTCTTCTTCTGTCTCAGGAATCACCTGCGGAACATCAACGGGCTTTTTATCTTCACCTAAAGCTACAAAAGTTAAGAAGGCTGTTGCTGCTATTCTTCGTTCACCTGTTATCATGTCTTCAGCAATCACTTTGCAAAAGATCTCCATAGAGCTTTTCCCGGTATATGAAACAAACGATTCTATACAGACAGAGTCTGTTTGGTGGATTGGGTGTAAAAAGTCGATTGAATCGGTTGAAGCTGTTACACATTCTTTTACTCGAGCGTGTCTGCGTGCAGATAAGGTTGCATTGTTATCAAGCTTTCTCATCAAGACGCCGCCGAATAACGTATTATAATTATTTAAATCCAGGGACATAACCTGGTCAGTATTAATGATGCGGCTTTCTCGCGCTTTCTTTTTATTCATATGAATCAGTCCTTCCCGAATGGAAATTTCCATTTACAAGGTAAGTGTACGCCGTAATTAACATGGTGTAAAATGGTTATTTTTCATTTAGAGCATAGCCTTTATCTATGTAAATGCTTACAGCTATGCCATGACTGCATAAAAAAAGATGATTCTTTGTGGAATCATCTTGGATATAGATTAAAGCTGTTCTTTTGCAAAGCGCAGCCATTCTTTTGCTGCAAAAGATAAATATTGATCTTTTCCCCATATAAGCGCGAGTTCCCAACCGATTGATGGGTTCACAACTTTGATGGTTTTCACTTTTGTCGTAAGATGCCGGCAAATACTTTCAGGCAATAAAGAAACTCCTAGTTTACAGGCGACCATTTCTTCGATGAACGACCATTGTGAGCTTTCGGAGATAACATGTGGATTGAAGCCTGCGTGGTTACAAGAAGAAATGATGCGATCATGCAAAACAAAATCCTTATTGAACAGTATAAAAGACTCACTGCTGAGATCAGATAGGTTAACCTCTTCATGCGTGGCAATGGGGTGATCGGGATGGATGATAAGCTGCAAATCTTCTTTCATAAAAGAAAAGTACTGAAAAATATCGTGGTTTGTTGGGAGTACAACAACCCCAATATCTAAGTTGTGATTGGCTACTTCTTCTTCGATTTTCTTTGATCCATCTTCCATTAATTCAAACGTTATAGCTGGATATTTCTCATGAAAACTTCCAACCAGCTTTGGAAAGAGCCGAGAATCAAAAATAGGAGGTAATCCAATACGAACATGTCCTTTTTGAAGTCCCAGCAGATTATCCATTTCAGATTCTAAGTTGTTAAATGCTTGATCAACGAGTTTGGCTTGTTCATAAATAACTCGTCCTGCATCGGTTAAAATCAGCTTCTTTCTGCTGGAGCGGTCAAATAGAACCAATCCTAGTTCATCTTCTAAATTCTTGATCATTTTACTTATCGTTGGCTGAGTGATGAACAGTTCCTCAGCAGCACGGGTAAAACTATTATATTTTGCAACCTCAATAAAATATTGCAATTGTTTAATATCCATTTTCACACCTGATTTCTTTGAGAAAGCTTCTGATAAGTTTAGTATGTAGCTTATCAAATTAATTTACCAAATACTATATTGTGAACTGCAAAAAAAAGAACAGCCTTTAATTAGGCTGCCTCTACATATTATTTAGCGGCTTTGTACACATCCACCAGTCATAGCATTGAATTTCTCCTGCTTGCGCTTGTTCTGCACGTTTTTTCGCTTCTTGAACTAAATAATACAAACCAATGACCTTGATAGCTTGTTGGCAGGACAAGTTCCCCAAGGGTGGTATGAACCGTCATCTCCGGGAATTGATCTCCAATGAATGGCTTTGTATATTCCTGTGCTTGCTCCATATCTCTCCTCCTCTATCTGATTCTGTGCTGGTTTCCCAACATCTTGCTCTTTTTTAACAATTGAGATTCACCCGTTTTCTCCCATTTTTCAACAAGTTCGATCGCTTCTTCAGGTGAAAAGCCTTGACCGACTAATACGCCTGACAGAATAAATTCCTGGAATAGATGTGTAAGGTTAATACCTTCTTCTGATTCTTCCAAAGCTCTTTTTACTAATGGATCAATATACATTACCCACTGGTCTGCTGTACTTAGTGGCTGAGTTTGTGGTTGTGCTTGAGTTTGGGTCTGTACTTGCGTTTCGATATCTGGACTGCGGGATGAGCCTGGCTTGCTATTAAGCGTAAATAAGTAATTGTATTTTGCACTGTGTTTAATTTCATCCGTTATGATGTTGAACAAGATGTCCCGATAATACCTGTTAGGAAGACCTTGCCGAATCACCCGGTATTTTTCAACTGCCGCCAATTCGCCAAAAAGTGCTTTTACAAGACCGTCTTTATACGTTTTTGGCCGTTGAAATTCTTCACCAGCTGTTTGTGGTACCTCTTGTCCCGTAAGGTCTTTATATATTTTTCTGAACAGCCGGTTATGCCTTTTTTCATCATCACGAATCGAGGCGATAATTAATTTTTCTTCATTTGTTGGTGCTATGGAAATTAAGTATTCATAAAACAATTGATCTTCTCGTTCTCCTGCAACCGCTTCTCTAATAAGCTGCAAAGAAAGCTGGAGTGCTTGCTGCTGTCCGCTGGTTTGCTGCTCCTGTGGATTCATATAGCTCATAAGTGTACCTCCAAAACATAAAGTCGAAATAGTCTATGCAAACGCCTAACTTTTGCGCCTGACTTTTTTCACTGTCCCTGCTTTTAAACACCACTTGTCCCTTGCGTGAATATGAATGAAACTATAGCTTGTTTTTATATTAAGGAGTGTTCACATGAATGAACTGTTTTGGCTAGCCTTAGGTGCAGCAGCCGTTCTTTTCACTGAGGCAGCCGGCTGGTTTTATTGGCGTTACTTTGGAAAAGGATCGATTAAAAGTTATATGAATGAAGATCAAAAACCAGAGGGGGATTTTCGGGTTATTCGCAAAATAAATACACCTACACAAAAGATCGCACTAGTTGATGTGGATGGTGAAATGTGGATCTACAGCAATGGGGATGTGATGTTCAGCACGACACGGGATGAGGATGAGTACGCTGATGTTATTGTTCACGTTCCGATGGCCGCAGCAAAAAATGTAAAAAGTGTCTTGATTATTGGCGGCGGAGGCGGAATTACCACACGTGAGGCATTGCGTTATGAGGATGTTGAAAAGATAACCACAATCGATATTGATGATGTAATGATAGACTTTGGGAAAAACTTAGATCGATTAGTAGAATTCAACAAAGGGGCCTTGAATCACTCTAAAGTAGAAACCGTTATTGGGGATGGAAGAAACTTTGTTGAGAATAGCACAGAAACATGGGATGTCATCATCGTAGATATCCCGGAGCCAACCTCTAAATGCCCAATTCTATCAAGATTATTTACTTTGGAATTTTACAATCAGTTAAAAGACCACTTAAATCCAGAAGGTGCGATCTCGATTGCCTGCTCCACTTCGAGCTGGATGCCCGAATACATGTGGAGCATTGAAACCACATTGCAAGAAGCTGGATTTTTTACTGTACCGTTCCACAACTTCTCGACAAAAGAAGGAGAAGATTGGGGCTATATTTTAGCCTCAACTCTTCCAGTCGATGCAAAAGATATTAAGTTAAAAGTTACATCTGACTTTCTGACGGAGGAGCGGCTGCAAGATGTTCTTCACCTTCCATACTACTTAGTAAATTGGGATAAAAAAGGAAAAGTTCAAACCGATCGAAACACCGTACTGCTGGATATTGTAAAAGAAGCATTCGGTTATTAATACTGGAGCACTTGCTGAATAAGCAGGTGTTTTTCATTTAAAGGCTGTTTTCGTAAACAAGTTGCTCTTGGAAGTGGTTGATCTCGGTTGATCTCCGTTCCAATCAACTTGTCAATGCAGATTTAGTAAAGAGCATATTTCAAAGTTGAAAAAATGCAACTTAGGAGCTGCTTTTTGCAGGTTGGTTGAAAGCGGATTTACGGAGAGGTTTTGCTGACATATACTGGTGACACAAGCTTAACAGTCCTTAAAACGAAAGGAGGACGAGAGATGAAGTTAACCATTCATGAAAGTAACGATCAAGATGAATTGGAGATTATCGTAAAGTGCAAAGAGATGAACGAGGAAGTCATTAAAGTACTAACGTCTATAAGGTCTCTGGAAAGAAAAGTGCTGGGAACGTTAGATGGGAAAATCCATCTGCTGCTGCCGAGCGATATATTTTATTTTGAGTCTGTTGATAAAAAGAACTTTGCTTACACGAAGCAATCCGTTTATGAAGTTTCGCTGCGGCTTTATCAGATTGAGGAGCTGTTTGGTGATGGGAATTTCTTTCGGGCAACAAAGGCGACAATCCTGAATCTCGATAAAATTAAAACGATAACGCCTCGACTTGGAGGAAGAGTAGAGGTGACGCTTGATAACGGCGAAAACATGATCGTTTCCCGTCAGTATGTCTCTGGTTTAAAAGAAAAGATCGGTTTTTAAAAGGAGGATTTGAGATGTGGAATAAAATAATGGAGTTTACCCTTGTTTTTAAAACGATGGCTGGATTGTTTTTCTCAGCAGGAATCATTATTTATGTAGTATTCGGCTTCATGCTTGGCGCTCGTGAAATTTCATTTGAGATGGTAGTTCAGATTTTCTTTTTGAGCATTTTTGTAACGGGACTTCAGTATCTGTTCTGGGATGATGAGAGTAAAGTGAAGTTATCAGCTGTCGGCAAACTGGTGATTCAGTATCTAATATTAGGTGCGGTACTCTTTGGAATGTCACAGCTGTTCGATTGGTTCGTGATCGGCACAAAAACGTTCTATAACATGCTGATTTTGTATCATGTAATCTATCTAGGCGGTATTTTTGGCTTTTCAATTTACTTTAAAGTAATCGGCATGCGTTTTAATCAGAAAATGATTCATTACAGAGAGCAAAATCAGGACCGGTAGAGATCGAATTTGTGTTTATGGGGCTTCAAAAAATTTTAAGAGCCTTCAAAATTTTTTATGATCCCCGAAAATATATAAAAGAGGATGACCATCAAAAGTCATCCTCTTTCCAATTTACGCGCCTTTACGTACTAAATCTACTTCCTTAGACTTTCCTCCAAACAAGTAATCTTTCACAGCGTTTGTAGAGAACTTCGCTTTTTTAACAAACAGCGGATTCAAGACCACGATCGCAGCAAAGTTAGCCATCAGTCCCCAGAAACCTTCGTAAATTCCAAGTGATGTTCCAGTTGAATAAACCGTGAATGTTACCGCAAGTCCAACAAGCAAACCGATGATTGTTGCTTCTCTTGTTTGATTTCTCCAGAACAAGCTTACCACGATAGCCGGGAAGATCTGTACCATGCCGGATACACCCAACAATTGAAGTGATACAAGTGCTTGCGGGAATACAAGTCCGAACAGTAAAGCCAGTCCGATTACAACGAACACCATGCCGCGCGTAATCATTGTCAATTTTGCGCCTTTTACTTTTGGATTGATTAAATCGCGATAGATGTTGTTCGCGAAAAGATTTGATGCACCGATCGCCATGATTGAACATGGAATAAGCGATGCAAGTGCAATTGTTGAATAAGCCAATCCTTGTCCGATACCGCCATATGACGTTTGGATCAAAGCCAGTAATGCAAATCGAGGGTCTGTTCCATCAGGAAGTACCAAAAATGCAATAAAGCCTAAAAATACAACAAGAATTAAAACAATATTGTAAAGCGGCAGATACAAAGCATTTTTACGGATAGCATCAGCACTTTTTGCTGTGAACACACCAGTAGCAGCGTGAGCCCACATGAACAAAGCAAGAGCTGAAACGAATGATGCCGTGATAAACCATGGGATACCTTTTGGCCCTTCAGTAGGAATCGTCAGAAGCTGAGGTGCTTCGGTTACGATCTTATCCACCATCGGGTTCCAGCCGCCGAAGTGCATGATTGGAAGAGAGACGACCATAAACAGCATGATTGCCCAAACGAGCACATCTTTAATGATTGCTGTATAAGTTGGTCCTTTGATTCCGCTGAAAAACGTATAAAGAGCAACAAGAAAGAATGATGTGATCACGACCACTTTTACATTGATAAAGCCTGTCCCAGCTACCTGTAATGTATCTTGAATACCGCTTAGCTGCAGGCAGATATATGGAATGAGCATAAGTACGCCAACGATAGCGATTAGAGACGAAAGAAGCTTAGAATCAAAACGCTCACGGGCGTAATCAGCCAGCGTAGTGAGTTTATGATGATTGGCTACTTTCCATAGTTTCGGAAGGAAAAAGTAAGAGATAAAATACGCAAGAACAGAGTATGGAATCGCGAAGAAAGCAAGACTTCCTGCTGTATATGCAGTACTCGTTAATCCGAGAAACGTATAGGCTGTATAAAGGTCAGCCCCGACTAAAAACCAGACAAGAAGACCTCCGAATCGGCGTCCGCCGACAGACCATTCCTCTACAGAACTGCGGGTAGCTTTGTCTCTGCCGGCAAGAAAACCGATAAGAACAACGGTTAAAATAATACAAATTGTGATTGAAAGTGCTGTAAGATTTCCCTGCTGCATTTAATCCAAGCCTCCTTGTGATTTCTGAAGTTGATAGATGCCAAAGGTGCAAAAAGGAGTTAAAACAATCCATAAAAACAACCAGAATTGAAGAAACGGCAATCCTAAAATAATGGGGTCAATCCTGTTAACGAAAGGCAAGACGACCAGCTGAGCTAAAAATGGCAAAACAATTAATAAGACCAAAATAAATTTTTTCATGACGCTGCGCTCCTTCTTAGGTGTTTTTAGAAATATAATGTTCACAATCATAACAGCTTTAAAAGTGCGTAACAAGAGGAATTATATAAATTTTTAAAATATTTACGCTAATTTGAAAATGAAAGGGTTTACATGTTTTTGGATGTAGTATAATCATACAAAAACAACCAATGAGCGGGGTGTAGGTCATGAAAATGGTCGTTGCAACATGCCAGTTTCCTGTTTCGTCTGATATTAAGGAAAATCAAAAGTACATCATAAAGCAAATGAAAGAAGCGAAAGAAAAGGGAGCAGCCGTTGCCCATTTTCCTGAAACTGCACTTTCTGGTTATGCAGGGACTGACATGCCTACATTAGAGGGATTTGATTGGGTGCTGCTTAAGAAATGTACAGAAGAAATCTTGGATATTGCTCGTGAACTGCGCATTTGGGTTGTCTTAGGAACCACACACCCATTGAGCGGAAATCATAAACCGCACAATAGTTTGTATATCATAAATGCTGACGGAAAACTGGTAGATCGATACGATAAGATGTTTTGTGCAGGGGATGAGAAAGAACAAACTGGCGATCTCGCTCACTATACTTCTGGCGATTATTTTTGCACGTTTGAAATCAATGGTGTGAAGTGCGGAACACAGATTTGTCATGATTATCGCTATCCTGAACTTTACCGTGTATATAAGAAAAAAGGTGTACAGGTAATGTTCCATTCGTATCATGCGGCAAACATGGAGCCGGAAAGATTAGAGGCTATAAAATCTGCTGTGGGGAAAGAAAATTTAAAGTATAACCACGGCTTGACGTATCCGGAGATTACCATGCCAGCAACGATGACAAGTTATGCAGCAAACAATTTTATCTGGATCAGCGCAAGCAACAGTTCAGCAAAAGAAAGCTGCTGGCCGGCTTTTTTTGTTAGAGCGGATGGAGTAACGGTAGGAAGGCTGCGCCGAAATGTCGCTGGTATATTAATAACAGAGGTAGATACAGCTAGAGATTTTTACGATTCAACGGTTGCATGGCGCGACCGGTCCATGAATGGCGTTTATTATAGCGGGACCCTCGTGGAGGATCCGCGTTCAACGGATAGAATGAGTTTCTAATTTACCAATCTTCAGGCTGAAAATGTTTAGGCTTACTATTTTCCGGTTCGCTGACGAGCACAGCATAACCTTTTTGTTTGATGTTGTCCGCGTCTTTAATAAAATATGTATAAAACCAGCCTTTCTCGTTCTCGAATTCTACATCTAAATGATGAGGGTTATATTGTCTGCCTGCCTTTCTTTTAATCTTCCACTCTTCACCAGGATACTTTTTCTCTAAATAAGCATGCAGCTGTTCTGTTTTAATGGAAACTTGGTAATTAATCCAGTGGGGACGAATAAGAAAAAAGGCAAGTACGATTATCGTAATTGAACTAGCGACGTATAAACTGATTTTTCTTTTGGTTTTCGGAATAAGCATGGCAATAATGAATAAAGCGCCAAGAAAAATGACGGTAAAAGTGATTTCGATTACTGTTATTGGGTGCAGTTGCATGACGGGTTGTCTCCAATCCTTATATAGAACTTATTGCTATATCTATTCTACATATAGAGGGAGATTCTTTTTTCAAAAGAATACACTTTTTCAAAAAGACACTCATAACAGTTAATCCAAAAAAACAGCGTTGAATCCAGAAAAAAGCACCCTCAATCCAAAAATTTTGACGTTCAATCCACAAATTTCAAACCTCAATCCACAAATTCAATAATGTGTCTCTCTGACACGGACATGCCTGCACTAACCATAAAAAAAGCTGACCATAATCGGTCAGCTTCCATTCTATCTACCACAAATACGGCTTCACTACCATAAACCACAACATGATCATCAGCAAAATGAGGTAGATCCAAACTGCTTTTTTCAATTTGTCTGCTAAAGCATTTTGATCACTGCCTTCTTCTTCAAACTTGCGAAGAGTCGGCGAAAAGGCACGCGCCAAAAAGAACAGCGAGCAAAATAAAATAATCAGCGTCACTAAAACCCATGGTGTACTCCACGTCCAGGGTCCTAGAAGCAATAGAAGAACTCCTGATCCTACTAGGACATGACCTGCGTGTTTGGCGAGCCACACGATAAAGCGAAATGTACCAAGGTGGGCGTTGATTTCAGCACCTTCAGCTGTCCGAAGTTTTTTTATGATCGGAAACAGGATAAAGAAGGGGCCGATAGAAACAATAACGCTGAGAATATGAATATAAAGTAAACCCCTATACAGCAAATCCATCCCAGAGTGTATTAACCTTTAACAGGACTGAATTCGTGCACCCATACTCTCATGTGAGGAAGCCAAGGCATTCCTGGGTGGTAAGATAAAATCGCTTCTTTATATGCCTCTACTGTTTCGAAACCTTCATCTTGTGCATGATTGTCTGTTAATTCACCTAATGACTGTGAGTAAACATTGTCCACGACAAACTTGTGGCCTTGCAATTCCATAATTTCGCCTACATCAGCATATCTTCCGTTACGGCGAGTAGCAGTCTTTTTGCCCGCGATTACCATTTCAACATCTGAAGGCATTGTTACAAGTCTTTCGATCGAACAAGTTTTTGGCGGCAAATTGTTGTTTTCATGATTTGTCATATGTAAAAACTCCCTTTCTATTTTCTCCATTTTCTAATGTATCACATTTTATAAATAAAGATGTCCTTCTTTGACAAGTTGATTGGAGTGTAAGGTGCGTGCCTACCACATGAGAATCTTCTCGATAGGCATGCGACGAGGAAGCTCTCTACGGTAGCATTAACTTGAAGACGCAGGAGCAAGGTACTTCTTTAAAGCGTGACAGGTGAGACCCCGCCAGTGCAAAGCGATAGGGAGGCTCACCGCACGCTCCGCGGAAAGCGAGCACCCTGGAACGGAAATCAACTCCTTTCAAGAGCAGCCAAGTATTCGAAAACAGCCTTTTAAATCAACTAAAACGGTAAGATGTGTCTTTGCTATGTTAGGGATGTACCTTTATAATCAAGAGATGACTCTACCTGAGGGGGGCAAGAAAAGTTTTGATACAAAAAGCAAAGCAAATGCTAGAGTTGCATTACGGTTATTCTTCATTCCGGAATGGACAAGAGCAAGCGATACAATCGGTTTTAGCAGGTGAAGATACTCTTTGTGTCATGCCGACAGGCGGAGGTAAATCGATCTGCTATCAGATTCCTGCCCTTGTTTTTGAAGGAACAACGATTGTTATTTCTCCTTTAATTTCATTGATGAAAGATCAGGTTGATACATTATTGCAGTTAGGAATTTCCGCAGCCTTCATTAATAGTTCGATAACAGCGGCAGAAACGAGAGATCGAATCGAAAAGGCAAAGCGCGGAGAATATAAACTTCTATATATTGCACCAGAAAGACTAGAATCCTATGACTTTATGGATCATTTAAGACAAATCGATATTCCTTTAGTGGCAGTAGACGAGGCTCATTGTATCTCGCAATGGGGTCATGATTTCCGGCCGAGCTATCAGCGTATTCAGAGAATGATAGGGAACTTGCCGAAGCGTCCTGTTGTGCTCGCGCTAACGGCAACTGCTACACCAAGAGTTCGTCAGGATATTTGCTGGTCGCTTGATATCGATGAAAACAAAACCGTTTTAACAGGATTTGAGCGGGAGAATCTTTCTTTCTCAGTGATTAAAGGGCAAGATCGTCTCTCTTTTCTAAAAGATTTTATTAAAAAGAACGAAAAAGAAGCGGGAATCATTTATGCGGCTACACGAAAGACTGTCGATCAGCTGTATGAGCACCTGAAAAAGAGCGGTATCCATGTTTCGCGCTACCATGCCGGGATGAACGACCACGAAAGAATGGAGCAACAGGAGCAATTTCTGCAAGATGAATCTTCTGTAATGGTTGCAACATCTGCGTTTGGTATGGGGATCGATAAGTCGAACATCCGATACGTCATTCATTTTCAGCTGCCGAAAAATATGGAAAGCTATTATCAGGAAGCAGGCCGTGCTGGCCGAGACGGATTACCGAGTGAATGTATTCTTCTTTATTCGTCTCAGGACGTTCAAGTTCAGCGGTTCTTGATCGATCAGTCAAGTGAATCTGACCGCATTTCGCAGGAACTTGAAAAACTGCAGCTTATGGTGGATTACTGTCATACAGAAAGCTGTCTGCAAAAAATGATAGTGCGCTACTTCAGTGACGAAGAAATACCGCCATGCGGACGCTGCGGCAATTGTACGGATTCACGGGAAAGCATTGAGGTAACAAGGGAAGCTCAAATCGTTCTTTCCTGTATCGTGCGAATGGGGCAGAAAAGATTCGGTAAAACAATCATCGCCCAGGTGCTGACAGGATCCAAAAATAAAAAAGTGCAGGAGCTGAAATTTCAGAAGCTGCCAACATACGGCATGATGAAAGAAAAAAGCATAAAAGAAGTCACCGACTTTATTGAATTCTTTATCTCACAAGAACTGATTGCGGTAGAGCATGGCTCTTTTCCGACTCTTTACATAAAAGAAAAAGGAAAAGATGTTCTGTTAGGAAAAGAAACCGTGATGCGAAAAGAAGCAGTTCAGACAAAGCAGGTTTCAAACGACGATCCATTGTTCGAAGAACTTCGAATGGTCCGAAAGGCCATCGCAGAAAAAGAAAACGTACCGCCGTTTGTTATTTTTGCTGATACGGCGCTGAAAGATATGTGCGTAAAGCTGCCTGAAACAAAAGAAGAGTTTTTAACAGTCACAGGAGTTGGTCAAAATAAACTAGAGAAGTATGGTGAACAGTTTATCGAGGCAATTCTGGAGTTTTTAGTACAAAACCCCGAACGCAAGGAGAATGCAGTGAAGGGGTCTGTCCCGGGGACAGACCCCAATAAGAAAAAAGCGACACCAAATTCTCACCTTGAAACATACACGTTTTATAAAGAGGAAATGTCTGTTGAAGAAATAGCAGAACATCGTGATCTGGCAGTGAGTACAGTGGAAAGCCACCTTATTCAATGCATGCAGGAAGGGATGGACGTTCATATGGAAGACCTCATTCCAGATGAATATATCGCTGAGATCGAAAACGCCATCCAGCAGGCTGGCGGAGAAAAGTTAAAGCCGATCAAAGAATTGCTTCCTGATGAAGTAAGCTATTTTATGATTAAAGTGTTTTTGCTTCAAAATGAGAATGGGAAACGGGTGACATTATGAAAAAGAACGTCCGGTTAAAAGTGAAATCTTCATATGTGAAGGGCTTAAAAGCAGGCTATCCTCTCATTACAGAGGATGCTGTTCAAAATATCAGCAATGTAAAAGAAGAAGGTACAATCATCGAGCTGTTTGATGAGAAAAATGTGTTTCTTGGAAAAGGATACTATGGCAAGCAGAACAAAGGCCGGGGATGGGTCCTGACTCAAAATTCCCAAGAAGTTATCGATCAAAGTTTTTTTGAAAAGAAAATAAAGAAAGCAGTCGATCATCGAGAAGCACTTTACAACGATTATGAAACGACGGCATTCCGTGTTTTTAACGGCGAAGGAGACGGAATCGGCGGACTGACAATTGATCATTATAACGGCTATTACGTCCTTACTTGGTACAGTGAAGGAATCTATGCGTTTAAAGATGAAGTGATCGAGTCTCTTAAAAACATCGTTAAGGTAAAAGGGCTGTACGAGAAGAAGCGTTTTGCCGTAAAAGGAAAGTACATCGATGATGATGATTTTGTGGAAGGTGAACAAGCTCCAAGTCCTTTAATCGTTCGGGAAAATGGTATCCACTTTGCGGTTTATTTAAATGATGGCGCAATGGTCGGCATTTTCTTAGATCAGCGAGACGTTCGAAAAACAATTCTCGACCGTTATGCAAAAGGAAAAACAGTACTCAATACATTTTCATACACAGGGGCGTTTTCAGTAGCAGCCGCACTAGGCGGAGCAACAAAAACAACGAGTGTTGACTTGGCCAACAGAAGCCGAAGCAAAACACAGGAACAGTTTAGTGTGAACGGTCTGGATTATGAAGATCACGACATTATCGTAGAAGATGTGTTCAACTACTTTAAGTATGCGGTTCGAAAAGAGCTGTCGTTTGATCTCGTCATTCTCGATCCGCCTAGCTTTGCCCGCTCGAAAAAACATACATTCAGCGCAGGGAAAGATTACCCTGAGCTATTGGCACAAGCGATTCAGATTACAGAAGAAAATGGTGTCATTGTAGCCTCTTCCAACTGCAGTACTTTCGGTATGAAAAAGTTTAAGGACTTTATTGCATCAGCTTTTAAACAAACGGGCGGAACATATGAGATTTTGGAAGAATTCAAGCTGCCTGCAGATTTCAAAACACATAAAGAGTTTAAAGAAGGAAACTACCTGAAAGTTGTTTTCATACAAAAGTTAAGTTAAGGATGCGGAGGGAGTCCTATGAATAATTTTGGACGCATTTTAATTATGACTTCAGTAGAAGCAGAACGAGACGCGATTTTAAGAGGAATAGAGTCTGACTCCCGGATCGACGTAAAGCTGGCAGGCGTCGGTCCGATTTCTGCTGGGATTCAAACGGCAAAAGCTTTGGCAGCAGACGAATATGAACTTGTTATTAACATGGGGATAGCCGGCGGATTTGCAGATAAGGCAGAGGTTGGTTCACTCGTAATCGCAAACGAAATGGTTTCTGCTGATTTAGGTGCCGAATCGCCTGAAGGATTTATTACATTGGACGAGCTCGGATTTGGAGCATCAACCCGTGTGGAAGCAGATGGTGATTTGGGTGAGATTTTATTGGAGGCCATTAAAGCAGCAGGCATATCTGTCCGAGTGGGAAACATTTTAACGTTATCAACAGTAACAGGGACTGTAGAAACAACCTCTAAACTGCAACATCGTGAACCTGGTGCATTGGCTGAAGCGATGGAAGGGTACGGAGTTGCGATGGCGGCGAAAGAGTTCGGTTTGCCAGTTTTAGAGATTCGTTCTATTTCTAACCCAATCGGTCCTCGGGATCGTTCTGCTTGGCGGATTAAAGATGCATTAGTTACACTGGAATCAGCCAGTAAAGTTATCGCGGAGGTTTTGTAATGAGTAAAATGAGTATTGCTTTTTCTCCTTGTCCGAATGATACGTTTGTTTTTCACGCGTTGGTTCATGGCCTTGTGCCAGGAGCACCTGAATTTGATGTTACATATGCAGATATTGATATTACGAATGGATTAGCAGCTCGATCAGATGAACTTGATATTTTGAAGATCTCTTATGCGGCTTTGCCATGGGTTCTTGACAAGTATGCACTTATTCCATGCGGAGGTGCATTAGGACGCGGCTGCGGTCCGCTCGTTCTCGTCAATCAGCCAGGTGATGTAAGTCCTGAAATGCTGTCTGGTAAGAAGGTCGCTGTTCCGAGCGAGCGTTCCACTGCTTATATGCTGTTCCGCTTGTGGGCAGCACAAAATGTTCCAGGCGGAGTAGGCGAGATAATCGTCATGCCGTTTAATGAGATAATGCCAGCAGTTAAGGATGGACGGATCGACGCAGGTCTCGTCATTCATGAAGCGCGATTCACGTACCAAGACTATGGACTGACGATGCTTGCGGATATGGGGAACTGGTGGGAAGAAGATACAGGACTTCCGATTCCGTTAGGCGCGATCATCGCCCGCCGTTCACTAGATTTAGAATCTATTACGAAGTGGATTAAAGAATCAGTAGAATATGCGTGGCAGAATCCTGAAGCTTCAAAAGACTATGTGATGCAGCATGCGAGCGAACTGTCTCCAGAAGTAGCACAGTCTCATATCAATCTATATGTGAATGATTTTACCGCAGCTCTTGGTGAAAAAGGCTTTGAAGCTATCACAATGCTGTTAAATCGTGCCGGGGAAGAGGGCATTGTACCAAAGAAGGATTATACGAGTCTATTAAAATAGAAAGTGGACAAATTATCTAGAAAACTCGACAGATTATCTTGATTAACCACTTGCCCCAATCCTGCATACCTTATAACAAGCAGAAAAATCTGTTATAAGGAGGCGCAATATGTCTAATACAAACGTGTTAACATTGATTGGTGCTTTACTAGCTGGTTACTTTCTACTTGGATTGCCATTAGGCGGAACGTTTTTAGCTGCATTCGGTCCAGCGATCAAGATTATCGCTATCCTAACCGTTTTAGTGTTCGCAGCTGTATTGATCTACAAAGGTATATTGGACTTATTAGGTAAACAATAGTCATAAAAAAGAACCCGCTGCCACCAGCGGGTTCTTGTTACTTACTTAGCAATTCTTTTAGCTCTTCCGTCATCTTTTCTAAAAGTTCTGGCCGGCCATGAAATTGTGCTGGTGTGTTTTGAAAAAGCTTAATAAGCCAGCTTTCACCTTCTTTTACCGCAACGACCGTATGATGCGTATTCAGTTCAGGAGAAAGTTCTGTTTTTCCGATAGGCACCATTCCTGCAATGGCGCGGAGGATTACAGCGTTATCGCTTAAAAAAGAAACACTTTTTACTTTCCCGAAATAAGGAGGAGTCGGAAAGTTTTCAAAGATGGGATTCAGATGTGAATAAATTTCATCACGGCCGATTGCCTGGCTTCCATCATATCCAATCATCTCGGCATCACCTGTAAAATGATCAGCCATGCTCCGTGCATCTCGTTCATTCCAGGCATTCAAAAAGCGATGATAAAGACCTTGAACCGATTTGCCTTCCACAGAATTCATTGCCAGTCCTCCATATGTATGATTTGTTGTGTATCCATCATAACAAAAAAAGTCACCATCCAAAAATGGTGACCTAAAAGAAACTTATTTCTGTCTTGCAGCAGCCCTTTTTTCAATTTCCGCATTAAGCGACTTTTGAATTTCATCAATCTTGTTAAAGTCCATGGCTCCCACATAATATTTCTCTAACTCATCATGCTTTCGTTTGGCTTCTGCTAGAAAGCTGATAGCTTCTTTCATTTTTTCTGAATATCGCCAGCTTATGACCTTTAACTCAGCAGTATATTTTTCATCTGTACCTGGTGTGATTGTTTTTGCGTACATATCTACAATGGAGTCACCAGACCGTTCAGGAAAATATTCATGCGGTGCAGTACTGTCAAAGATCGCAAAACCCAGCTCTCTCACAATGACCATATCAAGGCTGTTCGGATCGAAACCGCAGTGATAAATCTCCACATCATAACCAGATGCTTCAGCATTGGCTGCAAGTTTTTTTAACATAGTGGACTTACCAGAACCAGGACGTCCTTTAATAAAGTATCTTTCCTTTAAACCCTCAGTTAAATTTGGAACGAAGTCTTTAGCCCCTAGCGGAGTGGCTGCTCCTAAGAAACGGTGATAGACATCTCCTTGTGTGTTCTGTTTTTTCGAAAAGAATTTGTGCATCAGTTCATCTGTAAGTTCATTCGCCTTGTTATAGTCCATATTCTCGATATAAATCTTTTCCCATTCGTCGTGAACAAGCAAGGCTTCATGGAAGATGGAATAAGCCGTTTGGAAATCAGCAGAAATTTCCTCGGATAGCTGAAGAATTTCTATCTTATGTTCAGCAAGCTGATTGGAATCCCACGCAACACCTAAGTTCACGTATTCCTCAATTGCACCTGGAGCTTTTGGTTCAATAACATGGGGAGAAGTTCCATCAACAATTCCTACTTTCAAATCACGCAGTATGACACCATCGATTGAGCCATTATCAGAAGCACAATGGATATACTCAACATCATACCCCTCGTCGTTCCACTTTTTTCCGATGGCTTTCATTAATGTAGACTTGCCTGTTCCAGGTCCGCCCTTAAGTATAAAAAGACGTTCAAGGCCGTTAAGATTCGATTCAAATAAGTTATGAAAACCCCTTGCTGTATTGCCGCCAGCATAATAATTCAGAATTTTTCCAGTCAATTTTAAAAACACTCCTCTTATAGTTAGTTGTGTTTCCTACATGTATAGTATGAGAAGGAGAACGAATAGGTGAAAGCCTAAGAAAAGAGTTTAATAATTAAATTGTTGAAATATGATGAAATAAAAAGAAATTTTACGAAAAAAGAAGTATGACTAACAAAAGTGGAATAAAAGAAGGCCAAACAACATAATATTGATTATTCTGAATATTTGAAATAAATTAAAAATAGGTTAATATGTAGTTAACAAATGAAACACAACCTTTACAAGGAAGGCGTGATTCCAATGACGCAAGTAAGCGAAGCATATTAAATCACATCCAGGTAGAGATCAGCCCGTGAAAACTGATTTCGAGATGTGTGGATATGCGGGAACGCGCAAATACACATTACGGAAAGAGGATGATTCCAATGACGTATGTGAGCGAAGCATGCTAAGATCATGTTGCAGACGGAAATAGCCGGTGAAAACTATTTTCGCAGCGTGTGGGCATGTGGGAAATTACCAGAGTGAAGGAAAAATATTGATCTAATGCAAGGCAATTGATTGAACGGACAATTAATTGAAGTCTAGTTATGGGATGAATAACTAGCATTGTGTATTAGTAAGAAAGGAAAGAAAGTTTAAGTGAATATTGTGAGTGAAAGCTAAAGGCGCTGTTTATGTGATATATACATATTCAGCGTCTTTATTTTGTTCAAGTTCAAACATAAGATACAATGGCTTTAAGAAGGTTTATACAGTTGGAGGAGATTGATTTGCTGCTTTCTAGCATTGAAAAACACATAGATCATACAATACTGAATCGCGGCCTTCAATACTATGAAAGTGGTTACGTAGAAGAGCTTGACGAGATAGTTCCAGGTCGATATGAAGCAACTGTGACTGGAACAGAAGATTATTTTGTGGAAGTTACATTAAAAGAAAATACAATAATGGAGAGCTACTGTAGCTGTCCATATAACTATAGCCATATATGTAAGCACCAGGTTGCTGTCTTTTTTTCTATAAGAGAAAAAACACCGATTGAACAGAAAGTGAAACAAAGTCTGCCCAAAATGCTTAAGGAATTAAAGAAGAATGAACTTATAGACATAATAGTGGATATAACAAATGAAAATACAGATGTAAAAAAGCAGTTATTATATTCTTTAGCCAAGCCTTCTGACGAAATTGAAGAAGCTAAGAAGTTGATTAAAGAATATATTAAAAAAGCTAGAGTACATGGTTTTATTCATTATGAAAAAACAGATTTAGCACTAACTGGCGCCCACCATGTACTAAATAAGGCAAATAATAAAATTAACAACCAAGAATACGAGCTTTCAATAAAGATGAGTATTCTTGTTTTATCAAATATAGTCGACATGATTTTATATTGTGATGATTCAGTAGGAACAGTTGGACAAGTCATACATGAAGCTATATTTACGGTTAAGGATGCTGTACAAGAAGGTGCAGATTCACTATCTGAATCGGAACAAAAAACTATATTGGAATTGATATTAAAAGAAGCGCAAAACAAAAGATATCAAGAAGTGAATGATGAATGGAGTTATGTTCTTATTCAAACGTGTATTCCATTAATCAGAAATGTTGAAAACAGAAAGTTAATAGAGAGTGTACTATTAAACTTGCTTAGACCCTTAACAAGAAATAGCTGGAATTATGAATACATTAAATCTATTCAATTAGAGATAATAGAACAGAATGATAGATATGAAGACGCAGAAAAATTCATTTTGGATAACATCGAAATAAGTGAATTTCGTGAAAGAGCCATTAAGAATTACTTACACCAAGGTTATTACGAAAAAGTCGTAGAGCTCTGTTTAGAAGGAGAAAAGAATGATAAGCCTAGACCAGGGCTAATCATAAAATGGAAAAATCATAGGTATGAGGCATATGAAAAAATGGGAGAAACAATCAAACAAAGTGATCTGGCTATAGAGCTTTTACTTCAAGGGATGCATAAGTATTTTGAAATTATAAAACGCTTAACACCTCCAGAACAGTGGGAAAAACTTTTTCAAGAAATTTTATCGGGATTGAAAAACTCAAGGATATATGTGGACGTTTTGATAGATGAAAACCAAACAGGATTGTTGTTAGATTACTGTAAGCAAAATCCTTATGATGTTGTTAATTTGTATCCCTATCTCATTAAAGAACATTTTAATGAAGTATCTTCTTTATTTAGAGAATACATTAACATAATGGCTGGCAATGTGTCTGATAGACGAGGGTATAAGCGCGTTTGCAAAGAAATAAAGGTATATAAAAAAGCTTGCGGAATGGAAAATGTAGAAGAATTAAAAAATGCACTGAAGGTAAAATATAAACAGCGTCCGGCGTTTGTTGATGAACTGAATAAAATAAAATAAATGAAAACTCACCCCGTATTCACCGAGGTGAGTTTTTTTAAAAAAAATACGCCTCAAGTCTTAGAACACATTACTTCCTGAAGCCATGGTTATTTTAGGAAGGTTTCGATAAGGTAATACTAGAAACATACTATATGTAAACTTTTTTAGGAAAAACGAAACTCTGAAACTTGTACATTCGTATGATTAATAAAGAGTTCATGTCAGGAGTCGATTACAATGAACGGATTTTTAGCTTTTTTTATCCGCATGTTTGTTGCTGTGCCATCCTCTGTAGGGGTGTGGCTGGCGAGTATTATTGCGTATGACCAGACGTATCTCATGTCATCTGGGATCGCCGTGGCGGGTGGAGCTGCCGCATATACAGCAACAGGGCTTCTGCAAAAGCAGCGATTTCTTAGCAGCCATCAACTATCAAGACGAGAATATAAATACATCAGAAAAAATTTAGACGAAGCAAAACCGAAGATCAATCGCCTCCAAAAAGCACTGCTTTCTGTCAGAGACTTGCCAACTTTAAAGCAAAGAGCAGACTTGGTGCGGGTAGTGCGGAAGATTCATAGCTTAATTCAAAAAGAGCCAAAGCGTTTTTACCAGGCTGAGCAATTTTACTTTTCCCATTTGGATTCAGCTGTCGAACTTACGGAGAAATATATGTTTTTAACAGCACAGCCAAGAAAAACGAAAGAACTCACAAAGTCTTTAGTGGAAACAAAACGAACACTTGATGAGCTAAAAGAATACATCGAAAAGGATTTATACCAAGTTTTGTCAAATGATATAGAAGACCTTCATTATGAGATCGATGTGGCGAAGTATTCGATCAAATCTTTGAAAGAATCACAATCTATTAAAAAGGCAGGAGATATACATGAAAGAAAATAATGCACCCCTGTTTAACAATACAGATGAACCAGCAAATCTAATGGATGACTTGCTGGCTAATCCATTCGGTGAGGAGAAAGAATCCAATCTGCAGCCGGGGGAAAATAAACAGATTCGATTAATCGATGTGCTGCCAGAAGAAAACAAAGAAAAAGCTTATCAATTGGCTAAGCAGATCGATCCGACAAACCACCAGACGATGATCACGTACGGAGCACCCGCACAAGCGAAGCTTCATTCTTTTTCTAATACGATGCTTGAACATGTGAAAAAGAAGGATACAGGTCAGATCGGCGAGATCATTGGCGACTTAATGAGAAAGCTCCAAGATGTGAATCCTGAAGAATTAAAGTCTAATAAGCCAACACTGATCGGCCGCATGTTTGGTAAAATCTCAGGTTCTGTTCAAGAAGTGCTTTCCAAGTATCAAAAGACGGGTGCGCAGATTGACCGCATCTCCGTAAAACTGGACGGGAGCAAAAATGTCCTCATGTCTGATATTGTGATGCTTGAGAAATTGTATGAGAACAATAAAGAATACTTCCAGGCGCTGAATGTGTATATTGCAGCAGGTGAGTTGAAGCTTGATGAGCTGAATCAGGTAACGATTCCTGAGATGAGAAAAGTGGCAGAACAAACAAATGATCAGATGAAATTCCAGGAAGTAAATGATATGGTTCAATTTGCGGACCGATTAGATAAACGTGTGCATGATCTGAAGTTGAGCCGTGAAATCACGATTCAAAGTGCGCCGCAAATTCGTCTTATTCAAAACACGAATCAGGCACTTGTTGAAAAAATTCAGTCGTCCATCATGACGGCTATTCCGCTTTGGAAAAACCAAGTGGCGATCGCGCTGACACTGATCAGACAGCGTAATGCAGTAGAGGCTCAAAAGCAGGTTTTCAAAACGACGAATGAACTTTTATTAAAAAATGCAGAGATGCTTAAAACGAATACGATTGAAACAGCTAAAGAAAATGAGCGCGGTTTGATCGATATCGAGACACTGAAGAAAACACAGGAAAACTTACTGTCAACACTTGAAGAAACGCTTCGCATTCAAGAAGAAGGACGTATGAAGCGGCGTCTCGCAGAAGAAGAACTTGCAACGATGGAGATCGGATTGAGACAGAAGCTGCTAGAAATTAAAGGGGAATAATTAAAGAAGGTACTTGCGTTGTGATGAGACAGACGCAAGTACCTTTTTTGTGTGCCAGGGGAAATCATGGTTCAACTCACGAAGCTTTTGCTTCTAACGTATCTAGTTTTGAAGATTTTTTACTGAAGTTGCTGATAACTATTCCAACACCTGTACCGACAAGGGCTGGAAGAATCCATTGTAATCCCATCGAGGATAGTGGAAGGATATCTTTAATAACTTGAACCGGACCTAAACCAATACCAAAAGCAAGTAAACCATCCATCAGGGCAAATACACCTGTAAAAAGAATGGCACTGCCATACACTTTTTTTGGATTTTTGAAGAAACGGTTAAAAAACGTAAGTGCAATTAATACGATTGTTAAAGGATATGCTGTGACTAGAAACGGAACCGACACTTTAAGGATCTGGTTCAGACCAAGATTAGAGAGAGTGAAGCTTACAAGTGTGACAAGCAAAACTACAGTTTTGTAGCTAACATTTGGAATTAGTTTTGAGAAGTATTGGCCACACGCTGCTGTTAGACCAACAACTGTAGTAAAGCAAGCTAATGTAAAAATAAAACCTAGTAAGGCTGTTCCACTTTCCCCTAATAATAGAGTGGAGGCTGCTGAAAGAATATCTGTTCCATTTTCAAAGGAACCGGCGGCTGCCATCTTTCCACCGATTAACCCCAAACTGACATAAACCAGCGCAAGTAATGTCCCGGCAATCAAACCGGCTTTTAATGTATAGGTTGTTAATTTCTTTCGCTCCCGAACGCCTCTTTGTTGGATTGCTGTAAGAATAACAATCCCAAAAGCCAGTGCAGCAAGTGCATCCATTGTGTTATATCCCTCGATGAACCCTGTCGAAAAAGCACCGGATTGATAGTTAGCAGTTGGTGACTGAAGTGGAGCATCTAATTTAACAAATCCTACTGTACATAGTACAACCATCGCTAAGAGCAAGGTTGGCGTAATCCAGCGGCCCATATATTTCTCCATTTTTGATGGATTCAGGCTGATTGCATAAACAAGTGCGAAAAAGATAGCCGTGAATAAAAAAAGAATAAGTGCTGCGTTAGAATTATTGCCCAAGAATGGTTTAAGACCCATTTCATAAGCAACGTTTGCGTTTCTTGGGATGGCCAGGAATGGTCCGATACTTAAATAGATCACCATCATGAAGATGGTGCTGAACAAAGGATGAACACGATTGCCAATGGTTTGAACCCCTCCTTTTACAAGGGAAACGGCAAATAATACGGCAAAAGGAAGTCCAACACCTGTAACGATAAATCCTGCCATAGCAACCCAGTAAGATGATCCGGCTTCAGCTCCCAAAAATGGAGGGAAGATTAGGTTTCCTGCTCCAAAAAACATTGAAAATAACATAAGTCCAATAAAAACGGTGTCCATCTTTTTCATAAGTAATCTCTCCTTTTATTGTTTTTGAACATAAAAAAACTCGCCCCTATAGCAGGGACGAGTTATTGCTCGCGTTACCACCCTAATTCCGCAGCTAAATAAAAAAGCTTGCGGCACTCAGTCAACGTACGATTATACGTGTTCCATTGTAACGGCGGACGACCCGTCAAAGCTTCCATTATCAGCTTTGCATCTCAGAGATGATTTTCGGATAAGGCCTGAACATCAGCTTTCACCAAGCGCTGATTCTCTGGGGAACAGGGTCATATCTTACTCTTTCTCGTCATTGATTTTAATATTAATAGTAAATTTAGCATCATGAAATAAAGAAGTCAATAATAATTTCAGAATTGCTCGAAAAATATTTCAATAGAAAAGCTATAATAGTAGCCCCATAATAATGGTGTTACTAAAATTTCCACTTATAAAATTATCTTTTTTCAGCAAACCTTCCACTTCAAATCCCAACTTCTTATAAAGCTCGATAGCAACTGTATTAGTTTCATTTGTAACAAGGCTTATCTTTTTGGTCACTCCGTTTTGTTTAGCCCATTCAATAAGATAATTCATTAAAATCTTTCCTAATCCTAAGCCAGTATATTTATTAGAAATGACGATTCCAAGTGTGCCAACATGTTTTGTCCTTTCTTTTTGTGAGGAATTAATAGTTGCGATACTGATAATCTCTGAATCAATCAATGCCAAAAGCATGATGGAATTTTGCTCTTTAGAGGTTGCAGTGATGTATTCTTCGTATTCACGCAGATCACGCTTAAATTCGTTCGCTCCAAAGGAAAGAAAATCTGTTTCACCGCCAACCACATTGTAAAAGTCGATCATGTTTTGTGCATCTTCTTTAGTTACTTCTCTTATCGTCACTTCTATATCGTTTTTTAGGATAATGTTCAGCATCTATTTCATCTTCTTTCAATTCAGAATGGTTAAGTTAAATATAACCTACCAGTCTATTCATGGTACAACCCTAATATTCATGATTTTTTTATTAAAATTTTTACAAAAAGGTAATGCGCATCCTGTTCCTTCGCATAGAATATGAGGATTTTACATTTTAGAAGGAATAGGAGAGAAGGAATGAAAACGAAAAAAATAGTCATCGGGTTACTCATGTTTTGTTTTATGTTCTTTTTTGTGCAGCCGGCAAAAGCATCAGCTTCTTCTTTTATCATAATAAATAAATCAACCAATCAGCTGGCGTATTTCGAGAATAATAAATTATCGAAAGTGTTCAAAGTGGCAACGGGTAAGCTGCCGTCCTACACACCAGAAGGCAAATTTAAAATTGTAAACAAGATTACAAACAGGCCGTATTATACCGGTAATATACCAGGTGGAGATCCTCGGAATCCTCTAGGTAACAGATGGCTCGGTTTAAATGCAAGAGGAACTTGGGGAACAACCTATGCGATTCATGGAAACAATAACGCAAATGCCATAGGAAAATACGTAAGTGCAGGCTGTATCCGTATGTACAATAACGATGTGCAATGGCTGTATGCAAGAATTCCTGTGAACACACCTGTAGTAATCACCACTTCAAGCAAGACGTTTCCAGCATTAGCAGCAGCTAATGGTTATAAAATCACAAACGGCTCAACAGTACCAGTATTCTCAATCGTGAACCTGAAAAAAGGCAGCCGCGGTGCTGAAGTCATGGAGCTTCAGCGCAGACTGACTAACTTAGGGTATAGCACAAAAGGAATCGATGGGATCTTCGGGAACAATACAGACGCAGCCGTACGGAAGTTCCAAAAAGCAAAGAAGCTAAAAGTAGATGGAATAGTAGGACCAGCGACTAAAAAGGCGATGGGGATGTTTTAATTAAACAACTGTTTAAAAAAGAGCTCATTTTGAGTTCTTTTTTATGTAGAAATACATATTCACTAGCAAAATGATCTTTTTATTAATTAGTACTTATAGTAGTATTTCTAAGTAACGAAAAGAAAATTATGGTATTAGGGGCTAATTATGGACTTTGAGAAGAAGTTAATCGTTAATTCAGATAAAGAAAATTTACTGGGAGAACTCGTTAGATCTATGAACGAGTGTATCTCGTTTTATTTTAGTGTGGCTTTTGTGAATTTTAGCGGACTTCAGCTTTTGCTTGATCCATTAAAAGAAGCACAAGAAAAGGGCGTAAAAGGAAAGATTATTACTTCAACTTATCTAAACTTTACAGATGCTAAGGCATTAGAAAAAATTAAAGAGTTTGACAACGTTGAATTAAAAGTTTTTGTCACAGATAAAGAAGTTGGATTTCATACTAAAGCCTATATCTTTGAATACCAAGACAGTTACAAAGTTATTATAGGTTCATCAAATATTACTCAAAGTGCACTTAAAAGTAATATTGAATGGAATGTTGAAGTTATTGCTAAAGAGGATGCTGATTTTATAAAAAAGGTATTAAAAGAATACAATTCGTTATGGGAGTTTAGTGCTGAAGCTAACGAGGATTTTATTCAAGATTATGAAGCATTCTTAAAGAGTATTAAGAAAACATCTTCACAACAGGTAATATATGAAAATAAAGGCTATATTGTACCTAATCGGATGCAGAAACGAGCAATAGAGAATTTAGAGAGACTCCGACATTTTGATGAGAAAAAAGCTCTCGTCATTGCTGCTACAGGAACGGGTAAAACGTACATGTCAGCTTTTGATGTAAAACGTTATAAACCTAGTAAATTACTATTCATCGTACATAGAGAAGAAATTCTTAAAAAAGCTAAAGAAACATTTGAAATACTTTTACCTAATGAAGGTCTTACTTTTGGTTTATTAACAGGTAATTACAAACAGAAAAATGTAGATTATGTTTTCGCTACAATACAAACCCTATCAAAATGCTACCAAGAATTTGATAGAAATGAATTTGAATATCTAATTATTGATGAAGCTCACCACGCTACCAGTCCATCCTATCGAGAAGTCTTAAATTATTTTGATCCTAAATTCACCTTGGGAATGACTGCAACACCTGAGAGAAGTGATAGTGGTAATGTATTTGATCTTTTTGATAATAACGTAGCATTAGAAGTGAGGTTGCATGAGGCTTTAGAGGATGAACTTGTAATTCCTTTTCATTACTTTGGAATCACTGATATTGAAAGCGTTGATCTTAGTGATGTTCATATTGATGACATAGCTGAAATCACTAAAAGATTAAAAGTAAACGAGCGTGTAGATTTCATAATAGAAAAAATGGACTTTTATGGTCATGATGGCGATAAGAGAAAGTGTTTAGGATTTTGTGCAAGTGTAGAACATGCGCAATATATGGCGGCTGAGTTTAATAAAAGAGGATACAACTGTGTTTGTTTATTTGGGGATCATTCTCCTCATCAACGAGAAATGTATATTAATAGATTAGAAGATGACACAGATGAATTAGAATTTATCTTCACCGTTGATATCTTTAATGAGGGTGTAGATATTCCCTCTGTTAACTCTGTTCTAATGTTAAGACCTACTAACTCTCCTATTGTTTTTATTCAACAATTAGGAAGGGGACTTAGAAAACATGCTAACAAAAGCTTTCTTACAGTGTTAGATTTCATAGGCAACCATAACAAAACTTTCTTAATAGCTTTGGCTCTAAACGGAAGTCGTTATTACGATAAAGAGAGTTTAAAGATTGCTATAGTCACTGGTTTTGCTAATATTCCAGGCTGTACCCATATACAGATGGATAAAATATCCCAAGAAAGAATACTAGAGCAAATCGACAAAGAAAATTTTAACTCTATGAAATATCTAAAAGAAGAATACTTCGAATTTAAGAAATTAAATCAAGGACATATCCCTTATTTATTGGTCGATTACCTTAAATACGATGGAGCACCTAATCCTATCAAATTTATAAACAGAGAAAAATCCTATTTGCAATTTGTAGCTAAAGTAGAGAAAGATGAAAAGCTAAAAAGACTTTTGTTAGATGATAATTTTGAGGCTACTTTAAAAGAGTTATCTAGCCACCTTCCACTTAAGAGAGTTTATGAGTTTGTCATTATAAATTATTTATTAGATCATGAGGAAATTAATGTTCAGAAGGCAAAGAATGAAATTTTAAAGTTGATTAAAAATGTAGATGAAGATAGTATTCTACATGCTTTTGAATGTCTAGATCAGAAATACTACGACAGTGGTCAAAAGAAAAGTAAGCCGCGATTATTTGTTTTAGAAGAAGGTAAACTGACTAAAACAGAACTTTTTAAGAGAGTTCTAGAAAATCTTGAATATAAAAAGTTTGTAGAAGATATCGTGACTTATGGAATCTTTAGATATGAAAAAGAATACAAAGAAGAATACTATGGTGTTCCGCATTTTAAACTATATGAGCAATATCAGATGATGGATGCTGCTTTTCTTTCCAACTACAGAAAAACTCATAGCTCCTTTAGAGGATCGGGCTTACTGGCAAATGGTAAAGAATACTTTTTGTTTATTGACTTACACAAAGAAGAAGATATTAAAGAGAGTATAAATTATCAGGATAAGTTCTTGAGTGAAAAGTACTTCCAATGGCAATCTGTAAATAGCACTACGCAGCAATCTGAAAGAGGACAAAATATTATCCATAACAAGCAAAGAGGTGTTAATTTGCATCTGTTTGTGCGGAAGTTTGGAAAACTTGATGGAAAAACGGAGCCTTTTATTTATATTGGTAAAGGAAATTCAGTTGCTTTTGAAGGAGAAAAGCCCATAACCGTAAAAATTGAACTTGAGAACGAAGTGCCAGCTAGTTTATATAACGAATTTACAATAAAAGTGTAGACTCCTCATTTTGAAGAGTCTACACTTTTTTATTCGTTTATTAATTGCTCTACAGCAGGAATGTCTGCAGGAGCCCATTTTAATGCGGAAAGATTCTCTCTTTTTAACCAGATTAATTTAGAATGTTCACTGGCTTCAGGAAAACCTTCAGTTATTTTGCACTTAATAGCGATCAAATTGATGATAAAGGTCTCATATTCATGAGTATGCTCATTAAAGAGCTCCATGGTTTCAATTGAACAACCTAACTCTTCTTTAATTTCTCTTTTGAGGGCAGTAAATAAATCTTCACCTTGCTCTACTTTTCCGCCTGGAAACTCCCACATATTTGGGATTAGCATGTCAGGAGATCTTAGAGCACATAATATTTCTTTGTTTTCATTTTCAATAATAGCAGCAACTACTTTAACAAGCTTCTTCAATTTAATCCTCCATTGTTTTAATTCTCTTGATCATCATATCATTTTTTTAGAAACCGCTAAATTCTGATTACATAAGAGAAATTTTTTATTTATTTTGTAAAACTTTTTTCACATTCCAGGGTCTAATATATAAGTAGAGGTTAGGAGGCGAGAAGTTGGATACAGAACAGTTAGTTAAAAAAGCGATTAAAGGGAACGATGATGCTTTTTTGCAGCTCATTCAAACATACAAAGTCGATTTATATAAAACCGCGCTCTCCTTTTTACGGAATGAGGAGGAAGCGCTTGAAGCGATACAGGAAGTAACCTATCGAGCTTATAAAGGAATTCGAAAATTAAAAGAGGTTTCTTATTTCAAAACTTGGCTCATTCGAATCATGATCAACTACTGTAACGATCAGCTTAAAAAACAAAAGCGAGTCGTTATAAATGAAGAGGTACTGAAATCCATAGGGGTGTCAGAGAATCATTCTGAGTTGGAACTTAAAGACGTGATGCTTGGCCTGGACGACCGTTCGCGTGAGATTCTCACGTTAAAATACTTTCATGATTTGAAAATAAAAGATATTGCCGAGACGATGCAGTGTCCAGAAGGTACGGTGAAGACTTGGCTGAACAAGGCGTTGAAAGCACTAAGGGAAAAACTTGAGGAGAAAGGAGGTAATCTGAATGTATAAAAGAGAAGAAGAACAACTGAACGACTTTAAGAAGGAGTATGACAACATTCCTGTATCACTTGATAAATTAGATCACGCAATAATGGGAGGATTTAATAAAGCTAAATTAGAAGAACGGAACTCTTCTCGGAAAAAGAAAAGGATCTATAGTTTTATAGCAGCAGCTCTTTTACTCATCGGATTATTTTCATCGATTCGAATTTCTTCTGTGTTTGCTAGTTACATTTCAGAGATACCGGGTATGGAAAAGATCGTTGAACTCATCCGGGATGATAAAGGGAGATTAGCTGCATTAGAAAATAAATATTATCAAGAACAAGGTGTATCAGATAAAAATGGAGACTTAACCGTTACAATAGACGGAACGATCGCAGACGAAAAAGGGATTGTTATTTTCTATACAATTGAATCGGAAGAACAGTTAAAAGATATCATGTTCGACAACGTAAAGATTAGAGCTAAAGACGAAACCGTATTGGATGAAGCATTTATTTCGTTCGGTGATGCTCATTCTTCAGAAAAAGGAGAAGATACGTTTAGCGGCGAAATCGAATATTTCTTCGAAGTCCCTATTGAACCCAAAGAATATATAGTTGAACTTAAGATAAAAGAAAAATCATTTTCCATTCCATTCACTCTCAAAGAATTTAAAGAAAAAAAGGAATATGCTATTCATCAAACAATGGAACTCGAGGGTCAAAAGATTAATGTTGAGAAAGTAACCATATATCCGTTAAGAGCAGCGGTGGAATTAAAAATGGATTCTTCAAATAAAAAGCAAATTCTTCAGCTAGATGATCTCCGTCTTGTAGATGAATATAACGAAGTATGGGGTAAGATTACAAATGGAGTTACTGCATCTGGTGATAAAGACTCAGATCAAGAAATCTATCTCCAAAGCAACTATTTTAAAGAACCGAAAGAATTATATTTGGTTTTAAATAGTGCTCAAGCCATCGACAAAGACAATGCAGTAGTTGTGGTAGATACAGAAAAGCTAGCCATACTAAAGCAACCTGCTGGAAATAAACTTAATAATGTAAGAAAAGAATATGGTCAGTTAGTTTTTGATCTTCATGTAAAGAAAAGTTCTAACTATTCAGGAATGGGTTTTGGTAAGATAACTGATGCACAAGGTAATGAGGTCAAATCGCATGCACAATCTATGAGTGCTGATGAAGAATCAAATATAAGAATGGTAGGAATTGAATTGCCTGAACTGAGGACAGAACAAAATCCAATCACCATTGAACTCGATTTTTACCCGTTGTGGATTAAAGGTAATGAGAAGATAAGAATTAAATGATTTATATAGAAAAACAAATACCTGTTTTGCGAAAAGCCAGGTTTCAATCTATAATTCTACTCAACAAGAGAAGAGGTGACTGTAATGCGGCTGGATCATACAGGCATTGCCGTAAGAAGAATAGATGAGGCGATTGAATTTTATACAAACGTGCTAGGCGGAAAGCTTACTGAACGTTATACAAGTGAAAAGCCAGGTGTGGAAACACATATCGCTGTGATCGAAATGGAAAACCAGGTCATCGAGCTTCTGGAACCAACGAGCAGGACCTCGCCGATTGAGCGTTTTATCAGGCAGAACGGTAAAGGTGTTCATCATTTGGCGTACGAAGTAGATAACCTGCTTGAGACCATAAAAGATTTTGAAAGCAGAGGCTATACTTTTTTAAAAGACACATACCGGATCAACCCTTTTGGACGCCGACTAATCTATATGAATCCTGTTCATTCGCAAGGGCAGATTATAGAACTGTGTGATTATGTATCATTAGATGAATAAATGGTAATTTTACTTAAAATAAGAAAAGGCCTAGGAAAAATATTCCTAGGCCTCTTTCTTTGAAAAAATGCTGTTCTAATCAAATCAAACCTATTTAAAAGTCCCTGTCGGAACATTAAAGGTCCATCTGGTTTTGTCTTCTGCCTCTAAAGTGAGATCGAATCCATCATAATCTATAACTCTAACTTCTCCATGTTTTGAAGGAGTCTTATATTCTTTTGAATCGACAAACTTTCTTTTTTCACCATCTGTTAGTACAACGACAATACCTTGAGCGGGATCTGACTTAAGAGCTCCAGTCTCAACGGTTACCCCGCGGGCATTCATTTCCTGATGGTTAACCGGACTGACCCAGCCATTCGTGAACCGAATACGTTGATCATTTACTTGGTCTTCTATTTTTTTGATGATTTGAGGTGTTACGGTACGGTCTTTTTGGATAACAAGTGGACCATCATTCGTGTTATTTTTTGTAATACTGTCGTTTTTTGCTTTAATTTTATTTTTGTCTTTTCGTTCCTGGATCTCCTGTTTTTCTTTTGGCAAAGCGCCATATTCTGTATTAGAAGCAGAAACATGATAATAGCTAATTCCCGCACAAGATAGTACTCCTACAGTTAGAAATGCGATCCAAATTTTATTCATTTCCTTCACTCCTTTACCTATATATTAGTGCCACTGAATATCCGTTGATAGAATAGGAAATTTAGTTGATTCAGCTGTAATGGAATCACTGTTTAGCTCATTGATTAACTGTGTCCAGCCCTGGCTGGGTGTATTGTCAAGTTCCCAATGACAGCCAACATCTTGGCAGGCTCCGGCTTGGGTTAAGGAAGCTCCAAATTTCATCTGGTTGTTTTGTGAAACAGCGGAGTACTTGTTGATGTTTTGCCACTGTTCTGCCATATCTCCGCTATTATCATAAATTTGTGGAAGTGGCCATGCTGGAGATGCTCCCCATGAAATGTAATAAATATCGTTATAGGTCCATCCGTTATTACAAGAATAATTAGTTGTTCCGGTGTTCGTGTTTGTATGGTAGCATCCGTCAGCACTTCCATAATTGTAAAGAGAATAGCTATTAACTGCATCATAACCTTTTACCCAGTCTCTCGTGCTGACCGTATCATCATAGCCAGGCTCCATATCATTCCCGCCATCCACTTCTACTTGGTCAGAATAGGAGTTTGCTGTGTTATGGGCATTGATGGCATCTATCATATTTGCAAAGTTTCGGCCGCCTTCATTTGTTACGGTATACGAATTATTCGTTCCAACGATCACTTGAACAGTCGAATAGTTATCAGATCCCGTTCCTTTCCAATAACCTCGGGAATAGGCTTGTACCGCATTTTTTACTTGATCGAGAGTGGCATCAGGCATTCCTCTAAGTGAAACAGTAGTGGGTGAAGGCTGGCCACCAAAGTCAAGAATGACGATGCTTTGCTGTGTCCCAGCTTTACTAAAATCTGCACGTCCTTTTTGGTAGCCCATTTCATAAAGAGTGACGGTATCAATCGTGTCCATGTAATAGCTTGAGCTTGAAGTCGGAGGCGAGGCGGCTTCAATGCTCTTAGCTGGAAAGAACAGTGATATCAATCCAAACCATAAGAATATTTTCGGTGTGCAATGACGTAAACCAAATTTTTTCATTTTTGTCTCCTTTTTATTTTATGATGACAGACAGTTTTTTCTAAAATTCAGAATTTAATAAAAGTGTTCGTAATAGAATATTTATTTCATGGGCATAAAATGTTTTATTAATCTTTTTTACAAGTAATTAATACTAACAACATAAATTATGTGGTGATAAATGAATTGCGTTTTTCATAATTTCCTAGTCTTTCATATCTAAAATCTATACAATTAAAGTTATAAGAATATTCTGTAAAGGGTGAAGACATGAAGTGGATTGATAATCTAGAGAGCTTTCCTTATCCATTTAAAGGTTCAACCTACCGCTACTCCAATAACTCTATACCTATGAAGACGCCACTTTGTGTTGAAGTCACCCCAGATTATAAAGAAGAGATGCAATTAAAGCGTACTCTTTTGAATCATCATGCTGAACGCTGCTATCAATCACTACCACACACCATTACTGGACAGTGGGAGATTGTTGAGCTGGTGATTGATCATCTTGCTGCTCAGTATCCAGATCAGTTTTCGGTAGAAAAAAATGGTTCAAAATGGACATTTAACAATAAAATTTTAGAAGAAAAGCAGGAGTTCACGTTTGGCGGTGAATCAACATTGCCTGAGGAGCCTTTAGCTTTTATAAGCAGGCACGTGCAAGAGGATTTGATACTTATGATGCAGCGGGACGGTGATCTGTATCTCGATGCAGGTCAGCTTTGTTTTCCTGCTAACTGGTCGCTTGCGTTTAACTTAGGCATGAAGTTTAAGAGCATTCACCACCCAATTCCCGGATTTAAAGAAGAAGGACTGGATGATCGAATTCTGCAATTCCTTATGAGGCTTGAAGTTGGCAACCCATGGGAGAGGAAAAACTGGTCGCTGATGGCTGGAGACAGGCTGGACACTTCTCTTGAGACATTTGATCAGTGGGGGAAACTTCGTAAACAGGTGACAAAAGAGAATGCAGGAGAGCTTGTTCATATTCGTGTAGAAGTGCAGAAGCTGTTCAGATTGCCTCGAACGAACAGTATTCTTTTTACGATTCACACTCATTTGCTTTCTCTTGAAAATCTAGTTTCTAACCGGGAATGGTTGAAGCAGTTTCATGACATTCTATCAGAACTTCCACCGCATATAACCGATTACAAAGGGATTTCTCTTTATAAAAATGAGGTTCTAAAATATTTAAGTGAACAGCTAGAAAGCGGGAAAGTTGTATGACCGAAGCAGTTTTTGTTCCTGGTAAAAGAAAGTATGTGTTCTGTAGCGATCTAGAGGGCATGAAGCTTTTATTCAATGTAATAGAACAGGTAAAAGAAGAAGGACGACCTTATGAAATATTTAAAATTGAAGAAAACCAAGATTGTTTGGAGCTAGGCGAATTGTTAAAGAAGCAAAAAATGGGGACGCACCTCTATGTAGCATTACCTTATGCGGAACTGGAGAAAGTTAGAAAGACTGCTGAAGAAATAGGTTTTACTGAGGAAGAAACGCAATACATCGGGTATGGGAAAAAAGTGAAGAGAATTTTTTGCTGCCGTTGTCATGGTATGAATGAAACGGCTGATGTTCAAGCTGATATTCTTTGTAGCCAATGCGGTTTAGAACTATCGATATCCGATCATTACTCAGTTTTTCATAATGCCTTCTTAGGATATGTGTCAAAACTTTAGGAGTGGGTGTTTTGTATAAAGAGAAAACGATTCCGGTTTATGTTAAAGCGATTGAGCAGGAAACTGAATTTATAAGGAGGTTTACATTGGCTTCAGTTAATGAAGAATTGCTCCCTAAGTTTTCAGGCGGGGCTCATATTTCTACATATATTGAAGATGGAGAATTGCTTGTCAGACAATACTCTTTAACTAGTAATCCCGATGATACTAAACATTATCAAATTGCTGTCAGGTTAAGTGATACTTCAAGAGGAGGTTCACGATATTGGCATGAAAAAATGAAAGTCGGCGATCAACTCCAAATCAGCTATCCAAAGAATCATTTTCCACTTAGCTTTAAAGCGAAGCATCATGTTTTTTATGCAGCAGGAATTGGAATTACCCCATTTTTATCAATGATGAATGAACTTCAATCCAGAGGTTCTTCATTCGAACTTCACTATGCTTCTAAAACGGAGGAAGCTTGTGCATTCTATGAATTTCTTCAGGAGCATTATCCAAAACAATGCCGCTTTTATTTTTCTAATAAAAAGCAGCGGATAGATTCATCTTCCTTAGAAGAACACGCTATTGGAACTCACGTTTATTTTTGTGGTCCTGAGTCATTTATCGCTGACTTAACTGAATCAGCGTATCAATTAGGCTATCCGGCATCAGCTGTACATATGGAGCGGTTTACCCCGCCGCAGCCAAAAAACATGGTACCTTTTAAGGTTCAACTAAAAGATGGAACTCTTGTAGAGGTTGCGAGGGATCAAACTTTGCTAGAAGCCCTCCTGAACAAAGGAATAAAAGCACCTTATTCATGCAGAGTCGGCAGGTGCGGTACGTGTGAACTCCGGGTTTTAGAGGGAGAAATTGCACACTATGATTCTTTTTTGAGTGAAGAACAAAAACAAAGCCAATCAAGGATTTTAACTTGTGTTTCACGTGCGAAGTCAGATATGTTGGTGTTGGATGTTTAGTTTTTAAAGGAGTGTCACTGTGTGATCTATATCCAATGTACTAAAAAGTTATTATAAGAATTAAAAACTCCAGCAGAAAAAGTTGATGTTACAGATGTTGATCTCTTTATTGCTGACATGCGAATATATTCTATAAAATGCTAATCTTTTTTAAAAAGATTAATCAGGTGTATAATTTAAGAGTTCAAATGTTGGTGTGAGTCTGTCTGGAGCTATTTCAGCAGACTTTTTTATTTCATACAGCAAGGAGTTTTCAGATTGAAGCACCGAACTTTATTGGTTTATCTTGTCGCTTTTGCCGCTTTCCTTGGTCCCTTTTCACAGACGATTTATGTTCCTCTCATTCCAGAGGTGACAAAAGAACTTCATACTACTTCTTTTTTAGTTAATTTTTCGATTTCCATTTATACAATTTTCTTAGCACTCATGCAGATGGTTTATGGGCCGCTAACGGATTCTATAGGACGGCGGAAAGTAATGCTGGCTGGTATCTTAATCTATTTAATCGCAACTATTGGCTGTTTTCTTTCTGGGGCTATTGAGTCCTTGTTAGTTTTCCGTTCTTTGCAAGCAGTTGGTATTGCAGCGGGTTCTGTTGTTGCTGTAACGGTTATAGGTGATTTATTTGAAGGAAAAGACCGTATTCAGCCCATGGGAACCTTTCAGATGATGGTATCGCTTGGTCCGGTCCTCGGCCCAGTTGCTGGGGGGTTCTTAAGCGGTTCGTTTGATTTTCATATGATCTTTATCGCTTTATTATGTGTTGGGTTGATCGTTTTTGCAGGTAACTTTGTTTATTTGAAAGAAACTAAACCAAAAGAAAATAAGAAACAAAATTTTAAGTTCACAGATTTTATTAACATTCTTAAAAACCGGATAGGATTTTCAGTAATCGGGATCGGATTTATCCAATATTACGCGCTGTATAATTTTCTGGTGTTTTTACCGGGAATCATGAGTGAGCGTTATGGCTTATCTGCAGAGCAAAAAGGACTTGTATTTCTTCCATTATCACTGGGAATTGTTGTTGGAAGCTTCATCGGCGGAAAGCTGCGAAACTTTGACGAAAGAAAAGTAGTTGTAGGCACTGCTTTTCTTAATGTCCTTTCACTATTGTTTTTCATCTTGGTATCAGATGTTTCACTAAGTATGTTAATTGTATCTATTAGTTTATTTGGATTGTTTTTGGGGATGTCTCTGCCTGTGCAGACAGCATTGCTTACACAGGAATTTCAAACGAACCGTGCGACTGCAATTGGCGCATATAATTTCTTTCGCTATATGGAGATGTCAGTCGGACCGCTATTAGGAAGCTTTCTATTCCACATAGGAAGTTATGATTTAGCATATGGATTTGTAGATGCTATCTTGTTATTGTTCGCCTTGATAATGAGCAATCAACTGTTAATGAAACAAAGATCATTTCAATAGATTCGGAATGGCTTTTTCTGGGTATTTTGAATGAGCTTGGTTCTTGCGGTAAGCTAAGGTTAAACAAATGTTAAACAAGGGAAGATAAAAATTATGTACCTTACAATAAAAGAAACGGCAGAATATCTGTCTATGCCTGAAGAGGTTGTCGAAAGTTTAATTCAGCAAAAGAAAATCCGTACAATCTTTGACGGAACACAGCATCTGATTAACAAGGAGCAGTTCAACACACACTTTGAACAGCTTGAAAAATATAAGAAATTAGTAGAGGAATATTTAAGTGAACCGATTCCAGAAGACTGGGATGCAAAGGATGAAGATTAAAGAAACCTAAAAATTGTAAAGACTTCAATGTCGATATATGATAGAGAAAAATGGCAGATTGGGGAGAGTGTAAAAGAAATGCATAGAGACAAGGAACTGCATTCTTTTTTAATAGATAAGACATGGCAAATGACTGAGGAATGGTATGCTTCTATCGATAAAAGCAAAGCTGCGGGAGTCTATGCTTCTACTAATCCCGAAACCATTGCTACACTAAAAAAGCAGAATCATGAATTTCACCTTCATTTTTGTGAAGTCTTTATTAAAGAGGAGACCGAATTTCTAAAGGACTTTGAACAATGGGTAGTCATGATTGCGAAGGATGATGAGCACTTAAATACACCTGTGACCGTAATCATGAAAGAATTCTATAAAGTCCAGAGACAGTATCTTGGATTCGTTAAAGAATTTGTGAATCTTCATGAAGGTAAATATTCTCAGAATGTTGTTGATTCTTGGAACGATGTGATTATTAATACCTTCAATAAAATTGTTACTTGGTTCGTTGAAGAAAACCAAAAGTACAGCGAAGAGAAATTGATTGCACAGCAAGAAATGATTAATGAATTGAGCTCTCCGGTAATTGCTCTCAATAATCATATGGGTCTGCTTCCGTTGATCGGTGTGATTGATACGGCAAGGGCAAAGCTTATTGTAGAAAATACATTAGAGCAATGTTCTGAAAAAGGAATCTCACATCTTTTAATAGACTTATCAGGTGTTCTCATAATTGATACGATGGTTGCCCAGCAGATTTTCTCTTTAATAGAAACGCTCGGATTAATCGGCGTAAAATCTACACTATCAGGAATCAGACCTGAAATTGCCTTAACTGCAACGCAGCTCGGACTCTCTTTCGACCAAGTTTCTGTTAAATCAAATCTGGCACAAGCACTTGCTTCAAAAGAAAAATAATCTTTTTTACTAGACTGGGGTCAAACCTGGTCTTTTTTCATGTCTTCTTTTCATAGATATAGAGTAGGGTGAAACATTTCCAGTACATATACGTTAAAATGAAAATAGAATGCTAGATTCTGGGGGGATTTGCTTCGGTGAAATGGATAATAAGAGTAGTATTTGTGACCTTGTTAGGATTTTTAGTTTTTTTAATTATAGATGAGATGAGAAAAAAGAATGTGCCGATGCCAACTGAGATCCACCCGATCGTTGCTGAAAAAAGAGATCAGCTGATTCAGAGAGCTGCCCAAAAAGGCATTACGATTGTGATAACAGATGATTTCCGTTCAGCTGAAGAGCAGGATGAGCTTTATGAGCGCGGAAGAAGTACGGAAGGAACCGTTGTGACACATGTAGAAGGCGGGGAGTCGTATCATAATTACGGGCTGGCTATTGATTTTGCGCTTCAGTTGAAAGACGGAACTGTGGTATGGGACTTAGAGCGGGATGATAATAAGAATGAAAAGTCAGATTGGATGGAAGTTGTGAGTATTGGAAAAGAGTTAGGCTTTGAATGGGGCGGAGACTGGGTTGGTTTTAAAGATTATCCGCACCTAGAGATGGACTTTGGGTTGAGCATTCGGGAGCTGCAGTATGGTGAGAGACCTCCAGTAAGATAGGACAGACATTGTCGAAAAGCCTATAAATTCATTTGAAGGATCATAATTTTTTTTGAAGGACCATAAAAAATTTTAAAGGATCATAAAAAAATTTGTAGGATCATAAAAAGTTTTGAAGGCTCATAAAAAAATTGAAGGCTCATAAGTTCAATTTTGCTCTCTATAAATCAAATTAAAAAGCAGGTTCCCAGACGGAAACCTGCTTTTTATATGTCATTAAAGTTTAAACGAACTCTTCAATGAAACGATTTGGTTAAATACGATTTTGTCATCTGTTGTATGCTTTGGATCTACGTTGAAGTAGCCGTGGCGGAAGAACTGGAACTTGTCATGCGGTTGTGCGTCCTTCATGTTCGCCTCGATAAATCCTTGTTTTACGATAAGAGAATCTTTGTTCACGTAATCCAAGAATGTTTTACCTTCGCTGTCTTCTTCGTTTTCCATGTCTGCATCCAGAATTAATGGCTCATATAGACGGAACTCCGCAGGAACTGCTTGTGTAGCTTCAACCCAGTGAAGTGTTCCTTTTACTTTACGGCCAGTAAAACCAGTACCTGACTTCGTTTCAACATCATACGTACAATGAAGCTCAACCACGTTTCCGTCTTCATCTTTTATGAAATCTTCGCATTTAATGAAGTATGCATGCTTTAAGCGTACTTCGTTTCCAGGGAAGAGACGGAAGTACTTTTTCGGAGGGTTCTCCATAAAGTCTTCACGCTCAATATAAATTTCACGAGAGAACGGAATCTGGCGTGTTCCCATTTCTTCATTCTCAGGATTGATCTCAGCATCCAGCATTTCAACTTGTCCTTCAGGATAATTCGTAATGACCACTTTAAGCGGATCAACGATACCCATCGTACGAGGTGCTTTTACTTTTAAGTCTTCACGGATGAAGTGTTCAAGCATTGCTGTATCAGCAGCACCAGAACCTTTCGATACACCAACCGCTTTTACAAATTCAACGATAGATTCAGGTGTATATCCTTTACGGCGCAAACCAGAGATCGTCGGCATGCGCGGATCATCCCATCCGTCCACATATCCTTCATCTACAAGCTGTTTTAGCTTACGCTTACTCATTACGGTATTGATCAGACCTAAACGGCCGAACTCGATTTGCTGAGGCTGGCTTTCCATCTCGCACTCTTCCACTACCCAGTTGTAAAGAGGACGCTGGTCTTCAAACTCAGTCGTACAAAGCGAGTGAGTCACACCTTCAATCGCATCCTCGATCGGATGAGCGAACGCATACATCGGATAGATGCACCAAGTGTCACCAGTGTTGTGGTGAGTAGCATGAGATACGCGGTAAATAACCGGATCGCGCAAGTTAATGTTTGGCGAACTCATATCGATTTTGGCGCGAAGAACCTTCTGTCCGTTTTCGAACTCGCCTTTACGCATACGGTCAAAAAGATCTAAGTTCTCTTCAACAGAGCGGCTGCGGTAAGGACTTTCTTTACCAGGCTCAGTTAATGTCCCGCGATATTCGCGGATTTCATCAGCGTTAAGATCATCCACGTATGCTTTGCCTTTTTTAATTAGGAGTACAGCGCGCGTGTACATTTCTTCAAAGTAGTCGGAAGCAAAACGAAGGTTTTCCCATTCGAACCCTAGCCATTCAACATCTTTCTTGATAGCATCAACGTATTCTTGATCTTCCTTTAATGGGTTTGTATCATCAAAACGCAGGTTTGTTTCCCCGCCAAACTCATCAGCGAGTCCGAAGTTAATAACGATCGATTTTGCATGTCCAATATGAAGATATCCATTAGGTTCTGGAGGGAAGCGTGTAACTATTTTTTTGTGCTTTCCGGATTCCAGATCGTTTTGGATGATTGTTTTAATAAAATTAGAAGAACTATTCTCCATCCCATATCAAGCCTTTCCTTATATGTAAACTAAAGTATACTTTACATTATAACAAAAATAATTTTCAACTAAACGTATTCTTTTATTAGATAGGGATTATATTTAACTGCTCTTATCCTTATAATGATTAAAAAATTATCAAATGAACGGTGGGATTACAAATGAATGTCATTGACTTACATTGTGATGCATTACTAAAACTCTGGGAAACAAAGGGGAGTTTGCGATATGTCGATGCACCTGAGCTTTCAACAAATAAAAATAGGCTTCAAAAAGGAAAAGTAAAGGTTCAGTTCTTTGCGGTCTTTGTAGAACCTTTCATACCATCAGATCAAAAGTTTCAGGCTGCTTTAGATCAGATTAATTATTTTTATAGTGATGTCCTCGGGAAAAATCCGGAGATGAAGCATGTGAAAGATTGGAGTGAACTCGCCGCTATAAAAGATGGTGAGATCGGTGCGGTGCTGACGCTTGAAGGTGTTGAAGCGATCGGTGATGACCTAACAAAGCTCAACATTCTTTATCAGCTTGGCGTTCGGCTGATCGGACTGACTTGGAATCATGCAAATCTTGCGGCTGACGGGGCACAAGAACCTCGTGGCGCAGGACTGACCTTGTTCGGAAAAGAAATCGTGCAGTTTAATAACAAACATAAAATCCTAACCGACGTATCCCACCTATGTGACCGTGCATTCTGGGACGTAATGGAAATTGCAAAGTATCCTTTAGCAAGCCATTCAAATTCACGTGCTTTGTGTGATCATCCACGCAACCTGACTGATGAGATGGCAAAAGAAATGTTCCAAAAAGGTGGAGTTGTTCATGTTGTTTATAACCCGCCTTTTACAAAGAGTGAAGGTTCATCCAGCATCTCTGATTTAATTAAGCATATCGATCATTTCTGTGGGCTTGGCGGTGTGAAGCAGATCGGACTTGGATCAGATTTTGACGGAATTGCTTCACATATCGTGGATCTAGAGGACGCTTCTAAAACACAGAACTTAATTAATGAACTTTTAAAACATTATTCAGAAGACGAAGTAAAAGGATTTGCACATCGGAACTTCTTAAACTATCTTCCAAAATAAATACTAGAGGTGTAAGGTAATGAAGGTTCGGGACAGAGGAATATTGATAGGAACGCTTTCTCCAGGGAACAAAAACTGTATAACAGATGTAGATGGTGTAAAGGTCGGTCATGTCACGCTAGATTATCCGATTAATGATACAGATTACGCGTGCACAGGTGTTACGGCAATCCTGCCGCACGAAGGCAGCCCCTTTCAAGAAAAAGTAACCGCGGCCAGCTATGTTATTAATGGTTTTGGTAAAACGACTGGGTTAGTTCAGCTGAATGAACTGGGAGTTTTGGAGTCTCCGATCATGCTGACCAACACGTTTGGCGTGCCGGCTGTTACGCAAGGAACGCTGGAGTACATGCTGAAACAAAACCCTGAGATTGGCGACACGACGGGAACGGTGAACGTCGTCGTAGGAGAATGCAATGACAGCTATCTGAATTCGATCCGCCATTTTCCTGTAAAACCGGAGCATGCGATCGAGGCTATTAGAAAGGCAACGGATGAAGCTGTGGTGGAAGGTGCAGTCGGTGCTGGAAAAGGAATGATCTGCTTTGGTCATAAAGGCGGAATTGGAACCTCTTCGCGCATCGTATCTGAGTACACGTTAGGCTGCCTCGTGCTTAGTAATTTTGGCAAGGAGGAAGAATTTAAATACTCTCATTTAAAAGATGATGAGACAGAGGGGTTATCGGAAACGAGTGATGGCTCCATTATGATCGTCCTCGCGACAGATGCTCCTTTAAGCGACAGACAGCTTTTACGAGTGGCTAAAAGATGCGGGATTGGACTTGGCCGAACAGGCAGCCACTTTGGAAATGGCAGCGGGGATATTGTGATTGCTTTTTCTACCGCACATAAAATCCCTCATTTTAATGAAAAAGAAACTGAAATCCGTACTCAGCTCAGAGAAGATCTTCCTGTGATGAACGAATTCTTCACGGCTGCTGCAGAAGCGGCGGAAGAAGCTATACTTAATTCGTTATCTTCAGCCGACACGACAAAAGGGCGAAATGGACATACTGTTAAAGCGTTTCCTTTTAAATAGCATTTGTCACTATTGTGGCAAATGCTTTTTTTCTTTATCCTTCTTTTATCAACCGCCACCGCATAGTTTTTATGGAATAGAGTGTGAAAGGAGCTTTGCTATGTATTACAGCTACCCGGGGTATCAAAATATGGGGTTTAGACAGCCGAATGACCAAGCAAAACTAAATCGATTAACCGTTACTGGCGAAGGTTCCGTTTCAGCAGTACCGGATCAGGCGATGATAACAATCGGGGTGATTACCGAGAACATGAACCTAAGTACGGCACAAAAAGAAAATGCTGCTAAAACATCATCTGTTATTAATGCATTGATGTCATTAGGTATTTCTCAGCAAGATATTCAAACTTCTTCTTATCGAATCGAACCTCAGTATAACTATGAAAACGGCCAGCAGACATTTCGCGGATATCGTGTCGAACATCAGCTTCAAGTAACGGTAAAAGATATTAGCAAAACCGGACAGGTAATCGACCAAGCTGTCGCGAGCGGTGCTAATTCTGTTTCGTCTATTCAGTTCACTGTTTCGAATCCAGATGCTTTTTACAATCAAGCGTTAACTGCAGCTATTCAAAACGCACAGCAAAAGGCAGTGTCTATGGCGAGGGCACTCCAAGTCACACTCCAGCCTGTTCCGATTGTCGTTCAGGAGCTGTCGCAGCCTCTGCCGCCAACTCCAGTACCATTTCAAGCAGCAACGCTGGCCCAAGGTGCTGGAACGCCGATTCAGCCTGGAGAAAATAAGATTACAGCTACTGTGAAAATAGAATACACCTATAGCTAGTACAGGAATAAATTGACAACCTCTATTGTCGCGCTCTATACTTAACCAAATGGTTAAATATAATGCTGATAATTTGAATGATGTGTTTTCTGTTTTATCAGATCCAACAAGAAGGAGTATTATCGAGCAGCTTTCAAAGGGAGAAAGGAGTGTCCAGGAGTTAGCAGAGCCTTTTGATATGTCGCTGCCTGCGATCTCAAAGCATTTAAAAGTTTTAGAGAATGCGGGTCTTGTAGCGCAAAGGAAAGAGGGGCGTTACCGGTACTACTCTATAAAACCAGATTCGATGGATGGCGCATGCGAGTGGATGGATGCTTTAAAACAGATATGGTCAAGATTTGAAGGTATGTTTGGCTGCAGTAAAAACAAAAGCAGTGATTAATGTTTGGAGTGTGAAAAATGGGGTCTCAGCAAGAAATTATTAAAGTGCAGGGATTGGTTAAACGATATGGAGACTTCACTGCAGTGGATGGCAGTGAGTTTTCCGTACATAAAGGTGAAGTGTTCGGTCTTCTTGGTCCGAATGGTGCTGGAAAAACAACGACACTTGAGATGTTGGTCGGGCTTCGTAAACCAGATGAGGGAACAGCAATTGTTGGCGGGTTTGATATTACCCGTGAGCTCGATAAAGTGAAAGAAGTTATTGGGGTACAGCTTCAATCTACAACACTTTTTGAACTCTTGACGGTTGAAGAAATTCTCCATCTATACGGCAGTTTTTATCGTGAGCACATATCGATTCCAGATCTGATTGAAGACATGCTATTAACAGAGAAGAAGAAAAGCAGGATTAAGGGCATGTCAGGAGGCCAGAAGCAACGTCTTGCAATTGCGCTGGCACTCGTTCATGATCCGCAGATTATCTTTTTGGATGAGCCGACGACAGGTTTAGATCCGCAAGCCCGACGGACGCTGTGGGATATTATTCTGCGCTTGAAAGACCGTGGAAAAACGGTTGTGCTGACGACTCACTATATGGATGAAGCGCATGTCCTGTGTGACCGAATCGCGATTATGGACCAAGGAAAGCTAATTGCGCTCGATACGCCTGGTGAGCTCGTGAAGAATTTGCAATCCGACAGTGCCGTTGAGTTCCGTTTTGATGAAGAAGCGGATGTGGTGCTAGAAGAGATTGAAGCCGTTAAACAGGTAGGAAGCCAGAAGGATGTACATATCCTGTACACGGATGACCTGCAAAAAACGCTAACTAGTTTAATAGCAACAGCTTCTGAAAAAGAACTGAAGCTGGTAGATCTGCAAACAAGAACGGCAACACTTGAAGATGTATTTATTCACATGACAGGAAGAAGGTTACGAGAAGGATGAGAGCATATTACCAACTGACTTTAGCCCAGCTCCGGATTTTCCTTCGAAACCGGCAAGTATTATTTTGGACGCTCGCTTTTCCGATTTTTTTAATGATCATGCTCGGATCGTTCTTAGGGAACGGCAACGGCATCTCTTTGACTGTAGCTGTAGTTGATCAAGACAAAAGTGAGCAGTCGAAGGTTTTAGTGGAGGAACTTAAAAAAAACAAAGCGATTTCAATTGAGAAAAGTTCGAATGAAAAAGAAATGTTACAACAGCTGAAAGACGGAGATCTGCAGCTTGTCGTTACCATTCCTGAAAGCTATGGCAAGAGTGTAGATGCAGGCGGGAATTCCGAGCCGTTCAAACTGCCAGTCTATTATAACGAGACGAATCTAACCGTTTCACAGGTAGGACTGCAGCTCGTGAATAATGCGGTAGATACAATCAGTAAAAAACAAGTAGATTACAAGCCTGCTGTTGTGACAGATTCTAAAGGTGTAGAGGCATTAAACCTCCGTTACATAGACTTCCTTGTACCTGGAATTGTTGCGATGATGATTATGAGCAACAACATGAACGGTGTGGCCGGTCAGATTTCCTCGTGGCGTGAGCGCGGTATTTTGAGGAGGATGCAAGGGACTACATTGAAGGCATCAACATTTATTGCAGCTCAAATAACCGCTCGATTTATGCTGAACGGTTTGCAGGCAATGATCGTGCTTGGCGTAGCCTGGGCGGCATTCGGGATTGAAGTGCGGGGGTCATGGCTGACAGTCGTTGCGTTCGTAACCCTTGGTACTTTAGCATTCATGGCGATTGGTTTTATTATTGCAGGGATTGCTAAGACTCCTGAGAGTGCGGGACCAATCGCTGGATTTCTTTCGTTCCCGATGCTGTTCTTAGGCGGTGTGTTTTTCCCAATAAAAGATATGCCAGAATTTTTGCAGCCAATCGTTCAGATTCTGCCGATTGCTCATCTCAGTCATGCACTGCGTGAAACGATGAACGTCGGGGCGTCATTCATGGATCTTGGAATGGAAGCGATCATTCTAGGCTGCTGGCTCGTTGGAGCATTTATTGCCGCAAGTTTTACGTTTAAGTGGGAGTAATTTCATAGAGAAAGAGGAGAAAAGATGGAGACACAAAACTTTAAAAATCATGCACGCATGCACCCGATTTATCATTATGTGTTGAGTTTGCTGGTAGTTGGGGGACTGATTGCAAGTATCGTTTATCTGTTTAAAGCGGAGGATACTTTTTTAGGTGTTGTTCTTGTAGTAATGTCACTGAGCTTGGCGGTTACATTTGCTCTGCTGCGTTTATATCCATTGAAAGCGCAAGACCGTGCCATTCGTGCTGAAGAGAACCTGCGTTATTACGTGTTAACAGGGAAATTGTTAGACGCGAAACTTACACCCGGACAGATCGTGGCATTGCGTTTTGCACCAGACAACGAGTTTCCTGGATTAGCAGAAAAAGCTGCTGCCGAAAACATGAAACCCAAAGAAATTAAACAAGCGATTAACAACTGGAAAGCGGATCAATACAGAATCTAAGGAAAAAAGCAGGATATAAGATAAAAAACGCGGCTCAACAGGTTGAATGTTACCTGTTGAGCCTTTTTATCGTGTTGATAAATATGAAAATCTGACACCTTGAGCGAAAATCAGTAGGTTAACGGCGGTTCGACAAGCATCTTGAGCGAAAACCAGCATGTTAAGGGCGGTTCGACAAGTGTTTGGAGCGAAACCCAGGCCTTTTTGAGCGAACGTGAAATAAATAAAAGAACACGTACCGTAAAATTGCCATTTACAACATGCAGGATAAACCGATTCTTATAAGGAATAACCGCTTTAGAATAAATTTGAAACTTTTCCCGTGAACAGTTCCTCTAATAGGTGAAAGGAGGCACGGACTTGCTAAATATAAATACGGTAATAAAAGCGATAAATGGAAACGAAGATGCATTTGAACAGCTGATTAAACAGGAAAGCGAAAAGTTATACAGAACGGCATATCTTTATGTCCGAAACAAAGAAGATGCGCTCGATGTGCTTCAGGAAACAGTCTGTAAAGCTTTTGTAGGAATTCATAAATTAAAAGAACCAAAATTCTTCAGTACGTGGCTTGTGAAAATATTAATTCGCACAGCTTATGAGGTGCTTCAAAAGAAAAGTAAAACGGTCTTAACTGGTGAGGCGTTTATACATAGCCTGACTGAAAATACGAGTCACAGCCCTGAAGAGGATCTGGACCTGACTAATGCCATTTCAACCTTGGATCAAAACTATCAAACGGTGATTATCTTATTCTATTTTCATGATCTTTCAATAAAAACGATTGCCGAAAAGATGCAGAAACCAGAAGGGACTATAAAAACTTACCTTCATAGAGCGAAGGCGGAACTAAAAGGTTCACTGGAAGGAGCGGGATCATATGGACAAAGAATGGTTTGATAGAAAACATAATGAAGAATTGCCGAGAGATGAAATCATGAATGCCATTCAAAATGGTATGAATGCAGGCAGAAAGATGAAACGCAGAAACAAAGTGAAATCCGGGGTAAAACTGTCCGCATGGGTCTCAGGAACAGCAGCATCTGTTGTGCTAGCTTCGGGTTTTGTTTTTTCCCCGGTCAATACAGTGTTAGCCGATGTTCCATTGATCGGAAAGCTCTATGAACAGCTGAATCTTGAAATCGGGAAAGAGTTGGCTGCAAGTAACCTAGTAACAGAAATTAACGAAAAAGCTACAAGTAACGGGGTCGATGTTACGGTAACGAGTGCTTTTTATGATGGAAATATTATCGGAGTGACGATTAAAGCTGAGGGTGAAGACCTTTCTTTAGAGGCAATGGATAAAGAACGCAGCCCTGAAACGGGTTATTCGTTAGCCGGAAGTGATCAAGAACAGCTTCCAGGCACAAGAACCGTACTTGAAAAAGTGAAAGACGGAAGTTATGTTGCTGCGCTGGAATTTGAATTGTCAGGTAAAGAATTGCCGAAGAATTATACGTTGCCATTAACGTTTAATCTTATGGCCAACAAAAAAGGTACATGGAAATTTGATATTCCAGTAACACAGCTTCCTATGAAAAAAATAGAATTAAATGCATCAGGAGCTTCAAAAGACGGTGCACACAAAATGGAATTAACCTCGCTATCGATCGGGAAGGCAACGGCGACGCTAGATTTCATGGTTTCCCATCCTGTAGACGGAGTGGAGGAAAGCGTAAATATAAAAGTATTAGACGATAAAGGCAGAAGAGTGGAGGTTCGGGGTGCTGGACGAGCCACAATTGATCAAAATGAATTATTAATAAAAAAACAGAGAGAAACTCAGTTAGGAAAGATAGAAGATGATGCTGAATATTTAATGGTTTATCCTGAGGTGGTAAGAGACGAAATGCCTATAATAGAACCATTAAATCAATCATTTCCTTATGAAGTCAGTAGCCTGAACGGTGTTTTTAAGGCAGTTGTCCGAAATATTGAAAAGAAGGGGAACGAGCTGGTTATTGATTACGAGATTGTGAGTAGTAATAATGAGAAAATAAAAGAAGATTGGTACAAACAGTTTGCTGATGGCATCAATTTAATTCAAACTTCTAAAGTTATCAAAACAGATGATCTTCAGCCACAATATAATCTTTTATCAGATAGTCCTGATTCATTTTTAGTTATTAATAAAAGCAAAGAGCTAGAAAAAGATCACTTCCGAACAACGTTTAACCTAGATAGAGTAAAGAATTTTAATATTGATGAGTATTCCTTAATGCTGCCATTTGGTAATCTGAGTAAAGATGAAAGAATTAAGCTCGAACCGATAAAAGTACAAATAAATTAATAAAAAGAGTGACCCAAGAGTATTTTTTTGTACTTTGGGTCTCTTTTTTTAATCAGCGCCTTTCATTATAGTGCTTTAAACATGTTTGGGAAGTGAATTTGGCAGACTGGAGGGTCTCGGAGCAAGCAGTTTGAGCGAAAAACTGCACTTTAAGGGTGGTTCGACAAGCATCTTGAGCGAAAATCAGCATGTTAGGGGTGGTTCGACAAGCGTTTGGAGCGAAACACGACAATGTTTGAGCGAACGTGAATAAATAAAAGAACACGTACCGTAAACTAGCCATTAAACTCATAAAAAAGAACTAACTCAACTAATTTGAGTTAGCTCTCCTCTTAAACAGTCTCTCGCTCAATCAACTCAACAGCGATTTCTTCATGTGAAACGGTCTCTCCATCCATGGCTTGAAAAAATAGCTTCCTTCCAACTTCAACAAGCGGTATCTCCAGTGTCGTAATATGCATGACTTTCGAGATAGGCTGGTTATCGAACCCCATGATCGCTAAATCTTCAGGGATAAAGATACCATGTTCCTTGCAGCACGTTAGAATTCCTGCGGCAACCTGATCACTCGTAACGAGGAGAGCGGTGGGACGATCTTTCATCTGCACCAAATCGGTTACAACCTTTTCTCCGTCTTCAAAATTAAAACACCCTGAAAATATGAAATCGGGATTGTAGGTTAATGAGTTTTTCTTTAAAAAGTCTTTGTAGGCTGCATCTCTTTGCTCGCTGTTCGTTCCAGACTGCCTTCCAATACAATACCCAATCCGTGAATGTCCTTTTTGATGAAGATAATTTAGAGCTGCAGAAAAACTCTTATAATGATCAACAAAAGTAGAGGAAATATTTTTTTCTCGCGCATCCTCACAAAGGACAATCGGTCCGTATTCAATAAACTCCTCGATTACCCTCCAGTCACAGATCCTCGAACAGATAATAAGCGCATCGATTTGCTTATCCTTTAACATGGTCAAAGCTTCGATCTCTTTTACTTCCTCATAATTCGTTTGGATCAAAACTAGTTTGTAGTTATTATTTAAAGCTGCATTCGCTATTCCTTCAATAAGCAATCCGAAATAGGGATGGTTTGAGAAGGGAACGACAACTCCGACCAAAAAGGTTTTTCCTTTACTTAAATGGACCGCATTAATGTTCCGCTGATAATTGCACTTTTTCATAGCTTGTCTCACTGCTTCGGCTTTTTCAGCACTCACATATGGATAGTTGTTAATGACTCGTGAAACGGTTGTTACCGATACTCCAGCCATTTTTGCGATATCTTTTATATTTGCCATACTCAGACCTTCTTTTATAAAAAAGTTTTTCTTGCTTTGAAACGCGTTTCATAAATTATGCTCGGCTTATATAGAAAAAGGAGGAATAAAACATGGTGATTTTAGCAGGTATCATGTGTTTGATTTTCTTGTGCGGATCTATCGTTATTTTGTCATTGTTTCCGATTTCTCTGCATGAAAAAAGTGGTTTTATAAATAAGAAATCAGAAAGAGAAGATGCTTTCAGCTATTTGTTTGATGTTTATGGCAAATCACACTTCTAAATTTATTCTAGTAACATTTGCAAACTTGTTCAACTCCATTGCCCTCTAAACTCCAATCAGTTAAACTGTAAAAATATTAAATGTTCGATTTTGGGCAGAATGAATGTAAGTACGAAATTGGAGAGTATGCTTAATGGAGATGGAAAGACAAGAAACATACGACATAATGGCGGTTTGTTTGTTGGCGGGAAAAATTATGCTGCAAAGCGGAGCGGAAACGTATCGGGTCGAGGATACGATGATGCGCATTGCAGCTTCTTTTGGTGCACATCAATCACACCCTTATGTAACACCGACGGGTATACTTTTTTCAGTTGAAGGAACCGAACCTACTAAAACAAAGCTGATTCGGATTATTGAGCGTACAACCGACTTAGAAAAAGTAGCGAGTGTCAACGGAATCTCTCGTAAAATAAGTGCTGGCGAGTTCACGATCGAGGAAGCTTATAAAGAGTTAAAGAAAATCAGTGAGTCAGGTTCTCCCTATTCCCTCTGGGTTCATGTTCTTGCAGCTGCGATTTCATCTGGCTGTTTTTTAATCATGTTCCGAGGGAGCTGGGGGGACTTTTTTCCGGCATTCGTAACTGGCGGTCTAGGATTCCTTTCACTTCTTTATTTTCATCAGCTCGTACCGATTAAGTTTTTCTCGGAGTTTTCTGCTTCACTGCTAATAGGCTTGCAGGCTCTCTTTTTTGTTTCAACGGGTATAGGCGGAGAGCTGGATAAGATCATAATAGGATCGGTGATGCCGCTCGTTCCTGGATTATTGATTACAAATGCAGTTCGTGACTTAATGGCGGGACACCTGATCTCGGGGCTCGCAAAAGGTGCAGACGCCTTCCTTACTGCATTTGCCATTGGAGCCGGGATTGCTGTTACATTTTCATTCCTTTAGAAAGGAGCGTTCACGATGACGATTATTGAACAGCTTATAACAAGTTTTATCGCGTCGGCGGCTTTTGTTATTATTTTTAATGGGCCGAAACGCTCATTATTTCATTGCGGTCTTGTCGGAATGGTCGGCTGGATTTTTTATTTTCTCTTAGAGGCTAATGGAATGGATATGGTTCTGGCGACTGTGATCGCTTCATTTTCGATCGCAATAGCATCTCAATATTTTGCTAAAAAGTATAAAACACCTGTCATCATATACAGTGTTGCAGGTATCATTCCGCTTGTTCCAGGCGGTATTGCCTACAATGCGATGCGAAACTTCGTTCAGAATGATTACAATCTCGCAATTAATTTAGCAGCAAAAGCTTTTATGATATCAGGGTCGATTGCGATAGGACTTGTATTTTCTGAGGTAATTAATCAGATTATCAGAAAATCAAAGTTAAAGTCGATCGTAAATAAGTCGCAGTAGAAAATAATGTCAATAAGATTAAAACCAGCTGAATAGGACAGCTGGTTTTTTGTATGTGTACAATTTCAATTACATTCTACTATGAAAATGGCTGTTATTGGGATTCAACTAGTAACTTGTACGCTACTAAAGATACAAATGTACATACTGGAAAGAATTTTATCTTGTATTCTCAGTTATCCTCATCTCATAATAGAAAATACCTAAGTGATGCATCCTGTCACAATTTGTAATCATTTACGATTTATCTTATAATTACAAATAGCGTTAATTTTCAGTCAAATACAAGGGGGTAAAGTTTTTGAGCAACTTTGAAACGTTTGTAGGAGATGTAGTGGCGATTCTTTGGAGTCAGCCGATGATTTATTTCTGTTTAGGCGTAGGGCTATTATTTTCTATTTTAACGAGATTTTTGCAAGTAAGGCACTTCAAAGAAATGATTAAGTTGATGATGGAAGGCAAGAGCTCTAAAGCAGGAGTATCCTCTTTCCAAGCATTAGCTATCGCGCTGTCAGGTCGTGTCGGTACTGGTAATATCGCCGGTACAGCAACAGCGATCGGTTTCGGTGGACCAGGTGCAGTATTTTGGATGTGGATGATCGCGTTTATCGGTGCATCCAGTGCTTTTATTGAATCTGCGCTTGCTCAAGTTTATAAAGTAAAGCAGGACGGCGAGTATCGCGGTGGTCCTGCGTATTATATTGAAAAAGGGATTGGCTGGAAGTGGTATGGAATTATTTTTGCCGTTTCTGCATTAGCAGCTATGGCGCTACTAATGCCTGGGATTCAGTCAAACTCCATTGCTGCTGGACTTGAAAATGCATTTAATGTTAGTCCTACAGTTACTGGGATTTTCTTAGTAATCATTTTAGCTGCCATTATTTTTGGCGGTGTAAAACGGATCGCAAACGTAGCACAATATGTGGTTCCGTTCATGGCGATTGGGTACGTATTAGTTTCACTTATTATTGTATCTTTCCATATTCCACAGATACCTGAAGTACTTTCCCTTATTTTCAGAAGTGCATTTTCTTTTGATTCTGCATTTGGCGGAATTGTAGGTTCTGCAATAATGTGGGGCGTTAAGCGCGGGATCTATTCAAATGAAGCTGGGCAAGGTACTGGACCTCATCCAGCTGCTGCTGCAGAAGTATCGCATCCAGCTAAGCAAGGTTTAGTACAAGCATTCTCAGTTTACATCGATACTTGGCTTGTATGTACAGCAACTGCATTTATGATTCTTTTTACAGGTATGTATAACGTTCAAAACGAAGCAGACAATTCGTTTATTGTTGAAAACCTGCCTAACGTAGAAGCAGGGACTGCCTTTACACAAGAAGCGATTGAATCTGTTCTTCCTGGTTTCGGTTCTGGTTTTGTCGCTGTTTCCCTATTCTTCTTTGCTTTTACTACAATCATGGCTTATTACTATATTGCAGAGACGAATATTGCTTACCTTATGCGGGGGCGTAATAATAGAATTCCGATGTTCTTGCTAAAAATTGTATTGCTTGGAACTACGTATTACGGAGCTATAAAAACAGCTGATCTTGCTTGGGCACTTGGAGATCTAGGTCTTGGTGTCATGGTTTGGCTGAACTTAATTGCAATCTTAATTTTGGCTAAGCCAGCTCTGGCAGTGCTGAAAGATTATGAAGAGCAAAAGAAAGCTGGACTTGATCCGGTATTCGATTCCACCAAGCTGGGCATCAAGAATGCTGAGTATTGGGAAGGCGGATATAAGGAATCAAAAGGAGATAAAGTAGAAAAAGTTTCATAATCTTTGCATCTAAGACGGGTCGTTTTTTACGGCCCGTTTTTTATTGGGTTTAAATTATGCACTTTTCAGGAATTCTTATAAAAAGACATATAACAGGAGTGGAGGCAGACCTTTGATTAATCTACTTAAAAAAGGAAACAAATCGTCCGGAATCGCTGCATTAGGAAACACTGTACTCGCTATAGCTAAAGGTATTGCAGCCGCAGTCAGTGGAAGTGGTGCAATGTTTGCGACAACACTTCACTCGGCAGCTGATGCTTTGAATCAGGGCTTTGTTTTTTTCGGGAGTGCCCTTTCGGAAAAAGAGCCTACTAAAAAGTTCCCAGCGGGCTTTGGGCGTGTTGTGAATTTATTTGTTTTAGTTGCGGTCATCGTAGTTTCAATTATGGCCTACGAAACCATTTTAAAAGGATGGAAGCTAATTCAAGATCCGCATCCATCAACGAATTTAATGCTGAATATCGGAATTATGATTTTAGCCATTTTAGTCGATGGTTTTATTTTGATTAAGGCGATGAAAGAGATCGTTCATGAGACTAGAAGCGATGCTGTAGGTTTTGGTATCGTGAAAGAGTCGTTTAAGAATGTAAGTTTAGCAGCGCCGCCAACTCGTCTCGTTTTTTATGAAGATCTAATTGCAACTTCAGGTGCTTTTTTAGCACTTATTTCAATTGTCCTTGCCGATCTGACGGGTGCTTATATTCTGGATGGAATCGGAACATTACTGATTGGTATCCTTCTTGTGGTTGTTGCGTTTAAACTCGGTATTGAAAACACAAGAGGGCTGATAGGTGTTGCCGCACCTAAGGTTGTAGAGGACAGAATTGCTGAAACCATCCTATCTGATAAGGATGTAGTAGATATAAAAGAACTTAGAATTCTTCAAGAAGGAAGACGATATCATGTTGAAAGCTATATTGAACTAAAAGAAGGGTTCACATTGGCAGATGCAGATGATATCAAATTCCGTGTTAGGGATACCCTCATGGAAGATCCTGATATTGGAGACGTCACGATGGGCATCCTGGAAACCGACCATGTCAAAACTTGGCCTAAAGAAGCGGAAATTGAAGTGAACGGACATGAAGATGATACTGAAAAAACTCGCTAAGCTTTATTAGCGGGTTTTCTTTCGCAAAAAAATAGGATAAGAAGTCGAAATAGTTAAATATTTTCAAGAAAAAGGATAGAATAATAGTAGATTGTTAAGTTCGTTAAACATCTAGGGAGTACGGGGGATATATCTATGTGGAAAGTATTTTCTTATTTAAAGACTTACCGGGTGGCTATAGCGGCTGCTCTATTCCTGACGCTTTCTGAACTGGCAGTGGAGCTGATGCAGCCGTTAATCATGGCTAAGATCATTGATGATGGAATTTTAAAAGGCGATTTAGAAGTGGTTAAGTTCTGGGGTGCGGTCATGTTTGGTCTCGCTCTGGCTGCTTTTGCTGCAGGGATCGCCAATTCCTTTTTCTCCGCGCATGTCAGTCAGAGCTACGGGTTCGATATTAGGCGGCGTGTATTTGAAAAGGTCCAGGCTTTTTCGTTCGTTAATTTTAATAAATTTCCGACTTCATCCTTGATTACGAGAATGACTCATGATGTTACACAGCTTCAAAATACAGTTTTTATGAGCTTAAGGATTATGTTAAGAGCGCCATTGCTTTTGGCAGGCGGGGTAATTATGTCGCTCATCGTCAATTGGAAACTTGCGATGGTATTGGTAGTAGCACTTCCTTTTCTTCTGTTCTTCTTAAGGTGGGTGCTTCAGACCGCAGGGACGATGTTTCGGGATGTCCAAGATAGACTTGATGGTGTGAACCGAGTAATGCGGGAAAATCTGATGGGGATGAGGCTGATCAAAGCATTTTTACGAAGAGATTATGAATCTTCACGATTTGAAAAAGCAAGTGATGATCTGAAAGTCCAGACGGTATCATCACTTCGTCTTATTGAAGTTTCCATTCCTGTGTTGCTTTTGGTTATGAATATCGGAATTCTAGCCATTCTTTGGTTCGGGAGCAGGCAGGTGAATCTTGGTGCGATCGAAGTGGGTGAAGTGGTGGCGATTGTAAACTATTCATTTCGCATCTCATCCGTTTTAACGATTATCTCATTTATTATTATGGCATTTTCACGTGCGAAAGCGTCTGCTCAGCGCATAGGAGAGGTGCTGGATACAGAGATTGATCTCATTGAATCAGAAGATACGGATCAATCGGTAACCCTACAAAAAGGTCATGTTGAATTTAAGAACGTTTCTTTTAAGTATCCTGAGAGCGATGCATTCGTATTGCAGAATCTTTCTTTTTCAGTGAAAGCGGGTGAAACGTTAGCCATCCTTGGCTCGACAGGGTCAGGTAAAACTTCACTGTTTCAGCTTGTTCCGCGTTTATATGATGTAACAGACGGGGAGGTCCTTGTCGATGGCAAAAACGTAAAGGCGTATCCTATTGACACACTTCGAAAAGGAATAGGTGTTGTTCCCCAGGAAGCTGTTCTTTTTACTGGTTCAGTACTTGAGAATATAGGCTGGGGGAAAGAAGGGGCGACGGAAGAGGAGATTATTCAGGCTGCAAAAGATGCACAAATACATGAGACGGTCGAGAAATTGCCGGATCAATATGAAACACGTGTTGGACAGAGGGGCGTGAACCTTTCTGGAGGTCAAAAACAGCGTTTGTCCATAGCGCGCGCGTTAGTTAGAAAACCGAAAATATTAATGCTAGATGACAGTACGAGTGCACTGGATCTGAAAACGGAAGCAAAGCTTTTAGCTGCTTTAAGAAGGTATTCCTGCACAACGTTTATCATTACGCAAAAAATCAGTACAGCGATGGAAGCCGACCACATTTTGCTTTTAGATGATGGCCGTGTAGAAGCTTGGGGTACGCACGCCGAGCTGCTTGAAACGTCGCCGCTGTATGTGAAGATCGTACAATCACAGTTTGGGGAGGAGGATTTCCAGTATGTCAAAGGGTTCAAACAGACCTCATCCACATAATCATTTGTTCGGAGAAAAAATGAAACCGAAAAATTGGGCAAGTACGGTAAAACGTATTGGAGGCTACTTTTCTAATCAAAAAGTGCTATTAAGCTTGGTATTGCTCATGGTGGTCATCAGCTCAGCGTTAAGTTTGCTAGGACCCTTTTTAATCGGTGTAGCGATCGATTCATACATCGTTAAAGAAAACGCAGAAGGTTTGACGAAGCTGTTAATCGGTCTGATCTTTGTCTTTATCGGACAGTCCTTATCTATTTGGCTCCAGAACTATTGGATGATCGGAATTGCTCAGCAGACGGTTTATCGCATGCGCAATGATTTGTTTAAGCAGTTTCACAGACTCTCGATTTCCTTCTTTGATAAAAGGCAGCATGGAGAGCTGATGAGCCGTGTGACCAATGATATTGAGAATGTCAGTTCCACGCTGAATAGTTCTTTTATCCAGGTGTTTTCAAGTATTTTGACCCTTATTGGGACGATCGCTGTCATGATTTATTTAAGTCCGCTGCTTACTATTATTTCTCTTTCCATCGTTCCGCTTATGGTGTTTGGATTGAAATGGATTACGAAAAGGACAGGTGCCAGGTTTAAAGAACAGCAAAGAAATCTTGGGGAAATCAACGGATATATAGAAGAGATTACTTCAGGTCAGCGTATAGTTAAATCCTTTTCGCAGGAAAAGAGAGTTATGGAAGAATTCATGGTGAAAAATGAGCGTTTGAAGGAATCTGGCTATTGGGCTCAGACTTTCTCTGGGTTTATCCCAAAACTCATGAACGTACTCAATAACGGAAGTTTTGCATTGATAGCAGGTGTGGGTGGTGTGCTGGCTCTGAACGGAAAAGTTTCAATTGGGGTAATCGTAATATTTGTTGAGTATTCCAGACAATTTACGAGACCATTAAATGACTTAGCCAATCAGTTTAATACACTTCTTTCTGCTGTTGCCGGTGCAGAGAGAGTTTTTGAGATTTTAGATGAGTCTAGAGAAGAACGAGATGAAGATAATGCTATCGAGCTTTCATCAGTAAAAGGGAAAGTGGAATTTCGTAACGTTTCTTTTTCTTATGAAGGTGACGGTAAAACGGTATCTGGTCTTAGTTTTTCTGTAAAAGAAGGTGAAACGGTAGCTCTGGTGGGACCTACTGGAGCCGGAAAGACAACAGTTGTTAACTTGCTTTCTCGCTTTTATGATGCAGATAATGGACAGATTTTAATCGATGGACATGACAGTAAGAACGTAAAAAGAAGCAGTCTAAGAAGACATATGGCTTTTGTGCTGCAAGACTCTTTTTTATTTGAAGGTTCAATCTTTGAAAATATCCGTTATGGAAGGCTGGGTGCTTCCGATGAAGAAGTCATTAAGGCGGCGAAACTAGCAAATGCTCACTCGTTTATTCAAAAGCTTCCAAAAGGTTATCATACGATATTAAATCAAGAAGGAAGCGGTATAAGCCAAGGGCAGAAACAGCTTTTATCTATAGCGCGGGCCATTCTGGCAGACCCATCATTGTTGATATTAGATGAGGCAACAAGCAGTATCGACACGATAACGGAGATGAAGATTCAAGAGGCTTTGCAGAGATTGATGACTGGCAGAACAAGCTTTGTAATCGCACATCGATTAAACACGATTCAGCAGGCAGATCAGATTCTAGTCCTTCATGATGGCGGTATCTTGGAAAAAGGAACTCATGAGGAACTTTTAAATCATAAAGGATTTTACCATTCTTTATATAACAGTCAGTTGAAACAAGAAGCTTAGTATAATAAAAATTACAACTTTAGTCGTATTAGAACGATGCTTTTGTCATATTATCAGGGCGATTCTTGCAGGAATCTCCCTTTTTTTGTCGTAATTATAGTACACAAGCCATTTTACCCAGGGAGTAGAAAATGATCATTGAAAAGCTGCTTTTGCATGTATTGATTGTTATTGCACCAGTACTGAGCTATAGCTTTTTGTTCGAAAGCAGAAAGATAGGAAAATCCCCTTATTTTTTAGGCATTCTTTATGGTGTATCTGCTTCACTTTGCATGTATTTTGCCTATTTTAATTCAGGATTGTATTGGGATTTGCGGTATGTTCCTTTAGTGCTTTCTATTTTTTACGGCGGACCTATCTCAGGGATTATTACGCTCACTGCTCTTTTAGCAACCAGAACGGTAATGGGCGGAGAAACGCTTTACTTAGGATACATAAGTGCATCAGTAGCCTGTATTGTTCCTTTTATTCTTTATAAGTATTTTTGGAGATTTCCTCCGCGAAAAAGAATTTACATGTCTATCATAGCCGGACTATGGCCTGCTATTGTCCAGTTGCTAATTCTTCTAAGCTACCTTTACATAAATAGTGAAGTTTTGCAGGTAGACCAAGATATTTATTTATACATAGCTGTTTTCGGTATTATTCAAATTTTAGCCGTCGTTTTTGGCTCTATCTTAAATGAAGCTGTCATAGAAAGAAACTTAATGAAAGATGAGATCCGGCGTTCTGAGAAACAGCACACGCTTGGGGAACTGGCGGCTTCTATTGCTCATGAAGTCCGGAATCCATTGACTGTAGTAAAAGGTTTTCTTCAGCTTATGGAAGGTGAAGATGAACGGCATAAGCATTACTATCCGTTAATTTTAAGTGAATTAAGCAGAGCAGAAAGTATTATAAGTGATTACTTGAACTTTGCTAAACCGGAGTTTAAAAAGATCGAGACTTTTTCAATAGCTGAATTAGTAACGGAACTAAGTATTTTATTAAATCCGTACGCATTAAAAGATGGTATTTCGCTTACGCATCTGATTGAATCGGATGTAAAGATTACTACAGACCGAAATCAGCTAAAACAGGCGCTGATCAATATCTTAAAGAATGCTGTTGAGGCAACCCCGAAAGAAGGACGTGTATCCATTAAGCTTATTCCTGAAGGGGAACAGGTTAAGATTATCGTTAGGGATACAGGAAAAGGGATGACTAAAGAACAGCTGTCCCGCATCGGCTCTTTGTTTTTTTCAACTAAACAGCAAGGAACTGGATTAGGAACGATGGTATCCATTCGTATCATAGAATCAATGGGCGGCAAGGTGGAGTATACGAGCAAGATTGGAAAAGGTACGAAGGTTAGCGTCGCGCTTCCTTTAATCAGCTCATTTGAAGAAGATTCGGTTTAAAAAACGCTATAAAGGGGAAAATGCTGAAAAGAGGTGAAGCAGCATGGATAACTTTATGGCAGATATTTTTCGTTTTTTAGGCGGCTTCTTAAACGTCAGCTTATTGTTAGTAATCATTATTGTTATACTAATCGTGCGTCAGACAAAAAAGAAAAAGCCGAAAAATCAAGAAGAAGACTATCTCGAACATAATAATGATCATTCAAAAGATAATAATAAGTAAAGAAAGCCTGCATATCGATTGCAGGCTTTTTTGGTGCGTTTAAGATTATTTAAGAAAGAGAACCATTAGTTCTTCATCATAATATGTCTCATCTACTCTTAGTGCTTTTTCTTCTTTTCCATATGTCGTGAAACCTAGTGAACTGTAAAGTCCTTTTGCTTTTTCATTGCTGGAAACCACTGTTAGATTTAGCTTCAAAATGTCGGGAATCCCTTTAGCATGGTTGATCGCTGCTGTTACAAGGGCTTTACCGGCTCCTGAGCGGCGGTTTTCGGGCTTTACATACATAGCAAAAATGTTCGCGCGGTGCTTCATTTTTTCGATTTTGTCTTGGACTAATGTAACGGTACCAATCAGGGCATCTTCCTGAAATGCTCCGAAAGTAAAATCACCATCACCTTTAAGCCTGTTGGCCACTTGTTCAATTGGATTTTTACGCTCTAGAGCTTCTTCGTAACTTGTTGCAAAAGCTTCAGGATGATTTTTTAGGGCCTCAAGACGCATCTCCCAATACGCTTCGGCATCATCTGGTGTGAGCAAGCGGATCTCCATGCAAATAACCCCCAATAATTGTTTTATTTGGTAGTTTAACACAAATGGTACAGAGGGTGCTATTTGAAATTTAGTTTTTTGAAGGCTGAAAATGAAATGGGTATCAATGAAAGCGTGAAATGGAGTATTTCTATAGGGTGTTTGCTCGGTTTTGGAGCGGGAAATAAATTGTTGGGGGTCAGTCCCCCTAGCGTGAGCTGTTTAGAAGATGTAAAGTGTAATGGTATGGTTTTTGCGGGAAGATAGGAATAACAGCAAGAAGGGAGGAAATGAACTTGGATCATCCTAAAGATCTCACTGAGAAACGGAAAACGGAGCATATTAGGATCAGTCTTCATGAAGATGTTGAGGGGAAGAACATTACAACTGGGTTAGAGAACTATCGATTTATACCGAATGCTTTGCCCGAGATATCTTTTGAGGATGTGTCTCTTTCTGCTTCTTTTTTAGGAAAATTGATGAAGACTCCCTTTTTGATCAGTTCGATGACTGGCGGTACGGAAACTGCGCTTAAGATAAATCAGAACTTGGCTATTGCGGCACAGGAAAGAGGCTGGGCGATTGGCCTTGGATCAATGAGAGCGGCGGTGGAGAAAGAGGAACTTGCTTACACTTTTCAAATTAGAAAATGGGCTCCTGACATCCCTGTTATTGCAAACATCGGTGCTGTCCAGCTCAATTACGGTTATGGGCTGGAGGAGTGTAAGCGAGCGGTCGAGCTTGCTGAAGCTGATGCTCTCGTTCTTCACTTAAATACCCTGCAGGAAGTATTTCAGCCAGAAGGTGATACGAATTTTTCTCATTTATTAAGTAAAATTGAAAAGCTTATTTCGGGATTGCCTGTTCCAGTTGGTATTAAAGAAGTAGGCATGGGAATTGATAAAGAAACTGCTGAGAGGCTGATATCAGCAGGTGCTCAGTTTATTGATGTTGCAGGGGCTGGCGGAACATCTTGGGTTCAGGTAGAGAGTTATCGTTCAGAAGATGCTGCAAGGAAAAAAGCTGCAGAAGCCTTCCTGGACTGGGGTCTTCCGACTTCAGAAAGCGTAGCTGCAGTCAGGGAAGTATCAAAAAAAATACCCGTTATCGCGAGCGGAGGGCTGAAGCATGGTGTTGATGCTGCGAAATCACTTGCGTTAGGTGCCGACCTTGCTGGATTTGGCCGCAGTCTGCTACAGTCAGCTGTTGAAAATGATGCTGAAGCTTTGATTTTACAAATGGACCGGATTGAATTTGAACTGAGAGCTGCAATGTTTGGGATTGGTGCCGCGAACATTGGCGAACTAAAAGCTACGAGACGATTGCTGAAAAAGTGATTAAAAAACCCATAAGAAAAAACGCTCCTGAAAAACAGGAACGCTTTTTTATTTTGGCTCTTCTCTAAAAGATTGTTCTTTTTCTTCTCTTCAATGAAAAGTTGATTGGAGCGCAAGGTGCGAGACTCCAGCGGGAATCAGCATGACAGGTGAGACACCTAATGGCACAAAGCGCCAAGGTGGCGCACCGCATGCCCCGCGGAAAGCGAGCATCCTGGAGCGGAAATCAACCACTTTCAAAAACAACAATTTTTGCGAAAACAGCCTTTATTTTTACTATTAAGTTGTTTTGTTTTCAAGTGTTTCTTCCATGTCTTCGAATTGGTTTTGCACTTTATTCGATGGATCTTTCGTTACTAAGCTGACAAGAATGACAGCTAATAAGCTTAAGAAGAAACCAGGAATCATTTCGTACACTTCAGCTTTCAGGTCTGGGAACTGTACCCATATTAAAACGGTAATGGCACCAACGATGATACCTGCTAATGCGCCCCATTTTGTCATGCGTTTCCAGAAAAGACTTAACAAAATTAGTGGACCAAATGCTGAACCGAAACCTGCCCAAGCATAACCTACAAGGCTTAGGATCGTATCGTTCGGATTTAATGATAACAATACCGCGATTACAGCAACCGTTAATACAGCGAGTCTGCCGATTAATACAAGTTCTTTATCAGAAGCATTCTTCTTTAAGAACTGTTTGTAAAAGTCTTCGGTTACAGCTGATGACGTAACGAGCAGCTGTGACGAGATTGTACTCATGATGGCTGCTAGGATAGCTGCTAATAAGAACCCAGTAATGAACGGATGGAATAATAAGTTCGCGAATTGAATAAAAACTGTTTCTGGATCTGCAAGGTTGCGATTTTGCTGTTCGAACCAAGCGATACCAATAAATCCTGTAAGCAATGCACCAATTATAGAGATAATCATCCATCCCATACCGATTCGGCGTGCTGCTTTAATTTCTTTTACAGATGTGATGGCCATAAAACGGACAATAATGTGGGGCTGTCCGAAATAACCTAACCCCCAAGCTAACATTGACAATAGACCAACAAAAGAAAGTCCTTTTGTAACATTGAGCAGCTGCGGATCTACTCCACGTACTGTATCAACCAGTGTTTGAGTGTCGCCGACTTCAGTAAAGGCAACAATGGGTACCAATACAAGTGCGATAAACATGATACATCCTTGTACAAAGTCAGTCCAGCTTACTGCTAGGAATCCTCCAAACAATGTGTAAGCTACAACAACTCCGACAGTCAACAGCATTCCAGTCATATAATCAAGACCGAATGCACTCTCAAACAGCTTACCTCCAGATACTAAACCTGCAGAAGCGTAAAGAGTAAAGAAGATGATAATAACAATACCTGATACAATACGTAAAATTTTCTGAGTGTCGTTAAAACGGTTTTCAAGATAATCCGGAATTGTGATCGAATCATCTGCTACTTCTGTGTACGTACGCAAACGAGGTGCGACAAGAATATAGTTCAGATAAGCACCGATCGTTAAACCGACTGCAATCCAAATACTGCTTAACCCATCTGCGAACATAGCACCAGGCAGTCCCATGAGCATCCATCCGCTCATATCGGATGCACCAGCAGATAATGCTGTTACTCCAGGACCGAGTCCGCGTCCGCCAAGCATGTAGTCAGATAGATCGGATGTTTTTTTGTATGCCCAGTAACCAATGTACAGCATACCAATCATGTAAATAATTAAAGAAATAATTACTTCAATTTGCATGTAAAAAAATCTCTCCTTTTCTTTTTTCATGAAATGGGTCACGTTAGTTTGCTCAACGGATAACAAGTTTATGAAAAAATTGACAGGTTGTATAAAACTAGAGCTTTTTGTTTGCAAAAAGAGTTTGCGAGGAGTGACAAAAAAACTTGAAGTCAAAAGCGCGGTAGAAAAACGCATAACAAACATTGCCGGAAAAAATGTTACCCGGCATCAACAACAAGATAAAAGCCAAGCCGAAAAAAATCGAAAATAGCGGCATCCGTTTTGAGCAAAAAACGTGCCCACTCCTTTTCAGAACATGTTTATCACTATAACAAAGATTGAGAAAAAACCCAAATGATAACCGAAAGATGCTATTCTAGCGCCTTTAAGCTACAATAGAAATTAAGAATTTTAGCTTAAGGAATGATTTCATTTTGAGTATTTTACTAGTAGAAAATTTATATAAAACATATGGAGAGAAAACTCTCTTTGATAAAATTTCTTTTTCAATAAGCGAAAAACAAAGAATCGGGTTGATCGGTCCAAACGGCACGGGAAAGTCTTCTTTGTTAAAAGCTCTGTCAGGATTGGACCCCGCTGAACAGGGCAGCATCACTCACGCAAACCAGTTTCAGATTGAATACGTAGCCCAAGAGCCTGAGCTGGACGAAGAACTTTCTGTTTTGGAGCAGATCTATTATGGCGATTCAGCTATCATGCGTACGATGCGTGACTATGAGCAAGCTCTGCTGGATCTTGAAGCAGATCCTGCAAATGAGAAAAAGCTGCAGCGCTTAATGAATTGTCAGCAAAAAATGGACGAGCAAGAAGCATGGGAAGCGAACACCGTTGCGAAAACGGTTCTAACAAGACTTGGACTGCGCGATTTTTCAAGACAAGTGAAATTCTTGAGCGGCGGCCAGAAAAAGCGTGTAGCCATTGCTAAAGCTTTAATTCAGCCAGCTGACCTTCTAATACTGGATGAGCCGACAAACCATCTTGATAATGAAACAGTTGAATGGCTGGAAACATTTCTCGCTGGGTACAAAGGCTCGCTTTTAATGGTTACCCATGATCGTTATTTCCTAAACCGCGTGACGAATCATATTTTTGAACTAGATAACGGAAAACTCTATGTTTACGAAGGCAATTACGAAACGTATTTAGAGAAAAAGGCAGAGCGTGAAGAGCTCGCACTGCAGAATGAAGATAAGCGTCAAAACACGCTAAGACGCGAATTAGCTTGGCTGCGCCGCGGAGCAAAAGCACGTACGACTAAGCAAAAAGCCCGTATTCAGAGGGTGGAGAGTCTGCAGGAGGAAACAGGTCCTGCTGCAAAAGGTTCTGTTGAATTTGCAATCGGATCACAGCGTCTTGGCAAAAAAGTAATTGAGGTAGAAAGTCTGTCTAAAAGTCTTGATGGCAAGAAGTTGGTTGACGGTTTGGATTACTTGATTGTACCAGGTGAGCGTCTCGGAATCATCGGACCAAACGGCAGCGGAAAAACAACTTTGTTGAACATGCTTGCCGGTAGAATGAAGCCTGATTCTGGTTCAGTTGAAGTCGGTGAAACCGTGAAGATCGGCTATTACACTCAGGATCATGATGAACTCGATGGCAACCTTCGTGTGATCGATTATGTAAAAGAGACGGCACAAGTAATCAGTACAGTTGATGGCCAGACGATTACAGCTGAACAGATGCTGGAACGATTCCTCTTCCCGCGCTATATGCAATATACGTATATTCGCAAACTTTCGGGCGGAGAAAAGCGCAGACTATATATGCTGAAGGTGCTGATGGAAGAACCGAACGTTCTGTTTTTGGATGAGCCGACGAATGACTTGGATATTCAGACTCTCGGTATTTTAGAAGAGTATCTGGAAAACTTCCCTGGTGTCGTTTTAACCGTTTCGCATGATCGTTATTTCTTAGATCGTGTAGTGGATCATCTGCTGGCATTTGAAGGTGAAGGCAGGGTCGTCAGATTCCAGGGCAGCTACTCCGATTATATGGAGGAGAAAAAAGAGCGTGATGAGCGTGCAGCCTCTCTGAAAAAAGAAGCTGAGGCTGTCGCAGCTGAGGCGGCTGATGGCGGGAGCCAGCCGCGAAAAGAAAAGCGGAAAAAGCTATCTTATAAAGAGCAACAGGAATGGGACACGATTGAAGACCGCATTATGGCGCTTGAAGAGAAGAAAGAGCAGATCGAAGCTGAAATCGTTGCAGCGGGCAGTGACTTCGGACGAATCAGTGAACTGTATGCGGAACAGAAAAAAGTAGAGACAGAGCTCGAAACAACGATGGAACGATGGGAAGAGCTATCGCTGCTTGTGGAGGAACTGGAGAACTAATTTGAAAACACCTCTTGCGGCTGGCAAGAGGTGTTTTTTCTTTAATAAGGAACTCGGCATTGGCCGAGGAACAATTTCATACATCCATATTCGTCGAAAAGCCTATAAACAAAACTGTTGGCCCATAAAAATTTTTGGAGGCTTATAAAATTTTTTGTGGGCTCATAAATAAATTTGAAGGCTCATAGATCTCTTTTTAGGCTCATAAATGTAAAATCACCAAAATAAAAGCCCTCACTTTTAAAAGTGAGGGCTTAAAAATTCGATTAAAACACCTTCGTCGTCCAGCTTTCGCAGTTCCAGACTTCGTTTGCTACTTCTATATAGAATTCTGGTTCATGGGAGATCAAGAGGACGCTTCCTTTAAAGGCTTTCAACGCACGCATTAACTCGTCTTTTGCTTCAACATCCAAGTGGTTTGTCGGCTCATCGAGTACCAATACGTTATTTTCATGGTTGATCAGTTTGCATAAGCGTACTTTTGCTTTTTCGCCCCCGCTAAGAACTTCCACTTTACTCTCGATATGTTTTGTTGTTAATCCGCATTTCGCAAGAGCTGCGCGAACTTCATGATGAGAGAAACCAGGGAACTCGTTCCAGATCTCTTCGATACATGTGTTGTAGTTCGCAGATTTTACTTCTTGTTCGAAATAGCCGATCTCCAGGTTTTCACCGCGTTCAACTGAACCAGAAACAGGCTTGATTTCACCTAAAATACTGCGGAGCAAAGTTGTTTTACCTATACCATTCGCACCGACTAAAGCTATTTTTTGTCCGCGTTCCATGCGCAGGTTCAGAGGTCTCGACAATGGCTCATCATATCCGATCACGAGATCCTTCGTTTCAAAGATCAGCTTACTCGGTGTGCGGGATTCTTTAAAGTTGAACTCTGGCTTTGGCTTTTCTTTCGCCAGCTCAATTACATCCATTTTATCGAGCTTTTTCTGACGGGACATCGCCATGTTACGCGTTGAAACACGCGCTTTGTTCCGTGCTACGAAGTCTTTTAATCCGGCAATCTCTTGCTGCTGGCGCTTGAATGCCGCCTCCAGCTGGGATTTTTTCATCTCATGAACCGATTTAAAGTGATCGTAGTCGCCAACATAGCGGTTCAGCTCTTGATTTTCCATATGATAGATCAAGTTGATAACGCTGTTCAGGAACGGGATGTCATGCGAAATCAGGATAAACGCGTTTTCGTACTCCTGCAAGTAGCGCTTTAGCCATTCGATATGCTGTTCGTCCAGATAGTTTGTCGGCTCATCCAGCAATAGAATTTCAGGCTTTTCTAATAAAAGTTTTGCAAGCAATACCTTTGTACGCTGTCCGCCGCTCAAGTCGTGAACATCACGGTCAAGACCGATATCATCAAGTCCAAGACCTCGTGCGATTTCTTCAACTTTTGCATCTATTACATAAAAGTCGTTATTCGTTAGTGTATCCTGGATTACACCAACATCTTCAAGCAGCTTCTCAAGCTCTTCAGGAGTAGCTTCACCCATCTTTTCGTACATGCTGTTCATTTCTGTTTCCATGTCGAGCAGATATTGAAACGCACTCTTCAGCACGTCGCGAATCGTCATTCCTTTTTGAAGAACGGTGTGCTGATCCAGATAGCCGACGCGTACTTTTTTTGCCCATTCAACTTTTCCTTCATCTGGCTTCAATTTGCCAGTGATAATATTCATAAAGGTAGACTTACCTTCACCATTTGCACCGATTAAACCGATGTGCTCTCCTTTTAGTAGACGGAAAGAAACATCGTTAAAAATAGCACGGTCACCAAAACCATGGCTCAATCCTTGTACTGTTAAAATACTCATCTATATAACACCTTTTCTGTCAGTAATTTGTACCCTCTTGATTATAGTATTGAATGGGGAAGGAACTCAATAGGTGTATGACGAATCGTGACAATGAAAAAGCACCCAAGGAGAAAAATTCCATGAGTGCCTTCGTGTATTATTCTTGTTCTCCAGTACGATTTTTAAAAGCTTCTTTTGTAGCCAGGTTTGTTGAATCAGTCTCATCGCTTTTTTGAACGAGTCTGTTTTGCAGAGTGTTATCTGGAAAACGGCCAGGGTGGCCTTTTTTCTTATGTTCAAATTCTTTTCCGCGTGCCATGTGTTTTTCACTCCTCGTCTCTTTACACCATATTGTGTCCAAAGAGAGGGGATTTATGAACAACTAAAAAGGTTTTACGACCATTAAAACGATTAGTACAACAGCTAAACCGTGTAAAAGATAAACATAAGGGTCAAGCTGTTTATCAACGGTCCGATAAGAATCGGGCAGTTCGTCGCCTTCATGTGAGGCGAGAATCTCGCTCATTTGTTTTTGTTTCTTAGGAATGATACCAATAACAAGAATCTGTGCCAAAACATAAATAACCAGAGATGAGATGTACCAAACTTCACTAAAAAGTGCAGAATTTAAATAACCTAATAAAAGTCCAGTTGCAAGAAGTGTTAAGCTTCCAATCTTCGGCAAAGTTTCTATCTTTGCATTCACTTCAAGTGCATATCGCGCCTGTGCGGCTGTTTTTGCGAATTTCGTAACGACTGGCATTGCAAAGCTTGCGCCTAGACCGACAATCGCTGCAATAATGTGTATCAAGACAATTGTTCCATATAGTGTCATATAAATAATCCCCCATTTCAAAAAAATTTCTTTCCCCCACTCAATTTATTTCACTAAACAGGATAATAGTCCTTCTTTTTATTAATGACTTTTATCCTAAGAGAACAAAAGGAGATGCAATAATGAACCAAAAGGATGAAGTTTGGAACAAGCTGACCGAAGAAAAGCTCGGCAGATTTCCGTTTCCTTTAACAAATCGAATCCCAAATTTTAAAGGAGCAGAGGCTGCTGCAAAATACATAACCGATATGAAGGAGTACAAAGAGGCTAAAGTAATCAAAGTTAATCCTGATTCGCCTCAGCTGCCGCTTAGAACTCAAATTTTAAAGGATGGAAAAATGCTGCTCGTGCCGACGCCAAGGCTTAAGGATGGTTTCATTCAAGTGAAGCCAGAGTGGGTTCCGAAGGGGGAAGAAAGAAAAGCGGCAAGCCTTTCAAGCATTATGAACTATGGGAAAGTGCTCCCTTTATCACTGATGCCTTCAATCCACTTGATTGTAGTGGGATCGGTTGCCATTCACCGTGACGGCAGAAGACTTGGAAAAGGCGAAGGGTATGCGGACAGGGAATATGCGATTATCCGCGAACTTGGGAATAAAGAAGTACCCGTGATCACTTCCATTCAAAGTGCTCAGCTGGTTAATGATAATATTCCTGTACATGTGTTTGACTTAACCGTGGATTGGATTGCGACTGAAAAAGGATTGATCGAAACAAAATCACCTTATCCAAAACCGACAGGGATTGTCTGGGCAGAGGTAAGTGAAGAGGACATGGAAACCATGCCCGTTTTAAAAGAAATTAAAGAGTTGATCTCTAACAAATAATTATGACATAGAAGGTTCCTTAAAGTATTGCAAAGGACTTTTTTCATCTGCAGGTAGAATTTTTAGCTGACGCAATACTTCTTCAGCAAAGATAATATAGTTGGAGCCTGTAGCAGTGAGTACATTTTGATCTGTAACAAGATGTTCTTCTTTTTTGTTATTCCAGTTCATAACGGGCAGATACTGTGTGTCATTCTGAGTGAGGGAAGCGGTATATTTTACGTGGTTCAGAACTCCGGCAGCTCCCAGCAATGCAGGCCCTCCGCATATCGCTCCAATCAGTTTGTTGCTATCGAAAAAGGAACGAATCATGTTTGTCACACCAGCGTCTTCAAGCAAGTGATAAGGATTTCCGCCTGGAATGATAAGGGCTGAGTAATCATCTGAATTAACATCATTAACCGTTGTATCAGGCATGATTTTTAATTTGCCGGCTGATGTGATCGTTTTGCTGATTGAATAGGGTGAGCATGTTACAAGTTCATAATTTGAACCATTTAAACAAGTGATTAAGATTGAAATTTCAAATTCGGCAAAAGAATCATAAACAAACAGTAATACTTTTTTCATATAATGGCCCCCTTTGGTATATCCAAATTTTAGCACCAGCTCATATGAATTTGCTACAAAAACGAGCATAATTTATTTCTTGAAAGAATATATCTGAAACACAACTAAATAAACTCACAAAATAACGAAGACACAATCACACTATGGCTCGATCTTTCATTTTTGGAAAGGCTGGGCTTTTTATTGTGCAATAGAGGAGGTGGCTGCTAAAAGGATTCCCTCAGTAATTCCTACTTGACAGATAGGTTTTATTGTATTAATTTATTTTAGTTAACTAAAGGGGGGACTTGTAGGTGACTACTTACTTAGTTTTATCAAATATTGCTATTATGCTTATACTTTTAGGTGTTTTGTTTTATATGCAAAAGAAACACGTCTCGTTTTCTAAACGTGTATTCACAGGCCTTGGATTAGGGATTCTCTTCGGTCTTGTTCTTCAGTACGGCTATGGTGCTGATTCTGAAGTTGCAGCAAAATCTACTGATTGGTTCAATCTAGTAGGCGGCGGATATGTAACGTTCTTAAAAATGATCGTTATGCCGCTTGTGTTCATTTCTATCCTTTCAGCGTTTACGCGCTTAAATCTTAAAGGAAATATCGGAAAATTAAGCGGATTAATTATCGGAATCTTAGTAGGAACAACTGCAATAGCAGCGGTTGTTGGGATTGGAACGTCTGTTGCTTTCGATCTTGAAGCTGTTCAAATCGAACAGGGTGACGCAGAAACTGCGCGCGGTGAGCAGATGGAAGGTACTTTTGCAGAAGTGAAAGACTTAACATTGCCGCAGCAGATTCTATCATTGCTGCCAGCTAATCCGTTTTTAGATTTTACAGGTGCTAGACCAACTTCAACGATTGCAGTTGTTATTTTTGCAGCATTCCTTGGGATTGCTTATCTGGGTGTGAAGCGCAAGCAAGAAGAACATGCTGAGCTTTTTGCGAAGATTGTGGATGCTTTTTACTCGGTTATCATGCGTGTTGTTACATTAATTCTTCGTTTAACACCATACGGAGTACTTGCTTTAATGACAAAGACTGTCGCACTTAGTGATATGGGTGCAATCGCGAAGCTCGGTAAGTTCGTCATTGCTTCTTATGTAGCACTTTTGATCATGTTTGGAATTCACTTGTTGCTGCTGACGTTTGCTGGGTTAAACCCAATCACATATATGAAAAAATCATTCCCGGTACTATCTTTTGCCTTTACATCTCGTACAAGTGCAGGGGCGCTTCCTTTAAACATCCGTACACAAAAGAGCATGGGTGTACCTGATGGAATTGCGAACTTTTCAGGTTCTTTCGGACTTTCGATCGGCCAGAATGGATGTGCCGGAATCTATCCAGCGATGCTTGCTGTAATGATCGCTCCAACTGTCGGAATTGATCCGCTGTCACCATCGTTCTTGTTGACGCTCGTGGTAGTTGTAGCGCTTAGCTCTTTTGGTGTAGCAGGTGTAGGTGGCGGAGCGACATTTGCAGCGATTCTCGTATTATCTGCGATGGATCTTCCGATTGCTCTTGCAGGTCTATTAATTTCTGTTGAACCATTGATCGACATGGGCCGTACAGCGGTGAATGTCAGCGGCGCGATGACATCGGGACTATTAACAAGTAAAGTTCAGAAACAATTAGATACGGATGCTTACAATGACAGTGAAAATCAAGTTGAAGTAAGTGCATAAGGAATTAAGTGAGACGACCTTGCCTTCGGGCAGGGTCGTTTTTTAATGGATTACAGAATAATAATAGAACGGAATAAATAATACGCGCAGGATAATAGGATCCTGCGTTTATTTATGTTTGTAAAAATTCGCTAAAAAGGTGTGAAGCCTTTCCAATTAGGGTAAAAATTAAAAACTGAACTTTCTAAAAGAGGGGCATCCCATTACCAGCAGATGAAGGCTCTTCCAAATTCGTGAACATTGTATGTCAAAACTGTGATAAACTTGTGAGCTTTATTTGAAGTTCTCGTGACATTTCGTTACGGATAAGCCACATTTCAAGGGATTCTGATACTATGAGGGCAAAGGTTTTTTGTCATTTTGTTTTGCCTTTGATATCCATTGTGATTTTTTTCACAATGTACTATAATCACTTGTGGTTCGATGTATAAAAGGCAAAATGAATGCTTTTAAATAGAGAAAGGAAGGTGGACCTGGTGATGCAACGGTTAAAGCCGTTTTTAACATTCGGGTTATTGATAGCCGTGTTTATGCTAAGCGGCTGCAGCGATATGGTGGTTTTAGATCCTAAAGGACCTGTTGGTGAACAGCAGAAGGATCTTATTATGTATTCGATCTGGTTTATGTTATTTATCCTGCTGGTTGTATATGCACTTACAGCTTTTATTGTTTATAAATATCGTGACCGCAAAAATCATAAGGGATATGATCCTGATAATGAAGGAAGTCATTTGCTTGAGACGATTTGGTGGATCATTCCTATTATTATTACCATTGCATTGGCTGTTCCAACGGTTAAAACGATCTACTCTCTAGAAGGACCTCCTGAAGAGACGAAAGATCAAAAACCATTGGTTATTCATGCAACATCTGTGGATTGGAAATGGGTTTTCACATACCCTGAGCAAGACATTGAAACAGTAAACTATCTTCATATCCCTGAAGATCGACCTGTTCTATTTAAATTGACTTCAGCCGATTCTATGGCATCATTTTGGGTTCCTCAACTAGGCGGCCAAAAGTATGCGATGGCTGGTATGGAGACAAAGCTTTACTTGCAAGCTGATGAGCAAGGAACGTATGAGGGACGAAACTCCAATTTTACAGGAGAAGGTTTTACAGATCATACGTTTGATGTGATGGCTATGTCTGATGAAGAGTTTGAAAAGTGGGCGAGTGAAACGAAAGCTGATGCTCCTGAACTGACGAAGGAGCAGTACGATAAGCTGATGCTTCCTGGCCACGTGAAAGAAATGACGTTCTCTTCTACTCACTTAGGTTTTGTTAACCATGCTGATGAAGCTGATTATGCGATTAAAGCTCGTGAGCGATTAGGCTATGAGCCGTTAATTCCTCACTCCAAAGCAGCAAAAGAAAAGCGTGAAGAAGAAAAGGAAAAGAAACAACAAGAACAAGAAGAATCAGAGTCTCATGGGGATTCACATGCCCATTAACAGAGGAGGCAACTTAATATGAAATGGGATGAATTTTTCGTAACAGGCGACCCGCTCATCTATGGCGCTGACGTTTCCATTGTCTTAACAATGGCGGGAATCCTGTTTTACATGACTAGATATAAAAAGTGGAAATGGCTTTGGACTGAATGGCTTACAACTGTTGACCATAAAAAACTTGGTATCATGTATATCGTTTCTGCAGTTCTTATGCTTTTCCGCGGTGGTGTCGATGCGCTCTTAATGCGTACACAGCTCGCGGTTCCTGAGGCGAAGTTCCTCGATTCGCAGCACTATAACGAGATTTTTACAACTCACGGTACGATCATGATCATCTTCATGGCAATGCCGTTCTTAATAGGTATTATAAACGTAGTTGTACCATTGCAGATTGGAGCTCGTGATGTAGCTTATCCATATTTAAACGCCGTAAGTTTCTGGACGTTCTTTATCGGTGCTATGCTGTTTAACATTTCATTTGTTATCGGTGGATCACCATCAGCAGGCTGGACGAGTTACATGCCGCTTGCAAGTAACGAACTTAGTCCGGGACCAGGGCAGAACTACTACTTATGGGGTCTGCAGATTGCGGGTATCGGTACATTATTAACCGGTATTAACTTCCTTGTTACGATTCTTAAGATGCGTGCACCGGGAATGACATTATTCCGTATGCCGATGTTCACTTGGTCATCGCTTGTAACAATGGTTATTATCATTTTTGCTTTCCCAATTTTAACAGTAGCACTAGCACTTATGTCATTTGACCGTTTATTCGGAAGTCATTTCTTTACTCTTCAAGGGGAAGGGATGGATATGCTTTGGGCAAACCTCTTCTGGTTATGGGGTCACCCAGAGGTATATATCGTAATCTTGCCGGCATTCGGTATTTTCTCAGAAATTATTTCTACGTTCTCTAAAAAAACGTTGTTTGGTTATAAGGCCATGATCTGGTCTATGCTTCTTATCGCTGGATACAGTTTCTTGGTATGGGTCCACCACTTCTTTACGATGGGCTCAGGAGCAGCCGTTAACTCTGTATTCTCCATTACAACAATGGCGATCGGTATTCCGACGGGGGTTAAGATCTTTAACTGGCTGTTCACGATGTACAGAGGTAAGATTCAGTTTACAACACCGATGCTCTGGTCACTAGGCTTTATTGTGAACTTCGTAGTCGGCGGGGTTACAGGTGTCATGCTTGCAATGGCAGCTGCTGACTATCAGTACCACAACACATACTTCCTGGTATCTCACTTCCACTATGTGCTGATCGCAGGTACAGTGTTTGGCTGTTTTGCAGGTCTTATCTACTGGTACCCTAAGATGTTTGGCTACAAGCTGAACGAACGTATCGGTAAATGGGTATTCTGGCTGTTCACAATCGGATTTAACGTATGTTTCATGCCTCAATACTTCCTAGGTCTTGATGGTATGCCTAGACGTGTGTACACGTACAGCGAAGAGTCTGGCTGGGGTCCATTGAACATGGTTTCTACACTCGGCGGATTCATGATGGGTATCGCGTTCTTAGTTCTTGTTTACAACATGTACTACAGCTTCCGTTTCGCGAAGCGTGAAACAACTGGTGACGCATGGGATGGCCGTACGCTTGAATGGTCTACTCCATCAGCAATGCCGCCATTTTATAACTTTGCTAAAATTCCAGAGGTTACTGGTCTTGACCATTTCTGGAGACAGAAGCAAGCAGGCAAGGTAGAGAAGTTAACTGCTAAAGATATTAAAAAGATTCATATGCCTAGCAACTCTGGTGTACCGTTCATTATGGGATCGTTCTTCTTCGTTCTCGGATTCGGTTTTGTATTTGACTGGATGTGGATGGCGATTCTCGGTGGAATTGGTGTTATCGGAACATTGATTTACCGTTCATTTGAATATGATGACGGGTATTATGTAAGTGTTGAAGAAGTACTCGAAACAGAAAAGATTTCTAAATAAGGAGGCGTGAAAAAATGGCACATGCAGAAACACACGACCCCAACACGCCTTTAGAGTATCGTTCGGAGGTCGGGCGTTTAAATATTCTCGGTTTCTGGATCTTCCTAGGGGCAGAGGTTGCGTTATTCGCAACGCTATTTGCAACGTATATGGTTTTAACGCATCGAATTGCAGACGGTCCGGCTCTTGGTGAACTGTTTGAAGTAAAGAGTTTGTTGATTCAAACCTTCTTGCTTCTAACAAGTAGTTTCACTTGCGGACTCGCTGTTCACGAAATGCGCCGTCATAATGTAAAAGGCTTGATGCTTTGGATGATTATAACTCTTGGGTTAGGTCTCGGATTCCTTTACTTCGAGATTCAGGAGTTCTTGCACTTCATTCATGAGGGTGCAAACATTGGTACAAGTGCAGCATGGTCAGGATTCTTCGTTCTTGTAGGTACGCACGGTGCCCACGTAACGTTCGGTATCTTCTGGGTAACGATGGTCTTGATCCAAGTGGCTAAGCGCGGTTTGACGCCAGCCACTTCTGCAAAAGTTTTCATCACTAGTCTATACTGGCACTTCTTAGACGTTGTGTGGATTTTCATCTTCACTGCCGTTTATCTGATGGGGATGGTGATGCATCATGGCTAATAAAACTGCAGCTAATGGACATGGCGGATTCCCTTGGAAACACTTAATTGGATTCGTGCTCTCCATCGTGTTGACGCTAGTCGCACTATGGGTCGCATTGGAAACTGATTTATCACTGACTTGGATTTTAATTATCATTTTCGGATTTGCGTTCTTGCAGGCTGCCTTGCAGCTCTTGATGTTCATGCACTTAACAGAGAACTCAACTAGCACTAAGCTTACGGGCCGCGTACAGGTAGGTAACATCCTATTTGCAGCGTTCGTAGCCATCGTGATCGTTATCGGCTCTGTCTGGGTAATGACAGCAGGCCACGCAAAACACGAAAAACATGACGTACCGAAGACTGAGAACCATGAAAACCATGGCGGTGGAAATGATTCTGAGGAGCATGGAAGTCATTAATATGTGTGAGAAAGCCTCTTGCTTATTGAAGCAGGAGGCTTTTTTGTGTGGGAATTGGATGATGTGGGCTCTCGTTGGGCGAGAGCCTTTCATTTTTTGAGATTATGCTCGCTCTGGGGGATTTATGCTCGCCCTGAGGGATTTATGCTCGCCCTGGGGGATTTATGCTCGCCCTGGGGGATTTATGCTCGCCCTGGGGGATTTATGCTCGCTCTGGGGGATTTATGCTCGCCCTGAGGGATTTATGCTCGCCCTGAGAAGTTTATGCTCGCCAAAAGAACTTTAGCCCTCTTGAACTTATATGGGTAGTTGAAGTTGATATCGTCTTCCTTTACCTGAACCTATGTATGGCAAGTTCATTGAAGAAAATATTCGCGTAGCCACATGTCTAGACGAGATCTGCAAAAAATCACAAGCTTCCTTATTTGAAATAGAAGTTCCATACAGGAGGGCGTAATCATCAAGAGTAGGCAAATGGAGGTTCATGGACTTCAAAGAACACTTCGAACAATACCAAGTCCCATATTTCCTAACCACTGGCATATAAAAGCACTTAGTACAATAAACCCCTTTGATAATATCCTTTTCTTCAATCTGATACCTTTTTAATAAGTCGGGATTATCGGGAGTATGTTGGCGTACGAGCAGCTTCGAAAGTTTTGTAATCTCTTTTTTCGTCAGCTTCTCAACGGAATGCATCTTTTCGAAAACTTGAATTCGTTCTTGTAGATAAGGACTATGGGTGACATATTGAAGTACGTCTTTATGAGAGGGAAGGGATTTGATGATGGTTCTGGGGTTACTCATTACAACCAGAGAATGAATAGGGATATTAGGAACACGGTTTCTAGACAGCCAATCGGTTAATTGCGATCGCTGGCGCTTTACTTGATAAATGGGATTTTGGAATGCTTCTTCACTGCCGTCATCTCTTGCTCGAATAACCTGATTGAGGTGATCAAAATGTAAAGTTCCAGTGATATATTTTATTTCGAGGATTAAAATATAGCGTGTGGATATAAGAAGCGTATCAATCTGAAAAAAACTATCGTTGGCAGCAAGCCTTAAATCATGAAGAACAGAATAGCCCTTACTCAAGAAAGGTTTTAAAAAATAATCGTTCGATTGTTCACCATGATGTCCTGCGAGTCTTCCGCCTAATTCATCTGAAATGGTTAAAAGTTTGGGATGGTTTTGAATCAAACGCCGCTGAAACACCTCTAGCTTTTTGATTCTAAGCGACTTTGAGCGATCTTTAACTAGCATTGATGACCTCCTTTGCTACATACCTATTCTCTTCAACTGAAGTTTTACCTGCCGGAAAACAACAAAAAAAACAGGCCCGCAAATGCGAGACTGCTTATACAAAATGTAGCTTATATTACCTAATCTGCCCATCACCAGTCATACGATATTTAATCGTAGTCAGTGCAGGTAACCCCATCGGCCCGCGGGCATGAAGCTTTTGTGTCGAGATTCCGATCTCAGCTCCAAATCCAAGCGCTGAGCCGTCTGTGAAGCGTGTTGAAGCATTATGGTATACGGCAGCTGCATCAACGGCATTCAAGAACGTCAGCGCTGTCTCAGCGTCTTCTGTCACCACAGCTTCAGAGTGCTTCGTGCCATAACGCTCAATGTGAGCCACAGCTTCTTCAACTGATCCAATTACTTTCACAGCTACAGCCAGGCTTAAATATTCTTCAGCCCAGTCTTTCTCAGTAGCTGGAATAACGTCTGGCAGTATCTCACCAGCATTTTCGTCACCATGAACTTCAATACCATGCTTATCAAATAAAGCTGCAACACGATCTTTGTTCTTTTCCAACCATGCTTCATGAAAGATAAACGTTTCGGCTGCATTACACACGGCAGGGCGGTCTGTTTTTGCATTCTCTAAAATTTCCAGTGCTTTTTCAACGTCTGCAAATTGATCGACATAGATGTGGCAGTTACCGACACCTGTTTCGAGCACAGGTACTGTTGCATTCTCAACCACTGTCTGGATCAGCGTTCCACCGCCTCGAGGAATCAACACGTCAATGTGCTCTTTCATCGTAAATAACTGTCCGGCAGCTTCGCGGTCTGTTGAAGCGATGAACTGTACAGCATCTTCAGGGATCTTTGTATCAGCTAATGCTTTATGAATCACAGATACAATTGCGGAGTTGGAATGAATCGCGTTCGATCCGCCTTTCAATACGATAGCATTCCCCGATTTAAGTGCTAATCCAGTAGCATCAACGGTTACATTCGGACGTGCTTCATAAATCATTCCGATTACACCTAATGGAACTCGGACTTGTTCTACTTTTAACCCGTTATCTAAAGTCCATCCTGATAAAATTTCTCCGACAGGATCCTGAAGTTCAACCACTTCACGAAGGCCGTCAGCGAATTCTTTAACACGGGCAGAAGTTAGACGCAGACGGTCCATAAGGGCGTCTGAAAAACCTTTTTCTTCACCATTAACTAAATCCTTTTTGTTCTCGTTTAAAATGAAATCCGATTCTTTTTCTAAAACATCTGCGATTACTAATAAAGCTTCGTTTTTCTCTTTTTCAGTCAGTAAGGCAAGCTTTTTAGAAGCTTTCTGTGCCAGCTTTGCCTGGTCTTTTACATTCAATGGTTTGGTTGTACTATTAAAAGTACTCATCCAACGCCTCCTTGTAATTTTTAAACGTTTGTTTAATTTTCATCAAAAAATCTTAGTGAATCGGTACTGCTAAACGTGTGTGACACACTAAATCATCATTGTTGATCGCTTCTTCTGGACCAACGTCTTCAAGTTCGTCTGTTGAGAAGCCTTTGATTTTAATGAGCTGTTTCGATGAATAATTAGAAACACCTAGTCCAACTTCATTGCCATCAAGGTCTTTGATGCGGACGACAGAACCTTTTTTAAAGTGTCCACTTACGTAATGAATTCCAGTAGGATAAAGGCTCTTAAGGTCATCGATTCCTTCTTTCGCTTTATTGGTTACGACAATTTCGCCTTCAGGACCTGAATGGAACGCAATCCATTGCAATTTTGTATCCAGGTTGAATTCGTTCTTTTTAGGAACAAAATAAGTCCCTCGTGCGTCTCCTGTTACTGCTTTATGAATGATGTCATTTGCTGTTGCGTTACCAAGGAATGATGAGATGCCTGAAGCCATTGCAATCTTGACTGCATCAATTTTAGAACGCATTCCGCCTGTGCCGACAGCACTGCCGGGTTCGCCAGCGGATTCCTCAATTTCTGGTGTGATTTCGCTCACTTTCGTTAAAAGCTTAGCTTCCGGATTTTTTCTTGGGTCTTCCGTATATAGACCGTCAATATCTGAAAGGATAATCAGTTGATCCGCATCTACAAGTCCTGCCACTTTTGCAGAAAGTGTATCGTTATCTCCAAACTTTAATCGTTCAACTGTTACCGTATCATTTTCATTCACGATTGGAATGATGCCGCGGTCTAATAGAACATTTATTGTATTTCGTGCATTGTGATAACGATTGCGGTCAGAGAAGTCACTTCTTGTGATCAAGATTTGTGAAGCTGTATATCCATGAGACACAAATCTTTCGGAATAAGCTTCCATGAGAAGACCTTGCCCGATTGAAGCAGCTGCTTGTTTTTCAGATAAGGTAGTTGGACGGTTTAAGCATCCTAATCTTCGGTAGCCTGCTGCAACAGCGCCGGAAGAAACCAGCAATACTTCGTGTCCTTCATCTTTTAATTTAACGACTTCATCTACAAGACGCTCTAACTTACGTCTGCTAATATCACCAAGTCCGCTCGTCAATGAGCTGGAACCAATCTTAATTACAATACGTTTATTTTTTGTTTCATTAAAATCCATATTTGTTGTTAATCACTCCTGTTTTGTTAGTTAGTTTTTTGTATTTTTTATTTTACTTGTCCGGTCAAAAATTCAACGTTACTGAGTATAACATGGTCAGATTTTATGACAACAGGGTTTGGTGAGATAGTGTAGAATACGGGCAAAAAGTGAAGAAAATCGAAGAAAAGAGTGATATATACGCTATAGAGGGTGAGGGGAGATGACAAGGTGATGAGCCGCGGTATACAGTGAAATTTTCAGGTTTAATTTACCAATAAATGCAAAAACCCCTCTAAATGATAGAGGGGAGCAATGTTTTATCTCAATATTCTTTTTCCATTTTGCGTTTCGCCAAGTATGGACGGCCCCAAACAACGTATGCTGCATAATGAGCAAAAACGACGTTTGCAATGAATACCGTTATAAAGAAACTATGAACAAACAGGCTTAAACTGTCATATGCCATAAATAATCCAACGTAAGTCCATAACAGGGCGATAAACGGTATCTGTGCAAGTGCGAGCTTACGGCTATCATGCCACAAGAATAGAGGTGTCGCAGTTGCTACAAACAAATAAACCATAAAAACATCCATTACATATCAACCCCTTGAAGTAGTGTACACGCTTACAATTTTGACAAATTAGCGTCTAAAATGTGAACGATTTGTTACATTTAGTATACCACAATAGGAGAAAAATGCCACATGGATTTGTACATTTTTTTGAAAATTCAAGTTATTAAGTATAAAAAAGAATCCGAAAGCCCAGCAAGGCAACGAATTCTAAGACTTAAAAATTATAACGGATACCGCCAAAATCTTTCTTTTTGAACCCATTCGAGCATCGCAGGATCTTTTTCTACGCTATTAACAAGCCATTGCGTCTGGGAGCGATGCGCTTTGATGCAGTTCATTTTATCTTCAAAAACATCAGAAACATCTGTAACGATGTGAGGTGCACCAAGGTTTTCTTCAGAATTCCTGGCAAAAGCCACACATAAAAGCTCTGGCCGCGCCGACTCATCCATGCTCTTAACCGCACGCACTACGGCTCTTCCCGTTGCTTCATGATCGGGGTGCACACTGTATCCTGGATAAAAGGTAATAATCGTTGCTGGCTTCACTTCATCAATGACAGATAAAAATTGTTCAGCGAGAAGCTGTTCGTCTTCAAACTCGATCGTCTTATCGCGAAGTCCAAATTGACGCAGATCTTCAATGCCAACTGCCGCACAAGCATTCTCCAATTCTTTTTGACGGATAAGAGGGAGGGATTCACGGGTTGCGAAAGGCGGATTTCCCATGTTTCTTCCCATCTGGCCTAGAGTAAGGCAAATATAAGTAACGGGTGAACCCTTTTTCGTATGTTTGGCAATTGTCCCTGATACTCCAAAAGCTTCATCATCCGGATGAGGAAAGATGACTAATAAGTGATCGTTCATGAATGATAACCTCCTTTATACATCAAATGGGGAAGAACTGAGCTGAAGAGCGACAGCCAGACGGCCTTCCTGATCGTGACCCGCAAGAAGAAGCCTTCCTTCTGAGTCGATTTCCCAATGTGTTAATCCTTCTGCATAGATCCAGCCAAGTTCAATCTTTAAACCGACACGAAAAGGACCGATTCCCATGATCTTTCCAGACAAAGGTGTTACTTTTCCGTTTCGGATATATGCATTAACAGTAAGTACTGATTCATTATTGTGATTGGCATAAGCGCCATTTGTCGTTTCCAAATGCAAGTAAAGGTCTTTACCGATAAGTTGATCCAGTGCGTTCTGGACGTCATTAGCTTGAATAGGCTGCATACTTCACACTCCTGCTTATGATAGATGTACTTATTATAATTCAAAACAGCAGAAATCGTGTATGATATGCCTGCCATAAAAAAGAGAGCCGATTTTATCAAACCGGCTCATCTATAAAAGTATTACTTATTTAGTTTATCGCGGTATGCTCCGTGCCATGTTGGTCCTACATATTGATTAAGTTCAAAACCTGATGCGATTGCTTCTGTAATAAAATCTTTTGCAGTAAGAATCGCTTCACGGGCAGGCTTTCCTTTTGCAAGTTCAGCTGTGATTGCAGCTGAGAACGTGCATCCTGCTCCATGCGTCCACGTTGTTTCAATTCTTTCTGATTCTAATACTTCGAACTCGTCTCCATCATATAAAACATCTACTGCACTTTCGTGATCCAGCTTGCCGCCGCCTTTTACGATAACGTATTTTGCACCGTTTGATTGAATCTTGTGAGCTGCTTCCATCATCTGTTCAACCGTTGTGATTGGTTCCATGCCAGCAAGTTGAGCTGCTTCAAAAAGGTTAGGAGTAACAACGGTTGCTTTTGGTACAAGGACGTTCTGCAGTGTGCTTGCCAGTTCAGGGTGCAATGGTTCTGCTCCCTTACAAACCATTACTGGATCAATTACTACGTTTTGAAGAGTATGCTTGTCAATGAGATCAGCTGTTATTTGAATTGCTTCCACAGAGGCAAGCATACCTGTTTTTAATGCGTCCACTCCAATTCCTGATACGACAGTTTCCAGTTGCTTTTTAAACATATCAACCGGAAGTAAAAATACTTCATGGAACCAGTCGCGATGCGGATCTTGAGCGACTACAACGTTAAGTGCTGTCATACCGTAAACGCCAAGCTCCTGGAACGTTTTTAAATCTGCTTGAATACCTGCTCCGCCGCTAGTATCAGAGCCTGCAATAGTAAGTGCTTTTTTAGGTGACATTCTATGATCTCCTTTTCAGTTCGTTTCTGCTTCTGTAACAGATTATATCAAAAGAAAATGGGAAAAGGAAAAGTTGCGTTTATTAGTAAATAACACCAATCAAGCGAAAGAGTTGACTTATTTGTATATACAGGTTAAATTGTTTTTTGTAATATGTATATACAAGTTTTATGATTCTTTGGAAACGCTTCATGCAGCAGTTTGATTAAAGTAATAGTTTTCATCACATGATAATTAAGGGTATAGAAACGATAAGTCCTTTTTTATCAGCATAAATGGAAACGGTTTCTAGGAGGGAACATTAATGAGCAAAATCCGCGAAACAGCTGAACAAATCGTCGAGGCTCTCGGCGGTAAAGATAATATATCTGCAGCTACACACTGTGTCACACGGCTTCGCCTCGCATTGAAAGACGAAGGGAAAGTAGATGAGAAAGCACTTGAAGATATTGATCTCGTTAAAGGATCATTCTCAGCAAACGGCCAGTATCAAGTCGTGATCGGACAAGGAACCGTTGATAAAGTGTACAACGAATTTATCGACATCACTGGTACAGGACGGGCTTCAAAGGAAGACATTAAAGATGAAGCAAGCAAGAAATTGAATCCGCTTCAACGAGCGATCAAAGCATTAGCGGATATTTTTATTCCGATCCTTCCTGCCATCGTTACTGCAGGTCTATTGATGGGTATCAACAACATTCTGACTGGGCCGGGAATTTTTTATGATGAAAAATCTTTTATTGATGTTCATAAAAACTGGGCAGATCTCGCCGGAATCATTAACCTGATCGCAAATACTGCTTTCGTGTTCCTGCCTGGTTTAATCGGATGGTCAGCCGTTAAGAAATTTGGCGGAAGTCCTTTGCTTGGTATCGTACTTGGTCTGATGCTCGTCCATCCAGATCTTTTAAATGCTTGGGACTACGGTAAAACAAAGGATATTCCGACATGGAATCTGTTTGGTCTGCCGATTGAAAAAGTCGGTTATCAAGGTCAAGTATTGCCAGTCTTGATCGCATCTTATGTATTGGCTAAAATTGAACTCTTTTTGAAAAAGCGTATTCCTGATTCACTGCAGCTGTTGTTAGTTGCGCCAATCACATTGTTAGTAACAGGATTTTTAGCATTTATCGTTATCGGTCCAATTACGTTCTCGATCGGAAATGCTGTGACAGACTTTTTCGTATCTATTTTTGATAACTTTGCTTGGTTAGGCGGATTGATTTACGGAGGATTTTACGCACTTCTCGTTGTGACGGGAATGCACCATACGTTCTTAGCTGTCGATCTGCAGCTTATCTCAAATACGGGCGGAACGTTCTTATGGCCGATGCTAGCATTATCAAACATCGCTCAAGGTTCAGCTGCACTTGCCATGTTCGTTGCTTCACGCGATGAGAAGCTTAAAGGTTTAGCTGGAACATCAGCTTTATCAGCTTATCTCGGAATCACAGAACCTGCGATGTTCGGGGTTAACTTACGCTTTAGATATCCATTTATCTTTGCGATGATCGGTTCTGCAATCGCAGGTATCGTGATTACAATCGCCGGCGTAAAAGCATCTTCCATTGGTGTAGGCGGAATTCCTGGATTCCTTTCAATCCTTCCTGGAAGCTGGGGGTCATTCTTTATCGGAATGGGAATCGTAATCGTCGTGCCATTTGTACTGACGTATTTCTATGCGAAATTGAAAAAAGAAAAGAAGTAAACTAAAACAATTAAAACAAAACAACCGGATGAACTTTGATTTCCGGTTGTTTTCATTCATTATAGAAGGCTCTTTTCAAAAAGCTGCTTTCAAAAGAAGATTGTTCTCCGAGAGATTTTGAAGAGCACATCTTTGAAACGGTTAATTGGAGAGGAAGGGCGAGACTCCTCGAAAATGAAATTCACATTTTCTTCGTGCGATGTAATGCTGTCGCAGACTTCCTTGTCCTGCAGGATGAGTGGGACAGGTGAGACCGATCATGTCGCTATGCGACGATTGGGCTCACCGCACACCCTGCAGAAAGCGAGTCCTGTAGCGGAAATTAACCTCATTCAACGGAGATCAACCACTTTCAAGAACAACAAAGAATACGAAAACAGCATTATCGAAAATAATTATGGCGGTGAAAAAATGAAGAACGAACCATGGTGGAAACGATCAGTTGTCTATCAGATCTATCCGAAAAGCTTTAACGATACAACTGGAAACGGAACCGGAGATATTCAGGGGATTATTGATAAGCTCGATTATCTGAAGAACTTAGGGGTCGATGTATTATGGCTGACTCCGATCTATGATTCTCCGCAGCGTGATAACGGATATGACATCCGTGATTATTATAAAATTTTTGATGAATATGGAACGATGGAAGACTTTGACCGTTTGCTTGAGGAAGCGCACAAACGTGATTTGAAAATCATCATGGATATTGTCGTAAACCACACGAGCACCGAACATGATTGGTTTCAGCAGTCACGTTCTTCTAAAGACAATCCATATCGAGATTTTTACATTTGGAAAGATCCTGCTGATGGCGGCGAACCGACAAACTGGATTTCCAAATTCGGAGGTTCTGCGTGGAAATTAGATGAGGAGACAGGACAATATTATCTTCATCTCTTCGACGTGACGCAGGCTGATCTAAACTGGGAGAATGAAGAAGTCCGACAGAAGGTATACGAGATGATGAACTTCTGGTTTGAGAAGGGTGTTGATGGCTTCCGTCTGGATGTTATTAATCTAATCTCAAAAAATCAGGAGTTTCCTGATGATGATGGATCAGTGGCACCTGGTGACGGGCGTAAATTTTACACAGATGGACCTCGTGTTCACGAATATATGCAGGAAATGAACAGAGAGGTTTTCTCAAAGTATGATGTATTGACCGTAGGAGAAATGTCATCCACAACGATCGATAATTGTGTAAAGTACACGAATCCAGAACGTAAAGAGTTAAGCATGACTTTCAACTTTCATCACCTAAAAGTGGATTATCCGAACGGTGAAAAGTGGAGTGTTGCCGATTTTGATTTCTTGAAGCTTAAAGAAATCTTATCCACATGGCAGGTCGAGATGCATAAAGGCGGAGGATGGAATGCGCTCTTTTGGTGCAACCATGATCAGCCAAGAATCGTATCCCGTTATGGGAATGATGGAAAGTACCGTGTAGAATCAGCAAAAATGCTTGCGACAACAATCCATATGATGCAAGGTACGCCTTACATCTTTCAAGGTGAAGAGTTCGGTATGACAAATCCGAAGTTCGATTCGATCGAGCAGTATCGCGATGTGGAGTCCTTGAACATGTTCAAGCTTTTAAAAGAAGAGGGACTGAGTGAAGAGCAGATTTTAGAAATTCTGAAGCATAAATCGCGTGATAATTCGCGTACGCCTGTTCAGTGGAACGATGAAGAGAAAGCCGGATTTACATCAGGCGAGCCTTGGATTCCGGTTGCGAAGAACTATAAAGAAATTAATGCAGAAGCGGCTGTAAAGGATGAGAATTCTGTCTTTTATCATTATCAAAAACTGAATAAGCTCAGAAAAGATCTGGACATTATGACTTATGGCGATTATGAGCTTATTTTAGAAGATCACCCTGAAATTTTTGCTTATTTCCGTAATGGTGATAATGGCGAAAAACTGCTTGTTGTTAATAATTTTTATGGCAAGGAAACTAAGTTCACTTTGCCTGAAGAAAATGTGGCTGAAGGCTATAAAGCGTATGTGCTGATAAGCAATTATGATTCTGAGCCAGAAGATTTTTCTTCATTTACGATGAGACCTTATGAATCAGTTGTTTTTCACTTGAAAAAATAATTGTGAATACGCTTCGTTGACAAGTTGATTGGAGCGGAAATCAACCTCCACTTCTTACTAGCAACTAAATAACGAAAACAGCCAAAAATAATGCTACAATAAGCATGGTGAATGATGATGCGAAAAAATAAATTTCAAGAAATCTATCAAGAACTTTCTTCACAAATTGCAGAAGGTATTATAGCGGCTAACACCCAGCTTCCATCTGAACACGAGCTTGCAGATCGCTACGAAACATCAAGAGAAACGGTTAGAAAAGCGTTGAACCTTTTATCACAAAATGGATTTATTCAAAAAATCCGGGGGAAAGGCTCGATCGTCCTTGAGACGAACAAGTTCAGTTTTCCTGTTTCAGGATTAGTCAGCTTTCAAGAGCTGTCAGAAACGATGGGGAAAAGCAGTGTAACGACCGTTCATGAGTTTGGATTGATTGAACCAGACAGTTTCTTACAGCAGCAGTTGCAGGCTGATTCGAATGATCTCGTTTGGAAAGTGATCCGTTCCAGACAGATTGATGGGGAAACCATTATTTTGGACAAGGATTTCTTTTTGAAAAAATACATTCCGAAGCTGTCGAAAGAAATCGGTGAAAAATCAATTTACGCGTATTTAGAAAAAGAGCTAGGATTAACAATCAGCTTTGCGAAAAAAGAAATCGTAGTCGTTGAGTGTACAGAAGAAGATAAACATCTGCTGGACCTAGACGGATTTCAGCACATCGTCGTTGTTAAAAACTATGTGTATTTAGACGATGCGAGTCTTTTTCAATATACTGAATCCCGCCACAGATTAGATAAGTTTCGCTTTGTGGATTTTGCGAGGCGGGGAAGATAGAAGAAGGAGTGATGAGGAAATTGCCTCGCTCCTTTTTTTGTTGGTTTTATAGCGTGCGGGCATGTCGGTCTTTGTCGGCAAATGTAAACTCGTGGATAAACCCCTAAAATTTCTGGATTGAAGGGCAAAATTTTTGGATTCACCCCACAAACTCGTGGATTCAACAGCAAAACTTTTGGATTCATCTTAACTAGCCACTAATTAATATCTCCCACATACACTTCAAAGTTACCTTTACCGCTATTTAGCCCTTGAATCATCGGGATCAGCTCCTGGGGATAGAAGTTATACTCCGAAAGCTCGCCAACCGGCAGCCAAACAACACCTGTTTGAGTAGAATCCGGCTCCATTGGCTCAAATTTCTCTGGAATTTCCATCAAACAAGTTTCAAAAATATGCTCCACAATGTGTCCCTGATTATCCATAGGCTGATCAGAAATGTGATTTTTACTAATAAACTCTCGCACCCAAAGAAGCCTGCCAGTTACAGCCTTCACACCAAGTTCCTCCATGCATTCTCGGACTACTGCATCTGATAATGTTTCATTAAAATCCTGCCCGCCGCCGGGTATTATGTATTTTTTAATATTACCGCTTTGCTTTTCAATCGTGAGTAAGTGCTGATTATGTATGATTAACGCCTTCACCGAACTTCGAATTTTATACAAATGAACACCCTCCAATACTAGTCTTTACTTTAATTTACCACTCTTAATGTGTTGACAGCATCTGTAAAGTCCGTTAGTATGTAAAACAGTTACTCATTTACTTCAACGCATAAAAGCGTTTAAGCATGTAAGTGAAATTATGATTCATATGAACGGAGAGATACATCATTATGAAAAAACAGATCTCATTACCGATAGCGCTCGTTTTGTTTGCTGCGATTTTTGCTGTTATGTTTACGAGTCTTGTTTATATAAAAGTAGAGCCGCACATTCCGCTGCTCGCTTGTTTAATTTTACTGTCTGCAGTCGGTGCACTATTTGGAGCCAGCTGGAAAACCCTCGAAAAGGGAATGTTCAACGGAATCATTGCTGGTCTTCAGCCGATCATGATTCTCTTAACCGTTGGTCTTGTCATTGCTAGCTGGATGTTAAGCGGAACGGTTCCAACGCTGCTGTTTTACGGTATGGATATCATTCAGCCAGAATGGTTCGCTGTCAGCGCACTCCTTATTACAGTGATCGTTTCATCGTTTACGGGAAGTTCTTTTACAACTGTTGGTACGGTTGGAGTCGCTCTAATGGGAATCGGACACGTGTTAGGTGTGAATCCGGCATTGGCAGCAGGAGCAGTTGTTTCGGGAGCATGCTTTGGAGATAAAATGTCGCCTTTATCAGATTCCACTAACTTTGCACCAGGTGTTGTCGGTGTGAACATGTTCGAACACATTCGCCATATGATGTGGACAACTGTGCCCGCATTCATACTAACGGCAATAGCATTTTTTGTTCTTGGTGGAAAAGGTACAGGAGCCACTAATTTTGAAGAAATTCAGCAGATTCAATCGGTTCTTTCAAATGAATTTCCCATCCATGCAGTAACGCTTATTTCACCGATTGTTGTACTTGTTTTAGCGTTTAGAAAACTTCCTATCATTCCAATTTTATTAGCAGGTGTGGTCGTATCCATTGCGGTTTCATTTTTCCTAGTGCCTGATCTGACTGTACAAAAAGTGATGAGCGTTATGCAGAATGGTTTACAGACGGAAACCGGAAACGCAACAGTAGACAGCATCGTAAACAAAGGCGGATTATTGTCGATGATGTGGTCGATTTCACTTGTACTCATTGCATTAGGATTAGGCGGAGTGATTCAAGCACTTGGATTGTTCGATCTATTGTTTGGTGCTGTAAAAAACACTGCGCAAAAAGCAGGGAAGCTTATTGCAACAACATTAGCTTCTTCAGTAGGAATAAACTTGCTTGCAGGCGAGATGTACTTATCGATTCTTTTGCCGGGGCAGGCGTTAAAAGACGCATACGTAAAATCAGGTGTACCATTAAAGAACTTGTCACGAACAGTGGAAGATGGGGGAACACTCGTGAATCCGCTCGTACCTTGGAGTGTGAGTGGGGCTTTCTTCGCGTCAACACTGGGAGTCTCAGTCATTGACTACATCCCATACGCATTGTTCCTATGGTTATCACCAATGTTTACATTGCTGCTCGCGTACACAGGCTGGAGCATCGGCCAGAAGAAATCACAAACAGATAAAGGCGAACATGAAGCTGCATAAAGTATTAATAGTGAGACTCATCAGGTTATGGAAGAAGCCTTTTGAGTCTTTTTCTTAGCTTCTTATGAAATTTTTGTATTTTTGACGCTCTTATATGGGAATTGTAAGCTCGAAAACAAACTTGGGGCGAAGATAAAGCTTCACGGGGCGAAACTTTAAATAGATGGGGCGCAACGTACCATAGTAAAACTGTAAGAGTTCGGGTGAAACTCCATCGCTATTGGGCGAACGTGTAATAGATAAAAGAACACGTACCGTAAAAGCCCCACCAAAATGAAAGAATGGTCAACATAATGAAAGAGGGTTCCCTTCCATGGGACACCCTCTTTTTGTTCTTTATTCTTTTACTTCTTTCTTTAAAAGTCCAGCGATAAACGCGGTAACCGCTGCACCTATTAAAATCGCTAATACATAAAGCAGAGGGTTGCCGTTTACGATCGGAATAACGAATGCTCCGCCATGCGGTGCTGGCAAACCGATGCCAAACACCATGGAAAGTGCCCCAGCCACAGCTGAACCTGCGATTGCTGCAGGTATGACACGTCCTGGATCGGCAGCTGCAAAGGGAATAGCTCCTTCCGTAATAAACGAAGCACCCATGATGTAGTTTGTCTTTCCGGCTTCTCTTTCAGCTTTCGTATACTTCTTTTTAAATAATGTTGTTGATAATGCAAGCCCAAGCGGCGGTACCATACCGCCGGCCATAATGGCAGCATGAGGCGCGAAGTTTCCAGCATCAATCATCGCGATTCCAAATGTGAAGGCAGCTTTATTGATCGGACCGCCCATATCGATTGCCATCATACCGCCTAAGATCAATCCAAGCAATACGAGGTTCCCAGTCCCCATTCCTTTCAGCCAAACAGTCAGCCCATCATTCAGTGCTTTTACAGGTTCGATTACAATGTACATCATAATAAGGCCAGTCAGTAAAATACCGAACAATGGATAAAGAAGAACAGGCTTGATGCCTTCCAGTGAATCTGGCAATGTACTGAACGCTTTCTTTAAGCCAAGAACGAGATAGCCAGCTAAGAAACCAGCAATCAATCCGCCTAAAAATCCAGCTCCGCCTGTTGCAGCCATGAAACCGCCGACCATACCAGGAGCAAAACCAGGTCTGTCCGCAATACTCATCGCGATGAATCCCGCAAGAACAGGAATCATTAATGCAAAAGCATTCCCGCCTCCAATCGTATTCAATGCTTCAGCGATCGGATGATAGGAAGGATCATTAGGATCAAAGGCTTTAATTCCAAAAATGAATGAGATAGCGATCAAGATACCACCGCCGACAACGAATGGAAGCATGTTTGATACACCGCTCATTAAATGCTTATAAAATCCTGATCTTCCACTTTTTGAAGTGTTATTTTTTTCATCTGATCGAGAGGTTCCTGTGCTTTTATAAACAGGTGCATCTTGATCAAGTGCTTGCTGAATAAGTTCTTCAGGTTTTCTGATCGCTTGAGCAACGGGAACCTGAATCACATGCTTGCCGTGAAAACGGTCCATTTCCACCTGTTTATCGGCTGCTACAATGATCGCGTCGGCTTCTTCAATATCTTTTTTTGTAAGACCATTCTTGATTCCACTCGAACCGTTTGTCTCAACTTTTAGATTTACGCCCATTTCCTTTGCTTTTGCTTTAAGAGAATCGGCAGCCATATATGTGTGGGCGATACCTGTCGGGCAGGCAGTAACCGCTAAGATCTTTTGTCGTGATGCGGATACGATTGGGTCTTCTTCTGTTTGCATCTCTTTTTCTTTTGCATCAATAGCCTGCAGAATTTCTTCTTTTGTTGCAGCGGTTTCGAGTTTTTTTCTGAATTCCGTATCCATTAAAAAGCTTGAAAGTCTTGAAAGGGTGGCTAAGTGATCATTGTTTGCGCCTTCATAAGCTGCAATCATGAAGAACAAATGAGCGTTCTGACCATCCAATGATTCATAATCAATACCGTCTTGAGAACGGCCAAATGCGATTGCGGGCTGGCTGACGGCATTTGTTTTAGCATGCGGGATTGCGATGCCTTCACCAATACCTGTTGTGCTCTGGCTTTCACGTGCTAGAATCGCTTTCTTATACTCTTCTTTATTATTTAACTTGCCCGCAGCATCCAGCTGTTCGATTAGTTCGTCGATCACTGACTCTTTCGAACGGGCGTCCAGGTTTAATATAATGGTATCTTTCGTAAGTAAATCTGTGATTTTCATAGTACTACCTCCCCAAAAGGTAAAGCTTTATATCTCTTTAATAGAGATTTCTTTTACTAATTTCTCAACTAGCTCTTTTGTACAAAGATCTTCCGAAAATGCAGTAGCACTACCAGAAGCGACTCCGTAATTAAATGCGGTTTGAATATCGTTATGCTGGATAATCTGTGACAGAAAACCAGCTACTACTGAATCTCCAGCGCCAACAGAATTTTTTACGATTCCAGCTGGTACATTAGCAAGAAGAGCGTGCTGCTTATTAAGGAAAATTGCACCCTCACCAGCCATAGAAACGATGACATTCTCCACACCTTCATTCAGCAATTTCTTCCCATAAAAAACCGCGTCTTCAACACTCTCAATCTTAGTTTGAAAAAGAGCGCCCAGCTCGTGATGATTAGGTTTTATTAAAAATGGACTATGAGGAAAAGTCTTTATAAGTGCTGTTCCTGCTGTATCAATAACAGCTTTTACACCTTTTTGAAGGCATTTTTTTGCAATCTCTCCGTAAAAATCTTCTGAGATAGATTGAGGGATACTTCCCGCTAAAACGAGAAAGTCACCTTCATTCATACTGTTTATCTTTTCAAGCAGTTTTTTCTGATTAGAAGAAGAGATACTTGGGCCAAGTCCATTAATCTCTGTTTCTTTTTCGGATTTGAGTTTTACATTGATTCTTGTAACATCCGAAACTGTTATGAAATCGTGGATAATCGTTTCATTTGTGAGAAATTCTTTTATGAATTCTCCCGTAAAGCCACCGGTATATCCTAAAGCAGTACTTTCAATCCCTAGACGTTTAAGGACTCTGGAAACATTGATTCCTTTTCCGCCAGGATACATTTGCGCTGATTCTGTCCGGTTCAGATGACCTTCTTTAAAGTATTTTACTCTTGCGACGTAATCAATGGATGGATTGAGTGTGCAAGTATATATCATGATGTCACAACCCTTATTTCTGTTTTATCTTCAAAATCATAGGCAGCGTCTTCGTCCATTTCGTTTGTTAAAATGACAGCTTCGTTTAAATCAGCAACTTTGGAGAACGAAGCTTCGTTGAACTTGCTGTAATCAGCTAAAATAAAAGCTTCTTGTGAAAGAGAGATCGCAAGCCGTTTTACTGCTGCTTCCTCAGGGTCAGGTGTAGTGAATCCCGCCTCAAGATGTACGCCGTTTATCCCCATGAAGCATTTATCGAACCTGTATGAGCTTAAGCTGTTAAGTGCTCCGCTGCCGACAAGTGCTTTTGTTTTGGGTTTAACGAGACCGCCAACCAAATACGTAGTAATTTGGTGTTCAGTCAAAGCCTCCAGGTGAGAAATGCCGTTCGTGACCACAGTTATCGCTTTATCCTTCAAATGAGGGATCATCAGGTGTGTTGTCGTACCGGCATCAATGTATATACAGTCGCCATCATTGACGATCGTTGCGGCAAAGTTTGCGATTTTCTCTTTTTCTGAAGAATTTCTGGCTGTCTTTTCGACCACGCTTAACTCTTCACTTTTTTGGTGCAGAAGAGAAGCGCCGCCGTGTACTCGTTTAAGTTTCTTTTCTTTTTGAAGCTGGCTCAAATCTCTCCGGATTGTTGATTCGGAAGAAGATGTGGCCTCTACTAGTTCTTGTATCGTAACGACTTGCTTTTCGCCTAATCGTTCAATGATTTTACGATGCCTTTCAGGAGTTAACATTTTATAAACCTCCAACAATCTTCATTCATTGACCTCAGTTTAACGTAAGCCCTTACATTTTTCAATCAAAAACATTCAAATTCAATCAAAAACAATCAATGATATCATCAACAAATTTATCCAATTGCTTGTTATAATGGTAGGTACAACATAATAAAAGGCTGTTTTAGTAAACATTGTTGCTGTTTGAAAGTGGTTGATTTCCGCTCCAGGATGCTCGCTTTCCGCGGGGCGTGCGGTGAGCCTCCTCGCGCTTTGCGCCTTTAGGAGTCTCACCTGTCCCGCTGATCCCGCAGGAGTCTCGCACCTTGCACTCCAATCAACTAGGCAAAGAAGCTTCTTAACAAAAAAATTTGAATAGCTACAAACTTTTTTTAAAAAGCCTAAAGAAAGAGTGAACAGAATGGATACTGATTTTCCAAAAACGAGGTCTTCTTTAGCTGAAGATTTCCGCAATCTTGGTTTGAAAGAGGGCATGACTGTAATTGTGCACTCTTCCCTTAAATCGCTAGGCTGGGTAGTGGGCGGACCGGTTGCCGTTGTACAAGCTTTGATGGACGTACTAACAGAAGAAGGAACACTTGTGATGCCTGCACATACTGCTCATTATTCAGATCCCGCTGGCTGGCTGAATCCGCCGGTACCTGAAGAATGGTGGCCAGTCATTCGTGATGAAATGCCGGCTTTTGATCCTGAGATTACACCGACATATTTTATGGGAGCGATTGTTGAAGCTTTTCGAACGTTTCCTGGAGTAATAAGAAGCAACCATCCTACTGAATCTTTTGCGGCGTGGGGGAAAAATAAAGAAACGATCATAAACGGTCAAACTCTTGATTTTGCTTTAGGAGAGGATTCACCGCTTGGGAAAATGTATGAACTGGGCGGCCACGTTCTTTTAATTGGCGTGGGTTATGAATCTAATACGACGATGCATCTGGCAGAACACCGTGTTCCTAACCCAAAAACAGAAGAGAACGCAGGACCATATTATCTGGATGGCCAGCGCGTTTGGAAGACTTTTACTCAAGTTTCTTATCGTGAGGAACTTTTTGAGGAGATCGGCAATGCATATGAGGAAGCAGGTCACACAGTAAAAAAAGGGAAAGCAGGATTAGCAGAATGCCGTCTGATTCCGCAAGTGGAACTAGTGGACTTCACGAAACAATATCTTGTAAACTACGATAAGGCATTAAAGCCTGCAACGAATGCTTAATTTGTAGAATTTACGGGTATCTTAAGAGCAAATCCACTGAAAAGAGGGAATTGTTATGAGACGTTCCGTACCTGCAACGATTATTTCATTTATTGTAGGCATCATTCAATTAATTTTAGTTTTACGTTTCATTTTTCAATTGTTCAACGCAAATGAAGGAGCCGCCTTTGCTCAGCTAATATATGGATTAAGTGAGCCGCTGCTGCTGCCTTTCAAAGCTATATTCCCGAACATCGAACTCGCAAATGGTTTTGTTGTAGAGCTGTCGACCATCATAGCGATTATTGTCTATGGAGTGGTGGGTATGCTGCTTAAGCGACTTTTCACAGTCAGAAAAGACCCCGTGCACCGAGAGACAGTGATCAGGGAAGAGCCGACATCGCACGAGAAGAGAATTATTGAAGAGAAGCGCAGATAAATTGAAAGGCTGTTTTCATAAACTTTGTTGTTCTCGTAAGTAGTTGATTTCCGTTCCAGGATGCTCGCTTTTCCGCGGGGTGTGCGGTGAGCCTCCTAGCGCTTTGCGCTTTAGGAGTCTCACTGCCCCACTCATCCCGCAGGACAAGGAAAGTTTCGACAGCGTTACATCTCACGAAGAAAATGTGATTTTTCATTTTCGAGGAGTCTCGCACCTTGCACTCCAATCAACTTGTCAATGAAGAGAATGGACGTAAGAAAGCAACATTATTTTAGAAAAGAGCTAATTAAAAACGCACTCTCCCGACATTGGGGGTGTGCGTTTTTTGATTCGGTTACCATCGATTAATTTATGTATTAAGCAATCGTAATGACTTCATATTGCGCCGATAGTTCAACGAAATGCGCCATTCCAGAGATTTCTCCAGCTGCCAGTTCATTCTCCACATTGTAATGATCCACGCAAGTTTTGCATCCAAACACTTTTACACCCTTTTCTTCGATTTCTTTCAGGTGAAGGGAGCACAATGATTGTTCTGTCAGGCAGTAAACACCGCGATTCATAAAAAAGATTGCTGCAGGCAGGTCTGTTTGCTGTTTCAGTACAGTAAAATATGTTTCCATCACATTTTCGCCTAGGGCAGGGTCGTTGCCAGTACCAAAAGAATCTGTAGTGACTAGAATGATTTTATTTTGCATAAAAAATCACGCCTCTCTTTTTTTATGTGAATTATACCATGCTTTGACTAGGTTAAGAGACTCTTTGGTATCCTAGTTAGGAGGAGGGTGATAACATGAATGATTCTCTATTTACAGTAATAGAAAAACAAGAAGGACGCCGTGCCACGTTTGAAGTCCTTGAATATAAAGAATTGCCTGTAACGAGTGCCGGGTCCAGTTCATCTTATTATGCAAAGGAAACGGGCGTTAAGCTGAAACAAGTCCGGATTACACTTCGCCAAGGTGCGGTACAAGCTGAGGCGGGTGCTCTTCAGTTTATGAAGGGTGATCTGCAGCTGAAAAGCAACGCAGGCGGTGTTGGCGGTTTTATGAAAAAAATGGCTTCTAATATTCTTACGGATGAGTCTTTGTTCAAGCCTCTCTATGAGGGTACGGGTGAGATTTATTTAGAGCCTTCCTATGGACATTACCTTTTAATGAACCTTAACGAAGAAGAAGTAGTTGCAGATAAAGGAATGTTTTATGCCGCGGAGCCTACAGTGCAGCTTGGTGTCTCAAGACAAAAACTAACATCTTCTATAAAAGGTGATGATGGGCTGTTTCAGACAAAATTAAAGGGTTCGGGCTTTTGCGTCCTGCAAAGTCCAGTGCCGCTAAATCAGATTATGAAAGTTCAATTGAATGATGAAAAACTGCAAGTAGACGGTACGTTTGCTCTTCTTAGAAAAGGTGACATCGACTTTTCGGTTAAGCGTGCATCTTCTTCCATTGTCGGATCCGCAACGAGCGGGGAAGGCTATTTACATGTTTTTGAAGGAACAGGTGAAGTGTGGCTGGCTCCTACATTAGGCAGATAAAACGAACAAAAGGCTCCTCATGGTATATTGAGGAGCTTTTTCATTCTTATTCTTCAAATTTTCCTTCGTCATTCTCGTTCGGAACCTCAATTGGAACAGTAGGATTAGCAGTCTCTCCACCACTCTTGTTAACGGTTATCATTAAAATTCCATTATTGTATTGAGCTTTAATATCTTCATTTCTAAACATAAAAGGCAGCTGCACAAATCGTTCTGTCCGTTTCATTGATTTTCTCTCTTGGAAATGACCGGTACGTTTATTCTTCATTGACCGAAGTTCTTCTTTTTGAGCTTTAATCTGAAGTCCCTGGTTGAGCACTTCGATTTGGATATCTTTAGGCTCATATTCTTTTAAGTTTGCGTAGATCCTGTAATCCTGAGTTGTTTCTTCTGTTTCCACCTCAAATGACAGCTGATCTGCGTATTGCTCGAATTGGGTTATTCCCTTGTTAACAAACTGTTCAAATGACTTTAGCCAGTCATCCATAGAACGGTTATTAAAGAAAGGCATCAATGGACCTTTTCCAAACATCCGCAATACCCCCTACGCATTTCCGGCATTATTAGAATCAAATACATCAGGGTCCAGTGTGTTTGTTGCGCTGACAACATTAATCGTCTGAATAAAGTTCCCTGTATTTCCGCCGCCAGAGCCGTTATATCCTTTTCCTGTTGTCTTAGGATTGATTACTAACGTATCGCCGAAATTCACAACCCCTTCTGCCGCATTGATGTTGATAGGTGCAACAATCAAACAGGGCACTTTAACACCCCCTTCTTAAAAAAAGGTTTACGAGTGTGACGTCGTCCCTTTGAGATAGCTTATGTAGGTAGAAGCCTAAAGGTGAATAGATGTTTTTTATCACAGAAAGATGGGCGTATGCATAGCATATGAGGAGAACCTAACAAAGGACTGAACGTATATGCCGGCTATCGTAGGAAAGATTTCTGTAAACTCCGTATCTAGCGGTTCCGTATTTCATGTAGGTGACGTCCAGACGATCTGCCCGGTTAGTTATGCCAAAACTTATGCGGGTGCTGGTTCATTTAATACAGGTGATAATCTTCGTTTGCATAATGGATATAACGTTACATTTACGCAAGATCCGGACGTTAATGACAATAACAACGCTACAAATTTTTAAGCGACATGCAAATTCCTTAGAAAGAAGGCATACATCTTACTAAGGAGCTGATTGTATGAACGAGGAGAGCAACTATTATTTAAGCAAGATGAAGCAGATGCTCGAGGACCAGAATGACAGAATTAAAGAATTGGAGCACCAAATAAAAAAGCTTAAAAGGCAGGTTAATGTACTCGCTGATGAACCTAAAACGGTAGAATACAAGTTTGATCAATTAAAAGTAGAAAAGCTTGAGGGAACCCTTCACATCGGAATAGGGCATTCGGCTGAAAGCAAAGATTTAATCGAGCAATTCAATATCGGCCAGAATACGGTTCAAATGCCAGGACAAATGAAGCGCAGTGTCATAGAAAATCCTAATTACCGTGAAATGATAAAAGCGATGGATGAGTTTTTTATAAAAGAAGCTCCTGTATATTTGCAATCTCTTGAAACGAAAATAAATGTTCCGCTAGATGAATCGTACCGTGTTTTTATCTTGGAAGATGTTCAGCGTCAGGTGCCGGGAAGAATTAAGCATTATCTTACAAAATATGAACCAAAAGATGAGAGGGGACGCAAAGAAATTCTTCAAAAGACGAAAGAAGATATCTATCGGGGAATTGAAACCTTCATTGTTCACTTAAAAGATTCAAAATCAGACGGAGGTGGAGAGAGTGAAATTTTGCGTAACCAACCATGAGTTGTTTGTAGGTGAGATCAACATCATCGGGGTTGGTCTATCATCTGTTGTTTTAGTGGGCGATGCAGACTGCATCAATCTTGGATCAGCGTTTGACACACCTCCTGAGTCACTTGTTTTAGGAACATCGCTCGTTCCGCTATAGAGGTGAGAAAATGTACAGAACATCTGCAGTTGATGAAGTGATCTTAAATTCACTTGCCTCATCTTCCATTTTACAAACAGGTGATACAGAGAAAATTCAATGTTTTTCTGCTGCTCTTGCTATTCAAAGAGAACGTACAGATTTTGGCAGGTTTGATATCCCGTTAAACAAGTACGACATTTTTTCACAGCCAGTCGTTGTTCCTGTATGTCCGTCAGTACAAATCAAAAAAACGTTTAACGCTTGTCCTTTTATAAGAGTGGGAAAAATTGATATTCTCGGTGTATCAAGTTCCGCTCTTCTTCATATAGGCTCAGTCAACGAGATGACGCTGCAATCCCGTGTAAAGCATATTCGTAACTTTCTTAAAAATCCTTATCCAGAAATTGAGGAGGAGGAATCATGAATCTGTTTGTCAGTCAGACAATTGTAATTCAGCAATTAAAAGTAGAAGGCATTCAAAATTCCTCAGTACTCCAGATCGGCAGCGCTGGCGTTATACAACCGGTCTCGCAATTATTTAACACAGGCGGTCATATAGGTCCGGCTCCTCAACTTCCTGATCCTGATCTTCCTTCAGTTCCTTTAGGGCCGCCTTCATAAGAGGTGAATATGAATGGACACTTGGAAACAAATGATGGACTGGAAAAGGATGGCGGAAGAATACTTTGGCGACCAGTTCTTTGCACCTAATCAAGCACCGAGTTCTGAGATAAGGAACGAAAATCCGCTTTGCAACATATACGAAACACCTCAGGAAATCTGCTGTGTACTTGCGCTGCCTGGATTGAACCGCACCGAGGACGTTGAAGTACTTGTAGATCCATTCAAATTGACGGTGCAAGGGAAATTATCTATTTCTCTTGATTCCTATCGTTTGAATACCGAAGAATTTCAGCTTGGGGAATTTAGGCGGGAGATCACACTTCCTGTCAGGGTACACCAAGATCCTGTTCAAGCGCATTACAGAAAAGGGCTGCTTTTTATCCGGATGCTGAAAGATACAAGACCTGGTGCCAATCAAAGAAAAGTAAATCTGCATTGGGTACAGGAATAAGTAATGAAGCTTGACGAGCGCTTAGGTTATCGCTTACAATTTAGAAAAATAACGGAAGGAACAGGTGTATACGTCCAATGAGCAAATAATCTTATTTTTAGCCATTTACTTGAATAATTAAGTAGAACGCTAGATAGGATTACTCTGCCCATTTTTAGGACTTAACTACAGGCCTGTTTTTTTGTTGCCAAAAAACCGTTTTTTCACGCGGTTTGTATGGTGATATTCGGCGTGGGCAGACCTCTCTAGTAAAACTGGGAGGTTTTTTTATGCTTTTATTAGAATCAATCGGACTTGAAAAGTCATACAAAGGAAAATTAATTTTAAAACAAACTGAGCCGTTTCAGCTCTTTAATAAAGATCGTATTGGGTTAGTGGGGTTGAATGGAACAGGAAAATCAACATTCTTAAAGCTGCTTTCTCTGATGGAAGAAGCAGATTCTGGATTTGTTCAGCATTATGGCACGTTTGCTGTTGTCAGCCAGTTTGAAGAAAGTGCACAAAAGATTACAGCAAGAAGTGAAGGTCAGTGGAACCTTAAAGGGAAAAACTATGAAACAATGAGCGGCGGTGAAAAAACACGTACTCAGATAGCGGCAGCTCTTGAGCAGCAGCCAGACATTCTTATTTTAGATGAGCCGACGAGCCATTTGGATGTTGAAGGGATGGATCAGCTGGCAAAAGTTCTTCATCATCATAAAGGTGCCGTGTTGCTCGTGTCCCATGACAGAACTTTTCTTGATATGGTTTGCACAAAAATAATCGAACTTGATCAGCAAACATTTACGTTGTATCACGGAAATTACGCAGAATATCTCATTCAAAAAGAGCAAAAACAAGAGCGGCAGCAGTTTGAATATGAGCAATATGTAAAAGAAAAAACGAGGCTGGAGAATGCTGCAAAGGAGAAATCATCAAAAGCCAAGGGCATGAAAGATAAACCAGCTCGCATGTCATATAGTGAGGCGAAATTAGGGAAAATGAAGGTTCGAAGTGCAAAAAGGTCTTTGGAGAAAGCTTCGAAGGTAATTGAAAAAAGAATCGAGATGATGGATAAGAAAGAAAAGCCAAAAGAACAGCCAAAAATCGATTTTGATATTCAGCAGTTTTCAGTCATACATGGCAAACAAGCGCTGGCGGTTAAACAACTTTCCGTTGGGTTTGACGAGCGTCAGCTTTTTATTGACCTATCTTTTACTGTAAAGCCAGGTATGAAGGTTGTTTTAACAGGTAAAAACGGAACAGGAAAATCAACCCTTTTAGAAGCAATATATAGAGGGAATGAACAAATAGAAAAATCAAAGCAGCTAAAAATTGGCTATTTTCATCAGCATCTAAATATCCTTGATGAGACAAAAAGTATTTTAGAAAATGTCATGGAAAACAGCTTGTATGAGGAGACATGGGTAAGGACGATATTAGCGAGGCTTTTATTTAAACGTGAAGATGTATTTAAAAAGGTTGAGGTGCTTAGCGGCGGAGAAAAGATGAAAACCGCATTAGCGAAGCTTTTCTTGAATGATTATAATTTGTTATTGCTTGATGAGCCGACGAATTATCTGGATTTGTTCACGAGAGAAGCATTAGAAGAAGTGTTAATCGCTTATCCGGGTACATTTATCCTTGCGACACATGATAGAAGATTAATGGAAAAAGCAGCAACACATGTTTTGGATCTTCAGCCTCCAGGAGCTTATTGGTTTGAGGGGAGCTATAAGGAATATCTTGAAAATAAGAATGGCGATATAAAAACAGGTCCAAAAACCATAGATCACAAAGATCATTTACTGAAGCTTGAACTTGAAATGACAGATTTAATCGGACAGCTTTCATTAACTTTGAATGAAGAAGAGAAAATAAGACTTGATCAAAGGTATCAAGAAGTATTAAAGGAAATCAGACTTATAAAGGCTCAATAATACTGGAGATGCAGTTGAAAGGTTTAGCTTTACTCTTAAAAAGGTACAGAATAATCGTATTACCTATTAGGAGGCGATAAAATGGAATTAAGAGATATTATGACTTCAGATATTGAGACGTGTGAACCAAGTACGAAAATTACTAAAGTTGCCGGTTTAATGAAAAGTTTAGGAATAGGCTCTATTCCGGTCTCTGAAAATGGGGAACTAAAAGGAATTGTTTCCGATCGGGATATCGTCATTCGGTGTGTAGCTGACGGGAATATTGAAGGGACAGTCAGTGATGGTATGACATTAGATCCTGTTACAGGGACACCTGATATGACGATTGATGAGGCTAAGAAGCTAATGTCTGAATATCAAGTACGCAGACTTCCTGTTTTGGATAATGGAAATGTGGTTGGTATTGTTTCATTAGGAGACCTTGCTGTTAAACATGAAGACAACGATAAAGCAGGAGACGCACTTACTGAGATTTCTAAGCCTTTGTAAAATACCAAAAGGGGCTGACCCAAAAGTGTAAAAACTTTTGAGGTTATGCCTCTTTTTTATATAGTTGGTTTTTATAAAAAAATAATTGACTCGTTTCGCTTTTAGGCGGCCTTTTTGGCCGCCGATTTTAATAGGTTGTGGGCTAAACTGATCAGCCCAATCTCAATATTTACCTTCGGTAAGCCCCTGAGGAAAAACCTCCGGAACGACCGATTGCCCTTGAACTGACCGAAAACACTCTCTATGTCGATTTTTCTTCTCGCATAGAGTTGTTTTCCTTCGTCTGTCCAAAGGCGTTCTTTTACTTTCGATTTTAGTTCCTGGTAGGCTTCATTCACCTGTGTACTTCTGCCATACTTTGAGGTTGTGCAATCTTTTCGAAATGGACAACCCTCGCATTCGTTACACTGGTAAACTCTGATCGTGGATTCATACCCCGATTCCGTTGTTTGCTTCTTCTCCCCGGTGAAATAAAGATATTTGCCTGCAGCACAAGTGAACGTGTCTTTTTCTTCATCATAAACCCAGTTCGATTGGTGATGAGGATTTTTTTTAAAGGACCTTTTTTGTTCCTTCTCAAACAGGCCATATTTAATGTATGCTTCCTGCTTTTTCTCTTCTAAATACGCATAGTTTTCTTCTGAACCATAACCTGCATCTGCGATAATGCGTTTTGGATCAATATTAAATTTCGCTTTGACTTCTTGAAGATGCGGGATAAGACACCGTGTGTCTCCTGGGCGTTGGTGCAGGGTATACGATAAGATGAACTGTTCGTTTGATGCCATTTGAACATTGTACCCAGGCTTCAATTGCCCGTTTTTCATATGGTCTTCCTTCATACGCATGAAGGTCGCATCTGGATCTGTTTTTGAAAAACTTTTTCGATCACCACAGATGGATAAGTTCTTCTTATACTTAAGACTTCTTGGCAGATAGTCTTTTTTCATGACCTTTATAGCTTTCTTAAGTTCTTTATTCTTTGGTTCTTTCTCCAGTTTTCCTTCCCATTCTTTTACTTTGTTTTGAATCTTCTCAGGTGAAATAACCGTCTTTTCATTCTCTTCACAAGACGCTTCTTCTTTCCAGACACCATCGATCTGTGTAATGAGCTCCTCTACTTTACCCTCAAGTTTTTCTTTATATTTTTCCGTGCTCTTCCTCCAAACAAATGTATACCGATTGGCGTTCGCTTCAATCTTTGTTCCATCTAAAAAGTAAGAATCGAGTTGAACTTGTCCTTCTTCTACTAGTAATACAATCACTTGTTTAAACAAGTCGTCTATTAATCCCTTTAATCGTTCGGAACGAAACCGATTAATTGTACGGAAATCAGGCGTTTGAAAACCACTCAGCCACATAAGAGGAAGGTGAACGGTTAGCTGATGAGCAATTTCTCGGCCAGAATACATGCGCTGTGTATAGGCATAGACAAGAATCTTCGCCATCATTTTTGGATGATATGTACTTCGCCCGCCTCCGGGATAATACTTAAGGAAGTGTTGGTCAGGAACACGCTCGATCATTTCGTTTACAACGCGTGCCACACTATGCGAGGGAATTAATTCACTTATATCCATTGGAAGAGTCAGTTGATCCATGTTATAATCGATGAAAGAAATATGATCATGTTTCATAAAAAAATCGCTCCTTTTGTATGGTTGTTGTTGTGGTGACTTAATCATACTAAATAGGGCGATTTTTTTATTGTGCAAAAAGACATATTAAAAAAGGCTGACACCAAAAGGTCACGTTATGTGTCCTTTTGAGTCAGCCCCTTTGTTTTTTATTTATCTTTTTCTTCTCTTTCACTTGCGATAGTTGGCGGTTCTTCTTGTGAGGTAATGTCAGTATCATAACCGATCTGTCTTAGATCTTCAGTGTCTGCCACAGTACCGCCAGCCATTCCTTCGTTAATCATCCTATCGATATCTAAGTATAGTTCATCTTTTCCTTCATAAGCTTTATCCTTATTACTCATTCTTGTCATCCTTTCTTTTTAAAGTGAATGCTCTTTAAAACCACAAAAAATATATTGTTGTCTTAGATTTTTGCTATTATAATTGAAATTAATGGAAGCGTGGAAGCATACTTTTTATTTGGGCATCTATAAGTATGTGGAGCTAGTGATGCAACCGGCCGGCATAAGAAGACTTTATCTTCTGTTGTGGGCTTTTTTATTTTGTCCAAAAAGTCAGGAAGAAAACAAAAATTAACGGGAAAAGGAGTTTTTCAAGATGGCAAATCATGCAGTGCGGGCATTTTCTTATGATCGAGGAAACCATTTTGCTTTTGGGCATTTGAAAAATAATCATCATGTGAAAAAGACTCAGCATCTTGAAGTCATTCCTCCCGAGAAACTTCATAAAGAAAATAAAAAAGAAGATTATTTTGAAAAGAGTGTTCATGAAAATAAACCTTTTAAAACGTATACCAGAAAAGATATAGAGAAACATCATCAAGGAGCAAAAGAAGCGGAACGGATCTATAACAACTGGAGGCATGAATTAGCGGATAGCTCCTCTGACTTTATCCATTCTATTAAAGGTGAGCTGAAAGAAACTCCTGAAACTGGCTTAGATACCTTTAAAGAAGAAGTTTCTGAGTCACTTGAAAAATTTTTGCTCGGTTTAAAGAATAATCTGGAGAAATTGCTTGCAGACTCGCCACAAGGTCAAGTAAAGAAACATTTAAAATCTGCTGAAGGATTATTAGAGACGGTACGGGAATTATTATGGAACCAAATTGAAGAGATTGTTAAGAAGCATGTACCTGAGGAACCAGGAAATCAAAACGGGGAAAGTGACCCAACGAACGAAATTGAACTGCCAGTAGAGGAAACAAACCCGCCAGTTCAAGTTCCTCCATCAACCAATCCTTCAGTGAACAATCCTGTTGTAACACTTGCGCCAAACCAGGTATTTTCTTCAGGTTCGTTTAAAATGGAGGTAAGAGTCGGAAGCCTGACTTCAGAAATAAAGTTTGCCGATCCCAGCAAAAAGTCAGAAGGAACAACCATGTTCTATATCGTGGACGGATATGGAACGAGAAAAGCAGTAGATATTAAATTTTCTAATGAAACGCTTCAAAAGCTTTTCGAAAACCGTATTAAAGATTCGAAAATCTATAAAAAAGAAATTTCGTTGGAAAGTTTTAATGCCGTACTTAAAAAGATTGAGGCTTACATGAAAGAATTGTCTTCTATTAACCCTGAACGGTTAAAATCAAAGGTATATGGTGAGAAAGAAAATTTAAAACTTGAGAATGTAATCGATAAGTTCACTGATCTTTTTTACTCATTAAGAATGTAATGAAACTTAAATCATTACAAGCCGTATATAACAATAAGCAGAAATATGAAACGCTCAAGAAAAAGGGGCGTTTTTTTTATTCAAATCCATTCCAATATAAAGGGAAAAGGAGACAAAAATGAAAAAGACTTTAATGGCCGCTTTATTATCAATCACGGTATTAACGGGTTGTTCTGCAGTGAATGAAGTAACAAATGGTCTGAACTATGTACCTGAAGCTACTGAGTATATTAATGATGTACAACAATTTTCAAAAGAGATTTCTGCAATTGCAGAAACGGCAGTAAACGACCCAAAAGCGAGAGAAGAACTTGAACAGCTGCTGGGAGATATGAAATCAGACATTAGTGAGTTTAGCGATTTAACACCGCCTTCTGTGTTTGAAGATGTTCACAATCAGGTGATTGAACATAATAATCAGCTTCAAGAGGGAATAGATAAGTATTTATCAGTTATAAAAGACGGGGAACTGAACGCTGATCTGCTCGAACAAAGCGGTTTGCTGGATGATATCGCTGTTTACAATGATCTATTATCACAAATTAAAAAACTCGGCGAATAATTTTAAAACAGCTGCAATCTTGTAGCTGTTTTTTCCTACCTATCCCTGCTTTCTTAAGCTGTTTTCCTAAGCAATGTTGCCTTTGTAGATGTTGATTTCCGTTCCAGGATGCTCGCTTTCCGCGGGGCGTGCGGTGAGCCTCCTCGCGCTTTGCGCCTTTAGGAGTCTCACCTTCAAGTAAGTTTGTGTGCTCCTGCGTCTACAAGCAAATCGTAACGAAGCATGTTCCTCGTCGCATGCCTTGCAAGAAGTATATTCAGGTAGTTGGCACGCAGGAGTCTCGCACCTTGCTCTCCAATCAACTAGTCAAAGAAGCCTACTCAACTAAAAAATGTTCAAAAGTAGCAATCTTTTAGAAAAGAGCTTTTTTTATGTTACAAATCGACTATTTTCGGGAATATGACAGTGAGAAAAATGGCGAGGGTGGGTATAAAGCATGAATGATTATCATCTTAAGATTGAAGATTACTTGCAGCTATTAAAAAGAAGATACAAAAAGGGAAGGCTGCAGGCAAAACAATACCGTAAAAGAATCGAGCTTATAAACATGTGGCACATTCGGGGTGTTGTTAAAGTGCCGAAAGAATAATTTAAGTTATGACTGATCGATGTCGATAATATAAACACGACTAGACTTGGCAGGTGCAGCATGGTTTCAATAAACAATACATTCAAACAGGTGGAGCATTCGAAATATGATTATATTCTTCATATTGCGTTTGCCGTTCTTCTCTGTTTATATAGTTTTCTTTTATTATTCTCCAGCAAACTGCTAGGTTCTCTGTTTTTTATTTTTGGTGTAATTTTGCTAAGTTTAACGGTTTGGAAAGGGATTAAAACCTTTTTTTCGATCGCTGGAGTAATCCTTATGCTATGGCTGTTATTTTATAGCAGAATTCTTTGGATTGATGCTCTTCAAGTTTTGCCGGTGTTTTTTTATGAAATCTTCCAGGCATTATTTTTCCTTGGGTCTGCAATCGGAATAGCTCTATTATATAGTTTAGCTATTAAATCAGCCCCGCTCTCTAATCTGGTGAGCAGACATACTGTACATGGGATGTATTTTCTGACTGCTATCCTTTTGATGCCCTATACATTAATCTATACCTATGGAGCATTTATGCAAGGTGATCTAAACGGGGTGTTCTGGTCGGTTCTCATCCTCGTTCTATGGGGGATTTTATATGCTGTTCAGCTTATAACTCATGAAAATAAAGTTATGAGAATTGGTTTATTTGCCGTTAACATCGGCATTGGATGGTGGACGATTAACAGGTGGATAATGATCCTTTCATAAGAGAAGAGAAGCCCGCGGGCTTCTCTTTATTAGTTTCGCCTAATTTTTGCCAATAGATGAAGGATCTCAAAGTATAACCAGACTAATGTTACCATCAAGCCAAATGCGCCGTACCATTCCATGTATTTGGGAACACGCTGGTTTGCTCCATATTCGATAAAGTCAAAATCAAGAACCAAATTAAGCGCCGCTATAACTACGATAAATAGACTGATACCAATACCTATTGGTCCTGAACTATGAAGGTAGGGAATATCGATTCCGAAAAAACCTAAAATGAAACTCGTAAGATAAACAAGCATAATTCCGGCGGTTGCAGAGAAAACGATCAATCTGAAATTGTGTGTAACTTTAATGATTCGGAGCATATAAGCGAGCAGCAAGGCAAATAGCGTACCGAATGTTAATGCCGCGGCCTGCATTGTGATTCCATTAAACTGAGATTCAAAGTTTGCAGATATTCCGCCTACTGCCAATCCTTCCAGAGCCGCATAAAAAGGTGCCAGCAGCGGAGCGGTTTTAGGAACAAAGGCAATGATTAAAGCTGAAATGAGTCCCCCGATCACACCAATCATGATTAAGTGGCCAACAGGTTCCCCTATATTATATTGATGCCAAGTGTAAAAGGAAGAAGCCATTAAAATGATCAGTAGAATAAAGGTTTTATAAACTGTTCCTGATAATGTCATCTGTTTACTGACAGAGGTTCCTCCAAATTTATTAAAGGGTGTACCTTTTAAAGCAGGATTAGCACTTCTCATAAAAAACTACCTCCTTACCTTTCTTCCATATAACTATACGATTTTTCTATTGTAAAGTTTCATGTTTAAGCCATTTACTTCTCTCCAATTTAAGACACAAGTCCCTCTTGATATTTTTTGAAATTATGGTTCTTTAGGAAGTAATGACTATTTTGGACAAAGACCGACAAATAAAACATAAATTGGATGTATTATATAAATGAAAGAAGGGAGGTGAATTTGTGCGAATTCCAAGCATCATTATGCAAGGTTTGATCGCAGGTGCCATCCTTTTTATTCCTGGTGAAGTATTTGCCGAGAAAAACAATGAAGATAAACAAAATTCAGCAGCTGAACAAAAAACTCAATCGGATCTTAAACAGGATAATGCAAAAGCTGATATTCCTGACCGAGAATCTCTTAAAGAGAATGTATCAAAACCTGAAGTTTCTGAAGCTAGGACGAAGAAAATGAAAGGGGATACATCTAGCTCTAAAGGTTCGGAGAAAAGGTATGAAGCCAGAGAGAAGAATGCTGCTGCTGAAAAAAATAGGTCTTCTCAGCAAACAAAATACTCGAATGGACTAAAAAAATCAGTTCCTCAAGGACAACTCAAAAAGAATGTTCCAATAAATCAGCCTGTGAAGAAAAGGGCTGAAACATCAAAGTACATACATACAGAAACGCCTATAAACCAATCAGTACTGCCTGAAGTAACGGCAGAGGATGAACAAAGGAAGAAGCTCTTTTTATCAAAAAAGAAGATCAAAGAACAGCGGGAAAAAGCTGCATCAAAACTTCCTATCGAGCTTCCTTCTAAAGAACTTCCCATACAGCCGGATACAAAGGCAATACCATTAACTGCTGGACAAAGCTCTTCTCATTCATCATCCTCTAAGGACGCTGGAAATGGAGGAGCGCCTTTAGCCAATGTTAAGGCTAATTTGGTCCTGCCGTTAATCTTTGCTGATAGTGAAAAAGTTTCTGTGTATTTTAGCAGAATGGACCTCTTGAGAAGTCAATGGGTGAACGCACCGCCATCAATGCCACCGGAAACTGCTCTTTAATTTTTCATGGAGATATTGTGATGTTATTAAATCAACCATTTGAAAATTAAGGAGCGAATTATAATGAAAAAAGTCAACCGTACATTTGTAAAATCTTTAGTATTTGCTGGAACATTAACTCTTGCGGCAGTTGTAGGAACAGGTGCTGCTGAAGCGGCTGGTAATAAAACAGAGCATGCGATAAAGGCTCAAAGCTCAAAAGCATCTCAAGGACAAGTACAAGCTAAGGATGAGAAGTATGCAAAACCATCTAAAGTTACTGTGAAAGTTCAGAAACCAGTTAAAGCTGAAAAGCCGGTTAAGGCTGAAAAAGCAGCAAAACCTGCAAAAGCTGAAAAGCCTGTTAAAGATAAGAGTCACTCTCAAGGTGCAGAGCATGCAAGTGAAAATGCAAAGAAGCATGCTGCTCTTAACTCAGCTATTCATGCTGCTCCCACTGAAAAAGAAGAGCCAGTAGTAACTGAGCCTGTAACAGAGGAACCAACTGAGGTTACAGTTCCAGTTGAGGAAGAAGAAACTGAAGTAATCGAAATTGAAATTCCTGAAGCAGACAGTGATGAAGGTAAAACTGATGAAACTGTAACTGAAGAAGAGGATGCAACTCGCAACGATGAAGATACTGATGTGGATTCTGATGAAGAAGCTGTGAAAGAAGACGATGATGACTCTGAAACAGACGAAGTTCAAGAGGAAAATGAAGACAATCCAGTTAAAGAAGAAGAGGGGACAGATGTTATCGCTGACGAAGATGCAGTGAAAGAAGATGATTCTGACGAAGAAGAATCTGAAGATACTGAAGAAGTAAAAGAAAACAAATCTCTTCAAAACAAAATCAATTCTAATGCATATGAGCGTTCAAGTGAAAACGCGAAGCTGCATGCTGCACCAAACGCTGCTGTTCACGCTGCAGAAGCAGAAGAAGTACCAGCTGAAGAAGAAGTGACTGAGGAAGCACCAGCAACTGAGGAAACTACTACTGAAGAAGAAGTGACTGAGGAAGCTCCGGCAACTGAAGAAACTGCGACTGAAGATGAAGCAACTGACGAAGCTCCAGCAGCTGAAGAAACAACTGAAGAAGTTGAAGAAGAAGCAAAAGAAAACAAATCTCTTCAAAACAAAATCAACTCTAATGCGTATGAGCGTTCAAGTAAAAACGCGAAGCTGCATGCTGCACCAAACGCTGCTGTGCACGCTGTAGAAACAGAAGAAGCTCCAGCTGAAGAAGAAGTAACTGAAGAAGCACCGGCAACTGAAGAAACAACGACTGAAGAAGAAACATCTGAAGAAGTTACTGCTCTTTTAAACAAGATCCGTTCTTTAGCAGCTGAGCATGCTAGTGAAAATGCGAAACTTTATGCGGCAATCAATGCAGCTATTTTAGCAGTTGAAGATGTATTAGAAGAAAATGCTTCTGAAGTTGTTGAAGTACCAGCAACTGAAGAAGAGACAGCTGTAATTGAAGTAAAATAATTGTTTTTGAAAGTCAGGGGTAGTGTCCCCTGGCTTTTTTATTTTTGTTCTTGTAGAAGTGTCAATATAATAACCTATTTGGTGAAAATAATGCTTAGATTTTTCAATATAACACCAAAGATGGTGAAATTATTGGTGCGTTTGGTGAAATTAATTCTAGTTGGCTCCTTCTGAACTTCAAAGTGCCAACAAAACCGGTGATTAAGTAATTGGCGTCAGTCAAGCTGCCTAATTTTGTACGATTTATAAGTATGTCCACTCTAAATTTGATGTTTTTTTGCTAGTTTTCCTTCTATATCCGCTAGACAGCTACACCTGCATCTTTAACAATGTATCCAACAATCTCAGCACTTATGGAGACAAGCTCTTTCCCTGCCGCATAAGTTAAATAATAACTATATATTCCAACGTTTTCTTTTAAAGGAACAGGGAACTATATTCTTGAGAACAAAGGAGGTGGGTTAGTTGTTAAATACGGGCGATCGAGCACCAGATTTTACGTTGCCATCCACGCTTCAAAAAGATATTTCTTTGGCGGATTTTAGAGGCAATAAAAATGTACTTGTAGCGTTCTATCCGCTAGACTTTACACCTGGCTGAATAAAGGAAATCACCTCTTGGAAAGAGGATTATCAGCGTTTTAAAGATGCTAATACAGAAGTGCTTGCGATAAGTGTGGATCATATTTATTCCCATAATGTTTTCTCTGCTAGCCTTGGGACGCTTCCTTATCCGCTTTTAGCCGATTGGCATAAAAAAGTGACAAAAGCTTTTGGCGTATTAAACGAAAAGAATGGTACTGCAATTCGTTCTTGTTTCGTAATTGACCAAGATGGGATTATTCGATACTGCAACCATAAGTTTGATGCTAACGAAAGACTTCAATATGAGGAAGTATTTAAAGCTTGTGAAAACTGTGGAAAGGAAGAATAGCAATGGACAAGAAACATAAATACAACAATCAACATGAAGATCCGACAGCACATGCTGAAAAGGAAATTAATGAATTTTTTTATGATGAAAATCGGGAAGATGATGGTCATCCTACTGACTATATGAACAATGATATGCCAGCGGTAAATATTGCGAAACCTGATGATGAAAAATAAAAGCTGCATTTAGCGGCTTTATTTTTTTGAGGAAGCTTGTACAAAACACCATGAATACGGCGCCATCTTTAAGATGATGTGTTACTATAGAAGAGAAAATATGCTGATATAGGAATAGGAAGGAACCGGCTTAATGAATATATTTCTTACCGGAGCTACCGGTTTTTTAGGTGGACGCTTAATTCAAAATTTAGCGCGTGAAGGACATACGTTATTTGTACTGGCGCGTAATATAAAAAAAGCGGAACAGCTTCTTTTAAAGACAGCTGATCTTAAAGGCGATATTCATATTATTCAAGGAGATATTACAGTTCCTGATCTGGGTATGAACAAGGAGACTCAACAGGAGCTTGCCAATAAAATTGATGTTTTTTATCATATGGCCGCCCTTGTAAAGTTTGATCTTGATCTTAAAGAAGAACTTTTTCAAATAAATTTTTCAGGGACCAAATATGCTTTAGAGGCAGCAGAAAAAATGGGTGTATCGCATTTTTACTATGTCAGTACGGCTTATACTTTAGGAAAAGACGAATCTGCAAAAGAAGAGCTTCATTCGTTAGACCGTTCGTTTAATAATCCTTATGAGGAAAGCAAGTGTAAAGCTGAACACCTCTGTATGGATTATAAAAAACTCTTCAACGTTACCATTTTAAGACCTGCCATCATTATCGGCGATTCCAAAACAGGGGAAGCTGATTCGAAGTTTACTCTTTATGGTTTATTGAGAAGTCTAGAAGTTTTCAAAAAGAGATTTCAGCGTAAAGGACTGGGTGAACGCGTTTTTCATTTATTGTGTGAAGAAGGCAGCACTCAGAATCTCGTTCCTGTAGATTATGTGGCGGATGTATTATCAGATGTGCTGCAAAAAGGCAGAGAAAATAACATTTATCATATTACAAACAGCAATCCGCCGTTAAGTGCTGATGTATTTCAAATCATGAGAGACAAGGCTGGACTCGATCTTTTCAAACTTGCTCCTTATGATTATGAGCCGAATCTTAATGAGGAAGAACTGCTGTTGAACAATGTAGTTGATGTATATAAGAACTATTTGAATCGAAACATTGCGTTTGATGACTCAAACACGCAAGAGCTGCTTAAAACATTAGATAAAAAACCACTCCAAATGGATGAAGAGATGATTAAAAGAATTATTAAAGGCTATCGAGATAATTCTTCAATTACAAAATAATCTGAATGCATCTATTTACAAAATATGCATATACTGGTATAGTGGAGAAGTAAATTATTCTAACAAAACCCAAGGAGGGATGTATGATGAGACAACTTAAAGGATTGACTTCAGAGAGTGTATTGTTTCTTGTACAGCCTATTGGGACAATGAAGAATAGCAGATAACGTTTTATGATTTGTAATTTCTGCGATTAAATTTGTCATTTTAACCATGGGCTGTGCAATCAGTTCATGGTTTTTTATATGAAAAAGAGGCTATTTGTGCACCTCTCTTTCTTTAAAGAACCGTATTCTGCGGTTCTTTTTTATTACAAAAAAAATTAGACAACATTTATTCGGAGGGTATTACATTGAATTTAAAATCACTAGGTTGGAATCAAACATTTGAAGAAGCTTTTAAGGCATATGAAAATCAGTTACTTGTTCCGGGCAGGATCAGCGTTGAGCATAAAGGTCTTTATGACGTTCTTACAGAACACGGTGAACTGCTTGGCGAAATTACAGGGAAAATCAGATTCAACGCTACTGGAAGACACGATTATCCTGCCGTAGGTGATTGGGTTGCTGTTTCAGCTGTTCCTCAAGAAGGAAAAGCTTATATTCATGGGATCTTGCCTCGAAAGAGCAAGTTTTCAAGGAAAGCAGCAGGTCTGACGACAGAAGAACAAATTGTAGCGACTAACGTAGACACTGTATTTTTAGTGAATGCTACAAATCAGGATTTTAATCTGCGCAGATTGGAGCGCTACTTATTGATGGCATGGGAGAGCGGGGCTACACCAGTTATCGTTCTAAGTAAAGCTGATCTTTGCGATGATGTACAAAAGTATATGGATGAGGTTGAGACAATAGCATTTGGAGTACCCACTTTCGCAGTCAGTGCGGAAAGCGGTATAGGCCTTGATGCACTATCTTCTTTTATAAAAGAAGGAGAAACCGTTGCGCTATTGGGATCCTCTGGGGTTGGAAAGTCAACACTAGCCAATAAGCTTTTTGGCCAGGAAGTATTAAAGACGAACGATATTCGTGAAGAAGATGGAAAAGGAAAGCATACGACGACTCACCGAGAGCTGCTCGTACTTGAAAACGGAGGAATACTGATTGACACACCAGGAATGCGCGAGCTGCAGCTTTGGGAAGGTGACAACAGTTTAAGGCAGAGCTTCCAGGATATTGAGGCATTTGCGGAGCAATGCCGGTTCCGTGACTGTACACATAATAATGAACCGGGATGCGGCGTCCAGACGGCTATTGAAACCGGTGAATTGGATGAAGAACGTTATAACAGCTTCCTAAAGCTTCAGCGTGAACTCGCTTATTTTGCCAGAAAAGAGGATCAAAAACTGGCTCTTGCAGAAAGAGCACGCTGGAAAAAGATTGCGGGTGACCGTACAAGAGTTCATAGGAAATAAGATATGAAAATCATCCCCAAAAGGAAACGCCCTTTTGGGGATTTTTTATTTTTGTGAGCGATTTCTGAAGTTTACGAGCGGTTCCAGGGATTTACGAGCGATGCTTAAAATACTCTAGCTATCACTAAAGATAAAACTGCTTTGTTTCTTGTTCTATACAATTTTCTATATAAAAAGGTTTTTTATAGGGAATCATCAAATTAAGAAGTGTAGAGGAGGGATAGGAAGTGGCTCAAACGTTTACGATTCAAACACACCAGCGAGACGAAATGTATGAGATTACGAGTTCACTGCAAGCTTATCTGGAGGAGCAGCGTGTAAAAGACGGAGTGATGTATGTGTACTGTCCGCATACCACAGCAGGCATTACGATTAATGAAAACGCAGATCCTGATGTTGTAAAAGACATGCTGATGAGGCTTGATGAAGTGTACCCATGGGAACACCCCAAATATCGGCATGCTGAGGGCAATTCAGCTTCTCATTTAAAAGCCAGCACGGTTGGTTCCTCACAAGTCATACTGATCCAGAATGGCGAATTGCTGCTTGGAACATGGCAAGGCATTTATTTTTGTGAATTCGATGGACCAAGGACAAGAAAGTATCACGTTAAAATACTGTCTAATCATAATTAATTTGATGCAATCCGCTGAGTACATTTCAGCGGATTTTTTTATTTTCCTACTAAAGTTCTAGTTGCGGAATGTAAGGGATTTTGTTGAACATTAGGGAAAACTTTTAAATTTAAAATAAAATATCTATTTTTTCAAAATTTTAGTTGTCTACTGCCGCGGATTCATGTACTATTTTTTTAAATAGTTGCAATTATCAAAATATTCTTACGAGGGGGATTTTTAGGTGGGGATTAAAAAAGGGTTAAAAGTATTAGTAGCTTCTGCATTGTCTTTAGGACTTTTAGCAGGCTGTAATGCTTCAGGAGGATCAGGAGGCAGTGGTGGAGGAAGCGGAAAGGTTATTAAAATTGCAACACAGACTCCATTATCAGGAGGAAGTGCAACACTTGGAGAATCTATTAAACTTGGTGCGCAGCTTGCTCTTGAAGAAAACAAGAAGAAGTTTGAAGACTTAGGGTACAAGCTTCAGCTTCAGCCATATGATGATCAAGCTGACCCTAAAAAAGGTGTAGCTAACGCCCAGCTTATCGGTTCTGATAAATCCATCCTTGGGGTAGTCGGCCACTTGAACTCAGGTGTTTCTATCCCGTCATCTGAAGTCTATGAAAAGTACAACGTTCCGATGGTTTCTCCAGCTAATACAGCTACGGAAGTAACAGACCGCGGACTTAAGACAGTAAACCGTATCGTTGCACGTGACGATTTCCAAGGTCCTGCAGGTGCAGACTTTGCGATTAATAAATTAGGAGCTAAAAAGATTTTTGTTATCCAAGATAAAACAGCCTACGGAACAGGTTTAGCTGATGCGTTCAAAAAGGCAGCTGAAGACGCAGGGGCTGAAATTCTTGGATATGAAGGAATTACTGTTGGAGAGAAAGATTTCAATGGTGTTCTTACACAAGTACTGTCAAAGAAACCTGACTTAGTATTCTTTGGCGGACTTTATACAGAAGGCGGCCAGCTAATTCGTCAAGCGCGTGACAAAGGGATCAAAATCCCATTCATGGGCGGAGATGGAATGGACTCTTCTACTCTTGTTGAGATCGCAGGCGATGCTGTAGAAAACGTATACTACACATCTGTTGCCGCTGATGCGAGTAAAACAGATGAAGGCAAAGATTTCTCTTCAAAATACAAAGAGAAATTTAACAAGAACGTAGAATCTTATTCTGCTTATGGCTATGATTCTATGAGCGTTTTACTAAAAGGACTTGAAGCTGCAATTGAAGGCAATGATGGAGATCTTCCATCCCGTGAGAAAGTGGCAGAAGAAATCCGTAAAATTCAAGAGTTTCAAGGTGTAGTAACAAAAGTCGGATTCGATGACAAAGGTGATAACAAGTTCGCTAAAGTATATATTTATAAATTCAGTGAAGCTAAATATCCTGGAGTACAAGAAGGCGAAATCAGTAAGTAAACCAACGTTTACATGAGAGGGAATGACCCTAAAGGCCATATCCCTCTTCTTTTTTACATAAACTCCCTAGTTGTGAAAGAGAGGAATATTTATGTTAGCTGAAATTTTACAAACTTTGCCTCAAGTTCTTGTTGATGGTTTAGCTCTTGGTGCAATTTATGCGGTTATCGCACTTGGATACACGATGGTTTATGGAATATTGGAGCTTATCAACTTTGCTCATGGTGAAATTTTCATGACAGGTGCTTTTATCGGTGTAGCTATGCTCATTTTGATGACAGGAATGGGCTGGCTTGCAGCTATGCCTGCTATTCTGGCATTGATTCTTGTGCTGGTCGTTACTTCCATTCTTACCGGGTTTATGGGTGTAGGTATTGAACGGATGGCTTACAGACCGCTCCGGAACTCGCCTAAGCTTATCACACTGATTTCTGCGATTGGTGTCTCGTTTTTGCTTCAAGATTTGGTTCGTTTTATAACGGAATACAAGAGAGGGAACTACATTTTAACTGGCCCTTCCATGTTTAATGAGCAGTTTGCGATTAAATTTTCTAGCATTTCTTCATCATTCAGTGATGCGTTTTTTAAGACTTCAACGATTATCCTCATCATTTCTGTCGTGCTAATGATGATAGGACTGGACTTTTTCGTTAATAAAACAAAATGGGGAATGGCGATGAGAGCTGTTGCACAAGATCGTGAAACAGCATCGCTCATGTCGATCAACGTGAACAAAGTCATCTCGCTAACTTTCTTTATCGGATCAGCTCTTGGAGGAGCAACGGGTGTACTGTTTGCTGTTCAATATGGAACGATCGATCCTTATATCGGTTTTATCCTTGGCTTAAAAGCATTTACAGCTGCTGTACTAGGCGGAATCGGAAATATTCGGGGTGCTATGGCAGGCGGTATTATGCTTGGACTTCTGGAAATGTTTGCCGCAGCAAATCTCCAGCTTTTAACCGGCGGTATTTTTGGGGCTGAATATAAAGACGTTTTTGCGTTTGCAATCTTAATTATTGTTTTGATTTTCAAACCAGAAGGACTGTTTGGCAAAGCAGTTACAGAGAAAGTTTAGGTGAAGGTGCATGCATAAGCTGACAAATAAACTAAAAGGCAACAAACTGGCTCAGATCATTCTGCTGGTGCTCTATGTATTAGTAACTTCACTGAGCCTATACCTGGCTCAAGCATCTGTAACAGCATTTCTTCTTCTGTTATTTTCTTTGCTTCTCTTGTACTACACGGAACTGCCTGACCGATTAAAATGGGTGATTGCAGGTGTGGTATTGATTGGCGTCATACCATTCGTTTCAAGTACGGGGCCAGGGTACCAGTCATATATGGAAGTGGCTACGGTTGTAGGAATCTATGTTGCGATGGCACTGGGATTGAACATTGTAGTCGGTTTGGCCGGACTCTTGGATCTGGGATTTGTGGCGTTCTTTGCCATTGGCGCTTACACGTACGGAATCTTTGCTACAGGCCAGGCAGCTAATTTTATGCCATTCGGAGATTTTCCGCTATCTGGGGAGAGCTTCTGGATCTTTATTTTGATCGGCTGTTTTGTAGCGGCGCTTTTCGGAGTGCTTTTAGGTATACCAGTTTTGCGTGTGAAAGGAGATTATCTTGCAATCGTTACACTCGGCTTTGGGGAGATAATCCGAATTGTCTTCAACAACCTTGATAAGCCTGTAAATATTACGAACGGTGCGATGGGGCTGGCTTCTGTAAAGCCGCCTGAAATTTTCGGCTATCAATTCGTTTATCCGAATCAGTTTTATTTTATCGTTCTAGCAATCTTGTTGTTTGTCATTCTGGCTGTAAGAAGATTCGAATATTCAAAGATTGGCCGTTCATGGAAAGCGGTTAGAGAAAATGAGATTGCTGCACAATCAATGGGAATCCATCTTGTAAGGACCAAACTATTGGCATTCGCGATCGGAGCATCTTTCTCCGGAATGATGGGAGTCGTCTTTGCAGCTAAGCAGACGTTCGTTGATCCTACAAGCTTTACATTGCTCGAGTCTATTACGATTCTCGTAATGGTTATCTTAGGAGGAATGGGCAGTGTGCCTGGAGTTATTTTAGGTGCCGCGGTGATCACGATCTTAAACCTTCAAGTTCTCACAGAAGTAACAAATTACTTGAATCAGTTAAGCCTTAACGGGGTTATCAGTTTTCCAGAGGCACTAGCACCTGCTAAAATGCAAAGATTTATTTTTGGAGCTATCTTAATAGTATTTGCAATCTATCGTCCTCAAGGATTAATTCCGGCAAAAAATCCAGTGTTCGATGAGGAATCTTTAAAAGAGGGTTCCAAAAAGCACAGAAAAGAACAGATTACAGTTGAACCTGATAAAGGATTTCAAGCATAGGGGGGCGGTATGAAATGTCTATATTAACAGTGAGTAATTTAACAAAACAATTTGGCGGTCTCGTTGCTGTAAATTCAGTGGATATTACCGTTGAAAAAGGATCGATCACAGCCGTTATTGGTCCGAATGGAGCGGGAAAAACTACTTTTTTTAATTTGATTACAGGTGTTTATCAGCCTGATAAAGGAAATGTGCAGCTTGGATCAACTTCCTTAATCGGAAAGAAACCGCATGATATTGCAAGACAAGGTATTGCACGAACGTTTCAGAATATCCGTCTGTTCTCAAATATTACGGTTCTTGAAAATGTGATGGTAGGGCTGCACAAACAATTAAGAGCTGGCCTAGTCGGAACACTTTTTCAAACTAAAACGATACGCGAGGAAGAAAAGCGTGCACAGGAAGAAGCGTATCATTGGCTTGAATATGTCGGTCTTGCTAAGCATTTGAATGAAGATGCTCAAAATCTTTCATACGGAGCGCAGCGGAGGCTGGAAATAGCCCGTGCTCTCGCGACAAAACCGAAACTCCTTCTGCTCGATGAACCAGCAGCTGGGATGAACCCAAGGGAAACGAGGGAGTTAACAGAATTCATACATCGTATGAGAGAAGATCTTGATGTTACGATCGTATTGATCGAACATGATATGAGACTCGTTATGGAAATTTCGGAACAAATTTTTGTTTTGGATCATGGTGAAAAAATTGCTGAAGGAAAACCTGCAGAGATCCGTAATAATGTAAAAGTGATTGAAGCCTATCTTGGAAAAAGTGCCGTAACACCAGCGTAAGGGGGAGAACGATGAGTATTTTGCAGTTGAAGGATGTAAACACATTTTACGGTGGTATCCATGCGCTAAAAGGGATCAGCATCTCTGTTGAAAAAGGGGAGATCGTTACATTAATCGGTTCGAACGGTGCAGGAAAATCGACTACGCTGAAAACGATCAGCGGTCAGGTGATGCCGAAAACTGGCTCGGTTATTTATGAAGGAAAAGATATTTCAAAACAGCCGGCTCATTTGACGGCACAAACTGGGATTGCACATGTACCTGAAGGAAGAAGAATTTTCCCAAGACTGACTGTAAAAGAGAATCTTGAGATGGGTGCTTTTATCGTCAAAGATAAAAAGATCGTAAAAGAACGGATGGAAAAAGTATTTCAATACTTTCCTCGTCTTCAGGAACGTTTGAGCCAAAAAGGAGGCACCATGAGCGGCGGTGAGCAGCAGATGCTAGCGATAGGACGTGCGTTAATGTCAAAGCCTCGTCTATTGCTGCTGGATGAGCCATCCATGGGATTAGCGCCAGTTATTGTAGAACAAATCTTTGACATAATCAGTGATTTAAACAAAGAAGGCATGACTATTCTCTTGGTCGAACAAAATGCCTATCAGGCTCTGCAGGTTGCACATAGAGGGTATGTGATACAAACTGGAGAAATCGTGATGGCAGGACAGGGACAGGAATTGATTACAAATGAACAAGTCCGTGAAGCATATCTAGCTTAAATGCTGCAGAAGAAAACCTGGCTGAAGAAAAGCCCGGTTTTCTTTTTTGCTGTAGAATTCCTTTTGAAATTGGTTAGAAATGTTATAATTTAAAAGGAAAAAGAAAGGGGTATGAATCATGATTAAAGTACTCTTTGTTTGTTTAGGTAATATATGCCGTTCGCCAATGGCTGAGGCTATTTTTAGAGATCTGGTTAAAAAAGAAGGTCTAGAGGGGAAAATATCGATTGACTCTGCAGGAACAGGAAACTGGCATGTTGGCGAACCGCCGCATGAAGGTACAAGAAATATTTTAACGAAGAATCAAATATCATTTGAGGGTCAAAAGGCGCGTCAAATTAAAACGAACGATCTAACACAATATGATTATATTATTGGAATGGATGCAGAGAACATTGGGAACATGCACAAGATGGCTGGGCAATCAGAGACAGGCATGATTGCAAGACTTCTGGATTTTGTGCCGGAAAATGAGTTTGAAGATGTACCAGATCCGTATTTTACCGGTAATTTTCAAGAAGTGTATGACCTTGTAACAGCCGGATGCGAAAGATTGCTTATCGAAATAAAAAATAGAGAATCGCTATAAACAGGAGGATTTATAATGGGTGAGATCAGGCAATTGTCATTAGAGCATGAAGTACGCGAAGCTTTTCCTGTGATGAACCAGCTGCGGACTCATCTCTCAGAGGACTTGTTTTATGAATTATTTCTTCAAATGCAAAAAGAAGGCTACACACTATTTGCAAATTACCATAACGAAAAGATTGTCGCACTTGCCGGATTTGCCATTCTAACGAACTTTTATGATGGAAAACATGTATATTTATATGATCTGATTACGGATTCAGAGGAACGTTCAAAGGGATATGGAGAGGAACTGCTAGCCTTTTTGGAATCATTTGCAGTCCAGAACAACTGCAATTGCGTAGTGTTGAGTTCTAATGTGAATCGTTTAGATGCTCACCGTTTTTATGAAGAAAAAATGCATTACGAAAAACCGAGTTATGTATTTAAGAAACGATTTTAATAAGGCTGTCTCTCAGGAGCAACAATCTTTTATAAAAGCTGTTTTCGCAAACATTGTTGCTTTTGAAAGTAGTTGATTTCCGCTCCAGGCTGCTCGCTTTCCACGGGGCGTGCGGTGAGCCTCCTGCCGCTTTGCGCCATTAGGAGTCTCCACCTGACCACTCGTCCCGTAGGAGTTTCGCACCTTGCGCTCCAATCAACTTGCAAATGGGGAGAAAAAACATCCATTAGCAACAATCTTTTAGAAAATAGCTTTAAATAAAGATGCATCATAAACCACCACACAGGATGTGGTGGTTCATTTTTATTGTTCATCCAAACTTGAAACCGAAACACTTTGCTTATTGTTTGGTTCATCGAGAGGATGGATTGTAGCTGTTCCATTTTGCTGATCTACATGCTCAATATAAATGCTTTGTCCATTATATGTAACGTTAGCCATGGCAGATGATTCAGAGATCTCTTGTGCACGTTGTGCGTCCATTTTCCTTGCCTCCTTTTTAATTTTAACAAATATAATATGTGTTTATATTTCCTTGAATATCCCTAGGTAATAAAAAAAGCTGGCTTATTAAGATCAAATTCTGATCTATTGAGCCAGCTTTCTTTTTTAATTTGGGTTATGTTCTTTTTGTGTTTTTAAATTATGCACGGCTACGCATGCTGCGCATAATCCAGCTTACAATAAGTACAACTACGATAGCACCGATGATAGCTGGAATAATTGCGAAACCAGCAACCGTTGGACCCCAGTCTCCTAACAGTAAGCCACCTAACCAAGCACCAACGAAACCTGCGATAATGTTACCGATGATTCCACCTGGTACGTCACGCCCTGTTAATAGTCCTGCTAACCAACCAATGATTCCTCCAATTATAAGTGCCCATAATAAACTCATTTAAAATTCCTCCTTTTTTTTGTGTGGTTGTAATATGGAATTATTCTTAAGTTACCCATTATAAAAAAATATAAACTTCTGTCGAAAAAAGTTTTTATCACCATAAGGAAAGGGAATGATATAGGAAATATACAACTAAGTTAGGGGTGAGAGGACCATTGACTTTATGGCATATTCTTAAACACATGAAGGCAAAATCTTTTGGAATTGAATTTATGCATGGCTTTAAAAGAGGAGATGTAACAGGGCTGGCAGCACAGCTTGCTTACTATTTTCTTTTATCTTTGTTTCCTTTTTTAATTTTCTTATTAACACTCGGTGCTTTCTTTATAGAACCTGCTGAAGCACTTGACCTGCTCGAACATTTTGTTCCAGCAGAGGCGATGGATTCAGTAAGAGAAAATTTGTTGGCAGTACTTGAAGGAAGAAGCGGGGGATTGCTATCTATCGGGATTTTAGCAACTATCTGGTCAGCATCAAACGCCATCAATGCTGTTATTAAAACATTGAACGAAGCATATGGAGTGGAAGAATGCAGAGGCTTTGTTAAAACAAGACTGTTATCGATCTTTTTAACTTTTGGCGTTGTTTTCGCATTTATTGTAGCTTTAGTTTTTCCGGTGTTCGGTAAGATGCTGGGCAATGCGGCATTTTCCTATTTAGGTTTAAGTGATGAATTTCTAACGATCTGGTCCGTACTTCGCTGGCTTATCAGTTTCTTTCTTATCGCAACAGTTGTTTCTATTCTTTACTATATGGCCCCATGCAAAAAGTTAAAATACAGTGAAATCTGGTATGGTTCTCTCGTGGCTACTTTTTTATGGCAGATCGTATCATTAGGTTTTGCTTTTTATGTCGATTACTTTGGAAATTATTCGCAAACGTACGGAAGTATCGGAGCTGTTATTGTACTCATGCTGTGGTTCTATCTAACAGGAATCGTACTGCTTTCAGGCGGTGTACTTAATGCTACATTCCATAAATATAAGATCGATTTTGCCAAGAAAAGGGGCTTGTTAAAGGCTGAATGATTGGAAAAGCTAGTAGTACCTTGAAATAAGGAGGTATTGCTAAATGGGAAAAAGCAACAAACAAAACACAAACCAAAGCAAGAACAACAAAAATGAAAGTAAACACAAGACAAGCAGCAGTGCTAACAAAAAGAATAACTTTCATTAATATGTAAAAGCTGTCCGGTTACGGGCGGCTTTTTTTGCTTTATTACGAAGACTTTAAAGCAATTTTGTGATTGTGTTATAATGTTTTTCGTTGTGCCTCTAGACAGAAAGGGAGGGAGATAAGATGGAAGAACTTATACTCTCATTTATTGAATTTTTAAAGCAGTTTTCGTATTTTGGACTTATTATTGCACTTACTTTTGAATTTGTTCCCGCTGAGCTGGTTCTCCCGCTCGCAGGGTTTTGGGTATATGAAGGTGATATGAATTACTGGCTTGCTGTATTTGCTGGAACTTTAGGAGGTACGCTAGGCCCGCTGACGCTTTATGCACTCGGCAGATATGGCGGAAGACCTTTTCTAATCAAGTACGGCAAGTATGTTTTTATTAAAGAAAGAGAAATTAATGCTGCAGATCGCTTTTTTGAGAAGTATGGTGCAGGAGTCGCGTTTTTCGGACGGTTCCTTCCTGGCGTAAGGACTACGATATCTGTTCCGTGCGGCATGGCAAAAATGAATGTTTGGGTATTTTCCATCTATACATTTATTGCGATGTTTCCGATTACTGCATTTTATATTTATCTTGGGAAACAATTCGGACCGCAGTGGAAAGATGTAGGCGCAAAGGCAGAAGAATATATGCTCCCCGTGGCTGGAATTATTGTAACAGCCATTCTATTATTTTTTGTTTTTAAAAAGGCTAGAAAATGGACATCTGTGTAAAAGACTCTTCTTTGATAGTTGATTGGAGTGTAAGGTGCGTGCCTATCACATGAGAAGCTTCTCGCAAGGCATGCGACGAGGAAGCTCACGTCGGCAGTATTTACTTGTAGACGCAGGAGCAAGAATACTTCCCTGAAGCGGACAGGTGAGACTCCTAAAGGTGCAAAGCGCGAGGAGGCTTACCGCCCGCCCGCGGAAAGCGAGTACCTGGAACGGAAATCAACCACTTTCAATAGCAGCAATGCTAATAATAACAGCAAAAGGGGAAATACACCGCGTAAGTTGAAGAAAAATGTTGGAGAGATTTTGTGTCTTTTACCTGTATCTCCTTAAGACCTTTGCGTGTTAAACTTAAAAAGGCACTTATGGGAATTTTTGAAATAAAGGCAGGAGAAAGGCAATATGAAAAAAGTTAGAATTGTTTTTAGTGTGATAGGTGCACTTTTCTTTATTGTGTACATGGCCGTTCTTATAAAAGCCACGCTTTTCTCATTTAATGAGTACGTATATGGAAAGTCAGCAAACCTTGTTTTGTTCGATAGTATACGCCTTATGTGGAGAAGCGGAGATTACTGGCTGATTTTTAAGAACATTATCGGCAATATTATCTTATTTTTACCTCTTGGTCTTTTGCTGCCTTTAATTTTCCGTGTGTTTAATTCATGGCGGCTTATGTTTGTAATCGGGTTTGGTACGAGCTTTGTTATTGAAGTGCTGCAATACGAATATGCAAAAAGAATTTTTGATATCGATGACATACTTCTTAACGGATTAGGCGCAATGACAGGCTTATTTATCTATAAGTTCTTTGCACTTCTATTTCGTCTTATGGAACGACCCTTTACTGGAAAAAAGAGAAAAAAATAAAACCGGGCTCAGCCCGGTTTTTTATTTTGTTTCTTTTCTTAGTACACGGTTAACACGTTTTGTCAGCATTTTCATTCCATCTCCGCCAGCTTGGTAATGACGAAGCTTACCTTCTGCATCAAATACATAATAAGCAGGAACATATTCATTTTCAAATGCATCCGTTAATGCATGGTTATTGTCTACAAAGATTGGCTGTGTAATATCATGTTCTGCAGCAACTTCTTTGATCTGTGCAATATCAAGATCCTTCTCAGAACGAGGCATATGAACGGCAATAACGTTCAGTTCATCTTTGTAATCATCTCTGAACTGGTTGATGCTCGGCATTGCTTCTTTACATAAACCACAGCTGACTGACCAGAAGTGAATAAGGGTCGGCTTGTCGCCAACAAGATCGCTCTTAGAAACTTCACCATTGATCCACTCTGTTGCACCGCTAAGTTCAGGCATATCCGAACGTAATCTCATCATACAAATCTACTCCTTATAAATCAAATTGTGTAAGTATCATTAATTCTAGTTTAAAGATTGCGCATTCAATGTCAAAATTCCTGCTTTTCATAATATGGGTAAAGTACAAAAAAATATTTAATCTATGCTGTTTTTGTCTGTACAGCAGAAGTGCGGCTTTTCGTAAATATGATCGGCAGGCAGAGAATAAATAACATACCGCAGATCGCAAAAACAAAAGCACCGCCTTTAAACCAGCTGATAAAACTCCCCCCGATTAATGGACCTGCCATACTTCCGATGCTAAAACTGATCCCTGCTAAAATGTTGCCGGCTGGAAGGTGGTATTTTGGAAGCAGATCACTCATATAGGCGATTCCCAGAGAAAACATAGATCCGACAAACATACCTGAGAAAAAGAACAAGCCAAGAAGAACCCAGAAGGAATGTATTGTCCAATAGGTAGCTAAAAATGAGAAAAACCCTGAAACGAAAGAAAAAATCAGAATAGGCTTTCGTCCATATTTATCACTTAACACCCCTAACGGTAACTGAAAAACCAGGCTGCCTAATACAAAAGCAGGCAATAAGACCGCTACCCAATCCAGACTTATACCGTTGCGAAGGGCAAACACAGGAAAAGATCCATGAAGTGTTGCTTCTAGAAATCCGTATGCAAACGGAGGAAGCAATGAAACCCAGGCTATTTTAAAAACATCTTTATAACGTGAAAATGCAGTAACACCAGCCATTCGTGCTGACTCGGTCTCTGGTTTTTCATTACGAATACTTGTCATTAATATAAAAGAAATTAAGCAAAGACCTGCTGCAAGCCAAAACGGCAGATTTTCGTTTACCTCGAGTATTTTTGTCATGAGAGGTCCGATTCCAAAACCAGCACCGAATGCTATACCGTAAACAGAAATATTCCTTCCCCGCTTGTTTTCTGGACTATTTGAAGTGATCCATGTTTGAGTAGAGAAATGGAGCATATGATCACCGATTCCGATAAGAAGCCGCAGCACGAACCAAAACCAAAATACTTTCCAGATTGGAAACAACGAAAAACATAAAATGACTGCTAAAAGACCTGACATAATAAGCGGTTTATAGCCTAACTTGCGCAGAGGCTTTTCTATGAACGGAGAAGCGATCAAAATCCCGATATACAGCGCAGTTGCATGGAAACCGTTTAACGATGCAGAGGTTCCGTTCTGTTCAAAAATAACCGCTATCAGCGGCAATAACATGCCTTGTGCGAAACCAGAAATAAAAACAATACTGACTAAAACAGAGAATCTATATGTTGAAAGCTGCATGAGCATCTCCTTTTCAAAACAAACTAAAACCATTGTACAATGGATGCAGTTAAAAGTTGAATAAAAACTTTACCAGAGGTGTGCGGCAATGGACTTTAAAATGAATGAAAAAGGATTTGAAACAACCGTTGAATATGGAAACTTAAAAATAAGCGGAGATGCCGAATATGGATTCAGGCCATTTCAGCTGCTTGTATCATCTGTAGCGGTTTGCAGCGGCGGTGTTTTAAGAAAAGTGTTAGAACGTATGAGACTGCCATACGAAAACATTGATGTTCAAGCAAAAGTGACACGTGATGAAAAGGAAGCAAACAGAGTATCAGACATTCATCTGCATTTCGTAATAAAGGGAAATGAACTTCCGCATGAAAAAGTAGAAAAAGCTTTAGTGGTAACTCGTAAAAATTGTTCGATGGTGCAGTCTGTTAAAGACAGCATCAACATCACCGAAAGCTTTGAAATACACGCATAGTAAGAAGTCCTGATTCTAACTGTGAATCGGGGCTATTTTTATTTCCAACAATACCCCAGAGAAAGAGAGCAGTACTCGCGGATAAATTTCATGTGATAGAAAAAAATAGGGGTAAAGGAGGAAATTATGAGAAAAAGAATTTTTATTATCATATTCGTTATGCTCTTTGCTTTTACAAACCAGGCGTTTGCAGCGGAAAAAACAACTGAAAAGCCTGCAGAAAAACCGTCAGAAAAAACAGCTGAAAAAACGGCTGAAAAAGCGGATGACAAAGCTGGCAAAAACGCAGACATAAAAGTTCCTGGTTCGGTGCTAAGCATCTCTAAAGAAAATACGTACCCTAACTCAGCACAAGATCTCCCATATCTTGAGCCAAGCAAGCTTGCAAAGGCGATGCTTAAAACATCTGATGTGCCGATTACGAATCCTGATCTCATCAGACTATTGAATGAATCAAGCATTAATGCTTCTAAAGTGGCATTCTGGTACCGTGCTAAAATTTACTTAGGTCAATGGCCGCTTTCGTATCAATCAACCGAGACTACTGTAAACTGGGAGCATCAGCAGATCAATACAAACCGCTTGGACAATCGAGGGGCAAAGTCAGTAGCTAAATTATATTACAACCAGACAGCTCATAAAAAAGTGAGCGGCGGACTGACAGCTTCTATTCCAAACAGCGAAGCGGTTCAAAAGATGATGCTCATTACAGCAGCAGAAAAATCAAAACTGCCGCTTGCCTTCCAGACAGCAGTAGGTGCAGGAACAAAGAAATCAAACGTATACCATGTTTCTCCGAAGCAAGTCGGCTACTTATACAGTTATGTTCCGGCAGTTAACGAAAGAGGAAGAGTTACTTACGGAGAAGTGTACATTGTTCTAAAAGGCGGAAAAAGAGAAATCGTCATTCAGAACGTAACACAGCAGGGAATCGGAGCTTGGATTCCGATCCAAGACCACGTATCATTCCGTTTTCATACGAGCAATATGTAAAAAAGGACAGCGTCTAGACGGCTGTCCTTTTTCTTATACAGAGACTATCAATGGTCGACCCACTGTTCGCTCCAATCTTGTATAGCATTAATAATTGATTTTAATGAATTCCCTTTATCCGTCAGTGAATATTCAATTCTTACAGGAGTCTCCGGATAAACGTTGCGCTTTACAATTCCAACTGATTCTAATTCCTTCATGCGTTCCGTAAGCATACGGTCACTCATCTCAGGAATTTGAGATTTAATATCTTTAAAACGTTTAGGACCGTCCATCAAAACACGAATGATGAGTCCTGTCCATTTTTTACCAATTATATCCATGGCAACTTCATATTTCGGACACATAGTGCTGTAATCCATATCATTCACCTCTATACTACAAAGCTTAAACTACGTTTAATATTTGCCTTTTATTATACGTTTTAAACTTACTTTTGTAAAGTTTATAACTTTTTACCGCTTTAAAGCTTTGCAGTTCTACCAGAAAAATCAATATCTTCATAATAAGAATGCTTAACAAGAACATTAGGACCCAGGCATTTAACAGCAGGGCAGTGGCATCCAAGTTCTTTAGCGAGCTTTGAATCATTCCAAGTCTTATAAGCATCAAGCAGGCTAGTATCTTTGATGTTCCCAAGCGCAGGAGCATCACCGAAATCAGTCACGATAATATTGCCGTCGAATAAATTTATGTTCAGGCGTGATCTTCCGTCAGGGTCATTTCTAACCGTTACATTTTCCTCATTCTGAAGCCTTCTCAGCAATTGAAGGTCTTTCTCGTTGTCGGAACATGCATAAAAAGGCAAGGTACCAAACAGCATCCATGTCTTTTTATCCCGTATGTCCAGAAGTCTGTGGATACTTTCTCTCATTTCATCCAGATTGATTGTTTCTAGCGTGCTTGCAAAGTCACTCGGGTACATAGATTTTAATGAATAATGCATATTTGGAGGGTCAGTCATTTTAACATATCCACTATCATACATAGGATGAATTTCATGTCTTTGACATCCCATCTCCTCAACAACCTGCTTATGTATCTTTTCTAAGTGAGGGGCAGTTCTACTGTTTATCATGGTCTCAGCAGATACTAAAACTCCCATATCAGATAAAGTCTTTGAATTAGTTATCATCCTGTCAAATAATGCTTTTCTTTGTTCTCTTGTAGGCTTTCTTTCCATCATGGCAAAGCCAGTATCTATAAACTCATCCTCTGTTACCCAATTATGAGATATATGTAATACATCTAAATAAGGTGCTATTAGCTTATATCTTTCAATGTCTAATGTAAGGTTAGAGTTGATCTGAGTGTAGATACCTCTGATATGAGCATATTTCAATAAAGGCAGTACATAATTTTCTACTGACTTTAAGGAAAGCATAGGCTCTCCTCCTGTAAGGCTCATTGTCCTCAAGGCAGGAATTTCATCTAATCTTTGCAGTAATAGCTCTAATGGGAGTGCTTTAGGGTCTTTATGTTGGAGGGTATGTCCTACAGCACAATGTCTACACCTCATATTACAGAGGGTAGTAGTAGTAAATTCTATACTGGATAAAGTTGTTTTACCATACTGCTCAAAATCTAGATAAGCCTCCCAAGGATCATTTTTTATTGTGATTTCAGGTTTAGCTACTTGTTTATTCATGTCAAATTACTCCTATCGAATTAATACTTCATTATTATGAGCAGTTGGTATAGATTTAAATGAAAACTGAAAATAACTTATATTTTAGCAACAGTTTAGAGAAATTGACAGCGAATATCCCAAAATGGACAATACTTATCTTAACTGAACAATTGGTAAAGAAAAAGGGTAAACTTATGTTGTCAAAAGTCTAAACTAATATTGGCAAACGCGTCTGGCCTTGTTAAAGTAGAATGGATGGAAAGGAGAGATCAACATGGGTAACTCTATTCAGGATAAATCCTCTCAAAAAGAATATATTAAAAATCGTATTGATTTATTAGTTGATGTTTTAGATTCTATAGATGCTGAAACAGCCGGGATTGATGAGATCGACAAGATTATTTCAATGCTCGACGATCTAGAAGAGAAGTGTAAGCAATTTCGTTACGACTGGGAAGAAAAATAAGTTTGAAATCCGTTTCTTTATTAAAGGGACGGATTTTTTTGTTATAATAGATGCATTAGTATTGATTACGCTTACAACAGCAGTCATAAAGGGGTAGTGGAGAGATGGAAAAATTTCAGGAAAGTATGTATAAACTGATTGTAGAAACATCAACCAAATTGCCAAAAGACGTCCGCCGTGCCATTCTTGCAGCAAAACTTAAAGAAAATGCAGGAACTCGCGCAGCTATGTCTTTAGATACGATTACAGATAATATTTTAAAAGCAGACGAGAATGTATCACCGATCTGCCAAGATACAGGACTTCCTACGTTTAAAATTAAAGTCCCTGTAGGCGCGAACCAGATTAAGATGAAAAAGGCCATCCGCCAGGCGATTGCTGATGCAACAAAAGATACGAAGCTTCGTCCGAACTCTGTTGATTCTATCACTGGAGATAACAGTGGTGACAACCTTGGTGACGGAACTCCTGTTATCAAGTTTGAACAATGGGAAGAAGACTATATCGATGCTCGTCTTATTCTAAAAGGCGGCGGATGTGAAAATAAGAATATCCAGTACAGTCTCCCTGCTGAACTAGAGGGCTTAGGACGAGCGGGACGTGACTTGGATGGTATCCGGAAATGCATCATGCACTCTGTATACCAAGCACAAGGACAAGGGTGCAGTGCTGGCTTTATTGGAGTTGGAATCGGCGGAGACCGCACATCTGGATATGAACTGGCAAAGGAAATGTTGTTCCGTTCAGTAGATGACGTTAACCCGAATGAAAACCTTCGCAAGCTTGAAGAGTATGTAATGGACAACGCAAATAAACTCGGAATTGGAACGATGGGATTCGGCGGAGAAACGACACTGTTAGGCTGTAAAATAGGCGTTATTAACCGTATCCCTGCTAGCTTTTTCGTATCTGTTGCCTATAACTGCTGGGCATATCGCCGTTTGGGTGTAAAACTGAACGCTGAAACTGGAGAGATCCAAGAGTGGCTGTATCAAGAAGGCGAAGAGATCGATTTTGCAAAAGCAGATAAAGAAGCAGCTGCAGCACTAGAGCAACAAGAGGAGAAAACAAGAAGCATTACTTTGGAAGCTCCGATTACTGAAGAGCAAATTCGTGAGCTGAAGGTTGGAGATGTTGTTACAATCAACGGCATGATGCATACTGGGCGCGACGCGATTCATAAGCATCTTATGGATAATCCAGCTCCGATCGACTTAAACGGTCAGATCATCTATCACTGCGGACCTGTTATGGCAAAGGATGCTGAAGGAAACTGGGAAGTAAAAGCTGCTGGGCCAACGACAAGTATTCGTGAGGAGCCTTATCAAGGAGACATCATGAAGAAGTTTGGCATCCGTGCTGTAATCGGTAAAGGCGGCATGGGACCAAAAACACTAGCTGCCCTTAAAGACCATGGCGGTGTATACTTAAACGCGATCGGCGGCGCAGCGCAGTATTATGCGGAATGTATGGAAAAGGTTGAAGGTGTCGATCTCATGGAATTCGGTATTCCTGAAGCGATGTGGCATATCCGTGTTAACGGCTTTACAGCTGTCGTAACAATGGATTCCCACGGAAACAGCCTGCATGAGCATGTTGAGAAGTCATCGTTACAGAAGCTGGAGCAGTTTAAAGATCCAGTATTTAAATAAATGATGTTATAGGAACCGCAGTTCATTGACTGAACTGTGGTTTTTTTTGTATGTACAGAATCACCGCTGTTTCCTTAATATCCCTAGCATGGTTTTGGCTAATCAAAACACAATAAAGGTATAGGTTGTCGTTTGAAGGAGGAAGTTCTTATGAAAATCAACCGGCTCCTGTGCCTGATTTTGGTTTCCATTATATTTTTTACCCAATCACATGTTACTTATGCCGAACGAGGTGTATCGAATCAAAAGCTGGAATGGTTTTTTGAAAAAAAGGGGAAAGAAACTCCACCGGTCACTGATTCGAAATATCTTGAACTCATTAACAAATATGACAGTCTTTTTCTAGGTGATCCAAACAAAAAAGACATCTATTTAACGTTTGATAATGGGTATGAAAACGGTTATACAGATAATGTGCTGGATGTATTGAAACGAAAAAAAGTACCTGCTGCCTTTTTTGTAACCGGACAATTTATGAAAACTCACCCTCACCTAATAAAAAGAATGGCTGAAGAAGGGCATATAGTAGGTAATCATTCATATCATCATCCAGATCTGACACAAATTTCTGATTCGCGTTTAAAAAATGAATTAGAAAAAGTAAAACTGAGATACACAGAACTCACTGGTAAGACAGATATGCACTATCTGCGTCCGCCTAGAGGTGTTTTCAGTGAAAGAACGATTATGCTTGCAAAAAAAGAAGGCTACACTCATGTGTTTTGGTCACTTGCATTTCTTGATTGGGAAACCAACAAACAGCGTGGTTGGCAGTATTCCTACAACCAGATCATGAAACAAATCCATCCTGGCAGTATTTTATTATTGCATACCGTATCAAAAGACAACGCGGATGCACTTGAAACAACGATCGAAGCCCTGCAAAAAAGAGGATATACCTTTAAAAGTCTGGACGAACTGCAGTTAAAGAAAGCTGCGCCTCCTTTATTGTTCAGATCATAAGATTGCACCTTTGTGAATGATCCAAAGGTGCTTTTTTATATTCTTATTGGTAGAACTGGCGCATTTCGTCTACAATAAGAAAAGCGACTTTTTAGCGAGGAAATGAGTGGAAATTATATGAAAAATACAGCTAATCCTATCATAAAAACTGGACAAAGCTTTCCTTTAAGTATTAAAAGACTAGGTATAAATGGAGAAGGAATCGGATTTTATAAACGCCAGGTGGTATTTGTTCCTGGTGCTCTTCCTGGTGAAGAAATTCAGGTGGAAATCACAAAAGTGTTTCCGAACAGAGCAGAAGGCAAAATTAAAAAGATTAAAAAGAAGTCAAAAAACCGGACAACTCCGCCATGCCCCATTTATGAGGAGTGCGGAGGCTGCCAACTTCAGCATTTGGCCTATCCGTCACAGTTAAAAGAAAAAAGGGATGTCGTTGCACAGGCATTTGAACGTTACACAAAAATTCCTAAAGACGAACTTCCTCTAGAGAAAACTATTGGGATGAAAGAACCATGGTATTACCGTAACAAGAGCCAGTTTCAAGTTGGCAAGTTAAACGATACAGTAATCGCAGGTTTATACAGCAGCAACTCTCATAAATTGATTAATATCGATCACTGCCTGGTTCAGCACGAAGATACGAATATCGTGACGAATAAAGTTAAACAGATCATACGTGATCTTAACCTTCCAGTTTATAACGAAAGAAAACGAACAGGGAGCATTCGCACAATTGTGGTTCGTACAGCCTTTCGTACGGATCAAATCCAGCTTGTCCTTGTTACAGCAACAGAATCTTTTCCTAAAAAAGAACTGTTCATAGCAGAGGTGAAAAAACGGCTTCCGCAAGTAACTTCCTTCGTTCAAAATATAAATGAAGAAAAGACGTCTCTTATTTTTGGAGATCAAACAGAAGGCGTGTACGGTAAAGACACGATAACAGAGCATTTAGGAGATCTTCGCTTTGAGCTTTCTGCACGCGCATTCTTTCAACTGAATCCCCAGCAGACGGTAAAACTTTATGATGAAGTAAAAAGGCAGGCAAAGCTGACTGGCAAAGAAAAGCTTGTGGATGCTTATTGCGGCTCCGGAACCATTGGAATGTGGCTTGCAAAAGATGCAAAAGAAGTAAGAGGGATGGATATCATTAAGGAATCCATAGAAGATGCAAGAAAGAATGCGGAAAAACACGGCATTTCAAATGCCCAGTATGAAACGGGAAAAGCAGAAAAACTGCTGCCTAAATGGCTAAAAGTAGGCTGGCGTCCTGACGTGATTGTTGTAGATCCACCGAGAACGGGCTGTGATCAAGCCTTTCTAGAAACAGTTGCAAAGATAAAACCAAAACGAATGGTTTATGTTTCTTGTAATCCTTCAACTTTAGCAAAAGATGTCCACATGTTGATAAGTAAAGGATTTGAAGTTGAAAACATAACACCTGTGGATATGTTTCCGCAAACAGCACAAGTAGAAGCTGTTTGTACGTTGGTCTTAAAGTAACACTAGTTTAGTATGGGGAGGCTTTCTTTTGACTTCAGAAAAAGAAAAGATGATTAACGGTGAAATGTATCGGCCAAATGATCCTCAATTAGAGAAAGAGCGCATAGAAGCAAGAAGGTTAACGAGATTGTACAATGACACTTTCGAGAACGAGGCTGAAAAGAGAAGCAAGCTTATTAAAGAATTATTTGGCTCAACTGGTGAAAACATTGGTATAGAACCTAATTTCAAATGTGATTACGGGTACAACATACATGTTGGGAAAAACTTCTACGCGAACTTTGATTGTACAATTCTAGATGTTTGTGAAGTTCGCATTGGGGATAACTGCATGATGGCCCCAGGGGTTCATATCTATACGGCAACACATCCGTTAGATCCTCATGAACGAAACTCAGGGAAGGAATATGGAAAGCCTGTTCATATTGGAGATAATGTATGGCTAGGAGGCGGTTCTATTATTAATCCAGGTGTAACAATCGGCAACAATGCTGTAATTGCATCAGGGGCGGTAGTCACGAAAGATATACCAGATAAAGCAGTTGTAGGTGGAAACCCAGCAAGAATTATAAAAGAGCTTTCAGTAAAATAATAATTTTATTGCTTCAAAAATTCTGATATATACACACTATCCACATGGTTTTCCACAGAAACTGTGTACAATCCACAATTTTTGCACAGAATTGCACATATTAATTTATATGGTTAATCAATTTATTCACATTATACACATAGCTGTTGATAACTTTATCCACAGGTTATGCACTTTTGAAAATTCCTTATATTAAAAAAAGACCTGCTATCCCAGCAGGTCTTTTTGCACTTAGCGACGGCCGTTTTTCTGGCGTCGGTCAGCGGCTTGTGCACGAGCTTGCGCTTCAAGATCGTTTTGATCTGCCAATTCACTTGAGTACTCGACGTCAAGTCCTTTGGCTTGTGAAGCATTAGCTTTGTTGTGCGATGGGGACTTTCGGTTACGTTTTTCCACAAAAATACCTCCTTAAAGATATACAATGTTTGAAACGTAAATCAAAAGCTTGTGAGGAACTTGTCCTCGAACTTAGAATGTGCAGAATACTAAAATCTGATACAGGAAGAATTCACCACTTATGAATAGTCTTCATTCGTCATTTCTTTAGTTTCTGCAACGGATTCTGCAGATTTTAATTCTTCTTTGTAAGTGACTTCTTGCGTTTTGGTTAAATCGTTATTGCGTTCTTTTGCTTCGCGTTTGCTGCTTTTCATAATAAAGACCTCCTTTAAAAATTTTCTAAAGCTTTTGTGTTGCTCTTCATTGAAAAATTGATTGGAGTGAAAGGTGCGAGACTCCTGCGGGACGAGCGGTCAGGTGGAGACTCCTAACGGCGCAAAGCGCCAGGAGGCTCACCGCACGCCCCGCGGAAAGCGAGCATCCTGTAACGGAAATCAACTGCTTTCAAGAGCATCAAAGTTTTACCGAAAAAGCCAAAAAAAGACCACCCTCAAAAGATGAAGGTGGTCTTAGTATGTGCAAGCTTTATTAACTTGTTTCGTGTATTAAGCTTCCTTTAATTGCTCCTCTGCCACTTCAAGCGGCTGAGTACGCAGCTGATGCATCAAATAGTTATCTTTTTCGATCTGATAAAGGTTATAAATTTCTTCGCCTTGATTGAGCTGGTCGTAGATATCCTTGCGTGATTCATTTGCAAGCGTCACATAAGGGATTTTTTCTGCAGCTTTTTGTGAGCGAATGTTTACCTTTCGGATTCTCATAAATACGGTATGAATATCCTTTTCAAAAAATAACTCAGAAAAAAATGCTTCTTTTGCTAAGTTATTATAACCCTTGCCAAAGTATGGCTGACCGATCCATGTTCCAAGAAAACCGTAGCCATCTTGAACATCGAATAAATTAATGGTGCCGATAGGATTATGCCACTCATCCAAAATCGTTCTGGAAATGATATTTCCTTGGTCTTCTTCCTCGATCGTTTGCTTCGTTAAAAACATGAATTCTTCAAAAGAAGCAGCTTTTTGACGTACAAAAGGGAAGACGTCTGGGTGCACCATTAAATTGTAAAGAACATGACTGTCTGATAAATCACGCTTTTTCAACAATTTAATCCCTCCTAGAGGGCAGAATTATCCCCCACCCTCGAATTAAGAATAAAAATTAATTCGGGGTGGGAATCGAACCCACTAGGACCAGTCATAGCTGGTGGCGCACCAATTGCCTTCCCTTGCTCAATATTTAATTTATGAAAATAATTTTTGTGTTCAAAGAGCACTTTTTAGTTAACCCGGATTAATTGAAATCCGCATGTTGCTCTTCTTGTATCATAAGACATTTTTCTAAAAAAGAAAATAGTTATTTTATAGATTTTTTGTAAATTATTTCGCCTTCAATCATCGTCATAACTGGGGTTGCAGAAAAGTGGAACGGATGCTCTGTCCACAAGGATAAATCAGCATCTTTCCCGGGTTCAATACTTCCGACACGATTCGCTATTCCAAGGTTTCTGGCTGGTGCAATCGTGATTCCTTCAAGCGCCTTTTTTTCGCTTAAACCTTCCCGTACTGCAATAGCTGCACAAACGTTCAAGTATTGGATAGGGATATATGGATGATCAGTTGTGATCGAAACTTCGACATTATTTTCAGATAGTATACGATACGTGTCCCATGTTTTGTTTTTTAGTTCAATCTTAGACTTTCGGGTTAATGTTGGCCCAACGCTGACCTTCAGATTTAGATCTTTTAACGAATCTGCAATTAAGTGTCCTTCTGTACAATGCTCAATTCGGAAATCCAGGTTAAACTCTTCTGCAAATCGGACAGCTGACAATATATCATCAGCACGGTGAGCATGGATACGCACAGGTATCTCGCGATTTAAGGCTGCAGCAATCGGAGCGACACGGAGATTATCCTGATAAGCCGAACCCTGTGCCTGGTAAAAAGCTTCACGGAGCATACCCATAATTCCCATGCGGGTAATGGAATCATTATGGCGTCCGCTATGGATCCGTTTTGGATTCTCTCCTAGTGCAATTTTAAGTCCAGCCGTTTCTTTTATAATCATTTTCCGTATATCATGACCGTGTGTTTTAATAACTGAAGTCGTGCCGCCGATTACATTCGCGCTTCCTGGCATGATGTGGGCGGTAGTAACTCCGAATCTTACAGCATCTTTAAATGCAATGTCCAGAGGATGACAGCCGTCGATCGCGCGTATATGCGGTGTAAGTACCTCATGTGTTTCATTGGCATCGTTTCCTGCCCAGCCTGTCCCTTCATCATAAAGACCCAGATGTGTATGTACATCAATAAATCCAGGGAGAAGATGAAGGTTTTCTGCATGTATAACTTCCATTTCAGAAGAAGGCTCAATATTAGGTTCAACAGCAAGGATCTTTCCGTTTTCTATTAAAACATCTCCTTGCTCCAGTTCAGAGCTCGTTATAGGGTAAACTTTTGCTTTTTGAATTAACTTTTTCATAATGAATCACCTAGTCATTTGTTTTTATTAGGCTCATTTCGAAAAAATTGTTGCTTTCAAACATTTTTTTGTTGAGTACGCTTCTTCGAATAGTTGATTGGAGCGCAAGGTGCGAGACTCCTCGAAAATGAAAATCACATTTTCTTCGTGCGATGTAACGCTGTCGAAGCCTTCCTTGTCCTGCGGGATCAGCGGGACAGGTGAGACTCCTAAGGGCGCAAAGCTCCGAGGAGGCTTACCGCACGCCCCGCGGAAAGCGAGCATTCTGGAGCGGAAATCAACATGATCTAGTAGCAACAAGTATTACGAAAGCCTTTTAATATCATTGTAACAAATCATGTAAAGCCCCCTTTAAGTGAGGATATTTAAATGAAAAATCTAAGTTCATCGCTTTTTCAGGAAGTACTTGCTGGCCTTTTAAAATCAGCATGCTCATTTCTCCAAATAGAAGCTTAAAAGCTAATGCAGGGGCAGGCAGCCAGTGTGGCCGATGCATCACATCTCCTGTAACTTGGCCAAACTCTTTCATCGTAACAGGCCCAGGAGCTGTTACGTTTACGGGACCAGCGTATTTATCGTTTAGGAGCGTTTCTTTTATTAAGCGGGAAACATCTTCAACATGCACCCATGAAACCCACTGTTCACCAGACCCTACAGTTCCTCCTGCGAAAAAACGGTAAGGGAGAGATAACTTTGGGAGGACACCGCCACCACTGCCTAAGATTAATCCAAAACGTGTAAAGACGGTTCTGCATCCTAGAGTCTTCGCTTCGCTTGCTTTGATTTCCCATGCTTTAACGACTTCAGCTAAAAAGTCAGATCCGTGTCTTGTTGTTTGTTCTGTGAAAACTTCTTTTTCAGATGTTCCATAATAGCCGATTGCAGATGCATTGATCCAGACAGAAGGAGGCTCAGGGAGTTTTTTGGCAAGATCTAAGAGGGATTCCGTTGCTTTTAAACGGCTGTTTAAAATCTTTTGTTTTTTATCGTCAGTCCACCTGCCATTAATGGACTCACCGGCAAGATTAATAACTGCATCGATTTTAGGGAGATTTTTTTCTGGCATGCTTTGAGGAGTTAGCCATTCAACATAAGCAACGTTTTCTTGTTTTGGTTTGTGCATTGCATTTCTTGTCAGGATAAAGACTTTATACTGATCTGTCGTCAATAAATCTGTAATGTGTTTTCCGACAAATCCAGTGCCGCCAGATATTAAAATGTTTTTCATAATAGGCTCCTCTCAACATTATCTTTATTACTATTTACCTCTTCCTATTCAATTCCCTTGTTCTTAGAACGTTAAAAGGGGTATTTTTTCTAACTGCGATAAGACTTATGTTAAAATATAAGGTGAAAGAAGGTGGGTAGATGGCTGTAATAACAAGGATTTCTGCTCAGCAAAAAAATGATGAACGATTTAATGTATTTATTCAAAAAGGAAAAAAAGAAGAGTTCGCTTTTAGTGTGGATGCTGATGTTTTAATAAAGTTTCAGCTGCAAAAAGGAATGGAGATCGATGAGGATGAGTGGCAAGAAATCATCGAAGAAGATGAATATCGAAAGGCTTTTAATAAAGCACTCCATTTTTTGTCGTATCGAATGCGGACAGTCCATGAAATAGCAGCGTATCTTGAGAAAAAAGAGGTTACTGAATCCACGATCAAAAGGGTTATCGATAAATTATCAGAGTATGATTTTGTTAATGATAAAACATTTGCGGATTCGTTCGTGAAAACCCGTATGAATACTTCTTTTAAAGGACCGGGTGCTATCCGGCAAGAGCTTAAGAAAAAAGGCATAGGCGAGGGCGATACGGAAGAGGCGCTAGACCAGTTCACATATGAGGAACAGCTGGAAGCTTCAGTAAAGTTTATTCAAAAACAATTCAGAAGCAATGCAAAACGTTCTGAAAAAGAGCAAAAGCAAAAAATCGCTCAGCAGCTTCAGCAAAAAGGATTCAATTGGGAAGTGATAGAGATGGCTTTTCAAGAAGCAAAGATCAGCCAGACTCCTGAAGAAGAAAAAGAAGCCCTGCTGGTTCATGCGAGAAAAGCGCATCAAAAGTATAAGAAATACAGCGGTTTTGAGTATGAGTCACGCATGAAGCGGTTTTTATACAGCAAGGGCTTTGATTCTTCAGTTATATCGGAAGTTCTAAATGGAGACGAGCTTAACGATCTATAAAAATTTCTGAACGGTTATCGTCCTGATCGAAAATCATTTTTGCTACTGTTTCTGGAGATTTTAAACGGGAGCGGTCTTTAATGTGGTCTGTTTCGTCCCAAAATGGCGTATCCATGCCACCCATATAGACCGCTGTAGGGAATATACCGGTTCCTTCCCATTCTTTGACGAGGCTTTCTGTAAAACCGCGTACAGCAAATTTAGTAGCGCAATAGACAGACTCGTTCACTTTCCCTCTTAGGCCGGCAGTGGAGATAATGTTCATGACTTTGCCGAAGCCTTGTTTTTTAAAAAAAGGAAAAACTGCTTGTGAAGGATAAATCGTTCCATACACATTTGTATTGACCATGAGCTCAATATCCTCTTTTGTTAATGCGTTTAGAGGTTCAAAAACACCAGTTCCGGCGTTGTTTATTAAAAGGTGTACCGATTCTTTTTCAAATATTGCATGTAAAACGGTTTGGACTTGTTCATAATTGGCAGCATCACAAACTTGATAGGAAACGCGATTATTATTTTGTGATAGGGTTCGTACGGCTTCTTGAAGTTTCGATTCCGTGCGTCCGATCAGGCATACATTAAATTCATTGCTGTATTGCTTTGCTAATGCCAAGCCAAGACCTGAACCGCCTCCGGTAATAATGACAGTTTTATTCAATATAATCACTCCTATGTAAAGTAGGTTTGAATCCACGTTTCAGCGTACAGAAAAGAGAGGAAAGATTCAAATGGAAAAAAGATTTAGCGAGATGACTGAGTCGGAAATTAGAGCAGAAATAGCTTCCTTAAGGGCAAAAGCACAAAAAGCAGAACAAATGGGCATGGTAAGTGAGTACGCTGTTCATGAACGCAAAATTGCGATGGCTAAATGCTATCTGATGGACCCTGCAACCATTGAAAGCGGAAAAGAATATGGCATACAAGGAGATCCCGGCTCCACTTTTTCGGTTCTTTACCTAAATGGTATTTTTGCCTGGGGCTATAAAAATAAACAAAGTAATTTAGAGGCATTGCCGATTTCAGTGCTGGAATAAAAATGAAGTTCTTCATTGACAAGTTGATTGGAGTGCAAGGTGCGAGACTCCTGGGGGACGAGTGGGACAGGTGAGACTCCTAATGGCGCGTAGCGTCAAGGAGGCTCACCGCCCGCCCCCCCCCGGAAAGCGAGCAACCTGAAACGGAAATCAACCACCTTCAAGAGCAACAAAGGTTTACGAAGAACAGATATAAATAAAGAAGCGATAACAGGACCGCTTCTTTATTCGTCACTATGAACGCTTACGTGTTTGAATTTCAAGCACATAGTTATTTAGTGCTTGCTGGGTCTCCCCATTCACTTGATTGTACGCATGCTTCGAATTGGCACGCGGAGAGTGAAAGGGGTCAGAGTACTTTCCATTAAATCGTGTTGATGAGAAGTAATCTTTCTTGTTCAACTGATTCACCCCCCAGAATGAAATTCATAACCGCAAGAGTTACTGATCATCTCGGTGTTGATTGGATAGAAACATTCGCTCCTGTGGATGGTCGCGAGTTGATCCATCTGGCCGTTTAGAAGAGAACTCTTCTTTTGCTCTCGGCTCACCTGAGAAGGAGATCCGATTAGGGAAGTTTTTCGATTTGTTACGCATGTGGTATTACCTCCTTTAAATCGGTTCTCAACTAGTATGAAACGTAATAGAAACCTTTATGTGACGGGACTTTCTTTAAAAATTGGATAAGGAGGGAGAATAATGGAAGAGCGTTTTGACAGATTGGCGAAACAGCTTCAAAAAGTGAACCCGGGCCTAAGTTATCAAGAATCAAGGGAATGGGTGGAAGGATTATGGGAAGATTTTGAATCAACCCGCGCAAAAGCAGGCAGGGAATATGAGGGACAAGATGTAACCGAGAAAATGGTGACACAGCTCATTAATTCTTACGGCCACAAGCTGCACGAATACTTCTCCAGCAATCCAAAATTTCAGCGATTCATTAAAAAAGACGGGCCGATTAACTAAGCCCGTCTCTTTACTTATTCATTGTTGTTTAAAAGATCCATCGGTGAGAAATCCATTTTCTTTTTAAGACGGTCTTCTGAGTAGACCCATCCGGTATAAGATGTGATAATGTTCAGGTTCTCATCGAGCTGTACCATGGCGACAAAGGGATAGTGACCTTTACTTCTGTATCGAAGATCAATAAATTGGACCATATGACCATGATCGTTCTTTTCAACTTCCCATCTGTGAACAGGGGAGAAGGAAAGAAAGGCCGAAATATTTTTATCCAATTTTGCCGCATCGATGATTTTTGTCTGCGGAACGGGGAGTCTGTCAAAGGTATCCCAGATCGTCACTTTCCCATTTTTTAAGCCAGCAACGAAAAATTCATGCTTTGATTTTATAGCCAAATGATATTGACCCCAGCGTATTGTGGGACTTGCATAAATTTCTTCTGCTTCCGGTATTTTTTCTAAAACAATTTTGTTTACTCTTTGACGTGCAAGAATGCGCCAGATGTAATAAAAGACAAGAATGACATACACCGCTAAAAATGTGTATCCCGGGTGGACTCCAACATACCAGAGAAGAAGCCCCGCGATATGAAGGAAAAAAATAAATGGATCAAAGATGCTTATTACACCAAGAGCGACCCATTTCCTTGATACAGGATATAAGGCTTGAGTGCCATAAGCGTTAAAAATATCTACAAATACATGCAGGAAAACAGCAATAGCGGTCCATAACAGCAGCTTTCCGCTGTCTGCCTGCGGAACAAATAATGATATGATGCCGAATAATAGAAGCGGCCAGATCACCAATGCAGGCAGGGAATGGGTAAGACCCCTGTGATTACGAATATAGACTGCGTTGTTTTTTAGCTTTAGAATAGTATCAAAATCAGGAGCCTGGGATCCGATTAAAGTCCCGGCAAGGATGGCTTGGGATGTCGCTGGATCATTTGCAATTGCAGGGTCCAGCATGGCTAAACCGCCTAATCCCAACCCCATCACAATATGTGTGCCTGTATCCAAGGCGACCACCTCCTATGTAGGGAATGGAGTGAAAGTTAATGTTAACAGTTTTCATGGAGTATAAAGTAAATCCAGAGACACTTCAATCATATGAATACGAAATGGCATCTGTGATTGAAGAGCTTAAAAAACTAGGCGCATCCGATATTCAGTGGTACAGGGCTGCGGATCAGCCGTCGCTTTATGTTGAATATTTTAAGGTTAACGATAAAGAAGCATATGAATCAATAAAAGAAAAACGTACGTCTTCAGAGCACCCTGTTTTTTCAAAACTTTTCCCGTTTATCTCAGGGGGAGCAGAAAAAATTCACTGCTGGGCGTTTGAAAAAATGAACGTAAAGGAAGATCTCTAAATTGAACACAACAAGTAATAGTATATTTTCCCTCGATGCGTCATATGTGAAACAATTTCAAGAACAATTGCTTACTTGGTATGGTGAAAATAAGCGCACTCTGCCTTGGCGTGAAAACCAGGATCCCTACCGTGTGTGGGTATCCGAAATCATGCTTCAGCAAACAAGAGTGGATACGGTGATTCCTTATTTCAAACGGTTTACAAGTCTTTTTCCTACTCTTCAAGATCTTGCTTATGCAGATGAAGAGAAAGTACTTAAAGCTTGGGAGGGTCTAGGTTATTATTCCCGAGTTCGAAACTTACAAACCGCTGTAAAAGAAGTATGCGAATCTTATGGGGGGAAAGTGCCTGATACAGCAAAGGAAATTGCAGGTTTGAAAGGTGTTGGCCCTTATACTGCTGGAGCTATTTTAAGTATTGCTTATGGCATTCCTGAGCCTGCTGTCGATGGCAATGTGATGCGTGTTTTATCAAGAATACTCTTAGTAGAAGAAGATATCAGCAAACCTAAAACCCGAATTTTGTTTGAAAAAGCTGTACGGGAACTCATATCCCACGAGGATCCGTCATCCTTTAATCAAGCGATGATGGAGCTTGGTGCGTTGATCTGTACACCGAAATCACCAGCTTGCTTACTTTGTCCGATGAGGGAGCTTTGTAAAGGTTTCGAGCAAGGAAAACAGCATGAGCTTCCTGTTAAGCTTGGTAAAACAAAGGTCAGAAAAGCAAAGATGGCAGCAGGAATTTTAGCTGGAGAAGATGGGAGATTCCTTATTCACAAAAGACCTTCGGAAGGTTTGCTGGCAAACATGTGGGAGTTTCCGAATACGGAATATGTTGTTGAGAACAAGAATGCAGAAAAAGATGCATTAAAAGGATATTTGGATGAAAATATTGGTGTCGAGGTTGTACTTGAGGAGAAGGCTGGCTATATTGAGCATGTTTTTTCACACTTGAAATGGGAAATCAATATATGGCAAGGAAAAATGCTGAATGGTAGTGTTGAGCTGCCGCAGGATTGGAAATGGGTAACAGCAGACGAGCTAGATCAATATCCGTTTCCTGTTTCTCATCAAAAAATTATCCGGCTTATAAAGGAGGCAATCATCGTATGAATTTAGAACTTGAAGGAAAAGCAGTCCTCGTTACAGGCGGATCAAAAGGGATCGGCCAGGCGATTGCATATGCATTTCTGGATGAAGGAGCAAAAGTTGGAATTGTAGGACGGACCTTGAGTGATTTGGAAACAGCTCAAAAAGAAGGCATCGAGATTTTTCAAGGGGACGTAACAGATGAACATGATCGTAAACGTATGATGAAAGACTTCTTGGAGAAGTTTGGAACTATTGATGTTCTCGTCAACAATGCAGGCGGCAGTAATGGATCAACAGTTATGGAAACTAGTCTGGAGCAGTTTGAAGAAGCAATGCATCTGAACTTTTTGTCAGCTGTGGACTTGAGCAAGCAAGCGGCAGAAGTAATGAGTGAGAATGCTGACGGGGGAGCAATTATTAACATTTCATCGATCTTCGGCCGTGAATCAGGCGGAAAGCCGACTTATAATGCAAGTAAAGCAGCAATGATCTCTTTCACAAAATCATTTGGAGATGAGATGATTTCCAAAGGTGTCCGTGTAAACGGGGTAGCCCCTGGTTCTATATTGCATGAGACAGGAAATTGGAAAAAAAGATTGGAACAAGATCCTGAAAAAATAAATGCATTCGTTGAAGAACATATTTCGGCTGGACGTTTCGGTACAGTCGAAGAAGTTGCAAATGTTGCAGTATTTTTAGCTTCCAAGAGAGCTTCCTGGGTCGTCGGCAGCACGTTGAACGTCGATGGCGGTCAGTCTTATAGCAATTTTTAATAAAAACAAGCCACAGCGAAGCGGAGCGCTCGCAGAGATTTATGAGCGTTCGCAGAGATTTATGCTCGCCATAATAAAAAAGATCCCCAGAACGCTGGGGATCCACCTTATTCAATCATATTTAACTTCGGTTCCGTGTGTCCAATCAGCTTCGCCGCGCTTTAAGCCGCCGCGGGCTTCGATCTCTTTAATAATCTCTCTGTGAATACTCGTGCCTTCTTCGTTTAGATAAGGGGCCATCTGCTGCAGTGAGTGATGAAAGTAGGCGAGCTCTTCGTCTTTCCATTCATTTTTGCTGGTCATACTCAGTTCGGTCATATCTCTTCCTACATACATGATTCAACCCTCCTTAAATTAGTGTAATCATTCATTTATCCCCCAATTTTCTATCTTTTAATACTGGAAATATATATTAATAAAAACTCCTTATAAAACACATCTCCCCCGGGTAAATTATATTTCGTGGAGGTGAAAAAACATGGACAAACAACAACAACAAAGACAACAACAAGCGTCTAAGACAAACGCTCAACAAGTTCGTCAACAAAACCAACAGTCTCAAGCTGGTCAATCTTACGGAACTGAATTTGCTAGCGAAACTAATGCTCAAGAAGTTCGTCAGCAAAACCAACAGTCTCAACAAGGTAAGAACCAACAACAAAAATAACCTCTATCCAGGAATGCTCCCTAATCACTAGGGGGCATTTTTTGGTTTGTTATTTATTTCAATGTGTATATTCTTCTTTGACAAGTTGATTGAAGCGGAAGTTGCGTGCCTGCTACCTAAGAAACTACTTGCAAGGCATGCGACGAGGAAGCCCACATCGGTAGCATTTACTTGTAGACGCAGGAGCAAGGGTACTTCATGAAGCGGTCAGGTGGAGCCTCCTAATGGCGCAAAGCGGCAGGAGGCTCACCGCACCCGTGGAAAGCGAGCAGCCTGGAGCGGAAATCAACTACTTTAAAACCAGTACGTTTTCTATACATAACCGATGGGAATACTAATTAGAGCGGAATTATTATAAAAAAGGCGTTTATTTTTAAAAAACAGGGACAAGTACATTTCCAAACTATTCTTAAAACGATATAATAAAGTAGAGAAAAAAGCGTGTTTTGTAAGAAAGCAATGATCGGGAATGAAAAAACAAATGTAGAACGAGGTTTAAACATGGAGCTGGTGAATTACCGACAAATGGTTTGAAGAAAGGAGAGTCAGCAACTCAATAGGTAACATTAGCTTCCGGAACTCGGGCAGAAAGGAGAGAGAGATGAGTTTTCCTGCAACCGGAAGTATAATCAATATTCAAAGCTACAAACATAATGGCTACCTCCACCGTAACTGGGAGGATACTGTCATTCTGAAAGGGACTCCCAGTCAGGTTATCTGCGGTAACGACCGGATACTGGTTACCGAATCTGACGGCCGTCAATGGCGGACAAGAGAACCTGCTATTTGCTATTTTAATTCTAAGCAGTGGTTCAACGTGATTGGCATGATACGGGAAGATGGTATCTATTATTACTGCAACCTTGGCTCCCCTTTTATGTGGGACAAGGAAGCATTAAAGTATATCGATTATGATTTAGATATTAAAGTCTTTCCAGATGGAACTTATATCTTATTAGATGAAGATGAATATGAGCTTCACAGAAGAATGATGAGATATCCCAGTCAGCTGGATACGATCATTCAAAAAAATCTTCAAGAATTAATCATGATGGTTACACAAAAAAAGGGACCTTTTGAACCCGGATTTGTGGAACAATGGTATGAAAGATATTTAGAATTTCGTTAAAAAGGAAAACCTGTTGATAGCCGGCAGGTTTTCCTTTTTATGAATACAGAATGGTGTGATTGCATGGATAGTATTAAGCGGTATTTGGCTTTTGTTAAGCCTTACAAATGGCAGATCTTCTGGACGATTTTAATTGGTCTTGCTAAATTCGGAATTCCTTTAATGACTCCGCTTATTCTCAAATATGTGGTGGATGACATTATTCAGAGCACATTGCCATTTGATGAAAAGATGAATAAGCTGTATTGGCTGATGGGCGGTGCGGCTATTATATTTGTTGTTCTGCGTCCTCCGATTGAATATTGGAGACAATATTATGCGCAATGGGTCGGAAGTAAAATTCTATATGATATCCGCGATAAGATGTTCGACCATATTCAGCGTTTAAGTCTTCGTTTTTATTCAAATAACAAATCAGGAGAAATTATTTCAAGAGTCATTCATGATGTTGAGCAGACGAAAACTTTTGTAATCACCGGCCTTATGAATGTATGGCTTGATATGGCAACCATTATTATTGCTGTAGCCATTATGTTTTCCATGGATTTCTGGCTGACTATAGTCGCTTTATCGATGCTGCCGGTCTATGCGTTTTCGGTAAAATTTTTCTATGCCCGTCTCCGCCAGCTGACAAAAGACCGTTCACAGGCACTTGCAGAAGTTCAAGGGCACCTGCATGAACGAGTTCAAGGAATGTCAGTTATTAGAAGCTTTGCGCTGGAAGATCATGAGCAAGTTCAGTTTGATAAGCGCAACTCGAAATTTTTAAATAAAGCAATGGATCATACGAAGTGGAACGCAAAAACATTCTCTGTTGTAAACACAGTGACAGACATCGCTCCCCTGCTTGTTATCGGCTTTGCTGCATATCAAGCCATCAGCGGGAACATCACGATCGGGGCTTTAGTAGCTTTTGTCGCATATATGGACAGGCTTTACAATCCGTTAAGACGCCTTGTCAATTCTTCAACAACACTAACTCAATCCATTGCTTCTATGGACAGGATGTTTGAATTCCTGGATGAATCTTATGATATCCAGGACTCGCCTGGAGCAAAGTCATTAAATAATGTAAAAGGGGCACTGGATTTTGAAAATGTTTCTTTTACATATAATGAGGAAGAAGCAGATGTACTGCATAACGTCTCGTTATCTGTCGTACCTGGGGAAACGATTGCCCTGGTTGGAATGAGCGGGGGAGGAAAGTCATCGTTAATTAGTCTTATTCCGCGGTTTTATGATGTAACAGAAGGCAGCATCAAGCTTGATGGAACAGATATACGAGATTTTCAGGTGAGGTCTTTGCGTGATAAAATCGGAATGGTTCTGCAAGATAATATTTTGTTCAGCGAGTCTGTACGAGCAAACATCCTCATGGGGAATCCAGAGGCTTCAGATGAAGAGATGATCGCAGCCGCTAAAGCAGCGAATGCACATGATTTTATAATGAATCTGCCGCAAGGATACGATACTAAAATAGGAGAGCGGGGAGTAAAGCTTTCAGGCGGCCAAAAGCAGCGTGTGGCTATCTCAAGGGTATTCCTGAAAAATCCGCCAATCCTTATTTTAGATGAAGCGACCTCTGCACTTGATTTAGAAAGCGAGCATCTAATTCAAGAAGCGCTTGAAAAGCTCGCAAAAGACCGTACAACGTTCATCGTTGCCCATCGGCTGTCAACGATCACTCATGCTGACCGCATCATAGTTATTGATCATGGGAAGATTGCCGAAATAGGCAAACATAAGGAATTAATGGAAAAACAAGGACCGTATTATGATTTATTTACGGTTCAGCAATTGAGTTGATGTATGTAAAGACTGGCAGATGCCGGTCTTTTTTTTGTAATCTTTTATGAAATTAATCCAATAAAGTTAGATCTTTTTACCTACATCTAGAGAAGTATTTGTCGATTATTCTGAAAATTAATTATTGTCAAAATGTCAGAGTAGTGTCATAATTCACAACAGAGAAGTAATATTCTAGGAAATTTGACAGCTTAGAGAAAGGAGTGAGATCTCATGGGGAATCCTGTTTTAGAAGTTAAGAACCTGAAAACTTCTTTCCTGACAGAGGATGGCGCAATTCCAGCTGTTGACGGTGTCGATTTTCACATCAATCCCGGCGAAGTATTAGGAATTGTTGGTGAGTCCGGCTGCGGCAAAAGCGTAACATCTCTATCTGTTATGGGCTTAGTACCTACCCCGCCTGGGAAGATCGAAGGGGAAATTCTCTTTAAAGGTGAAAATCTTGCTTCTGCACCAGAAAAAAGGATGCGGCAAATTAGAGGCAATGAGATCGGAATGATTTTTCAGGAGCCGATGACAAGCTTGAATCCGGTTATCACAATCGGTGACCAGCTTATTGAATCACTGCGCATACATAGAAAGTGGTCAAAGAAAGAAGCATGGGGCAAAGCGATTGAAATGCTTAAACTTGTTGGATTGCCAAGAGCTGAAGAGCTTGTAAAAGAGTATCCGCATCAGTTATCGGGAGGTATGCGTCAGCGTGTCATGATCGCGATGGCCATGATCTGTGATCCGAAGCTTCTAATCGCGGACGAGCCTACAACTGCTCTTGATGTGACGATTCAAGCCCAAATTCTAGACTTAATGAAGCGGTTAAACAAAGAAACAGATACTGCCATTATGATGATAACTCATGATCTTGGTGTAGTTGCTGAAATGTGTGAACGTGTAGTTGTTATGTATGCTGGAAAAGTAGTGGAAGAGGGCGATGTGAAAACCATTTTCCAAAACCCGCAGCATCCATATACAGTTGGATTGATCAAGTCAGTACCAGATATGAGGGAGAAGGTTGGAAGGCTTTATTCCATCCCTGGGAATGTTCCAAAGCCTGGTTCCATAAAGTCAGGCTGTTCATTCGCACCGCGCTGTGAGCATGCGGGAACAAGATGTATAACTGAAACTCCTCATCTTAAAACTCAAGAAGGCAGCCATCAGGTGAGATGCTGGCTTTATGAGGAGAAGGGAGTGAACCTGCATGAGTCAGACACAGCCATTAGTTAAAGTAGAGAATCTTAAAATGCATTTTCCGATAAAAGGCGGAGTGCTTGGCAAACAAGTCGGCGAAGTAAAGGCTGTAGATGGTATTTCCTTTTTTATAAAAAAAGGAGAAACACTTGGACTCGTAGGGGAGAGCGGATGCGGCAAGTCCACAACAGGACGAATGCTCTTACGCCTTTTAGAACCTACTGAAGGAAAAATTTACTTCGAAGGCGAAGATATTACTAAACTTTCAACGAACGCGATGAGAAAGAAACGCCGCGAAATGCAGATGGTGTTTCAGGATCCCTTCGCATCACTCAATCCGCGTCATACGGTTGAAAAGATTTTAGAAGAACCTTTAATCGTTCACGGTGTAAAGGACAAAGCTGAACGAAAAAGAAGAGTGAAAGAATTGCTTGAAGTAGTAGGGCTCAGCAGCTGGCATGCTAAACGCTATCCTCACCAATTTTCAGGAGGACAGCGCCAGCGGATAGGGATTGCAAGAGCTCTTGCTGTTAATCCGAAGCTGATCATAGCGGACGAGCCTGTATCTGCGTTGGATGTTTCCATTCAATCGCAAGTGCTGAACCTGATGCAGGACCTGCAGAAAGAATTCGATTTAACCTATCTGTTCATCGCACATGATTTGGGAGTTGTACGCCATATCAGTGACAGAGTTGGAGTGATGTATCTGGGGCATATCGTGGAACTTGCCGATAGTGAAAAACTATACGACAACCCGAAACACCCATACACACAGGCATTATTATCTGCCGTTCCGATTCCAGATGTTGAACATCAAAAGGACCGCGTCATTCTTCAAGGGGATGTACCGAGTCCGTCAAATCCGCCAGCCGGCTGTCCTTTTCATACGAGATGCCCTGCGGCGATGGAACATTGTGCATCAGTAAAACCGGTTTTAAAAGAAGTTGCTGAAGGCCACTACGCTGCCTGCCATTTATACGAATAAACGGTAAGCGCGTACATATACAAAAAGGCACTATTAAAATGAGAACTGGGGGAAAGAAGATGAAGAAAAGTCTATTAACTTTATTTGCTTTAATGCTTGCTTTATCTCTTGCTTTGGCAGGATGTTCATCAGGCAGTGACAGCAGCAAAGGTGGAGACGACGAAAAAGTCGATCCGAATAATGTTATGATCTACGGCCGCGGCGGGGATTCCGTTGCACTTGATCCGGCAGTTGTAACAGACGGTGAATCATTCATCGTTACAGAACAAATCTATGAGCCGCTAGTAAACTACGGCAAAGACAACACAGATATCGTTGCTGGACTTGCTAAAAAGTGGGATATCTCAGAAGATGGGTTAACGTACACTTTCACACTTGAAGAAGGCGTTAAGTTCCATGATGGCGAGAAGTTCAATGCTGACGCTGTTGTTAAAAACTTCGAGCGCTGGGCAAAGAGTAAAGACGAGGAGAAATTCTACTACTACAAATCTATGTTTGGCGGATTTGAAGGAGACGAAGGCCACGTAATCGAAAGCGTTAAAGCTGATGGAGATTACAAGGTTGTATTCAAGCTTAAGCGTCCTCAAGCTCCGTTCTTAAAGAACATTGCTATGAGCCCGTTTGCGATTGCTAGCCCTAAGTCATTAGATGGCGATAAGTTAAGCAAAGAGCCAGTAGGAACAGGGCCTTTCAAATTCAAGAGCTGGAAGCCGAATGACACAATCGTTCTTGAAAAGAATGCTGACTATTGGGTAAAAGATCTTCCAAAGCTTGATGGTGTTACATTTAAAGTAATAAAAGATAACTCTTCTCGTTTAAACGCATTAACAAAAGGCGAGATCGATCTAATGGATGGTCTAAACCCATCTGATATGAAGAGTGTTTCTGATAATGGCAAACTACAATTGTTTGAGCGTCCTTCTATGAACGTTGGTTACCTAGGATTTAACGTTGAAAAAGCTCCATTTGACAAGAAAGAAGTACGTCAGGCAATCAGCCACTTGATCGACAAGCAAGCGATCATTGATAACTTCTTTGAAGGAACTGCAGAGCCGGCTAAAAACCCAATGCCTCCTTCAATCAATGGCTATAATGACAGCATCCAAGACCGTGCTTATGACGAAGCAAAAGCTAAAGAACTTTTAGCTGCAGCTGGTCTTCCTGATGGATTCAAAATGGATCTATGGGCAATGCCTGTAGCTCGTCCATATATGCCAAACGGACAAAAAGTAGCGGAAGCAATCCAAGCAAACCTTGCAAAAGTTGGCATCGAAGCTAACATTGTAACGTTTGAGTGGGGTACGTACCTTGAAAAGACACGTAATGGTGAAGCGCCAGTGTTCATGCTAGGCTGGACTGGTGATAACGGAGATGCTGATAACTTCCTTTACACATTGCTTGATAAAGACAACATTGGTTCTAACAACTATTCTCGTTACAAAAACGATGAAGTTCATAAGCTATTGCTAGAAGCGCAATCCAACCCTGATGAAGATGCTCGTGCTGACCTTTACAAGAAAGCACAAGAAATCATTCATGAAGATGCTCCATGGGTACCGCTTGTTCACTCTAAGCCTCAGTTAGCTGGAGCTAGCAAAATTAAAGGATTTGTTCCGCATCCTACAGGATCTCAATCTTTTGCGGAAACATCTTTCGAATAAGGTATGGCGGGGAGTATGGACTTATATCCTGCTCCCCCTTTTTTTGCACTGAAAACTGAAAAACTACTTAACTTGTAATCTTTCTAGAAAGAGGTGACCATATGTTTGCCTATACAATCAGACGGTTAGCAACTCTAGTCCCAGTTCTGTTAGGGATGACCTTTATCGTATTTATGATGATTCGTGCTATACCGGGGAATCCTGCACAGCTAATATTAGGGCAACAGGCGACACAAGATGCTATTGAAGCATTAACAAAACGACTTGGTTTAGATCAGCCATGGTACACACAATTTTTTGCATATATAAAAGGTCTTTTCGCAGGAGATTTAGGTGTTTCATTAAAAACCAATGTCCCAATCTCTGAAGAAATCTGGCCTTATTTAGCAGCAACGATGGAATTGGCACTTGTGGCAATGATTATTGCGATCGTAGTCGGTGTAAATGCGGGTATCATCTCAGCTTGGTTCCAAAATTCCTGGTTTGATTATTCTGCAATGGTACTCGCTTTGGTCGGGGTATCCATGCCTATTTTCTGGCTCGGTTTGATGGAACAATATGTGTTCTCCATTCAGTTGGATTGGTTGCCTACAACCGGACGAGATAACATTCGAGTCCCAGTTGACCCGATAACGCACTTATATTTAATTGATACACTGCTTCAAGGCAGGATGGATCAGTTTGTTGAAGTGATCCGCCACCTGATTTTGCCGGGTGTTGCACTAGCAACGATACCTATGGCCATTATTGCAAGAATGACTCGTTCAAGCATGCTTGAAGTAATGCGTTCTGATTACATCCGTACTGCTCGTGCAAAAGGGATGAAAATGTTTTGGGTCGTATACAAACATTCCTTAAAAAATGCAATGATTCCTGTAGTTACAGTAATCGGTTTACAGACGGGTCTTTTATTAGGCGGTGCGATTTTAACTGAAACAATCTTCGGATGGCCTGGAATTGGAACATATATTTATGATGCGATTTCGTTCCGTGATTATCCTGTTATCCAGTCAGGTATCCTTGTTGTCGCTACAATTTTTGTACTCATTAATTTACTCGTTGATCTGCTGTATGCAGCGATCGATCCGAGAATTAAATTTAAGTAGGAGGAATGAAAGCATGTCAGAACAACTAGCCAGATCAACGCCTCCAGTAGTACCGCAACATACGCCTGCACCAGTTGAAGACAAAGCTATTTCTCCTTGGAAAGATGCTTGGAGAAGTTTTAAAAAGAATAAAATTGCTCTTGTTGGTCTATCAATCGTATCGTTTTTTATTTTGATTGCGATTTTTGCAGATTTGTTAGCGCCATATAACTACAGAGATGTTAATCTTTCAGACAAACACATCTCGCCATCTGCCGAACACTGGTTCGGAACAGACGAATTCGGTCGTGATATTTTAAGCCGAGTCATACATGGTGCCCGCATTTCTTTATGGGTAGGCTTTTTCTCGGTAGCAGGCTCTGTCATCGTGGGTTCATTGCTTGGTATCGTAGCAGGTTATTACGGAAAATGGGTGGATGGCATCATCTCGCGTATTTTCGATATCTTGCTTGCGTTCCCGAGTATCTTGCTTGCGATCGCGGTAGTATCTGTATTGGGACCATCCCTGAAGAACGCGTTGATTGCGATTGCGATTATCAACGTTCCAACGTTTGGACGTTTATTGCGTTCAAGGGTGCTTAGTGTAAAAGAAGAAGAATATATCACAGCAGCACGGGCGATCGGTATGAGTGACACGAGAATTCTCGTTCATCATATTTTGCCGAACAGCTTGGCTCCAATCATCGTTCAAGGAACACTTGCTATCGCAACAGCTATTATCGAAGCGGCAGCTCTCGGTTTCTTGGGAATGGGTGCTCAGCCGCCGACTCCAGAGTGGGGTAAGATGCTTGCTGATTCGAAAGACTTCATCATCCAGGCGCCATGGACGGTATTGTTCCCAGGTCTGGCAATCATGCTGACAGTATTAGGGTTCAACCTGATGGGTGACGGATTGCGTGATGCACTCGATCCGCGGATGAAAAGTTAATAGAATAGTGAGATAAGGAGGCTTGGCGTATGCCAAGTCTTTTTTCATTTGTCTTGAAGAAGCTTGTCAATATGGTAAACACGTGATTTAGTAGAACCCGAAATTGGAAGATTTAAAGAGCGGAGGAGGTGGTTCGTTTGATCGCTGGAATCCAAATGCAAAAACTGTTTGCATTCACGGTTTGTAATTTTATCAGAAATTAAGTAAGCATAATCCTGTAACGCTTCAATATGAGCGGTCTTTGAAGATTCCTGACACATCAGGCAACTCCAAGTACCCCATTTATACTTCATAACCGAGTAAGTGCAATTCGGGCATAATACACCACTTAGCAGCTCATTTTTGTTGATATTAAAGAGTTCACAAACATCTGTATCATAGGGGATACTAAATTTGGTTAGTAATTTCGAGAGTTTCTTAATTTGTTTTTGATTAAAAATAGATTTGGTATGTTTATAGGAGAGATCGTGAAATTTTTGTTGAAGACCGTGACTTTTTATTACTTTTTCAAAAGCTTCTTTATAAGTAGGGGATGCTTCAATAATAGCTGACGGATGTGTCATGACCACAAGTGATTCAATAGGTATAAAATCGAACTTGTACATTTTTAGGATTTGGGAAAGATGGTAACTTTGACGTTTAACTTGTTCTATGGGATTTGGAAATGCTTCTCTTTTATTCTCATATGTCCTAATAAGTTGCGAAAACCGGTCTTCGAAATATAGATGACCAGCTAAATACTTGATTTCGAGAATCGTAAGGAAGTTTGGAGTAATAAGCAATGTATCCATTTGAAAGAAATAATCATCCTGTAAAATTCTAATACCATGTAGGAAATAAATATCATTCTTAGGTAAATATCGATAAAAATAGTCCAGAGACTGCTCTCCTTTAAAACCAAATGAATGATTACGCAACTGATCTTGAAGTTCCTGTTTATTAATGTGGTCTTGAGGAATTCTCCTCAGCAATTTTGATAGTTTTGTAACGAAAATGGGAGTTGTTCTCTTATTTTTGATAACTTTGCCTCCTTATTTAGTTAATTCGGTAATGGACCTTCATTTTGTACTATGATTTAGTTCGATGCAAAAGGTGATATTCTTATTTTTAGATATTATGAAGGATTAATTCCGGAAATTCACTACATAATCCCTCGAGTTTTGGAGTTAATCCCGCGAGTTTTAACCATATTCCCGCGAGTTTGCATATTTAGACGAAACCGACATCCCTGCACTAAGCTGATAACAAAAAACCAGCCTTCACAAAAAGGCTGGCTGGTTACTTATATCATCTAATCCTCAAATCGCTGATCCAATTGCACTTCGCTGTCGTCTTGATGGTAGTTTTTAAAGCTTTCTACTAGAGTGTTCAGGTGTTCGAGCTGATCACTGTAATCGATGATTAGCGCGAAAACAGGGAATAGCTGAATCCATTCTTCGTTTTCTGGACTTTTGTAATAGCTCATGATGCATTTCATAAGCGACTTCTTGCTGATTTCATCGTCCATGTCGAGTGTGTGCTGCGCTCTGATTTTATCCGTGTATTTCAGCAGCATTTGTTCGTGGAAGTTCGTTAATCCATCGAGCTTCAGCTGAATCAGTTCCTGTAGCGGTTCAGGCATGTTGTATAATTCGTTCTCATGACGGTGCAGGCTCTTCAGCAACTCCAGCGCTTTGTTGGTCGTCTGGATCATCTGCCTGTAGAGTACAAGCTTCCGGGTTTTTGAATATTTGTTCGTCCTGAAATAAGTTCGTTCTTCTTTATATAATAAATAGTATTGATCCATCTTAAAGCGGTTTTCTTTTAGATGAGTCAAATCTTCCTTAATAGCATTATGTTCTGATGCGTGTCTCGTAACCATGCGAATCCACTTAATAATTTCATCGGTATGGCCTGAGATCTTATAATACAATTTTGTTTCGTATTTAGGAGGCATAAATACCAGGTTTACTAAGAATGCGGATAGGACACCCAGCATAATGAGCAAAAACCGGTCCACAGCAAATCCGATAAAGTTCTCTGTGTGGCTCTCCATAATTACGATTACCGTAACAATTGATAACGGGATTGTTTTTTCGATTTTCATCTTTAAGTTGGCTGCGATAACAAGTACAACGACAAATCCAATTACAAACGGGTTATTACCTAGCAAAATAACAAAAATAATAGCAAAAATAGCACCTACTAGATTCCCTTGAATCTGTTCCAATATGGTTTGATACGACCTGTAGATCGAAGGCTGAATCGCGAATGTTGCAGCAATAGCCGCGTAAACCGGCTGATCCAGTTGAAACATCATCGCCAGGTAGATCGATAACGATATGGCTAAACCCGTTTTAATCATTCGGGCTCCTAATTTCATAACTGCGATAATTCCTTTCTCATAAAAAATGTTAATAATCTCAAACACTATAAACTGTTTTTTGTGTTTAATCAAGTCAGAGTGTGTTAACAAATTGTGAAAATTACAGACTTACATACCGTATGAAAAGACGCCGGTATTTATTACTTGTTTTCCCCTAAAACAAAAAAAGAATCCGTGCTTGGACGGATTCTTATTACAACTATAAATATTAAAGTCTGCTAAATGCTTTTCCAGCTGCTTCAATAGTAGCCATAACGTCATCTTCAGTATGAGCAGTTGTTAAGAACATCGCTTCATACTTAGATGGTGCAAGGTTGATGCCTTCGTTAAGCATCTGTTTAAAATATCTTCCGAATATCTCTCCATCTGTTGCTTCAGCCTGCTCATAATTAACGATCTTTTCATCTGTAAAATAAAGAGTTAATGCACCTTTCAAGCGGTTGATGCTCACTGAAACATTATGTTTCGCAGCTTGTTCGAGCAATCCTTTTTCTAGAATCGCACCTAAACGATCCATCTCCTCATATACACCTTCTTGCTGCAATACTTCCAAGCATGCAATTCCAGCAGAAATGGAAGCAGGGTTTCCAGCCATCGTTCCTGCTTGATATGCGGGTCCGAGCGGGGCTACTTTCTCCATGATCTCTTTTTTGCCTCCGTATGCACCGATTGGAAGTCCGCCGCCGATTATTTTTCCGAGTGCTGTCATGTCCGGTTTCACATCAAGTAAATCTTGCGCGCCTCCATACATAAACCGGAAAGCAGTAATGACCTCATCGTAGATTACGAGAGCGCCATGCTCGTGGGTAATGTCATTAACCGCTTGTAAAAACCCTTCTTTCGGCTCAACGATTCCGAAGTTCCCGACGATCGGCTCCACTAGGACAGCAGCAACCTGGTCGCCCCATTTGTCCATAGCAGCACGGTAAGCATCAACATCGTTAAAAGGAACCGTGATAACCTCTTGTGCAATACTTTTCGGAACGCCTGCAGAATCTGGGGTACCCAGTGTGGATGGACCAGAACCAGCAGCAACAAGGACTAAATCAGAATGACCGTGGTAGCAGCCTGCGAATTTAATGATCTTATCGCGGCCTGTATAAGCACGGGCAACACGGATCGTCGTCATAACCGCTTCAGTTCCAGAGTTTACAAAGCGGACTTTGTCCATGGCTGGCATGGCTTCTTTAAGCATTTTTGCAAATTTAACTTCAAGTGCAGTAGGGGTACCATAAAGCACGCCGTTTTCAGCAGCTTTAACAATCGCTTTTGTTATATGCGGGTGAGCATGTCCAGTAATAATAGGACCATATGCAGCAAGATAATCAATATAGCGGTTGCCGTCCTCATCCCAAAAATAAGCACCTTCAGCGCGTTCCATGAAAACCGGTGCACCGCCTCCGACTGCTTTAAATGAACGGGATGGGCTGTTCACACCTCCGACAATATGTAAGAGAGCTTCATCATAAAGAGCTTCAGATCGAGAGTGATTCATATATATAATTCCTCCTAAAAGACTAATAAACCTTGAGTACAACTAGTATTGTAGCATGAAAAAGAGAGACAGACAGGCATGGAAAACTATAATCTATTTTTTCAACTATTTGAGTTTTAGAAGATGTATAGGATACACTATCCTAGTGCTTGAGTTTCTCTAAAGGAAACTATAAATTTTGCTTTGCAAAATTACAAACACTAAAAATACCTTACTTATTTTAAATGGCTCTTCTTTAAAAGATTGTTGCTTTTGAGTAACTTTGTTCCATTCACTTCTTTGACACGTTGATTGGAGTGCAAGGTGCGTGCCTACTACCTGAGTACTCTTCTCGTAAGGCATGCGACGAGGAAGCTTGCTTCGATAGGATTTCTAGCAGACGCAGGAGCACATAACTTTCTTAAAAGTGAGACTCCTAATGGTGCGGAGCGCCAAGGAGGCTCACCGCACGCCCCCGGAAAGCGAGCATCCGTAACGGAAATCAACTACTTTCAAGAGCGACAAAGTTTGCGAAAACAGCCTTATTAAAATACTTTATATTATTTCTTTTATTTATTTTGGAGGCTTCATTTTATGGAGAATATTATAGATGTTCAGAATTTAAAAAAAGAGTTTAAATCCTATTCGAGCCGGCAAGGTTTGAAGGGGGCATTTCGTGATCTTTTTACACGAAATTACACGATAAAAACAGCAGTTGATGATATTTCTTTTTCTATTAAAAGAGGAGAGATGGTCGGATATATTGGTGAAAACGGAGCTGGTAAGTCTACTTCAATTAAAATGCTTACTGGTATCTTAACACCGACTCACGGCAAGATTGTTGTAAACGGCATGAATCCGCATAAGGAGCGGGAGAAATTCGTTAAGACCATCGGGGTTGTATTCGGCCAGCGTTCACAGCTATGGTGGGATATCGCGGTTCAGGAATCATTCAGGCTGTTAAAGAAAATCTACAATGTGCCTGATCAGCAATATGAGGAGCATATGAAAGATGTGATCGAAACGCTCGATATCGGACCGCTTCTTGATAAGCCAGTCCGAAAGCTGTCACTCGGACAAAGAATGCGCTGTGAATTAGCGGCTGCACTCATTCACAATCCGCCGCTTCTGTTTTTAGATGAGCCGACAATCGGTCTTGATGTTCTTGTAAAACTAAAGATTCGTGAGTTCTTAAAGCGGATCAACGAAAAGTATGGAACGACCATTCTTTTAACGACACATGACCTCTCAGATATTGAAGCTCTTTGTGAGCGGGTTGTCATGCTTGATGAAGGAAAGATTATTTATGATGGTCCGTTAAAGGAACTTCGTGAAAACTGGGCAGAAGGAAAGCAGATTCAGTTCCAGTTCAGTGAAAAGGCATCATTAGAAGAATTGCAGAACTTAACAAAAGATCATCTTGTCGTTTGGGAACAAGGTGAAAGCGACCTTATTTGGGTGGCTTCTGTCGACAGTGATGAAACAGTGATATCTGGAGTTATCGGAAAAGTGACGGCTGTTAAAAAGATTGCAGATTTAAAGATTCTGGAGATCTCAACAGAGGAAATCATCCGTAACATCTATGTAGAAGGTGCTGTTCGCCATGGGTAAGTACATTGAAATGATCCGCATCCGTTTCTTAATGATGCTGGCATACCGTACAAACTATTACAGCGGAATTTTAATCTACAGCATCAATATCGGAGCTTATTACTTTTTGTGGAGCGCGATCTATGGCGGGAAGGAAAACATTCAGGGTCTTTCGATCACACAGATGACCACATATATTGCAGTAGCTTGGATGGCAAGAGCCTTTTACTTTAATAACATAGACCGTGAGATTGCGATGGAAATTAAAGAAGGAAAAGTAGCGATCGAGATGGTTCGTCCTTATCCTTATTTAAATATGAAGATGATGCAGGGGCTAGGTGAAGGGATCTTCAGATTACTATTCTTTTCGGTACCCGGTATGGTTATTGTGGCGCTCGTTTTCCCAGTTGAGCTATCGGCTAACGCCGGAACTTGGATTTATTTCTTTATATCGATTGGCTTCAGCTTCATTATTAACACACAAATCAATCTGCTTGCCGGCATTGCAACGTTTTTCTTATTTAATAACGACGGACTGATCCGAGCAAAGCGTGTTGTGATCGATCTTTTCTCAGGGCTGATTCTGCCGCTTAGTTTTTATCCGATGTGGGCGCAAAATATTATGAGCTATCTTCCGTTTCAGGGGATCAGTTACATTCCGAGCATGATTTTTACTGAAGGGTTTAAAGGTTCTCAAGTATTTGAAGCTCTAATCAATCAGGCGGTTTGGTCAGCTATTTTAGTTATCCCTGTGTATGTGCTCTGGATTTTAGCGAAGCGTCAGCTTGTGGTTCAAGGGGGATAGACAGATGGAATATTTATCGATCTTTTTTCAATATGCAGGACAATATTTAAAAACAAGGCTTACTTACCGTGCAGATATGGTTGTGGAGATTTTTTCTGATTTTCTTTTTCAGGCCGTGAACCTCGTGTTTATCCTTGTTGTTTTCGGACATACGACACTGCTCGCGGGGTGGAGCAAGGACGAGATGATCTTTATCTATGGATTCTTTCTTGTGCCGTTTGCGATATTTTCTTCCTTTTTTAACATATGGGATTTTACAGATCGTTATATTGTAAAAGGGGAGATGGACCGTATCCTGACGAGACCTGTTCACAGTTTGTTTCAAATCGTGCTGGAGCGGATGGAGCTTGAATCTTTATTCGGCGCTGTAACAGGACTGATTGTCATGTTTTATGCGGGTGGCAAGCTGGGTCTTGAGATCAGCTGGTACGACCCGTTTATCTTTCTGCTTCTTGTTTTAGGAGGAGCTCTCGTATATGCGGGTATCTTCATCAGCCTTGCTACAATTGGATTCTGGTCCGATTCGCGGACAGATATCATGCCTATGATGTATAACATCGGTAACTATGGCCGGTATCCGGTTGATATTTATAACAAAATCATTAAATACGTGCTGACGTGGATTCTACCGTTTGCGTTTGTTGGAGTATACCCGGCTTCTTACTTTTTAGAAAGGGAAGAGTGGTATACATATGCCTTCTTAACACCCGTTGTAGGACTCGTATTCTTTATGATCGCCGTAACATTGTGGAATGTCGGTGTCACAAAATACCGAGGTGCAGGAAACTAAAGAAAACCGTTCTCCCGAAAAAAGGAGAGCGGTTTTTTAATTTTGTTTCTCTAAAAGAATGTGACTTTTGGGTTATAGTTTTTATTACTTCAATGGCAAGTTAATTGGAGTGCAAGGTGTGAGACTCCTACGGGATTAGCGGGACAGGTGAGCCCCCTAGCTAAACAAGCCTTTAGGAGTCTCCACCTGACCGCTTCATGGAAGTATCGTTGCTCCTGCGTCTACAAGTAAATGCTACCGATGTGAGCTTCCTCGTCGCATGCCTAGCGAGAAGCTTCTCATGTGGTAGGCACGCACCTTGCGCTCCAATAAACTAGTCAAAGAAGCTTACTCTATAAAAATTTTCAAAAGCAACAATCTTTTAAAAATGAGCCTTTTTAATAAACAATTTCACCCCTTTAACCGCTGCAAACAGAGGAAATGCGATAAGCATCAGCAGCGCAGCTCTCGTTGCAGCTGGCTGTTCACTAAGCAAAATTTGTATAATTCCATTCAAATTAAAGAGATATTCCAGGATGATCATCTGACTAAAAAGCAGGAGCATGATAAACGGAAGATGAATAGACAGTTCGGAAATAGTATTTTTTAAAAGGTGATGAAAGACTATATATGAATTTGAAAGACCTTTTGAACGTGCAAAGGTAATGTAGTCCTTTTCTATTTCGCTCTGGGATAATACGAGCTGGAGCCGGAATAAATAAATAGCTGGTACAATGCTCAATGTTATAACGGGTAACAAAATGGAAGGTTCTCTGCTCGATGTAAAAGGATTTGCTGCAAGGAACCCCGTTTTTTTATAGATCCAGACAACGGCTAATTGAATGCAAAATACAAAAAATAAATCAGGTAATGCTTCAAGAAGCTCGCTAATGCGTAATGCCGTTTTTTAAATGAAGAGGGAAGAAGTTCGGCACACCAGCCCAGCATAACAGCAATGATGAATGTAGCTGCAAAGCTAATCAGCAGCATAACTAAGGTGTAAATAACAATATCCCAAACCTCAGGAAACAAAGGAATCTCATAGATCTCATTAACGAATTCGTAGGAAAGATTTACGGGCATAGGCTCTATTATCATGTTTTGAGAATGGATGTACAAAGTAAGGGAATCAGGACTTGCGAGATTCCTAAGTGCCCCTGCTACAGACTCACCGTATCTTAAAAGACTAAATTCAATATCATCATCACCAGCGAGAAAGGACGGAACAGCAGCAATAAGAATAATGCTTGTGCATAGCAAGAGTAATTGTTGAAGAATTAAAATTACTTTTCTCATCTGAGGGCTCTCCTTTTTTAAGTTAAATCAGGCATAAAGATATATTCATCTAAGACTGGCTGCTGCATGAACTGAGTAACTTCTGTCCTTAAAGATTCCAAGCGGTCACGTTTTCCTGTGTAAAATACGTAATATCCTTTTCTTTGAGTCTCCACTAAGCCACAAGAGAGTAATAGTTTTAAATGGCTTGATACAGTGGCTTCGGTTAATCCGAATTTATAGGCAAGCTGTTTCGTGCTGTATGGGTGATGAAGCAGATCCTGCAAAATCTTCAAACGTGTTGGTTCACTGAGTGCTTTTAAAAGTGAGATTAAATCCTCGGGAGGTTCTTGGTCTTTTTCAGAATCAGGAACCGCAACGTGAAGAGCAATCGCAACCCGGTCTTCGTTGCAGCAAAGCATGACGTGCGGTGTTGCGTAAGTTGACGGCTGGATGACGAGCCTAGGAAACTCTTCAAAGGAAAAAGTGTACACGTCGTTCTTTTTTATCTTTATATTTTCTGACGTAACGGTTACATCGGGATGAATGCTGTTTAATGTTTCTATCTTTGAGGACATGAGTTCTTCCTTAAAATTATCAGATGCCCTTGCAATCCAAGGGTTTATCCGGAAAAGCTCCTCGGCAAACAGATGACGGTTGTAATCATAAAAGAAATCACAGAATCTACTTTTCCAGCTCGACGTTCTTAATAGAATATCTTTTTCAATTGAGTGGAGAGGTGCAGTTGCCGGGTTGTTCTTCCACTTCAGCAAGCTGTCTGTACCATATTTCTCTCCAAGCAAAAGGTAAGCAAAAGTTAAGTCGGGAACTCTTGCTAACTTTTCAATTCCTTCTTCTACCGTTTCCTCGTTAAATTGAAATTCGTTTCGGATGTTTATAAAATACATCCAGTCATAAAAATGCGGTCCCCATTCCTTTATGAGCAGTGCGAGATCTTGAGGCAGTTTGTTGAGCGCTCTTTCTGCCCATGCCTTCCTGTATGGATGGTGTGAAGGGTTTTGAATAACGTGAAGGCTGATCATCATTTCGTTAAATGGTGAAAAATCAACAGATACGTGCATCAATTCTAACTTCCTCTCCGATATTATTATTTGTTTGATTAGATATAAATCTAATTGGTTTTTGTAAATCCCAAAATTACAAATAATTTACATCTAGAGAGCAGGAAAGTCAATCATTATTTCAAAAAAATCCTGACTAAAGTAGTGATTTTATACTTTTGAATTCGTTTCGCTTATTAAAGAGGATAAAAGTCTAGTAATATATGAACGTATTAGTTTTCAACATCGCAGAAAAGAGGGATACATATATGAAGATCATGGTTATAGCAGGGAGTCCAACTGCAGAATCCAGAACGCGGGGAATTGCTCAGTATGCGGCTGAGGTACTGAGAGAAATGAACGTGGAAGTTTTATACTTCGATGTAGGAATCGACCGGCTTCCATTGTTTACGGGTGACGCAACGTCTGCAGAAAATGAAACAGTGAAAAAACTTGCGGATTACGCTGAACAAGCCGATGGCTTCTTCGTAACAAGCCCGGAATATCACAGTGGTATGAGCGGGGCATTAAAGAATGCACTCGACTTTTTAGGCGGAAAGCATTTTAAAAATAAACCTTCAGCAATTGCGGTCGCAGCTGGCGGAGGAAAAGGCGGAATTAATGCGCTGGCAAACCTTCGTACCGTATTGCGTGGAATTTATAGCTTAGTTATACCTGACCAATATGTGGCTGATCCAGTTAACTTTGATGAAGGAAATGTATTAGTTGATGAGCTGGCACAGACGCGTGTGCGTGAATTGGCAACTCAGCTGAAGGAATTAACAGAGCTTGTCTCTGCAAATAAAGCAAAGAATTAATAGCAAAAGGCTGTTTTCGTAACTTTGTTGCTTTTGAAAGTAGTTGATTTCCGTTACAGGATGCTCGCTTTCCGCGGGGCGTGCGGTGAGCCTCCTCGCGCTTTTGCGCCATTAGGAGTCTCGCCTGTCCCGCTGATCCCGCAGGAGTCTCGCACCTTGCACTTCAATCAACTTGTCAATGAAGAGAAAGACTTAAATATGCCAAAAGCAATAACTTTTTAGATAAGTGCCATTTGGAAAGACAGCTCGCAAAAATGCGAGCTGTCTTTTTTCTTTAGATCTTTTAAAGGCTGTCCTAATCACATTGAAAATCTCATAAGATAAGTTGAGGTGGAAAGAATGGGACATGGCGTATTGGTCATTTTATTAATAGCTAGTGCTGCAATCATTATGCGCAGTATATGGATGCTGTTTAAACACCCTGGTATAAAAGAGCATCTTATGCCAGCCAGTCATCTGCTGGTTTTATTCATTGTGTATGGAACAATTATTTCGGGTTTTGGAATGATATATGCTTTATTGTCCATTATGGGTTATCCGGTGATAAAACTGGAACTGGAACAAAGCGATTTTTTATCGTTTATTGAAGCTTGTATTTATTTTAGCAGTACGACGATTCTTTCGGTTGGATATGGGGATATTGTTCCAGTCGGTGCAGGACGATGGATAGCGGCACTTCAGGCACTGATCGGCTATTTGCTGCCGATCGCATTTGTTCTCTCATCTGTTATCCACCATAACAGAACAGCAAAATAGTTGTTGAAGAAGCGGCAATTGGGCTACCCTTAAAAAGTGAGAATTATTTTAAGGAGGCTTATTCAATGACTGTAGAAACAGGAACAAAAGCGCCTGATTTTAAACTGCCAGCGAGCAATGGGAAAGAAGTCCAGCTTTCTGATTTTAAAGGCAAGAATGTGGTTCTATATTTCTATCCGAAAGACATGACACCAGGATGTACAACGCAGGCTTGTGATTTTAGAGATAAGCACAGTGACTTCGAGGAGCAGAATACTGTTATTATTGGTATCAGTCCTGATCCGTTAAGTCGACACGATAAATTCATAGAGAAACACGGTCTGCCATTTTTGCTGGTTGCGGATGAGGAGCATAAGGCAGCGGAAATGTATGATGTCTGGAAACTGAAGAAGAACTTTGGGAAGGAATACATGGGAATTGAGAGATCAACTTTTATCATTGATAAAGAGGGGATCATTCAAAAGGAATATCGGAAAGTAAAAGTGAAGGATCATGTAAAAGATGCGCTTGAATTTATAAAAGAAAATTTATCATAAGAAAAAGCCCTGAATTCGGGGCTTTTTTAACTTTCCTGCAATTCATTAACAGGGATGTTCATCTCGTTATCCGGCTGTTCTCTTGTATAAGCTCTTGCTGTTTGATTGTTCTCGTCAACTGACTGAAGCCAAACGGGAGTCCCATTATGTAAAACTTCGATCTCTTTTTCAGATTCAATGATTTGCTGAGCACGTGATACGTTCATCTTTAATCACCTCCACGAGATTTATTATGCAGCAGTGCACATAATACTATGCTTTCATTTATAAAAAATAGGCAGGATAGCTTACCCATGATAAAATAAAATTGTGTGAATTTTATAACAGATAAATATATGGGGGTCTACATAATGAGAGATGAACGTTTAACAACGTTAGCAAAAACATTGTTAACGCACTCGCTTAAACTTGAAAAAGGTCAAAAGGTATTAATTACTTCATTTATTGCAGGAAAGCCGCTAGTTAAAGAACTTGTTAAAGAAACATATAACATGGGGGCTTATCCGTACGTTCAGCTTGTGGACGAAGAAATTTCTCGTGTTTTGCTGACGGGATCTTCTAAAGAACATACAGAGCCGCAAGTAAAGTGGGATTTAGCGAGAATGGAAGACGTAGATGCCTATATCTCCATTCAATGTAAAAACAATGATTCAGAGTTTGCTGAAATTCCAAGTGATATCTTCCAAATGAAGGCCGAGTTGAACAAGCCGGTTCAAAACCTGATTATCAACGACCGTCAATGGGTATTGCTCAACTATCCAACAACAGGTTTAGCTCAAATGGCTAAAATGAGCCTAGAGAAATTTACTGACTTCGTGCTTGATGTGTGCAACGTTGATTATAAAGCGATGGCAGAAGCTCAAAAGCCTCTTCATGCATTGATGGAACGTACCGATAAAGTACGCATCACAGGACAAGGGACAGATTTAACGTTCTCTATTAAAGGTATTCCTGCTGTTATGTGTGCAGGCGAAAACAATATTCCTGATGGAGAGGTATTTACAGCGCCAGTCAAAGACAGCGTGAACGGAAAAATTACGTATAACACGCCTTGTCCTTATCATGGAACAACATTTAATAATGTAAGCTTAACGTTTAAAGACGGAAAAATTGTTGAAGCTACTTCAGACAACACTGAGAAATTGAACGAAATATTTGATACAGATGAAGGCGCTCGTTATGTTGGTGAGTTCGCAATCGGTGTAAATCCATTGATCCAGCATCCAATGGGAGATATCTTATTTGACGAAAAGATTGGCGGAAGTATTCACTTTACACCAGGAAGAGCATATCAAGATGCTTTTAATGGAAACGAATCAGGCATCCACTGGGATATGGTCCTCATACAGCGTCCTGAGTATGGCGGAGGAGAAATCTACTTCGATGATGTTTTAATCCGTAAAGACGGATTATTCGTTCTGCCTGAATTACAAGGGTTGAATCCAGAAAATCTTAAATAAGCAGTGGAAAAAAACTAACATAAATTGCGGGATGCACTGTCCCGCTTTTTCTAATTCACTAATAATAAAAAGAAGGTGTTTTTTTATGATACTTTCAAGCGGACGATTAAAAGATGAAATAAAAGAGGAACTTAAAGGGCGTTTTCCTGAAGAAGAGTTTCATTTTTACAACAAGATGAAAGAAGCTGTCGTGGATCTTGATCAAGCTGAAGTACTTATTTCTTACGGTGAAGATCTGACAGACGAATTAGTCGATCAGGCAAAATCTTTAAAATGGATTATGGTTATCTCTGCGGGCCTGGATAAGATGCCTTTTAAAGCTCTTCAAGAAAAGAACATTCTCATTACAAACGCCAGAGGCATTCATAAGACCCCGATGGCAGAATATACAATTTCGATGATGCTGCAAGTGTCCAGAAAAACAAAAGAATTAATGGAAAATCAAAAACAGCATAAGTGGGACCGAAAAGTTCCTATGACTGAAATCTCAGAAAAAACAATTGGGATATTAGGAACGGGTGCAATCGGATCAGAAGTGGCGAGGCTGGCGAAAGCATTTAATATGAAGACGATTGGTTTTAACAGAAGCGGCAGATCAGTGCCGGAATTTGATGCAATCGTTGATCAAGAAGGAATAAACAAGCTGTATGAAGAAAGTGATTTTATTGTGAATGTGCTTCCTTCAACACATTTAACAGAAAGGTTTATTGGTGCTGAGGCTTTTTCGCGGATGAAATCGTCTGCTGTTCTCATAAACATTGGCCGCGGCACTACGATAGTTGAAAGTGAACTTATCGAAGCTCTCCGAGAAAAGAAAATTCACCATGCTGTTCTCGATGTTTTCGAAAAAGAACCGCTCTCCGAAGAAAGTCCGCTATGGGATATGGAGAACGTGACCGTAACACCGCATCTGTCGGGTATTTCACCGCAATATCAAGAAAGAGCAATTGAGATTTTTAGTGATAACCTGAAACTTTATCGGAAGAGTCGGCTTTCTGAAATGATCAATATCATTCCATATGATCGGGGGTATTAATATGAAGATTTACACAAAAACTGGGGATAAAGGAACAACATCTTTAATTTTTGGCGAAAGAGTATCCAAAAATGATATCAGGGTAGAAGCATATGGTACATGTGATGAGGCGAACAGTATGATCGGTCTTGGCATAAGTCAATTACCTGATGAAGATTGGGCAAAGCAAGCAGCAATCGTCATGCAAAAAGTTCAAACAGTTCTTTTTCATGTTGGTGCTGAACTTGCGACACCTGCAGGCAAAGAAGTATCATGGAAGCTGAAAGAAGATGACATTCGTTTTCTTGAGGAAACGATCGATAGCTGGCAGGAAGGGCTAAAACCATTGAAGCAGTTTATATTGCCTGGAGGGTCTCCTTCTGCAAGTGCTCTGCATACAGCCAGAACGATCGTAAGACGGGCGGAGCGGCTGGCAGTAGGAGTGGAAGCTGTGAATCCTCTCGTATTATCTTATTTAAACCGGCTATCAGACTTTTTGTTCGTTGCTGCAAGATATGTAAATGAACAAATGAAGGTAAACGAACCTGTACTTCACGAAGATTTATCCTAAAAAAGCGAGTGTTCCGTATACTTCAATTGACAAAACCTGTTGTTAAGCAGTAGACTAATTATAACGATTATAAAGTAATAATTCTTAAAGAAATGGGGTGCATGACGGATGTCTAGTGCAAAGATCAATGCTGCAATTGACAATTTAAAAGAAGCAGGTGTGCGTATTACACCGCAGCGTCATGCTATCTTAGAGCATCTTATTCAATCGATGTCCCATCCAACTGCTGATGAGATCTACAAGGCGCTGGAAGGGAAGTTTCCAAATATGAGTGTTGCTACCGTCTATAATAATCTCCGTGTGTTTAAAGAAGCGGGTCTTGTAAAAGAACTGACTTATGGAGATTCATCCAGCCGGTTTGATTGTGTGACAACAGATCACTACCATATCATCTGTGATTCTTGCGGAAAAATTGTAGATTTTCATTATCCAGGCTTAGATGAAGTAGAGAGCCTTGCTGAGTCAGTGACAGGCTTTGATGTAGGCCGGCACCGGATGGAAATTTACGGCGTCTGCCCGGATTGCAAAAGAAAACATTAAATGAAAAAAGCTGACTTCCTAAACGGAATGTCAGCTTTATCTATTTTCTTTACGCATTTGGCGTTTAGAATTGTATTTTTCATCAAACTCTTCGCCTTCAAGACCTTTATCCATCGTAAGCGGCTGATTACAGGACATACATGCATCAACGCGGCCGAGAACTTTCGTTACTTTTCCACAATTCGGACAGACAACTTGCACTGCCTGAGTAGAGATCATTCCAATCCAAAAGTAAACACCAGCACTAGCGATCGTTGCAATAAAACCAATAACCATAAAAATAGACATAACGACAAAACTTGTCTTGAAAAACAGGCCTGCATACATGATGATAATACCTATAAACACAAGGCTTAAGGCAAACGTACGTATTTTATTAATTTTGCTCGTATACTTTATCATACCTGTCCCTCCTACGTTCATTAGTATAACATATGAACTCTGAAGAAAAGAAAAAGGATTTCTTTATTTGATGTTGAAAGATAACACACAGGATTTTGTTAATATGGGAGATGACCTTTAATGGACGATATTTTACGCCCCCTTTATCAGGAAAGAGCCAGCAACGAAAACACGTTAGGTGTTTTAGATGTTGAAAAGACAAAAGCATTTAGCCCAGGTACTGACCACTTTGACAGTATTCTTCTTATTATAGTAAAAGAATCTGATCAGCCGTGGATGATTAAACATTATGAGTTCCAATCTGGTTCAGCAGCCTTGCATGTGGTGACAGAAGAGCTATTGAATTCATGGCTCATGCTTGGCACCAATAAAAGAGCTGTTGACTGGGTAATGAACGGAAAAGTCCTTTTTAATCGAAACGAATACATAACGAGGCTAAGGGACAGGCTTCATGAATTTCCGGCAGAGGAGCGGACACATAAGATTGGACTAGAGTTCGCTAAACTTTTAAGACGGTATAATGATGGGAAGGAATTATTCCACTCTGGACAATATCTTGATGCTTTTAATAACATCATGCATGCCCTTCATCATTTAGCGCGTTTGTCTGTTATTGAACATGGTTATTATCCGGAGGTAACCGTTTGGAATCAGGTGAAAATGATCCAGCCTGAGATATTCAAGCTTTATGAAGAGCTTGTAACCGGTGAGGAATCGATTGATAAAAGAATCGAGCTTCTCCTGCTTGCTTCTGAGTTTTCACTTTCTTCTAAAACAAAACTTGGAGCCAATCATTTACTAAGTATCATTAAACAAAAAGACGAATGGGCTTACCATGAGTTAATGGAGCATAGTGAAGTACAGGATTACGCCATCGACCTCCCAATGCTTCTTACACATCTAAAGGATAAGGGATATATTAAGACGGTTAAACGGGAAACGAAGAGCAAAAACCTATACCACCGTTATTATGCGATAAAAGAATAAACTTTTTTACAAAAAGGTGTTGACCTGTTTATGAATATCGTGCTATATTATTTCTTGTCGCTGCGACACGCGGAAACAATGTTGCAGTCGGGAAACACGGTAAAAAAACAGGTTGACATCTTATTTTTGAGATGTTATCCTAATAAAGTCGCCAAAACGAGCGACAAGTTTTAAACAACAAGTTCTTTGAAAACTGAACAAAAGCAAAGGTAAGGAATTAAGAATTAATTCCGTCAGTTTTAAAACTAGAGCAAGTCAAACACTTTTATGGAGAGTTTGATCCTGGCTCAGGATGAACGCTGGCGGCGTGCCTAATACATGCAAGTCGAGCGAATGAAGAGGAGCTTGCTCCTCTGATTTAGCGGCGGACGGGTGAGTAACACGTGGGTAATCTGCCTGTAAGACGGGGATAACTCCGGGAAACCGGGGCTAATACCGGATAATAAGAAGAAACGCATGTTTCTTTTTTGAAAGTCGGTTTCGGCTGACACTTACAGATGAGCCCGCGGCGCATTAGCTAGTTGGTGAGGTAACGGCTCACCAAGGCGACGATGCGTAGCCGACCTGAGAGGGTGATCGGCCACACTGGGACTGAGACACGGCCCAGACTCCTACGGGAGGCAGCAGTAGGGAATCTTCGGCAATGGGCGAAAGCCTGACCGAGCAACGCCGCGTGAGCGATGAAGGCCTTCGGGTCGTAAAGCTCTGTTGTTAGAGAAGAACAAGTACGAGAGTAACTGCTCGTACCTTGACGGTACCTAACCAGAAAGCCACGGCTAACTACGTGCCAGCAGCCGCGGTAATACGTAGGTGGCAAGCGTTATCCGGAATTATTGGGCGTAAAGCGCGCGCAGGCGGTCTCTTAAGTCTGATGTGAAAGCCCACGGCTCAACCGTGGAGGGTCATTGGAAACTGGGAGACTTGAGTGCAGGAGAGAAAAGTGGAATTCCACGTGTAGCGGTGAAATGCGTAGAGATGTGGAGGAACACCAGTGGCGAAGGCGGCTTTTTGGCCTGTAACTGACGCTGAGGCGCGAAAGCGTGGGGAGCAAACAGGATTAGATACCCTGGTAGTCCACGCCGTAAACGATGAGTGCTAGGTGTTGGGGGGTTCCACCCTCAGTGCTGAAGTTAACACATTAAGCACTCCGCCTGGGGAGTACGACCGCAAGGTTGAAACTCAAAGGAATTGACGGGGGCCCGCACAAGCAGTGGAGCATGTGGTTTAATTCGAAGCAACGCGAAGAACCTTACCAGGTCTTGACATCCTCTGATCACTCTAGAGATAGAGCTTTCCCCTTCGGGGGACAGAGTGACAGGTGGTGCATGGTTGTCGTCAGCTCGTGTCGTGAGATGTTGGGTTAAGTCCCGCAACGAGCGCAACCCTTGACCTTAGTTGCCAGCATTCAGTTGGGCACTCTAAGGTGACTGCCGGTGACAAACCGGAGGAAGGTGGGGATGACGTCAAATCATCATGCCCCTTATGACCTGGGCTACACACGTGCTACAATGGATGGTACAAAGGGTTGCGAAGCCGCGAGGCCAAGCCAATCCCAAAAAGCCATTCTCAGTTCGGATTGTAGGCTGCAACTCGCCTACATGAAGCCGGAATTGCTAGTAATCGCGGATCAGCATGCCGCGGTGAATACGTTCCCGGGCCTTGTACACACCGCCCGTCACACCACGAGAGTTTGTAACACCCGAAGTCGGTGGGGTAACCCTTTTGGGAGCCAGCCGCCGAAGGTGGGACAGATGATTGGGGTGAAGTCGTAACAAGGTAGCCGTATCGGAAGGTGCGGCTGGATCACCTCCTTTCTATGGAGATTATGAAACAGCTTCGACTGTTTCGTAAGTACACCTTTTGCCTTTTGTTCAGTTTTGAGAGAACTCTCTCTCAACTAAATAACACTTTTCTAAGATTTTTTATGAAAGGGTTATTTTATATGTTCTTTGAAAACTAGATATCGACATCCAAACAAAGTAATGCAAGGCAGATAGATTATTTATCTGCGCCAAAGCAAGAATCTTTGATGTGTAAACATCATATAAGGTTAAGCTAGAAAGGGCGCACGGTGGATGCCTTGGCACTAGGAGCCGAAGAAGGACGGGACGAACACCGATATGCCTCGGGGAGCTGTAAGTAAGCACTGATCCGGGGATTTCCGAATGGGGGAACCCACCATCCGTAATGGGATGGTATCCATATCTGAATACATAGGGTATGAGAAGGCAGACCCGGGGAACTGAAACATCTAAGTACCCGGAGGAAGAGAAAGCAAATGCGATTTCCTGAGTAGCGGCGAGCGAAACGGAAACAGCCCAAACCAGAGGGCTTGCCCTCTGGGGTTGTAGGACACTCTACATGGAGTTACAAAGGAACGAAGTAGGTGAAGCGGTCTGGAAAGGCCTGCCAAAGAAGGTAACAGCCCTGTAGCTGAAACTTCGTTCCCTCCTGAGTGGATCCTGAGTACGGCGGGACACGTGAAACCCCGTCGGAATCCGGGAGGACCCTCTCCCAAGGCTAAATACTCCCTAGTGACCGATAGTGAACCAGTACCGTGAGGGAAAGGTGAAAAGCACCCCGGAAGGGGAGTGAAAGAGATCCTGAAACCGTGTGCCTACAAGTAGTCGGAGCCCATTAACGGGTGACGGCGTGCCTTTTGTAGAATGAACCGGCGAGTTACGATCCCGTGCAAGGTTAAGTTGAATAGACGGAGCCGCAGCGAAAGCGAGTCTGAATAGGGCGACATAGTACGTGGTCGTAGACCCGAAACCGTGTGATCTACCCATGTCCAGGGTGAAGTTCAGGTAACACTGAATGGAGGCCCGAACCCACGCACGTTGAAAAGTGCGGGGATGAGGTGTGGGTAGGGGTGAAATGCCAATCGAACACGGAGATAGCTGGTTCTCCCCGAAATAGCTTTAGGGCTAGCCTCGCGGCAAGATTCCTGGAGGTAGAGCACTGATTGGACTAGGGGCCCCCACAGGGTTACCGAATTCAGTCAAACTCCGAATGCCAGAGAATTATCCGCGGGAGTCAGACTGCGAGTGATAAGATCCGTAGTCAAAAGGGAAACAGCCCAGACCATCAGCTAAGGTCCCAAAGTATACGTTAAGTGGCAAAGGATGTGGAGTTGCCCAGACAACCAGGATGTTGGCTTAGAAGCAGCCACCATTTAAAGAGTGCGTAATAGCTCACTGGTCGAGTGACTCTGCGCCGAAAATGTAACGGGGCTAAACGTATCACCGAAGCTATGGCTTGTACCTTTAGGTACAGGGGTAGGGGAGCGTTCGAAGTGCAGTGAAGTCAGACCGGAAGGACTGGTGGAGCGCTTTGAAGTGAGAATGCCGGTATGAGTAGCGAAAGACAAGTGAGAATCTTGTCCATCGAAAGCCTAAGGTTTCCTGAGGAAGGCTCGTCCGCTCAGGGTTAGTCGGGGCCTAAGCCGAGGCTGAAAAGCGTAGGCGATGGATAACAGGTTGATATTCCTGTACCACCTCCTTTCCGTTTGAACAATGGGGGGACGCAGTAAGGTAGGGTGAGCGCACTGATGGAATAGTGCGTCTAAGCAGTTAGGCTGTTGGATAGGCAAATCCGTCCAACGTGAAGGCTGAGCTGTGATGGCGAGGGAAATTTTAGTACCGAAGTCCCTGATCCTACACTGCCAAGAAAAGCCTCTAGTGAGGAAAGAGGTGCCCGTACCGCAAACCGACACAGGTAGGCGAGGAGAGAATCCTAAGATGATCGGGAGAACTCTCGTTAAGGAACTCGGCAAAATGACCCCGTAACTTCGGGAGAAGGGGTGCTCTGATAGGGTTTATCGCCCGAGAGAGCCGCAGTGAATAGATCCAAGCGACTGTTTAGCAAAAACACAGGTCTCTGCGAAACCGCAAGGTGAAGTATAGGGGCTGACACCTGCCCGGTGCTGGAAGGTTAAGAGGAGGGGTTATCCCTTACGGGAGAAGCTCTGAATTGAAGCCCCAGTAAACGGCGGCCGTAACTATAACGGTCCTAAGGTAGCGAAATTCCTTGTCGGGTAAGTTCCGACCCGCACGAAAGGTGTAACGACTTGGATACTGTCTCAACGAGAGACCCGGTGAAATTATAGTACCTGTGAAGATGCAGGTTACCCGCGACAGGACGGAAAGACCCCATGGAGCTTTACTGCAGCTTGATATTGGATTTTGGTACAGCTTGTACAGGATAGGTAGGAGCCTGAGAAGCCGGAGCGCCAGCTTCGGTGGAGGCGTCGGTGGGATACTACCCTGGCTGTATTGAAATTCTAACCTTGAACCGTGATCCGGTTCGGAGACAGTGTCAGGCGGGCAGTTTGACTGGGGCGGTCGCCTCCTAAACAGTAACGGAGGCGCCCAAAGGTTCCCTCAGAATGGTTGGAAATCATTCGCAGAGTGTAAAGGCACAAGGGAGCTTGACTGCGAGACCTACAAGTCGAGCAGGGACGAAAGTCGGGCTTAGTGATCCGGTGGTTCCGCATGGAAGGGCCATCGCTCAACGGATAAAAGCTACCCTGGGGATAACAGGCTTATCTCCCCCAAGAGTCCACATCGACGGGGAGGTTTGGCACCTCGATGTCGGCTCATCGCATCCTGGGGCTGAAGTAGGTCCCAAGGGTTGGGCTGTTCGCCCATTAAAGCGGTACGCGAGCTGGGTTCAGAACGTCGTGAGACAGTTCGGTCCCTATCCGTCGCGGGCGCAGGAAATTTGAGAGGAGCTGTCCTTAGTACGAGAGGACCGGGATGGACACACCGCTGGTGTACCAGTTGTTCCGCCAGGGGCATAGCTGGGTAGCTACGTGTGGACGGGATAAGTGCTGAAAGCATCTAAGCATGAAGCCCCCCTCAAGATGAGATTTCCCATCACGTTAAGTGAGTAAGACCCCTTAGAGATGATGAGGTTGATAGGTCTGGTGTGGAAGCGTGGTGACACGTGGAGCTGACAGATACTAATCGGTCGAGGGCTTATCCTTAATATTGTATGAAACGTTTGGAAACGTCGTATCTAGTTTTGAGAGAACAACCTCTCAAACTTAATAAAATCATGGTTAACGTCATGGTTAGGTCTAGTGATGATGGCGAAGAGGTCACACCCGTTCCCATACCGAACACGGAAGTTAAGCTCTTCAGCGCCGATGGTAGTTGGGGGTCTCCCCCTGTTAGAGTAGGACGTCGCTAGGCAATGAGGAAGATGGATGAAGATCCATCTTCTTTTTTTTGTGTTAAAAAGAAAAGAAAAGTACCTTTTAAGATCAAAACAATAAAGATAAGCCGCTGTCTTTGAAATTATACGGTGGTTGTTCTATGGAAGGCTGCTTATATAGCTGTTTTTTTAATAAGAGAAAGTGCATAGGATGAAACGAATCTGCAGTTTGAGCGAACAGGACACCATTCTGAGCGTAAAACGACGATTCTGAGCATAACTTGGTGATTCTGAGCGAAGAAAGGGTAATCTTGAGCGAACGTGTAACAAATAAAAGAACACGTACCGTAAAAGTTTAAAAGCACTTACTCCAGCCTATTTTATGCTATGGACAACATAAATAGCGACAAACTCTAAGAAAACATAAATAAGGTAGAAAATGTGAACCATCTTCCTTCATAGCACTTTTGTCGAAAAGTCTATAAATGAAAATTTACAGCTTAAAAAGCAAGAATTACAGTTTATAAATTTAAATTACGGTCTATAAACCCAAATTACAGCCTAGAAAATAAAATTACAGCTTAAAAGCGTATATACCACAGAGACACTAAGATATCACCAACCTGAGAAATCCTATAAATCAAAGCTACCTCACATTCACAAGAATAAGCGCTCATATACAAATAAGTCTTAAAACCAATAATTAGGTCTAAATGAGCCAAGTTAGGTCTATTTTCTTTAGATCTGAATCATTTGGCCAAAAGCTTAAAAACACTTACTCCAGCCTAATTTATGCTACACTAGGAGATAAAAATAATAGGGGAGGCTATATAAATGAAAGACGTTCATTTCGATACATCAACTGTACATGCAGGCGGTCATAACAATGTTAAGTCTGTAAGCAAGGTTAAGCCAATCTACCAGACTTCAGCTTTTTCTTTTTCCGATCTGGATGATTTAGAAGATTATTTTCGCGGTAAAAATGACTTCTTATATACAAGAATGAACAATCCGAACCAAGATGACTTTGCACGAGGGGTAGCACAGCTCGAAAAAGCTCCAGCTGGTGTTGTCACGTCTTCAGGTATTTCAGCTATATTAGTCGGTATCCTTTCCGTAGCACAGTCTGGCGATCATATTGTGGCATGCGAGGACTTGTACGGAGGCACTTATCAGCTTCTTTCTGACGACTTAAAGAGTTTCGGTATCGAAACTTCATTTGTCTCTTTTAATGATGTCAATGAAATTGAAAAAAGCATCCGTCCTAATACAAAACTGCTATATTCAGAATCCGTTACAAATCCGCTTTTAAGAGTAGAAGATCTCGGCGCGCTTGTCGGATTAGCTAAAAAGCATCGATTAACTACGATGATTGATAACACCTTTGCTACGCCTTTTGTTTTGCAGCCGTACACACAAGGTGTTGATCTTGTTGTTCATAGTGCAACGAAGTATTTAAATGGACATAGCGATGTAACGGCAGGTGTTGTTGTGGGCAGCGAGGAATTAATCGCTAAAGCTAAATCTAAAATGACTCATCTTGGCTGCAACCTTGGACCGTTTGATGCGTGGCTGGCATCCAGAGGATTAAAAACGTTAAGCGTGCGTATGGAGCGTCATGTAGCCAACGCAAAGGCACTTGCAGGTGAACTAAATGGTACAAAAGGTATTAAGAAAGTATACTATCCTGAGTTTGTCAGCGAAAAAGGGAACGGGGCTATCGTGACGATCGAACTGGATGACAGCAGTGATGTGCATACGTTTTTTAAATCCCTTGACTGGGTACACATCGTTCCGACATTAGCTGGGGTTGAAACTACTGTTTCCTATCCACTTGGAACCTCTCATCGATCATTGCCAGCAGATATGTGCGAGACGCTCGGAATCAATAAAAATGTAATCAGAATCTCTGTCGGAATCGAAAATGCAGAGGATATTATAGAAGTCTTTAAAAAGGCTTCTCAAACAGCTTTAGGGCTTTAAACTGTAACATAAAAGAAATTGTTCCCCTTGTCGAATCGTGGTATGATACCTGAGTGAAAGCGCTTCATCAAACACAGCAAGGGAGGCATAAAAATGAAGCCGAAACAGGAATTACATCGCGGGCTCGAGGAAAGACATATTACGCTTATGTCACTTGGGGCTGCTATTGGAGTGGGCTTATTTTTAGGTTCCGCTTCAGCGATTGAGATGGCAGGACCAGCAATTTTATTTGCATATGCTCTAGGTGGAGCAGTTATGTTTATGATTATGCGAGCTCTTGGTGAAATGGCAATCCATCAGCCAGTTGCAGGATCATTTAGCCGATACGCAAGAAACTACATCGGACCATTAGCCGGGTACTTAACAGGTTGGAACTATTGGTTCTTGTGGATCGTAACTTGTATGGCTGAGATTACAGCGGTAGGGATCTACATGAAGATGTGGTATCCAGACATACCAACGTGGATCTGGGCATTAGCCGCACTTGTCATTATGGCTAGCATCAACCTTCTTGCGATTAAAGCATATGGTGAGTTTGAATTCTGGTTTGCTTTAATCAAAATTGTAGCGATCGTTTTAATGATTGTAACTGGTTTAGGAATGATTATATTTGGTTTTGGTAACGGTGGAGTTGCTACCGGAATCAGCAACCTTTGGGAAAATGGCGGATTTGCTCCGAATGGGGTTAAAGGTATTCTCATGTCGATGCAAATGGTTATGTTCGCCTTCTTAGGTATAGAAATGATCGGTGTAACAGCAGGTGAAGTAAAGAATCCTGAAAAATCGATTGCTAAAGCTGTAAATACAGTATTTTGGCGTATATTATTATTTTATGTCGGTGCATTGTTCGTTATCATGTCGATCTATCCTTGGGATCAAATTGGTACACAAGGAAGTCCGTTTGTATTAACGTTTGAAAAGATCGGGATTGGACAAGCTGCCGGAATCATTAATTTTGTTGTATTAACAGCTGCATTATCTAGCTGTAACAGTGGAATTTTCAGTACAGGCCGTATGTTGTTCAATCTTGCTGAACAAAAACAAGCTCCTGCAAAACTTCATAGTGTAGGTAAAACAGGAGTGCCGTCTACAGCTATTTTAGTTTCAGCTGCAGCCTTATTAGTCGGGGTGGTACTTAACTACTTAGTTCCTGAAAAAGTATTTGTTTGGGTAACGAGTATTTCTACGTTTGGTGCGATCTGGACGTGGTCAGTCATTCTCATTTCTCAATTGAAATTCCGTAAAGGATTAAGTGATGAAGAAAAAGCTGAATTAAAATTTAAAATGCCACTGTATCCTTTTGGATCCTATATAGCACTTGCGATATTGATATTTGTAGTAGGAATCATGGCATACTTCCCTGATACACGAATTGCGTTAATTGTTGGCCCATTCTGGCTGATCTTATTAACTGCGATCTACTACGCTAAAGGTTTCCATAAGAGACCAGAAAACGCGAAAAAAGCAGCATAATCTAAGGGCACTGGAAAAAATTAAATTTCCAGTGCCCTAATATTTATTTAACACTTGCATCATACTAATAAACGTGTTATATTAATAAATGTCCGAAACAAGTTGTTGAACAAACAACCTTTTATAACGTCGCGGGGTGGAGCATGGAGCGTACGCTTAAGTGAAATCACAACGACATGTCTCGACGGATACACATCATGATGATGCATGTAGAGGAAGAGACAACAAACTCGGAAACATCATCTGTATACTTTTATCGTCGCGGGGTGGAGCAGTCTGGTAGCTCGTCGGGCTCATAACCCGAAGGTCGCAGGTTCAAATCCTGTCCCCGCAACCAATTTAAATTTCATGAACTACGTCGAAGTACATCTTGATCATGAAATATCAGTAGTGCCCATAGGGTGCAACCAATTTTTACTACATCAATTACATACAAGCTGGACCCGTGGTGTAGTGGTTAACATGCCTGCCTGTCACGCAGGAGATCGCCGGTTCGACCCCGGTCGGGTCCGCCACTTTTAAAAAACGAAACAAGGTTTCGTGTTTTTTTATGTCTAAAAGTAAGTTAAACTTAAAATATACTACTGATACCTTAGGAGTTCAATCTGATCCTAAGGCTTTTTTATAAACTGATTTAGCCAAAGAGGTGATTCCCAATGCTTCATGATGAATTTGAATGGATAAAAAGCATCACACCGAATTCTTCTTTTCAAAAAGAGTTAGTAACGGGTATTGGTGATGACGCCGCACTTTGGTCAGTAAACAAAGAAATGGATCAAGTCGTATGTGTTGATACGATGGTCGAAGGAGTCCATTTTACGAAAGATACTTTGTCACCTTATCAAGTTGGCTATAAGGCGCTTGCTGTGAACTTGAGCGATTTAGGTGCAATGGGTGCGATACCGCAGTTTTATTTAGTATCTATAGCGATCTCGAAGGACTGGAATGAAGAAGAGCTTGGCGAGGTTTATAAAGGTATGGCCCATCTCGCATCAAAGTATAAAACAGACCTCATTGGCGGGGATACAGTTTCGACAAAAGGTCCTCTTGTATTAACAGTTACCGTTATTGGAAAAGTAGAAAAAGGGAAACGTTTGCTTCGAAAAAATGCGAAGCCAGGAGATTCTGTCTTTTTAACAGGAGTAACGGGAGAATCTGCGGCAGGGCTACAGCTATTATTAAAAAATACGAGACACCATCATTTTAGCAGTGATGAAAAGCAGCTGATCTCACAGCATCAAATGCCTTCTCCTCATATAGAACAAGGGAGAATATTAGCATCCAGCGCTCTTCGTATCTCTTTAAACGATGTAAGTGATGGAATAGCGAGCGAACTCAATGAAATTGCTGAAGCCAGTCAGGTTACCATACATATTGATGAAAATAAAATCCCTGTCAGTCCATTATTAGCCAGATATCCGAAGAACGAGCAGCTAAACTATCAGCTGTTTGGCGGAGAAGATTATGTACTGACTGGAACGGTGGCTCAAGATCAGTTTGAACAAATAAGCATATTGTTTCAAAAGCATTCTCTGGAGATATTTGAAATTGGGAAAGTTGGAGAAGCTGGTAATGCAGCAGTTTATTTGCATCGAAACGAAAACAAATCACCAGAACGAATTACAAAACAAGGTTTTAATCATTTTAGGGAAAGGTAAGGGAAGTCATGAGTGTTTATCATTTTAAAACAAAGTCAGCGGAAGAAACGATGGCTTTTGCTGAAAAACTAGGGTCAGTCCTCGAAAAGGGAGACGTTCTTACACTGGCTGGAGATCTTGGCGCAGGTAAGACCACTTTTACTAAAGGACTTGCTAAAGGTTTAGGCATAACCCGTACCGTGAACTCCCCTACGTTTACCATCATTAAGGAATACAATGGCCGGTTGCCTCTTTACCATATGGATGTGTACAGACTGGAAGACTCTGATGAAGATTTAGGTTTTGAAGAGTATTTTTCAGGTGAAGGGGTTTGTGTGGTAGAATGGGCGACCTTTATAGAAGAATATCTGCCAAAAGAGAGATTGGAACTGGTCATCTCGCATATTGGCGAAGACGAACGAGAAATACAACTAACTCCGCTTGGGGAAAGATACGAAGAACGTGTTAAGGAGATTATGCAATGAAAGTACTGGCAATAGATACATCCAACCTCGTTATGGGGATTGCCGTATTGGATGAAGGAAAAGTACTTGGTGAGTATATTACGAACTTAAAGAAAAATCATTCGATACGCGTGATGCCTGCGATCGAGCAGCTAATGAAAGAAACCGGTGTTAAACCTGCTGAACTCGATCGTATCGTTGTTGCTAAAGGTCCTGGCTCGTATACAGGTGTAAGAATTGGCGTCACAATCGCTAAAACGCTCGCGTGGACATTGAAAAAAGAACTTGTAGGTGTTTCAAGCCTTGAAGTACTCGCGCAAAGCGGAAAGTATTTTGATGGTTTTACAGTTCCGTTATTTGATGCAAGGCGTACACAGCTGTTTACGGGTCTATATGGACAAGCTGACTCAGGTGAATTTGAGAATCTATGGGAAGACCGCATCATCTTATTAAAAGATTGGCTAGAAAAACTGCAAGCTACAGATAAGAAAGTTCTATTCGTAGGAAACGATCTTCCTATACATCAGGAAACAATATCTGAGGTTTTGGGAAGTCAGGCTGTTTTTGGACATGTGTCTGATCATAATCCAAGACCTGGCGAGCTAGGACGAATCGGTATGCAGAGGGAGCCGGATGACATCCATTCATTTACACCAAGTTATCTTCAACTAGCCGAAGCAGAAGTAAACTGGCTGAAGTCACAGGGCAAGTAGGTGTTTCAGGTGGGAGAGGCATATACTTATAGACTCGCAAAAGTAAGTGATATTGATGATATTCTTGGCATCGAACAGTCTTCCTTCACTGTTCCTTGGTCGAGAGAAGCTTTTTACAGAGAGATCGTTGAAAATCAATTTGCATATTACCTTGTCATTGAAGATCATTTTCAGCCGATTGGCTATTGCGGCATCTGGCTAGTGATGGATGAGGCTCATGTAACAAATATTGCGATTCTTCCTTCATACAGAGGAAGAAAGCTAGGAGAACAGCTGATGAAAGAAGCGATGATTCTCGCAAAAAGGCATGGAGCAGCAACGATGACGCTGGAAGCACGAGTCAGTAATCACGTTGCTCAGAACTTATATAAAAAGCTTGGATTCGAAGCAGGCGGTATCAGAAAAAACTATTACAGTGATAACGGTGAAGATGCGTTAGTTATGTGGGTGGAACTATGAAAAAAGATGAAATCATATTAGCAATCGAAACCAGTTGTGATGAGACAGCTGTAGCCATTGTAAAAAACGGCACAGAGCTATTGGCGAACATTGTGGCTTCACAGATTGAAAGCCATAAACGATTCGGCGGAGTTGTGCCTGAGGTGGCGTCGCGTCATCATGTGGAACAAATTACGATCGTTATTGATGAAGCGTTAAATAAAGCTGAGCTTGAACCGGCTGATTTAACAGCAGTTGCTGTTACAGAAGGACCGGGATTAGTTGGCGCACTCTTAATCGGTGTAAACGCAGCAAAGGCATTTGCGTTCGCACACGGGCTGCCGCTTGTACCTGTTCATCATATCGCAGGACACATCTACGCGAATCGCCTTGTAAAAGAGATGACGTTCCCGTTGTTGTCGCTGATCGTTTCAGGCGGACATACAGAGCTTGTTTTAATGGAAGAACACGGAACCTTTAAAGTAATCGGGGAAACAAGAGATGACGCAGCAGGTGAAGCGTACGATAAAGTCGCTCGTACATTGAACATGCCGTATCCAGGCGGTCCGCATATCGACAAGCTTGCCCAAGAGGGAGAACCGAACATTGACCTGCCTAGAGCTTGGCTTGAACCTGAATCACTGGATTTTAGTTTCAGCGGATTAAAATCAGCTGTGATTAACACCGTTCATAATGCAGCACAGCGCGGCGAAGTAATTAAGCCAGAAGATTTGGCAGCAAGCTTTCAAGCAAGTGTTGTGGATGTCCTTGTGGAAAAAACATACCGTGCAGCTGATCAATATAAAGTGAAGCAAGTTCTTCTTGCAGGTGGTGTAGCTGCGAACAAAGGGCTGCGTAAAGCATTGGAAGAACGATTTAAAAATACGGGGTATGATCTAGTAATTCCGCCTTTGCACTTATGCACAGATAACGCTGCTATGATTGCGGCAGCAGGAAGTGTTGCTTATCAAAAGGGTACACGGGCTGATATGGCACTCAATGGAGTACCAGGACTGGATCTTGAAGCGCAATAATAGCGAAAAGAGGCTGACTTAAAAGTAAAACTTTTAAAGGTCATGCCTCTTTTTATTTAACCTTTTAGATAACGTCCATTATTACAAGATGGTAGGTTATCGAATAATACTCGATAAGATAGCTGAAATACGAAGGTAATTATTTATTTTTTATTTTGTAAAAAATAAAAAATTCGGGGTGCCAAAAGTAAGTTTACCTTACTTTTGGGCCAGCCCCTTGTCGACTAAAAGAGACTTCATTCGACACATTCTTTGTGGAAAAGTTATGCACAGTTCTGTGGATATTGTGGACAACGGTTGAAAGAGTTCTACAAATAAGGGTTCATGTTATACACAATTCACACAATGTATACACAATTTTCTGTGGATAAAGTGGATAAGTGGAAAATATACTTATAAAACCTAATTTTGTCTTGTGGATAACAAAAAGCTGACAACCCTATAATTAAGATTGTCAGCTTTTGAAAGTTAAGCATTCTGCAATTCTTCCCATTCTTCCATAAGGGTTTCGATTTCACCATTTAATGTATCTAACTGTGATTGGAATTCTTGTGTTTTCTCGTAATCTTGGAATACCTCAGGTTTGCAAAGTTCACCTTCTGCGTACGCAATCTTGCTTTCAAGTCCCTCTAGAAGCTCTTCAATTTCCTCAATTCGGCGCTGTCGTTTCCGGTCTTGCTTTTTAGCTTCTTTGTCGATTGAGTTCTTGGCACTGTTTGATTGTGCAGCGGATGCGGCGTTCGCATTATTTTCGGCTTTTTGTCGTTCTGCAATTTCTTCACGGGCTTTCATTTCGTTCTTTTTTTCCGTGTAATAATCGTAGTCTCCGAGATACTCTGTAAGCCCATCTGGAGCCAGTTCAACAACCTTAGTCGCGATCCGGTTAATAAAATAACGGTCATGAGATACGAAAAGTATGGTTCCTGGATAATGAATCAACGCCTGTTCCAGTACTTCTTTGCTATCAAGGTCCAAGTGGTTCGTCGGCTCGTCCAATAATAGCAGGTTGCCTTTTTCCATCATGAGCTTAGCAAGGGCAAGCCGTGCTTTCTGGCCGCCGCTTAACTCGTTTACAAGCTTCAGAACATCATCACCGCTGAAAAGGAATTGGCCAAGTATTGAACGGATTTCCTTTTCGGTTTTTTCGGGATAATCATCCCAAAGCTCGTTCAAAAGTGTTTTCCGTGAGTGAAGATCGGCTTGTTCCTGATCATAATGAGAAATCTTCAAACCACTGCCATATCGAATGTCGCCTGTAATGAGCGGCAGCTGTTTTCGAATTACTTTTAATAGTGTCGATTTGCCGATTCCGTTAGGTCCGACGATTGCTATACTATCTTGTCGGGTTACTGCCAGGTTTACATTTTTAAAAAGTGGGGCTCCGTTTTCATAGCCGGTGCTCACTTCCTCAAGTTTCAGCACATCGTTTCCGCTTTGTCTTTCGATATCAAAAGAAAAGGAAGCGGATTTTTCTGATCCTGCGGGACGTTCTTTAAGCTCCATTTTCTCAAGCTGTTTACGCCGGCTCTGTGCACGTTTTGTAGTTGAAGCACGCACAAGGTTGCGCTGAATAAAATCTTCGAGTTTAGCAACCTGGTCTTGCTGTTTTTCAAATTCTTTCATTTCTTGAGCAAACCGCTCCGCTTTTTGATCTAAATAACTAGAATAGTTTCCCGTAAATCGATAACAACGTTTTCTGGATACTTCATAAACGGAAGTTACAATTTTATCGAGGAAATAACGGTCATGGGAGACGATCAGAATGCCGCCTGGATAGCTTTGCAGATACTGTTCGAGCCACGTTAACGTTTTAATATCTAAGTGGTTGGTAGGTTCGTCCAGAATAAGAAGATCCGGTTTCGTTAAAAGTAGCTTTGCAAGAGCAAGTCTTGTTTTCTGTCCGCCGCTAAGCGTATTGATTCTCGTGTCTCTATCGAAATCGGCAAATTGAAAACCGTGAAGAACGGTACGAATCTCTGCTTCGTATTGATATCCGCCTTCATCCTTAAATTGAATCTGCAGCTCATCATAATCTTTTAAAAGGCGTTCATACTCTGCAGCGTTTTCTAAAACACCGGGATCGCCCATGCGCGCTTCCATTTCACGCAGCTTTTTCTCTTTTTTTCGAAGAGGTTCAAAGACTGAGAGCATTTCGTTCCATATCGTTTCATCAGAATCAAGACCGGCATCCTGTGCGAGATAGCCTGTTTTCACATCTTTTGGAATCATGACATGACCGGAATCGTATGAATACTCGCCTGTAATCACGCGGAGAAGAGTAGACTTTCCTGCGCCGTTTCTGCCAACAAGCGCAATACGTTCTCCAGTTTGAACTTCTAATTTTATATTGGATAAAATGACGTCAGCACCAAAAGACTTTGTGACGTCTTGAACTTGTAAAATAATCATTTCAATTCACCTCTATGAAAAAGGGTGATTATTTAATTTAGTGGCTTTATTCCAAAGAATTGCTGCTTGTGAACAAAGCATTGGTTACGCTTCATTGACAAGTTGGTTGGAGCGTAAGGTGCGAGACTCCTGGGGGATTAGCGGGACAGGTGAGACTCCTAACGGCGCAAAGCGCAGAGGAGGCTCACCGCACGCCCCCCGGAAAGCGAGCATCCTGAAGCGGAAATCAACTACTTCCACTAGCCTTTAAATAACAATCATAACCCTATCTATTAGTAGTTTAGCGCAGTTTGGGGATTCACGCCAACAAAGGGAATGTTCAACATTTTGCAATATTTACATGGAAGAAAATAACGACAATAAAAGCGGTTTCGTGTATATTCAACATGAGGAGGGGTTTTATGAAAGAGTTAACCCATTTTAACGAAGAAGGCCGTGCCAGAATGGTGGATATTTCAGAAAAAGAAACATCATACCGGACTGCCATCGCGGTCAGCGGGATAACCGTATCTGAAGAAGTCTTCCTTAAGATTAGAGATAACAAGTTCAAAAAAGGGGACGTTCTCGCAGTTGCTCAAATCGCTGGCATCATGGCGGCTAAAAAGACATCTGACTGGATTCCAATGTGCCACCCGCTCTCATTAACCGGCGTTGATCTTTCCTTTCAATGGGACAAAGAAAGTGACGAAGGTTACAAATTAAACATACAAGCTGAAGTAAGAACAAAAGGAAGTACTGGAGTAGAGATGGAAGCACTTACGGCCGCTTCAGCTGCAGCATTGACCGTATATGATATGTGTAAAGCAGCTGATAAAGGAATGATCATCGGTCCTACATATCTCGTCTCAAAAACAGGCGGAAAGAATGGGGATTTCGTACGCTCATCAAGCCCCGACAAAGTATGATACAATAGGAAAAGATAAGCTTTCTGAATATGGAGGGCAAAATACATGAACCAAGATCAGCTAAAAATACCGCATGCTACAGCTAAACGGCTGCCATTATATTACCGGTTTCTAAAAAATCTCTCTTCCTCAGGAAAGCAAAGGGTGTCCTCTGCTGAATTAAGTGAGGCTGTAAAAGTAGATTCTGCTACGATACGAAGAGATTTTTCCTATTTTGGTGCGTTAGGGAAAAAGGGTTATGGCTACAATGTTAACTACTTGCTCTCATTTTTCCGCAAAACCCTTAATCAGGATGAAACAACAACGGTTGCTTTAATCGGAGTAGGTAATTTAGGCACTGCCTTTTTGCATTACAATTTTACAAAAAATAATAATACAAAAATAGAAGTAGCATTCGATGTAGATGAATCTAAAATCGGTACAGAGATTGCCGGCGTACCTATTTACCATACGAACGATATTGAAAGTGAACTTGAGAAACGGGGAATTGATGTTGCCATTCTTACTGTGCCAGTGGGTGCAGCCCAGCCGATCGCCGATCAGCTGGAAAGAGCGGGTGTTAAAGGCATATTGAACTTTACGCCGGCACGTCTGACCTTGTCTTCAGAAATTCGTGTACATCATATCGATTTAGCTGTAGAGCTTCAGTCACTCGTTTATTTTATGAAAAATTACTCTTAAAGGAGGAAGTACAATGTTAGGACCAGGAAGTATTGCAGTAATTGGACTTGTAGCTTTAGTTATGTTTGGACCAAAGAAGCTGCCTGAATTAGGAAAAGCAGCAGGTAAGACGCTTCGCGAGTTCAAGCATGCAACAAAAGGCATTATGGACGATGATGATAATAACAAAAAAGAAAGCGAAGAACCGAAGAAGTAAGGATGTTTTTCTATGACCACTGAAAAAAATATGACGTTATACGACCACGTTGGTGAGTTAAGAAAACGCATCGTGTGGGCACTAATAGCTTTCTTTGTCTTTCTCATCGTTGGATTTTTCTTAGCTAAGCATGTGATCGTGTATTTGCAAAGTGATCCAATCGCTAAAGATATTCAGATGAACGCATTTCACTTAACAGACCCATTGAATGTCTATATGACTTTTGCATTCTTTATCGGCTGTGTATTAGCAGCGCCAGTCGTGCTGTACCAGCTATGGGCGTTTATCAGCCCCGGTCTTTATGAAAATGAACGAAAAGTAACACTCATGTATATCCCGATAGCCTTTTTGCTATTCTTAACGGGATTAGCATTCTCCTATTTTATTCTCTTTCCGTTTGTCGTAAGTTTTATGAGCAATGTTGCTACTGCACTTAGTGTTGAAGGAGAATACGGGATTCAGGAATATTTCTCATTTTTATTTAATATCACATTGCCGTTTGGATTGCTGTTTCAGTTCCCGGTTCTGATCATGTTTCTAACACGATTAGGAATTGTAACACCTGACTATTTAAAGAGAATCAGGAAAATTGCTTACTTTGGGATCCTAGTTATAGCAGGATTCATTACTCCGCCAGAACTTTTGTCTCACTTAATGGTTACTTTCCCGTTAATTCTTCTTTATGAGATCAGCATCTTGATATCAAGAACAGCATACAAAAAACGAATGAAAGCCGAAGTGGAAGCTCTTGTGAAAGAGAAAGAAGCTGAAGTTGAATCTGCATATAATGAATAAGAGGGCCACTTTATGGGAGCCCTCTTTTTGTGTATTTCTTAAGGTTACACGTCAAAGTAGTTTCGTTCCACGCCAAATACCTCAGATTTCACGCGATGATCTAGAAATCTCTATTCAAAAAGAAAAAACTGCCCCCGGAAGGGCAGTTTTCATATCTATTTCTTTCGTTTTCTTTTCAAATGGTTATTTAAAGCGAAGTATCGGATGGCATTTGCGAAATCGAACGTTGCGACAACCATGGTGATGATCGTCCAAAAGTTCGTCATGCCGTACTCACTGGCATAATGGACAGCTAAGTACGTAAAGACGACTCCGATTCCTAAATATAAAAATGCCATAAACAATGGTGATGTCTTCATAACAGTCCTCCAAAAATCAATTGCGCTGTTTCTAGCTGTTTTTCCATTTCCTTGATTTCATCAGCAAGGAAAATCTGGACGATCAATACGAGTGTATTCATTGCGACGTGTGCGGCGATTGGAACAATAAGTCTTTTCGTCCGAACGTACAGAAATGCAAAGGTAAAGCCCATTGCTGTATAAATTAAGAGATGTGTAAAGTCCGCATGAACAGCAGCGAAAATAAGAGAACTGATCAAAGCAGATAGAAAGAAATTAAATCGTTTATGAAGTGATCCGAAAATAATCTTTCGGAAGATAATCTCTTCTAGTATTGGGCCGACAATAGCCGTGACAATCATAAAGTATTGTACATCTTTTACGATTTCAACAAGTTTTTCTGTGTTTTCAGAACCTGGCTGGATTCCAAATACGTTTATTTCAATAAGGCTGGCAATAATTTGAGCGGCATACGCCATAAAAATACCGATGATCGACCACATGACTGCAGAGCCTTTAGACACCCGTTCAGAATCGCGATGCCGGCTTTTCATCTCAGGAATCAGCATGTAAAGGATAATAAATAGAGCGGCTACAAAACTTATTGTGCCCCACATTCCGAACAATTGGTTTTCGGGAACACCAAGTTCATTTAATAGAGGAATTCCGAGATATCCCGAGAATTGCATTAGTATGTATATAAAGATGATCCACCAGTATTTTTTCTTCAAATTAAGTTCTCCTTTAATTCCTCACGCGAATACTCTTACTTATTATTACTCTTTATATGCTAACCCATTTTAACATAGAATAGGCATAGCTCGCGAGGATATCGATTTTGAGAACTTTTTCATATTTCCTGCTTGCAAAGTTTTAAAGTTTTATTTATTATTAGAAATGGAGTTAGCACTCACTAACAAAGAGTGCTAATAAGAAAATTTTTTAACTATTTAAGGAGGGTGTTTCACTTGTTAAAGCCATTAGGTGACCGTATTATTATTGAGCTTGTAGAAGGTGAAGAAAAAACTGCAAGCGGCATTGTATTGCCAGATTCAGCAAAAGAAAAGCCTCAAGAAGGAAAAGTTGTTGCTGTAGGTACGGGTCGTGTGACGGATAACGGCGAGCGTATCTCTTTAGAAGTTTCAGAAGGAAACACAATTATTTTCTCTAAATACGCTGGTACAGAAGTGAAGTACCAAGGCAAAGAATACTTGATTCTTCGTGAATCTGACGTTTTAGCTATCGTAGGCTAATCTCAGAGAATGGAAGCTTCAATATTTTGAAGCTACATAAATAAAAGCATATGTAAGTCACTACTTTTTTAAATTAATGGGAGGGTTTTTACATGGCTAAAGATATTAAATTTAGTGAAGATGCACGCCGCTCAATGCTTCGTGGTGTTGATGCATTAGCGAACGCTGTAAAAGTAACGCTTGGACCTAAAGGGCGCAACGTTGTACTTGAAAAGAAATTCGGTTCTCCGCTAATCACAAATGACGGTGTAACAATTGCAAAAGAAATCGAGCTTGAAGATGCATTCGAAAACATGGGTGCTAAGCTTGTAGCTGAAGTAGCAAGCAAAACGAACGACGTTGCAGGGGACGGAACAACAACTGCAACAGTTCTTGCCCAAGCGATGATCCGTGAAGGACTTAAGAACGTAACAAGCGGTGCAAACCCAATGGTACTTCGTAAAGGTATCGAAAAAGCGACAGCTGCTGCAGTAGCAGAGCTTAAAGCGATTTCTAAGCCAATCGAAGGAAAAGAATCAATCGCACAAGTTGCAGCGATCTCTGCAGCTGACGATGAAGTAGGTCAGTTGATTGCTGAAGCGATGGAGCGCGTTGGAAACGACGGAGTAATCACGATCGAAGAATCTAAAGGATTCACAACTGAGCTTGAAGTGGTTGAAGGTATGCAGTTCGACCGCGGATATGCATCTCCATACATGGTAACAAACTCTGACAAGATGGAAGCAGAGCTTGAGAACCCGTACATCCTTATCACAGATAAGAAGATTACGAACATTCAAGAAATCCTTCCAGTTCTTGAGCAAGTGGTACAACAAGGCAAGTCATTGTTGTTGATTGCTGAAGACGTTGAAGGTGAAGCGCTTGCTACATTAGTAGTTAACAAGCTTCGCGGAACGTTCAATGCAGTAGCTGTAAAAGCTCCTGGATTCGGTGACCGCCGTAAAGCAATGCTAGAAGACATCGCAGTACTAACTGGCGGTGAAGTAATCACTGAAGAGCTAGGTCTTGACCTTAAGACTGCGAACATCACGCAGCTTGGTACAGCTTCTAAAGTTGTTGTAACAAAAGAAAACACAACAATCGTTGAAGGTGCAGGAGACTCTGCTAAGATCGCAGCTCGTGTTAACCAAATCAAAGCTCAGCTTGAAGAAACAACTTCTGAGTTCGATAAAGAAAAATTACAAGAGCGCCTAGCGAAATTAGCTGGCGGTGTAGCGGTAATCAAAGTTGGAGCAGCTACTGAAACTGAGTTAAAAGAGCGCAAACTTCGTATCGAAGACGCATTGAACTCTACGCGTGCAGCAGTTGAAGAGGGTATCGTATCCGGTGGTGGTACAGCTCTAGTTAACGTACTAAGCGCAATTTCAAAAGTTGAAGCAACTGGCGACGAATTGACAGGTATCAAGCTTGTACTTCGTGCACTTGAAGAGCCAGTTCGTCAAATCGCACACAACGCAGGTCTTGAAGGATCTGTAGTCGTTGAGCGCTTGAAGAACGAGGAAATCGGAGTTGGATTTAACGCAGCAACTGGCGAGTGGGTAAACATGTTCGAATCAGGAATCGTTGACCCAACAAAAGTTACTCGTTCTGCACTTCAAAACGCAGCATCTGTTTCTGCAATGTTCCTAACAACAGAAGCAGTAATCGCTGATAAGCCTGAAGAAAATGCCGGCGGCGGAATGCCTGACATGGGCGGCATGGGCATGGGCGGAATGGGCGGCATGATGTAATCTGCCTCTAGGTAAGAGCGAAATGCTTTTGCTAACCTAGAAAGCTATAAAAAGAAGCTTCTCATAAGTGAACAAACTTGTGAGAAGCTTTTTTTGTATCTCTTGATATTTATTTCTCTACTTTCTCCCCAAAAGCCTCCGGAATCATGGTAAACCCTTCAATAACCGTATCTTCTTCCACTTCGATCATGAGGTATCGTTTACCGCTAAGATGTACCTGCTTAACGTATCTTAAATCTTGCGGACTGATGGAAATGTTAGCTACTTTTGTATTGATTTTAATTGATTTGGAATTATATTTTGGTAAAACGCTGCTCGCTTTAAACTCATATTTATTATCATCAATCACTTTTTGGAAGGCTGTTTCTACTTTTTCTGGACTCACATCTTCAACACCGCTCGCCATTAACACTCGTTCAACGTCCTTGGAGCCTAATCGTGGGTGTTCTTCCTCTTCATTTTCCTCGATCATTCGGTTAATCTCTTCATACACATTGGAGAGAGTGGATGTATTCAACTGATCTCCTGTAACGTCTTTAATGATTTCTTCAAAAACGATCTTATCGTCTTTTGCTGTCATAATTTCTTCACCATTTAAAACTTGCTCAATGAAATCGTAATCGGGCTCATGTACTTTTCCTGCTGAATAGAGGATGTGGTTCACATCTGCTGCATTATCACTGAAACAAGGAAAAAGAAACCCTCCGATTGGCGCATTCAGGTTGATGATAGGATCGACGATAAAATTGTACTTGAATTCTTTTTCAATATAATCAAAGAGAAGTTCTTTTTTCGGTTCTTGTGTATTGTTTATGCTGCACAGAACAAAGGGGAAGGAGTAGACGGCGTCTAGTTCACTTACTTCAGCCTCTTCATTTTTGCGTTTTATTGGCTTATAATATTCTCCCTTTATGAAGGTGATCACAATATCCTTTTCGTATTGGCGATTTAAAAGCATTTTGCCTACCATTTGAAGCATTCGCTCTTTCCAGTCTTCCACATCATTGCTCAGCATACCTTGATGCAAAATGAGCTGGCTGTTATTTTCAGCATTCTTTTGAAATTTTAATTCAAAGAGCTTTTCATCTAGATTTCCACCTAGTAATTTCTTAAAGTTATTAAGAAACAGCTCTTGCTGCTCGGCATCCAGCATTTCGAAAGGCTGACTCACGTGATGATAAATATCACTCGATTCCTTCGTAATATAGACATTAAAAATAGTGGAGATTTTAAGTAGATCATTATCTTTTTTAAATTGCTTTCGGATCTGTGCTATATCTTTTTTGTTCATAATTAAGACACTCCTAAGTTGCTCAGATATGTAAATATGAAGGTGAAAAATCTTTACTTCTTTTGTTTCAAGTATTATTAATTTTAACATTTAGGAGGAGTTAAGTGTGATTTCAATTTTCTGCAGTGACTCTGTATAGTTAATTGAACTGGCAAAAGACACAAAAAAACCCCATAAAGCAGACTTTTCTCAAAGTAACTGCTCTATAGGGTGCACTCGTAAATAAATTAACAACTTATATATCTATAAGATTCTTTTCTTAATACGCGCTACAAGTGGCACTACAACAAGTCCAGCAAAAACAACCTGCAAAACGTTCCCTGGAATTGATCCGAATGGCGCGATCCAGTTACCGTACAGAACTACCTCTGCAAAGTAGTAACCAACAATTTTAATGAGAAGGGCAGCAATAACGGCGATTGAGTATACAACGGCTCTTTTCCCCGGGACTTTTTCAGCTATAAGACCAGCAACATATCCCATTGCACCAACGATAATGAAGGTAAACGGAGCCCAAATCGTCCAGCCGGAGATCAAATCAAACAATCCCATTCCGAATGCGCCTGCAATTGCTCCTGTCTTTCTGCCAAAAACGAATGCAGCTATAAAAAGGGGAACGTTGCCCAGGTGAATTAGTCCGCCGTTGCCCGCTATAGGAAGTTTTAAATTGATAAACATCGTAGCTACAAGAGTTAATGCGACGAAAAGTGCATTAATGACTAATACTTGTGTTTTATTCGTTGCTCTTGATGATAAAGTTGTATTCACAAAAAAACCTCTTTCGTGTTTCGTATTTTCAGATTTTAAAAGGGAAGACCCTGTCAATTCATTATATCTTTCTCTCACGTCTAAGAAAATAGCTATTTTATGGATAAAGGGAGAATGGATCAGAAAAGATTGTCTCTCCTACAGAGGTAGATTTATTGTTAACAAGATAAATTTTGGAATCAAAGCACAAAACAAGCTTTATTTCTTCGAATGCCTATAATGAGCGAATTATCAGCTTCATTAGGTTCGTATCGCTGGGCGATATAACTTATAATAGATGTAAATACCATAATTATGAGAAAAGGAGGTCCGATATGCGACGTGATATACAGCCGAATGAACGAGCATTCTCTTCTAAGGAAGTAGCAGAAGAAGTGGGCATTGCCACACCGACTGTCCGAAAGTATGGTCAGATTTTAGAACGGAACGGATATGAGTTTTTGAAAGATGGCGACAGGCGTATTTTTGTTCAATCTGACATTGAAGCACTTATAGCGCTGCGCGATACGGCCAAGCCATTAGACGATACAGCAAAAGACCTTGTACAGCAACAAAAAGAAAGATTAACAGAATCGAATGCAACAGACGTAGCGATACCCGATACATATGAAACTCTACCCCAGGATCCCAATCAATTAAAAGAGGTCTTAATGGTATTGGCCAATGAATTAGCGGCTGCACGTGAAATGAATATTCAACTGACAAACGATATGTCGCAACTTAAAATAACGGTTTCCCGACTTCAACAAGATCACCATGTTATAAGTTCTACTATTGGAAATGCATCGCAAAAAACGAACGCTAAAATTGAAAAGTTAACTAATCAACAAAAGGATAATTACGAAACATTATTGCAGCAAGAAAAAGAAAAAAGTGAACTCTTACAAAAAGAAATACAAAATATGCGGGAAGAACAGACAAAAGAGTGGCGTTTACAAAATGATTTTAATAAACGTTTAGAAGAAGTGATACAAAAACCTAAAAGTAAATGGGAGGGGCTATTCTCCTTATTTCGAAAATAATGTGGCCATTATTCCTTGTTTCGTATCGCGTGGCGATATGTATTTTTAAATATCTCTAACTTGCCTTATTCATCATATATCCAGGGAATATATCGATACGTGATACGGACCATCTACATGGAGTGCCGTTTCTTGTGTATTGATAGAAAAAAGTAAAAAACTGATGTAGTGATACCCGATACATGTGACAATTTACCAGCATCTTCATCTAAATTCGACCATTTCCCGAGAAATATCTACAAATTCTGAGTTGGTATTTACAAATCTTTGAGCCCATTATTAAATAGCAATAATTTATTTTCAAAAGAACCGTAAAGGAGGGGGTCTTTCATTCGTTCGATGAACTGGTGTGCGGCCCTTTTTTTCATGTGCAGTTTATAAGAAGAGAACTCCCTTCCTGATTTTGCATCGTTATTCAAATAAATAGAAAACCACAAAGGAAAAACGACAAAACAAAAAGTAGGGAAACACAGCAAGGAACTATACTTTTTTACGGTTACATAATGACCTTATTATAGCTACCATTAAAATAACTTTATGAAAACGCTAACAAAAAAGTGAAAAGGAGCGAAATTTATGGATGGAAGAGAATTTAGAAATTGTATGGGTCATTTTGCTACAGGTGTTACGGTAGTCACATGTAATACGGACGGAGGGCCGCATGGGTTTACCGTAAATTCCTTTACGTCAGTTTCACTCGACCCACCATTGATTTTAGTATCTGTTGACCGGAAGACGAAGGCGATTGAATTCATGAAAAACAATAACTTCACAGTCAATATTCTAAAAGAGGAACAGCAGGACACAGCGATGCATTTTGCCGGCAGACCCCTCGAAGAAGCACCTTTCCAATGGGAAAAAGGGAAGCTGAGCCCCCGTCTGCAGGATTCGCTGGCTTACATCGAATGTGAGCCCTTTGCGGAATATGACGGAGGCGATCATGTTCTTTTCATTGGGAAAGTGAGTGAATTTGAATATCGGAAAGGCAGTCCGCTCACCTATTACTGCGGGAAGTTTTCAAGCGTGAGCACCCAGCTCAGTCTATAGAGTCAGCTAATTAAGGGAGGGGACATATGAAAGCTCATCATCTACTTTTTGAGAAATTGATAGATATTAATCCCCGTACAGGCACAATTATGTTTGATGACAGAAGAATGGCGCTCGTTTCAGTGGAAGCCCTCGGAATCCTCCGCAGAGATTTAGTCAATACGCTGAGCATGGATCGAGCAAAGGGCTTTTTAATGAGATACGGATGGGCATGCGGTTTTAAAGATGGAGAAACAATTGAAAATATGTATGATTGGGGTTCCCGCCAAGAGCTTTTGCTTGCCGGGCCATATCTCCATACTCTTGAAGGTGTGGTAACCGTCGAGCCTGATACGATTGATTTCTGTGAACAAAAGCTTTATTTTACAGGGTTTTGGAAAAATTCGTTTGAAGCTGTTGAACACATTAACCATTACGGGCTAAGCAAGGATCCGGTGTGCTGGATTCTAATTGGTTATGCCAGCGGATACTTAACGAAGACGTTCGGAAAAGAAGTGCTCGTATATGAAGAAAAGTGCGAGGGCAAGGGAGACTCACATTGCTATTTTGTCGCGAAAACGGTAGACCATAATGATGAACGCCACCAGCAATATTTACGCTATTACAAGTCTGAAACACTCTTATCCGAACTTGATAGGGTCTATAAAGAAGTTCAAGAGTTAAATGAAAATATCATAGAATCTGAGAAGGTACAAAACCGGCTGACAGACATGCTGCTTGAAGACAAGGACGTTAGCGATACGGTAAGCCTGATTTCAGACACCCTCCAGAAAAGCATTGTAATCGACTATATAAATGAAACTCTGGAACGCTCATTCATCTGCCAAGAAGATGAAGCGACCTATAGAGATTGGAAAAAAGATAACGAATTGACAGGTGGAACAGAGAAGCATATTCAGACCTTTCCGATCAAGGCACATAAAGCAATTCTTGGCCGAATGGTGGTCATTAGCGAAGGGCCGATGAATAAAAAAGAGCAAATGATTATTAAACGAGCACTTATGGTCTGCACGGTGCAAATGTTTCACCAGCGAAAGCTGATGAATTCCGTTTGGCAGAAAAAAGAAGATTTATTTGATGAACTGCTTCGAAATAAATACGACGAAGACACACTCCATCGGCATATGTACATGTTTGATTTTAATCCTCAAGCTATAAACCGCATCCTTACACTGAAGGTAGATCCTGTTTCTAATAAAAAGGATATCCTTCAGTACTTGAGTATCGTCTATTCTGGTATTGATTTATTTATAAAAGACGACTATATTATTCTCATTTTGTCTGATCAAAATAGTTTGGAAGTACAACCTTTTTCCTTACAGCTTCAAAAGAACCTTCAGGAAAAGTTTAAATCTATGAAAGCTTATATTGGTGTCGGGCGCCCTGCCAACGACCTTAAAACACTGGGGAAAAGCTATCACGATGCATGCCGGATTTGTGATTTTATTCAGTTAGCTTATCCTACAGACAGCAGAACATCATATTTTGAAGAGCTAGAACCGATCATTATGTTTTTAAAAGGAGCGGATCAGGAGGAACTGATTGATTTTTGTAGGAATACTATTGGCAAGCTGGTCGAATACGATGTTGCCAATCAGGGCAATCTCGTCATTACACTAAAATCTTATCTAGATTATAACGGGAATCTTCAGCAAACGGCGGATGACCTTCATATGTCCATTGCCGGTTTACGTTACCGCCTCGAGAAGATCGAATCGCTGTGTAATGCAGATTTAAAAACAGGAACAGGTCGCTTTAAGTACCAGCTAGCCGTTCGTATTTACTTCGGTATGCAGATCATTGATGAACGGTATTCTTTTGCGACATAAACATGATCGCCAATAAGGCAGATGCCTTTTGGCGGTCTTTTTTATTTTTATTAAATTTTTCCGCCTCACTATGCCTTCACTCCCGCACCGCATAAACTGAAAAAAAACTCTTTATTATCAGTATTTTTTTACTGTTCCAATTAATCAGATAATTACTCATACTTAAATTATAGAAATTGTAAGCGCTTTATTTCTAAATCAACACAATCAAGGAGGCAGAACATTGCAAACCAAGGAAAAAGGAATCACTAAAAAGCCGTTGACCGGACAGGAGTATTTGGAAAGTTTGAGAGACGGGCGTGAAATTTGGATTCATGGAGAGAAAGTGGAAGATGTAACGACGCATCCAGCTTTTCGTAATGCCGCCCGGTCGATTGCAAGATTGTATGACGCTTTACATGATGAAAAGACAAAAGATGTACTTACCGTAGAAACCGACACAGGCAATGGCGGTTACACACAAAAATTCTTTAAGGTTGATAAAAGCGTACAGGAACTTTTAGAAACACGCGACGCAATTGCACAATGGGCAAGGCTGTCTTACGGGCAGATGGGAAGGTCCCCGGATTATAAAGCATCATTCCTAGCTACGCTTGGAGCAGACCCGGACTATTATGCGCCATATGCGGAAAACGCGAGACGATGGTATAAAGAAGCACAGGAAAAGAACTTGTTCTTCAACCATGCAATCATTAACCCTCCGGTTGACCGCAATAAACCGCTCGAGGCCGTATCGGATATCTTCATAAAAGCGGAAGGTGAAACTGAAGAAGGTGTTATCGTCAGCGGGGCTAAGATGGTGGCCACAGGCTCAGCCTTAACAAATTACAATTTTGTTGCCCACTATGGGGCAGGGCCGATTAAGAAGGAAGAATTTGCACTGGTTTTTGTAGCGCCAATGGATACGCCAGGCGTCAAGCTCGTAAGCAGGACATCCTATGAAATGAACGCCGCGGTAATGGGCAGTCCGTTCGATTATCCGCTAAGCTCCAGATTTGATGAAAACGATGCAGTGCTTATTTTTGATAAAGCACTGATTCCATGGGAAAACATCCTTATTTATAAAGATGTGGAAAAAGTGAATAACTTCTTTGCAGAGAGTGGTTTTCTTCACCGGTTTACGTTCCATGGCGTAACAAGACTCGCTGTAAAACTCGATTTCATTTCCGGGTTGCTTTTAAAAGCGGTAAAAGTGAACGGAACCGACCAATTCCGGGGTGTTCAAGTGAATGTGGGGGAAGTGCTGGCGTGGAAGAATATGTTCTGGGCGCTGAGTGACGCGATGGCTCTCAATCCGGAGAAAGGTGCAAACGGTACGGTTCTCCCTAATCTAAATTATGGTCTCGCTTATCGGGTATTCATGTCAGAAGGCTGGCCTAAAATTAAGGAAATAATCGAGAACGTGGTAGCCGGCAGCCTGATCGTTCAACCTTCCAGCGCGAGAGATTTTAAAAACCCTGAGCTGCGCCCATACCTTGATAAGCTGTATAGAGGCTCGAATAACGTGGATGCCTTAAACAAAATCAAACTAATTAAACTTCTCTGGGATGTTGTAGGCACTGAATACGGTGGAAGACATGAACTATATGAACGAAACTACTCAGGCAACCATGAAAACATCCGATTGGAAAATTTATTGGTTGCAACTGAGAATGGACAAGCTCTCAAGTATGAACAATTTGCAGAGGAATGTATGAGTGACTATGATCTTGACGGATGGATCAATGAAACATGGATAAACCCTGACGATGTAAGCTACTTTTCGAAATAAAAAGGAGGTACAAATCAATGGCAAGTCAGCGCGTATTAAAAGTTTTTGATGGAATCGTGAAGCACACGAAGAAATTATTAGATGAAGCACAAATCTCGCACGACGAGTATCATGAATTCGTTCTTTGGCTTGACCGTCTCGGACGAAAGGGAGAAATTCCGCTGTTCATGGATGTCTTTTTTGAAACCCATGTACTCAATAGTATTTACAGCGGTTATCCAGGGACAGAGCCTTCACTGCTCGGGCCGTATCATATCGAAAACACACCGATGCTTGAAGAACCCTATGTATTAACGCAGCGCGCGGATGAAAAAGGAGACGTATTATATTTCAAAGGAACTGTAAGATCCGTGGACGGCAAGCCGCTAGCGAATACGCTCGTAGATATGTGGCAAGCCGATGCGGATGGTGAATATTCGCATTATGCGGATGATATCCCAGAATACAATCTACGCGGACGATTCTATACAGATGAAAACGGTCAGTTCGAAGTAAAAACGATCGTTCCTGCCCCTTATAAGATTCCAACGGATGGGCCAACAGGTGAGTTCCTGGATTATATTGATCATCATCCGTACCGTCCCGCACATCTTCATATTCAATTTAAACAGGAAGGCTATGAAAATCTCATTACCCAGGTTTTCTTTGAGGGAGATCCATGGATTGAAACAGATGTCGCAGAAGGTGTAAGATCTACCCTGATTACAAAGCTTGAACACCATGAAGATACAAACGGATCCTATAAAACCGCATCGCTTGATTTTGAAATGAGAACACAGAACTGGAGAGCGGAAATAAAGAAGGACCTGACAGTAGCCAATTCATCGAAATAAAAAAGAGGTGAGAGAGGAATGGCTGAAATAGCTAGCGTACAAGAAGCCGTTCAAACCTTAATAACCGATCATGAGTCGGTCGCCCTTGAAGGGTTTACACATCTCATTCCACAGGGAGCTGGCCATGAAATCATTCGCCAGGGTAAAAAGGATTTAACTTTAATCCGTTTAACGCCTGACCTTATTTATGATCAGCTCATAGGGATGGGGCTTGTTAAAAAATTGATCTTTTCTTGGGGCGGGAATCCGGGTGTGGGTTCCCTCCACCGTTTTCGGGATGCTGTTGAACATCAATGGCCACGGGAACTGGAGTTAGAGGAACACACACATGCGGGGCTTGCGAACAGATATGTTGCCGGCGCTTCAGGGCTCCCATTCATGGTTATGAAAGGCTATCGGGGAACGGATTTATTAAGAAACACAAAGAATGCAGCAGTAATCGATTGCCCATTTACCGGTGAAAAGGTTGCAGCAGTGGCTGCCATCAATCCAGATACGACGATCATTCATGCCCAGCAGGCGGATCGAAAAGGAAATGTCCAGCTATGGGGGATCACAGGAATTCAGAAAGAAGCGGCATTTTCAGCAAAAAAAGTCATTGTGACCGTAGAAGAAGTGGTGGATAAAATCGAGCCAAGACCACATGCCGTCTTTCTTCCTTCTTTTACAATTGATGTGGTCTGCAAAGTGCCAGGGGGGACCTATCCTTCTTATGCCCTTGACTACACGAAACGGGACAATCAATTTTATAAAAAATGGGACAGTATCAGCAGAGACAGAAACACATTCATGAACTGGATGGAACGCCATGTTCTTCAAACAAAAAACACGGAAGAATTTCTTAGAAGCTTAGAGGGGGTTGTGACGTGATGGATTATACCCCGGATGAAATGATGACGATTGTTGCTGCAAGGCAATTAACAGACGGAGTCTCTTGCTTTGTTGGAATTGGACTTCCAAGCGCGGCAGCCAATCTGGCACGCCATCTCCATGCGCCGGAAAGTATATTAATCTATGAATCCGGTACGATCGGCACAAAACCAGTAGCGTTACCTTTATCCATAGGTGACGAAGAATTGGCTGAAACGTCTGATACGATAGTGCCTCTTCCCGAGATATTCAATTACTGGCTGCAGGGCAATCGAGTGGACATTGGATTTTTGGGAGGCGCACAGATTGATAGATTTGCGAATCTAAATAGCACTGTCATTGGAACGTACGATAATCCGAACGTCAGGTTGCCGGGAGCCGGTGGCGCACCTGAAATTGCTTCTATGGCAAAAGAAGTCTTTATTATTATGCCTTTGAAAAAAAGAGCATTCGTTGAAAAAATCGATTTTATCACTTCAGCGGGTTTTTTAGAAGGTTCCCATTCCCGCACTGATTTAGGATTTAACGGCAGTGGACCATCGATTGTCATTACAGACCTCGGCATCCTAAGACCGGATCCGGAATCAAAAGAGTTAACACTGACCGAGCTTTATCCTGGTGTTAAGGAAGAACAAGTGCAGGAGAACATCGGCTGGAAGCTTAAGATTGCAAAGAATGTGCAAGTGGTGGAGCCGCCAAGGGATGAAGAACTGCAAAAATTAAGGGAGCTAAAGAAGGCTTAAGGGGGAAAACATGGATAAAACCATCCGTTCAATTAAGACAGAAATTCTGGATATTCCAATCAAGCGCCCCCACCAATTTTCAGCAGAAAAAATGTATGCAAAAAGCTTTGTCATAGTCCGTATCGAAACGGCAGAAGGATTGATGGGCATAGGGGAAGGAACGACACCTGGTATATGGTGGAGCGGTGAAAGTGTAGAAACGATGCAGGCTGTTATTGAAGCTCACTTTAAGCCGCTGCTGCTTAACCAGGACCCGCGAAACATGGGAAAGATACTCGCCTTAATGGACAGGCAAGTGCAACGAAACCAATTTGCGAAAGCAACGGTTGAAATGGCTCTTTACGATCTCATTGGTAAAATAAATGAGGTGCCTGTACATCAGCTGCTGGGCGGGCTGTATCAGGAAAGTATTCCTGTGAGATGGGCGCTTGCAACAGGTGACGTAGAGGAAGACGCGGCGGAAGCAAAAGAGAAGATGGAAACTGAAAGCTATGTGAATTTTAAAATAAAAGCGGGCAACATATCACCAGCTCAAGACGCAAAAAGAACAGCCGATGTTGCATATCTGCTTCGTGGTCACTCAACAGTTGGAGTAGATCCAAACGGGTCATGGGACATTCTGACGGCAACCCGCTGGATGGACCGGCTGAATGAAGCAGGCGTCGATTTTTTAGAGCAGCCTCTTCCTTACTGGGATATAGACGGTCTTGCACGATTAACAGCAATGTCGAAAGTCCCCGTAATGGCGGATGAAAGTGCATCCACCTTGCAGGAAGTCATGCAGTTGGCGAAAAAGAAGGCAGCAGACATTATCTCTCTAAAGATTCATAAGTCTGGAGGTATGAAAAACGTTGTGAAGATAGCGGGAATCGCGGAAGCTGCGGGCATCTCATGCTTTGGAGGAACCTCGCTCGAAAGCTCGATCGGCACAGCAGCCTGTCTGCATGCCTACTGCACAATCCCCAATTTGGATTACGGCAGTGAGTTGTTCGGCCCTGTGTGGTTAGCAGATGACATTGTTAAAGAGCCGGTGAAGTATGAGAACGGCAGAATTTTCGTCCCGAAAAAACCAGGTCTCGGAGTGGAGCTGGATGATGAAAAAGTTAGCAGATATAGACGAAAAAATACGTAATGAATTGGATATGGGAGTGGTGAGTATGAAAGAGGCGGTAATCATTGCAGCCAAAAGAACGCCGATTGGCCGCTATGGAGGTACTCTTTCTTCAATACGTCCGGATGACTTGGCAGCCACTACGATGCGGACAGTAATAAAAGAAACGGGACTTGATCCTGAACTCATTGATGACGTGTTGCTAGGTTGTGCGAATCAAGCAGGGGAAGATAACCGAAACATTGCGCGTATGGCGCTGCTTTTGGCAGGTTTGCCGAAACGAATTCCAGGTGTTACAGTCAATCGTCTGTGTGGTTCAGGGATGGAAGCCATTTTACAGGCAGCAAGGGCAATTAAAGCGGAAGAAGGAGATATCTTTATCGCAGGCGGTGTAGAAAGCATGAGCCGGGCTCCATGGGTGATAGGAAAACCGGAAACCGCATTTTACCGCGGAACAAAGGAAATGTACGATTCAACACTGGGCTGGCGCTTTCCAAATCCGGAAATGGAAAAAATGTATTCCCTGTCTTCTCTGGGAGATACAGCTGAAAATGTTGCTAAACGCTATCATGTTACAAGAGAAGAACAGGATTCATTTGCTCTTTGGAGCCAGAAAAAATGGAAGGAAGCTGAGGAAAAAGGCAATTGGAAGGACGAAATAATCCCCGTTGAGCTGAACGATAAAAGAGGCAATGTAACCATTATCGATACAGATGAACATCCGAGATCTAAAGCAACCTATGAAAAATTAGCAGCCCTTAAGCCTGCCTTTCAGAAGGAAGGCACGGTTACCGCGGGTAATTCATCCGGTCTCAATGATGGAGCCGCTATTCTGATTGTCATGTCGAGCGTTAAAGCAAAAGAATTAGGGTTTCGGCCCCTTGCAAAAATTGTTTCAGGAGCCGCCGAAGGAGTCGACCCAAATTACATGGGCATTGGCCCAATACCAGCGTCAAGGAAGGCTTTATCCAGAGCAGGCTGGGAAACAGGGGATATTGAAATTGCAGAAATAAATGAAGCCTTTGCCTCACAGGCAATTGCTTCAATAAGAGAACTAAATCTTGAAGAATCAATTGTTAATGTAAACGGAGGGGCAATTGCTATCGGTCATCCATTAGGATGCAGCGGTGCCCGGATTGTCACGACCCTCATCCACGAAATGAAAAGGCGTAAAGCCCAAAAAGGATTAGCGACCATGTGTATTGGAATGGGGCAAGGGATCGCAGCGTGTATTGAGGCGGTACAATAAATTAACCGAAAGACGAAAGGAGAGTGGGATCTATTGCAGACATTTTCTGCTCCCGAACTTACATTTCTTTTTAATTTATCGTTAAAAGTAGACCCTCCGCATTTTCAGGAAAAGACCCCCGTTGGCAAGAGAAGAATTATAAATGTAGCAAGCGGGACATTTGAAGGGGAAGAAATAAGAGGAGAGGTGGTCCCGGGCGGAGATGACTGGATTACAGTAAGAGAGGACGGAACCATCATACAGGATGTCCGAATTACGCTCCGCACCGATGATGGTGCCCTTATTTTAATGACATACCGTGGTATACGCACGGGACCTCAATCAGTTTTAAAGCGTTTGGATGATGGAGAAGAAGTAGATATGACGGAATATTATTTCCGTACCGTTCCTGTTTTTGAAACGGCATCGGAAAAATATGACTGGCTTAACCGTACGGTCTTTATTTGTGTTGGAAAAAGGCTGCAAGATGGCGTACAATATTCGATTTATGCGGTTAAATAAAGGGATCAGGGAGGTGGCTTAATGAAGCAATATCAAATAAACATAATGGATAAACAATTCGAAATAAACGAATATCCAGGAGAGAAGGGCACTATCCTTGCCATACATGGCCTGACAGGAAACCATAAAAACCTGCATTATTACGCCGAGACCCTTTCTGGAGAGTACCGATTTATTTCTATAGACTTGAGAGGGAGAGGGAACAGTTCCCCAATGGACGACTCTCCATCCATTTTCAAGCATGCAAGTGACGTAATTCAAATCATCAATGCCTTAAATATCGAAGACCCTATCTTGATCGGCCATTCCATGGGAGCTTACATCTCTGCGTTAGTTGGAAGTATGGATCCACGGGTGAAAGGGATTATCCTTTTAGATGGGGGAGGGAAAGCGGATGAAACGCAGAGAGACCAGATCAAGCCATCCTTAAGCCGCCTAAGCAAAGACTATGAATCTCCTGAAGACTATGTGGAGGAAACAAAAGTTATCTATTCAAAGCTGGGTATTCAATGGAATCCAGAATTAGAAGAAAACGCAAGATACGAGGTTAAGGAACAAAACGGTATGTGGAAACACAAATCAGATGCTAAACTGATAGCCGAAGACTTTGAAAGCTTTTATGATTATGAACCAAAATCAGTCTGCTCTAAAGTAGATTGCGATACTCTATTAGTAGTTGCCGATGGAAAGATAGGCGAAAAACCGCCTCTCTTTAATGAGAAGTCCTATGAGGATACATGCAAATATACAAAGAAAATAGAGACAGTTACAACGCCAAGTAATCACTACACCATGGTCTTTAAAAACCAACCTGAAATAAACCAGCAAATCCAACAATTCCTCTCTAAACTAAAATGAAAAGTAACGGAGGAACCCCATGATGAAGGTATTTAGAAACAATGAATTAATGCTTGAACAGTCTGTCGTGACGATAGGAGCTTTTGATGGCATTCATCGAGGACATCAAGCATTAATCGAACGAGCAGTGAACCGTGCAAAGGAACTCGCTGTCCCTTCCGTCGTATACACCTTTAATCCACCTCCCCGTGCCTTTTTTCAAAATCAAATGGTTTTAACGAATGTTGGGGAAAAAATAAGCTTTATCAAAAAAATGAAGGTGGATTATGTGATCATAGCTGACTTTAATGAACACTACGCTTCACGCAGTCCTGAAGCTTTTCTGCAGGAGCTAAAAGTATTAAATCCGCAGGAAGCTTGGGTTGGACCGGACTTTAATTTCGGAAAAGGAAAAAGAGGGACGGCGGCCGACCTTTCAGCAATGTTTCAAACCTTTACCCATCCGCCGATAAAATGTTCAAAAGGCGAAACCATTTCATCGACAAGAATCCGAAATTTGCTGTGCAAACAAGAAGCTCAGCTCGCCAACGAACTTCTTGGGCGAAACTTGTTTAAAAAAATTCTTTGAAATCTAAAAATTTAAAAACCCTGTCTCCATTTACTGGACAGGGTTTTTACTTGTTCCTTCAGGGAGTTATTATCAAACTAACTACAAACCAATCTTCTTCTACTTTTTTTATAAGGGCTTTTCTGCATATTGCTTGTACATTGGCACATTGAAGCCTAGTTCTTTCTTACCTGTTTTTTATGATAGCTGTTTGAAAGGTGAATAAGAGGGTAACAAAAAATTGAAGCTTTTTCAAACAACTATCAGGGAGGTTTCATATGTTTCGTCACCAAAAAGAGTTGCAGTTTGAAATTAAGGTAGAACGTCCAGATCCTCAGCTCGCCCGTCAGATTCAGGAAGTTTTAGGCGGACAATTTGGAGAGATGACGGTTATGATGCAGTATCTTTTCCAAGGCTTTAACTGCAGGGGAGAAGAAAAGTACAAGGATATGCTCATGGATATTGGAACAGAGGAAATCGGACACGTAGAAATGCTATGTGCAATGATCAGTCAGCTGCTTGATGGTGCTTCTCCAGATGACCAAGCAAAAGCTGCTAAAGATCCCGCTACAGCAGCAATCATGGGAGGAATCAACCCGCAGCACTTGCTTGTCAGCGGTCTTGGCGGATTGCCGACTAATTCAAATGGTGTACCTTGGAACGGAGCTTATATTGTAGCTAGCGGCAACTTGCTTGCAGACATGAGATCAAATTTGCATGCTGAAAGTCAGGGGCGTTTGCAAGTGGCTCGCTTGTATCATATGACGAGGGACGAAGGAGTACGTGCTGCTTTCAGAAAAATGTTAGCTCGTGACCGATATCACCAATATCAGTGGATGGCAGCCATTGAAGAGCTTGAACAGAAAAACGGCGTAGTGGTCCCAGCATCATTCCCGCCAGAAGCAGAATTAGAATCCCAGCCTGAAGCCTATAAGTTTTGGAATCTCTCTGAAGGTCAGGAATCAAAAGAAGGATTGTGGGCAACTGGAAGTGCGCAAGACGGAACAGGGGATTTTGTTTATGAAGCAGACCCAGTTCCGCTAGGGAATATCCCTAATCCGGAAATTCCCGCTCCAACGTTGCATCATGATTTGGATGGAAAGAAGTTTAAAAACTCAAATGAAGAATAAAAAAGATATTAGGTGCACTGCATTTGCAGTGCACTTTTTTTGTATGTATATTCCAATCTCGAATTTTCTCTTTTTTTGTAAAAAAAACAAGGAATATACATTCTCCAATGCGAAATTAATAGGAAGGAAAAAAATTATCTAATAGAGAGACAGAAATGTTAGAGGGGAGTCTTACATGAGCGCTAGAAACGAAAATTCATTTGAATATCATCCGCAGCTAAGAGACGTCATAAAAAATGTTGAAAAAGTAATGGTAGGTAAAAAACAAGTTACAGAATTAACGCTTGTATCTTTGTTGGCTGGAGGGCATGTATTGCTTGAGGATGTGCCTGGAGTAGGGAAAACGATGATGGTTCGATCAATCGCAAAATCCCTTGGTTTAACATTTAATCGTATTCAGTTTACACCTGATTTATTGCCGTCTGATATGACGGGGGTATCGATATATAATCAGAAGGACATGAGCTTCGAATTCAGACCTGGTCCGTTAGTCGGAAACGTTATTTTAGCCGATGAAATCAACCGTACATCTCCAAAAACACAATCTGCTTTACTTGAATCGATGGAAGAGATGAGCATGACGGTAGATGGGCAAACCCATATCCTTCCTGACCCGTTTTTAGTAATGGCAACACAAAACCCGATCGAGTACGAAGGAACTTATCCGCTTCCGGAAGCACAGCTGGACCGTTTTTTAATGAAGCTCACAATGGGTTATCCAACGCCAGAAGAAGAATTCAATGTACTGAACGTAATCGGAAACGAACACCCTATCCATTTGTTACAGCCAGCGATTTCTGCAGAAGAGATTGCTGAACTGAAAACGGCTGTGAGGAATATTTATGTAACTGATTCTGTGAAGCGCTATATTGTCGATCTTGTTAATCGTACGCGTAACCACAAGTCCATTGCATTAGGAGTAAGTCCTCGTGGATCACTTTCTCTTTTAAAAGCTGTACAAGCTTATGCACTGTTAATGAACCGTGATTTTGTAATCCCTGATGATGTGAAATATCTGGCGCCGTTTGTACTTGTGCATCGCGTGCTATTAAAACCTGAAGCCCGTTTTGAAGGTGTAACCGCACAAGAGGTGATCAAGGATCTTTTAGCCCGTGTTCCTGCACCTATTCATAAGGAACAGCATGCGAGATGAAGGCATTACTCCAAAAATTTTGGGAGCGTTATAAAACACCGATAGGGTTTTCAGGGATTATATTTTTATTGCTCGTAACGTTTTCTTTTGCCATGTTTCAAGGCGGATTCGTAAGCTGGTTTTTATTCTACAGCGTTCTCCCGCTTGTTTTATATTCCGTTGCAATGGCGTTCTATCCCATTCAGCGGCTAAAAATTGAGCGTATAATTTCAAAACAAAAACTAATGGCTGGAGAAGAAGTGGAGATTACGATCCTGGTGACGCGCCGCAGCAACTTCCCTCTTTTTTACGTCGTATTGGAGGACGTGCTGCCGGAAGCACTGCTTCGTGAAACCCGCTATGAAGGGAACACCCATCAGATTCAATCCCGTATTCTGATGTTTCCTTTGTTCCGCAAACGCCTGGAATATTCGTACACGATTAACCCAGCACCTCGCGGGTTATTTAAATTTGATCAAATCATGGTGAAGACGGGCGACATCTTCGGTTTTGTATTAAAAAGTACGAGTGTATCGGTTAAAGATCAAATTTTTGTTTATCCGCAGTATCAAGATATTGAACGCTGGGAAAATGGAAAAATGCTTCAAACCGGTATGAAAAAGGTTGGTAAGCGATCATTTACAGATTACACGTCTACAGTAAGTGTGCGTGACTATGTAGCTGGTGACAGAATGAACTGGCTGCATTGGAAGGCGAGTGCAAGGTCCAATAAGCTGCTTACAAAAGTGTTCGAGCAGCAGAGGAATGATGATTTTGTAATTGTTCTGGATCATTGCGAAAAAAGCTATGGAGCAAACGACTGGCTTTTCGAGCGGGGAGTATCGCTTGCGGCATCTCTCGTTCATTTTTCAATCTCAAAAGGCGGTTCGATCGGTTATCATCCTTTTAAAGGAAAAGAGATCCCGATGAACATAGGGGTTGAACAGGAATGGCGCATCTTTCATGAACTGGCTAAAGTGAAGGCGGAGATTAAAGAACCTTTCGAAGAACGCTTGAAGCAGGAATACATGATTGGTCATATGGAGGGGAAGACAGCGTTGATTATCTCCCCTAACCTAACTGAATACACGATGAAAACATTGGAACTTATAGCTTCAAGACAGCAAACGAATGTTATTTTCTTTTACCTGGCTTTGGAGCCTAAGCTGACTAGCCAGGAACTGACGTATATGAACCGGATCAGGCAATGCGGGGTTCCGGTGACACCGATTATCGGCTCTGACTTTAATGAATCACTGAAGGCAGGTGGAATGTATGCAACAATCTAAACAACAGCCTTCAACCCTGCATACACTTGTCCTTTACGGTTTAGGATTCCTTCTTTTATGGGAATGGCTAAGACCGTTAAAAGATATCACAACCACAGATGATATTAACATTTTTGTGATGTATACGATGTTCTTGTTCATCGTGACGTACTTTCAGCTTCCGTTTTGGATCTCATTTCCGGTAAAGCTTGGAGCCCTGCTGTACGCATTGCATTCTCTTTATTTTTTTGATGTATTTTTATCATTTAAGTGGGTTCCGTATCTGCTAGAGGATATTAGTTACAACTTAACTTTATTTTCAGATCAGAACTGGAATGAAATGACCTCGCTCAGCCGCTCATTGCTGTTCTTCATATTGTTATGGCTAGTGAGCTATCTGATGCACTATTGGCTGATTCAAACGAGGCGCATCTTCTTGTTTTTCTTAATTACCGTTATCTACATTTCAATTCTTGATACGTTTACGGTTTATGATGCGAAACTTGCAATCATACGAACTGTATTCATCGGGTTGCTGCTGATCGGTATTTTAAGAATGATGAAAATTATTGAAACTGAAGGATTTTCATTATTAAAAGGGAAGTTTCCTGTTCTTTGGGTTGCGCCTCTTTCAGGGGTAATCGCACTGTCGTCTGTATTGGGGTATGTAGCTCCTAAAGCTTCGCCACTATGGCCTGATCCGGTTCCGTTCATTCAAAATTTATCTGGAAAAGAAGACGTTGGAGAAGGCGGAAAAGGCAGCGGTATAGCGAAAATCGGGTATGGCGAGAACGACAGCCAGCTAGGCGGTCCGTTTGAATTCGACTATACACCTATTTTTAAAACGTATGATAACGCGAGACATTATTGGAGAATTGAAACGAAAGAGTTCTACACGGGCAAAGGATGGGAAAACAAGATCCCAACAACGGCTGTCCCGGTTGATGCAAATCAGCCTTCCGCTCAGACAGATTATACAAAAATCTGGGAAGAAGGACTTGAGATGGAGGACAACACAGCCAGAATAGAAGCTGAAAAAGGGAAAGAATATTCGTTTCTTATGATTCCTGGAAAGCTGACGAAAATCGATGCGGATCCTGACACGACTTATCAGCTAGATGGGGTAAAAGGGAAAATTTCAACATTCCAAAATGGGGGAGAAGTTAAACTGTCCTCTTATTCCATGAACTATCAGCTTCCTGTATTAAAAGAAGAACAGCTTAAAGAATCAACGAATTCGTATCCGCAGTATGTTACGGATAACTACCTGCAGCTGCCGGAAACGCTGCCGCAAAGAGTCAGAGATTTAGCCGCAGAAATTACAGCCGATCAGCCAACGATCTATGATAAGGTAAAGACAGTTGAAGGATACTTTGCGAAAGAAGCTTATGGTTATAACACGATTGAAGTAGGGGTACCTGAAGATGACGAAGATTATGTTGATCAATTTCTTTTTGAAACAAGAAAAGGGTATTGTGATAACTTCTCGACTTCGATGATCGTTATACTGAGATCTGTCGGAATCCCTGCGCGCTGGGTGAAAGGTTTTACGCCGGGTACTTTTGAAGGTATGGGGGATGGCGGACTTCGTGAATATACGGTTACGAACGCAAACGCTCACTCTTGGGTAGAAGTGTACTTTTCTGGAATTGGATGGGTGCCTTTTGAGCCTACACGCGGCTTCGATAATCCATTCCAGCCAGAAGAAGATAAGAAGGAATCTGCACCAGCTGCAGCAGTTCCTGATCAGCCGGACAAACCTGAAAAAGATTTAAACGATAAAAAATCTGCTTCATCTGAAACAAAAAGCTTTGCGTCCATGTTAAAAACAGCGGGCTATGCAGCAGCAGGATTGATCATTTTACTATTAATCGCTGCAGGACTGGCATATTTGTTCCGCAGAAAATGGCTGCGTCAATATACAATCTGGCGATACAAACGCAAACAAGGTTCCGAAACGTTTGAAGAAGCATTTGAAAGACTTCTATGGCTGCTAAAAGTATACGGAATCAGAAGACAGCCTGCATTTACACTTAGAGAATACGCACTTTACGTCGATCGTGCACTTGATACAAAAGACATGAAAATTTTAGCAAAAGCGTATGAAGGTGTTCAATTCAGTCCGAAAAAACAGACAGATTTATGGAACGATTTCCACCGTGAATTGTGGGAAAATTTAATTAAAAGAATCCGCCCTTGACCGCTATAGAAGGCATTGTTATTATGTCTTTAAGATTATAGCGTCAGATCATATTCTCCTTCGTATATCCTCGATAATAAGGTTCGAGAGTCTCTACCGGGTTGCCATTAACAACCTGACTATGAAGGCAGGGTTCTTTATAGCTATTTAAGGAATTCTGCCTTTGTTTTTTATGTACAAAACAAGGGTGGAATTCTTTTTGTTTTACTTTTTGATAGTGTAAAGTAAGACAAGCTGACGGATACTATAGCTGACATTAATAGATGGGGTGAGTACATGCACGAAATGAATGACTTGCACGTAATGAGCGAAATGATCGTAGTGTTGGATTTCGGCGGACAGTACAATCAGTTGATTGCACGCCGTATCCGTGATTTAGGAGTATACAGCGAGCTTCATCCGCATACAACAACTGCGGAAGATATAAAAAAGATGAATCCAAAGGGAATTATTTTCTCTGGAGGACCAAACTCTGTTTATGCAGAAGGTTCACCGGCTTGTGATGAAGCGATTTTTGACTTGGGCATCCCTGTGCTTGGTATCTGCTACGGTATGCAGCTTATGAGCCATCATTTTGGCGGGAAAGTTGAGCGTGCAAGCCACCGTGAATACGGAAAAGCTCAGATTACAGTTACAAATACAAACAAACTTTATGAAAACCTTCCCGAGCAGCAAGTCGTATGGATGAGCCATAGTGACCTTGTTGTTGCGCCGCCTGAAGGTTTTGTTACAGATGCAACAAGCCTGTCTTGCCCTGTAGCAGCAATGAGTGATGTTTCCCGCCAGCTATATGGCGTTCAGTTCCACCCGGAAGTTCGTCACTCAGAATTCGGTATCGAGTTCTTAGATAACTTTGTAAAGTCCGTTTGCGGCTGTGAAGGAAACTGGACGATGGAAAACTGGATCGAAGACGAAGTACAGAAGATCCGTGAAGTAGTGGGAGAGAAAAAAGTAATCTGCGCTATGTCAGGTGGAGTAGATTCTTCTGTAGTAGCCGTGCTTGTTCATAAGGCTATCGGTGATCAGCTGACATGTATCTTCGTAGATCATGGATTACTTCGTAAAGATGAAGCAGATCAAGTTATGAAAACATTCAGCGAAGGCTTTAACATCAACATCATCAAAGTTGATGCGAAGGAACGTTTCTTAAGCAAGCTTGAAGGTGTTTCTGATCCTGAGAAAAAGCGTAAGATCATCGGTAACGAATTCATCTACGTATTTGATGAAGAAGCATCCAACCTTCAAGGCATCGAGTTTCTGGCTCAAGGTACTCTTTACACTGATATCGTAGAGAGCGGAACTGCAACAGCTCAAACAATCAAGTCTCACCATAACGTTGGCGGACTACCTGAAGATATGCAGTTCAAGCTTATCGAACCTCTTAACACACTTTTCAAAGACGAAGTGCGTAAAGTAGGTACAGAGCTTGGTATTCCTGAACATATCGTATGGCGTCAGCCGTTCCCAGGCCCAGGTCTTGGAATCCGCGTTCTTGGAGCGATTACAGAAGAGAAGCTCGAAATCGTTCGTGAATCAGACGCGATCCTTCGTGAAGAAATCTTGAATGCTGGATTAGATCGTGATGTGTGGCAGTATTTCACGGTGTTGCCTGATATCCGAAGTGTTGGGGTAATGGGAGATGCTCGTACTTACGATTACACGATCGGTATCCGTGCTGTAACATCAATCGATGGAATGACATCTGACTGGGCTCGTATCCCGTTTGATGTATTAGAGAAAATTTCTACACGTATCGTAAACGAAGTAAATCACATCAACCGAGTAGTTTATGATATTACTTCTAAGCCGCCGGCAACGATCGAGTGGGAATAGGGTGAAAAAAGTAAAAACCGAACGATTATAGCAAAATAACATATAATTATTCGGAAAAGTGCTTGACGAACGACAAAGTTCTACCTATACTCAAGATGTAAATAAAATCAAATGAATTTCCTACGTATAATATCGGGGATATGGCCCGAAAGTTTCTACCAGACTGCCGTAAATGGTCTGACTACGGAGGATTATTGAAATATTGCATGTGTTGATTTTTTGGCTGGCATATGTACGGTTTCTTTAACCTTTTCGTATTCAGACCCAAGGGCGAGTCCCTTGGGTCTTTTGTTTTTTAATGCGTAGGCGCGTATAGGGGGAAAAGAGAGATGGAACGGTATTTTGGCTTTAAGGATTTTAATACAAGTTACAAAAAAGAAGCAACAGCAGGTTTAACGACATTTCTTGCGATGGCTTATATTCTGTTCGTTAACCCGATGGTTCTTGGTGACGCTGGCATGGATAAAGGAGCTGTATTTACAGCTACTGCACTTGCTGCAGCATTTGGGACATTGTTCATGGGAATCGTCGCAAAATATCCGATCGCGTTAGCGCCGGGTATGGGACTTAATGCATTCTTTGCATACTCCGTTGTTTTAGTTATGGGTATTCCTTGGCAGACTGCACTTGCCGGAGTATTGATGTCTGGAATTATCTTTATTTTTATTACATTATTTAAGATTCGCGAAACGATCATTAACGCAATTCCTCAAGATTTAAAATTTGCAGCCGCATCTGGTATTGGACTATTTATTGCTTTTATCGGTTTAAAAAATGCAGGTATCATCGCTGAAAATAACGCAACACTCGTGTCCCTTGGTGACTTAACTCAAGGACCAACGTTGCTAGCAATCTTTGGATTTATCGTAACGATTCTTATGATGATCCGAAACATCCGTGGAGGTATCTTCTACGGAATGGTGATTACAGCAGTTGTAGGTATTTTCGCTGGCTTGATCGATAAGCCTGATAAAATCGTAGGGGCTATCCCAAGCCTTGCGCCAACATTCGGCCAGGCATTCAGCCACTTTGATCAAATTTTCACTGTAGAAATGATGATCGTCGTCCTAACGTTCTTTATCGTTGATTTCTTTGATACAGCGGGGACGCTAATGGCAGTTTCTTCCCAAGCAGGGATCATGAAAGACAACAAACTGCCTCGTGCAGGTAAAGCCTTACTTGCCGATTCATCAGCAATTGCAGTCGGAGCGGTTCTAGGAACATCGTCAACAACAGCTTACATCGAGTCAGCTTCAGGTGTAGCAGCAGGCGGACGTACAGGATTCACATCTGTAGTAACAGGAGCATTGTTCTTATTAGCATTATTCTTCTCACCGTTATTAGTCGTTGTAACGCCATCTGTAACGGCACCAGCATTGATCATCGTAGGTGTATTGATGGTTTCTGTTCTTAGCAAAATCAAATGGGATCGTTTAGAAATCGCAGTACCAGCATTCTTAACATTAATCGCAATGCCGCTCACATACAGCATCGCAACAGGAATTGCACTAGGGTTTGTTATGTATCCATTAACGATGACTGTAAAAGGCCGCGTAAAAGAAATTCATCCGATCATGTGGGTGCTATTCGTAATCTTTATCAGTTACTTCGTATTCTTAGTGGAATAGAGAGAATCAATTGCAGGAATGTCCGAAAACGGGCATTCCTTTTTTATGTTTAGAGAAAAAGAAATAATGTGGGGAGCCGATATCTTTAAAGAAGAAAGGTGCTAAAGTATAGTTTCTTCATTATAATAGTGTGCAGATTGAGTGTTAAGGAGAAGTGGGGAAATGGAAACGATGTGGAGCGTTTGGTTTTTTATTTTAGGAGCGGTACTGGCTTCATTTGGCGGAGTAGTCGGCTATCGTTTGCCAAAGGGAATGAAGGTGATGGGTGTTGAACGCTCACAGTGTGACAATTGCGAAAGACAGCTGAAATGGTATGAGTTGTTTCCGATTGTTTCTTTCTTAGTTTCAGGAGGGAAGTGCGGGACGTGTAAAAAGCGAATCCCCATAATATATACAGTTGTTGAATTATTAACAGGTGCTTTATATGCATTCTCCTTTATGAAATATGGTTTCTCCGTGGAGCTGCTTTTAGCATGCTCGCTCATTTTGTTATGCGCCATTATTTTTGTATCGGATTTATTGTATTTCATTATTTCAGATAAAGTATTGATCGTGTTTTTTGTTTGGTTTTTGGTGCTGCAAGTCGTATTTGAATATAGAAGCTGGCTGGATGCTGTAGCAGGCGGCTTGCTCGGATTTTGTTTTCTGCTGCTGCTCGCGATTTTATCAAAAGGCGGCATCGGCGGCGGGGACATTAAGCTGATGGGTGTATTGGGGTTAGTGCTTGGGTTTCAGGGAGCATTTTTAACACTAATGATTGCGTCTGTTGTTGGTTTAATTGTTGGGGCTATAGGTTTGTTGATGAAAAAGTTCACTCGAAAAACAGCTATTCCGTTTGGGCCATATTTAGCATTAGGTGCGTTAGGGACTTTTTATTACAAGTTGGAACTGCTAAATTTTTATATATAAAGCTTCATAAAGTGTTTAGTACAAAGGACCGGGTACCTCTTTACTAACTTGTAAAAATTGCCTATTCTGTATAGTCAATCCTTTTAAAAGTGGGGTATTATGAAACATTATAAGGATTGAACGGTACAGGAGGATAAGAAATGAAAGTAAAGTGGCTCGTACTATTGTGGATGTTTGCGATGCTAGTAGTCTCACCCATACAGCATGCGATTGCCAGCACAAATGTGTCTGGAGGAATTGATTACACGAAATCTCAGCTAACTCCGACACTTGAACAGGGAGCAAAAAAGAATCCGCCAAACAATAATGGCGGTGGTGGCGGAGGAGGAGGGGGTAACGGAAACGGCGAGGAAGAAGATGATCGTCCTTGGTGGGAAAAAGCCGTTGATGTTGTCGTTGATAAAGTAAAAAAAGGAACAGAAACTGTAGTTGAGACAGTAAAAGATGCTGGGGAATACATAAGTGATAAGACATCAGAAATCGTAGATGCCACAACAGAGTGGTGGAACGAGCGTTCATTGCTTGAAAAATCATTAATCATTGTAGGTGTTATCGCTACTGTTGTGACACTTGGAGCTGCAGCTGGTGTTATTTCTGCTGGTGCAGCGTTAACAATGGGCGTTATGGGTGCTGCAAACTATGCATTGTACGCAGCTACTACAGATAATTTCAGCTTCTGGGGAGGCCTCATGTGGGGTGGACTTGGAATGGTTGGTGGCGGAATCGGACTAGCTGCAAAGGGAGCGAAATTTCTTGCTCCCGCCCGTGCAGCACTTAGCAGCGGAAAAGCAGCTGTTGTGGGAAGACTCGGAGCTTTAGTTCCTGCGGCAGTTAAAGGAAACCGTTTTTATCCAATTATAGCTTCTGCAGCACGTACCATCATACCAGGTATGATGAAAGGAGCAGTCGCTGGATCAGGTCTTGCAGTTTACACACATATGGCGAAGTGGGCCATTACAGGTGAAACACCAAACTGGGGCGATGTAGCACGTGATGCTATGATCTGGGGTGCAAGCGGTGCTGTAGCAGGCGGAATGTTCAAACCAGTAACAAATGTTGCATCCAAGTTCGTGAGCAAAGGTAAGGCTATGGTTGCCGGAGCTTCATCAAGTGCGGGATCTGAAAGTGTAGTTAGTGACTGGCTCGAAGGAAAGAATATCGACTTAAAGAAAGCAGCTATTGCAGCATCAGCGGTCGTAGTATTGGGTGGAGCGGGAGTACTGGCAACCCAAATGAATAACAAATCAGTTAAGCAAGTTACAAGTACGACTGAGCTTGCAACAGATACCGCGAAAGTAGCAAAGGCTGATGATGGAGTACAGGGTGGAAAAATAACAACTGCACCTGAAACAGACTTAAGTTCGAAAAATCCATATGATTTACTAAAACAAAACGGTATTCCTCAGACATTTAGTGAAAACGAAATTGCAGCTCTAAAAGCCGCCAATATGAGGATGGAACTTCAATTATCTAGAAGTTCAGAAGGTGGATATAATTCAAAAGGATATAACCCACAACCTGGGGAACGTACTATGTCTCGCGAAGAATGGGAATATCATGATCGACAACGTAGAATAAAAACCAATTATCCAATATTAAATGTTGAAGAAAAAAATTACGATCAAGTAAAGTTAAATCCTAAATACTTCACTTCCGAAGGTGAAATCAATTGGCCACCCAATAGGGGAGTATTAGGTAACACAGAAACTACTACATTAAGACCTGGAACTATCATCGATCGTTTTGGGTATGAAGGAGGATCGTTTGTATCTCCTTATGGAGTACCTTATGAAATGCGTGCATTAGCTCCAGAAACCTATAAGAAACCTTATACTGTTTATGTAATCGCAAAACCAGTGGAAGCACAATCAGGAAAAATATTACCATGGTTTGATGAGACAGGGCTTGGTATCCAATATGAGTTTAATGAATCTGTTGAAAATTTAATTAACAAAGGCATACTTAAAAGGGTGATTAAATATGAACAAAACTAAATTGCAAGAATTATTAATTGATACTAAGGTACCAAAAGATTCATATTGTTTAAATGGAGGATTACCTAATGAGGCCTATTGTCTAAACAAAGAAGATGATTTGTGGGAAGTTTACTATAGTGAACGGGGAGAGAAATCACAGTTAAAAAAGTTTGTATCTGAAGAAGAGGCATGTGATTACTTATTTAGTAAAATTATTAAAAATGTATAAATATTAAAAAACAGCTTAAAGACAAAGTTATAGTCCATAAGCTGTTTTTTAATAGGATGCAGTTCTCTGTATGTCTTGGGCACAAACGGTGCTGTAGCAGGTGGGATGTTCAAACCAGTAACAAATGTTGCATCCAAGTTTGTGAGCAAAGGAGGTTGGACTTTAGTTGAAAATCAATGATCTAAAAACTAACGGAGTTTATGGGTTATATAATGGCAAAGAATTTAGACTTAAGGAAAGAAATCAGGATATCTATATTATTAGCAGAGATCCAGAGGATTTGAAAAATGGATTTGATTATTATATAAATGTTGTTGGTAATCAGATTAAAGACGTTTTTAGGAAAAAAATTAATAAAAATGAGCTAGAAGAAACTTATAACGTTGAAATGCATGTGAAATTTAAAGGATATGAGTTCAAAATTACAGTTGTTAAAAATAACAAAATTATTATATCAACTGTTGGTCCGGAGCTAGAACCACTTGCAAAAAAGTTGAACTTTAAATTTGTAGAACCATGGGTATACGATAAAGAAATTTCTATCGATGAGGTAGATGAAATTATAGAAAGACAGGAACCGGTTTATTTAGACTAAAAGAAAAAAACAGCTTTAGACAAATAGTCTGAAGCTGTTTTTTAAGAGGTTAAACGCACTTTTATTCTTAATAAGCCGTTGATTCTTGATCGTTCACGTATTAGATTGGGGCTTTAAACAATTTAATAAAGGAGAATATATATTAGAGAATGTCCGTTTAGATCAACATGAGAAAGTTTGGGAAGAAAGAGAACCAATCTGGCAAGATATTATAAATAACAAAAGAGATTTAAGGAAGTTCTAATATTTCACATTCCTTTTGAGTTAAATTAATAACCTTTTTAATCCTTAAATGAGTACTTACATTTAAGGTTTTTTCTATTTCCAGAATTATATTGCTTTTTTAGTCTATTTCACAAAAAAGGAACGATAGTACTAGGAAACATATAATTTTTTACATGTTAATTATTTCCTATGCGTAGTAATTCAAGTTTAATTTTTAAAGATTTTTCGGTTTATTCCCTTATTAAATGGGGAAATAGGCATTCAGTAAAGTTTTTCCAACTCCAAAGAGAGGGTGTTTTATTACCTTATGTATAAAGTGGGAGTTTTGTCGAAAAGAATCGAATAAAAATCTCTATAGTAAAATAGTCACAAAAAACCCTTTTAATTGTTGTTATAAAAGCATTTTAGCGCGTTGACGTGCTTAAAAAAACTGTGGTACTTTTTCGTAGTATAGAATATGACAAAATACGCACAGAAAAGTCTGTTGATGGAGTGGAAGTAAAAAATGATCGATGCCAAAAGAAAAGCACTCATATTTTTATCGTTAGCATTTATATTAGCAATTGTCACAGCAGGACTAATCCTTAATGAAATTAAACAGGCTCAAACTGCAATGGGTGAAACGGTTAAAGTAGCTTCAGCTAAAGAGGATATTAGTTCTAATAAATCTATTAATGAAGACCAGGTCACATGGATTGAAATGCCTAAATCCAGTGTTGTTTCCTCATTTATTCAAAAGGAAAGTGATTTGAATAAAAAAATAGTCCTTGTTGATATAAAAAAGGGCGATGTAATCTCAAAAAATATGCTTCGAGACAATGTTGATATACCTGCAGATCACCGTGTTGTATTGCTGAACCCCACTGAAAATGTATTGATTGATGAAGATGTAAAACCAGGGGATTTAGTAGATATTATTGTATCTACAGAAGAAAAAGAAGGTCTTAAAACTCAACGCATACTTAAGAATGTTTCAGTCGTATCATCTGAAACAGTTGAAACTAAAGACGGTAATTCACAGATAATAAAAGTCTCTTTAAATGTTAAAGACGCTGAACAGCTGATTCACTATCAAAACAAAGCTAAGCAGATACGTGTTCTTCTTGTAAACACGGTTCAGGATGAAAAAAGTGAACCTGCAAATGCTCCAGAAAAACCTGCACAACAACCAGCTAAACAAGAAAAACCAAAAGCGCCAGCACAGCCAGCAACGCCTGCACCAAAACCCGAACAACCCGCATCCAAGCCAGCTAATTAATGGATGATGAAAAGAAAGGAAGTCTAGTCATTCATGAATAAATTAAAAGCACTCATTCTATCTAACAATGAAATACTGATAACTAACCTAAAAGGCTTATTTGAGAAACATTCCATTGAAACTGACGTGATGTCAGAGTGGAAAAAGTCTTTTTCGGACGCTTCTACTTATTCCTATTATTTGATTGATGAAGCTGCAGTCCATGACGATCAAGCGATCACGGTACCCTCATTAAGCTATTTAGTAGGAATCGTTCAGAATCCTTCCTTTGAAAACGTAAGGTCTTGGATGAATAAAGGTGCCAATGATGTTGTAGTACTTCCTGAGGATCTTACTCGCTTAGATGAATTTATTTTAAAGACAAAAGAATCTGCAAAAGCAAGAGAAACCAATTACAGCAATACAGGGAAAATTGGCGGAAAGGTAACGGCCTTCTATAGTGCAAAAGGCGGTTCTGGAAAGACATTTTTAGCAACAGCAATCGCACAGGCTTTACAGGTAAGACATGATCAAAAGGTTATTCTTATTGATTTAAATGCTCAGTTTGGCGGGCTGGATGCGATGTTAGGTCTTGAAGTAAGCCGTTCATACGCCGACTTGCAGCCTGTTGTAAAAGAGCTTGGCATTCACCATATAGAAAATGTTGCTTTTAAGGATGAACGAACAGGAAACCTTGTTCTCTTAAGCCCTGCAAATCCAGCAAAAGCGGAGGATATCACAGAAGAACTTATATCGAAGCTTATCCGAATTTGCCGGCAGAGTTTTGATCATATCATTCTCGACCTTCCATCAAGTATCAATACGGTAAGTTTTACAGGATTAAATGAAGCTGCACACATCTACTACGTTCTCACGCCTGATAGTCCTGGATTAAAAGCCTTTAAAACAGCGGAGGATGTTTTTCAGAGATTCCAGCTAGGCAACCAAGAAAATTTATCCGTTATTTTAAATCGCACCCACGCAAAGAACGAGTTAACGGAAAAGGATCTTGCAGAAGTGATAACAAGACCTATCATTGGAAAAGTTAGAGCTGACTTCTTTAACATTCAGGCGAACGTGAATATGGGAAACCCTTTTTACCTGAAGAAAAAAGAGAAGCCTGGATCTAAGGCGTTAAAAGATATTGTTCAGCTAGTAGAAAAAAGTATGAAGTAGGTGATGACTGTGTCCTGGTTGAAAACAGCTGCACAACAGAATGCTACCGGCGATAACTGGGATATTAATGACCAGAGTATTGACCACTGGGTAAGGCATTTTAAATCAAGACTAATAAAAGAAGCTAATCTCGAATCAATCACGGTGTTAACACCTCAAGAAAGAAAACAGACCATTGAACGCCTGGTTTCTCAAATGATTCAAGAGGAAAGAATCATCATTCCTCAGATGGAGATCGAGGAAATTATCGATCAGATAATTAATGAATCTGTTGGATACGGTCCGCTTGAAGTTCTTTTGCAGGATGACTCTATTACAGAGATTATGGTTAACGGACCAAGAGAAGTTTTTATCGAGAGAAACGGGAAGCTCGAAAAAACGAATATTCGGTTTAAAGATAATCAGCATGTAAGACATATCATCGACCGAATCATTGCTCCTCTTGGCAGAAGAATCGATGAAAGCTCGCCAATGGTAGATGCACGTCTTCACGATGGAAGCCGTGTAAATGCAATCATACCGCCAGTTAGTCTGGATGGACCGTCCATGTCCATTCGTAAGTTTAACAAGAAGCCTTTTACTTTAGACAATCTCTTAACGTTTGGAACATTCTCTGAAGGAATGGGAGACTTTTTGCAAACGGCTGTAAAAGCGAAATGCAACATCTTAGTATCAGGAGGGACAGGCAGTGGTAAAACGACATTGCTGAATGTACTGTCAGATTCTATACCGCTTGGAGAGCGTATTATCACGATTGAGGATATGGCGGAGCTTCGTTTTTCTTATAACAACTTAATCCGAATGGAAACGCGACCTCCCAATATGGAAGGAACAGGAGAAATAACCATTCGCCAGCTTGTAAAGAATGCCCTGCGTATGAGACCTGACCGTATTATTGTCGGTGAGGTGCGTGGAACAGAAGCGCTCGATATGCTTCAAGCGATGAACACCGGACATGAAGGATCACTCACTACAGTCCATGCCAATACACCAAAAGATGCACTTGGACGTTTAGAAGCGATGGTAATCATGTCAGGACTTCCGTTAACCGTTGATGTCATCCGGGGATATTTTGTCGGAGCCCTTGATCTAATCGTACAGACAAACCGTCAAACCGATGGAAAAAGAAAGATTACGAGTATTGCAGAACTTGTTGAGGAAGATGGACAGGTTCATGTAAAAGATATTTTTAAATACGTCCAGCAAGGTGTTAAAGAAGACGGCACCGTTATTGGGCAATTTGAAGCGACAGGGTATGTCCCGAAAGCTATTAATAAAATTAAAGCTTTTGGTTTAGATCTTCCTGAAAATCTTTTTGTGAGGGGGGCGATGCGATAGTGACTACATGGTTAACCCTTTCTGCAACATTCATCTTTCTAATATTAGCAGTCTACTATTTTAGAATTGCCTCAAGCAATAAAGACACTAAAAAGAGAGTTGCCACTTGGTTTGAGGGAGAACGAAAGATAGAAAGAAAAAGTGTTGTCTTATTAATTGGTGACAAGTACGACAAGTCTGAACTTGCCGAAGATCTTCAAAGAAAGCTCGTGCAGGCAGACCTGAAGTTAAAACCCTCTGAATATATGGGGATTTACATTATGACGTTTGCATTTATCTGGTTTGTGAATCATTTTTTACTAGAGTTGGATTTTCCGTTAGATGCGACGCTAGCCTATTTTATCGTTTGGCTTGGATCTAAGATGTACTTAAACTCCAGGCAGAATAAACGAAGTGAAAGTTTTAATAAACAGCTTCCTGAAGTATGCAGGATGATGAGTAATGCGATTAAAGCAGGTCTCACTATTCCACAAGGCATTGAACTTGTTGGAAGAGATATAAAAGCTCCTGCCGGCCCAGAGTTTCAAATTATGGATCAGCAATTAAGGCTTGGGGATGATTTTGAAGAAGTGATGGACCGGTTCAGAGAGCGGGTGCTTAGTAAGGACTTGAATATCTTTGTCAGTACGATACTTATTCAGCGTAAAGTTGGAGGAAATCTGACAGAGGTTCTATCTTTAATGGCACAAACGCTCGAAGAACGGGCGAGAGTCAATAAAGAAGTAGATACAGTAACAGCAGAATCTAAATTTGTTGCTTATATCCTTCCGATTATGCCGCTCATGATGGCAATGATGATGAACTTGTTTATTCCAGGATTTCTAAATCCGCTGTTTACACCTTTAGGATTAATTCTTCTAGCCGTGTTTCTAGCCATGCAATTATTCGCATTTATGCTTATTAAAAAAGTTACAAAAATAAGGGTGTAGCGTATGAGTCCAAATACAAGTTCATTTGCCGTCCTAGCTATAGCAGTCATTTTGCTGCTCATGTTAATAGGATTTATATACATTTGGATCTTTATCGCCAAAAAGTCGAATCTTCATAGAGCTTTAAATATGAGGAGAAAAAAGCAAAAGCAGAAAAGAAGCAGATCCAGCCGCTTTATGGATCCATTGTTAAAAGCTGCAAAATATGCCAGACCAACAGCCGGAAAATATACATTTTTTACGAATAAATCCCAGGAAGAACGTTTACTGGTAATAGCTGGAAGTCCTTTTGGCCTCACGCATGACCTGTTTCACAGCCTTCGTTTTGTACTCGGCCTAGGACTCCTTATGTATTCAGTCATCTATGTTTTATTGGGGTTGCCGTTTGGTTTAATTGGTATGCTTTTCCTTCCAATGTTAGGTTATTTCGGTCCATTAGTTTGGCTGAACTTAAAAGCGAAGGAAAGACAAGAACTGATCAGTGCAGCGATGCCGGATTTTCTTGATACAGTCAGTGTTACGCTGTCTGCCGGTGTTGGTATTGATCAAGCGCTTCACCAGGTGACCAAACAATTCGATGGTCCGCTTATTGAAGAAATCGAGCAGTTTAATCGGGAAGTAGATTTAGGTGTTCCTCGCAAGACAGCTTATATGAATCTATTAGCAAGGAATAAATCGAAAGAGCTGGAAATGCTGGTCAATTCCTTGATCCAAGGTCAAACGCTTGGTGTTCCCGTTTCAACTACATTTAGATTGCAGGCTGAAGACTTGCGTGCAATGAGAGGATTTAAGGCGAAAGAAAAAGCAGCAAAAGCGAGTCCTCAAATCACACTGATCACTACATTTTTTGTTGCACCAGCTGTTTTCGTCTTAATTATAGGTTTACTGTTTTTAAATGTCGTGTATAACCCTGGCGCATTCGGACTGGATATCTTGTTCGATTAGCCAGATGTAAAAAAACTAATTAAATTAAAAGGGAGAGGATTTTAATGATGAACAAATTATATGCTAAGGCACAAAACAAGATGGAAACTTACAAAGGCTATGTAAATAACGAAGAAGGTGCTCAAGCACTTGAATGGATTGCTTTAGGAACAGTAGTAATCGCAGTTATGGCAGCTATTGCTACAGGTGTTTCTGGAAACGCTAGCGGTTTAGGGCAAGCTATTATTGGTAAGCTTTCACAATTAATCAGTAGCATCAACTAATTCTATGAAACGATTAAACATTAGAAAATATCTTAAAAATCAAAAGGGTTCACAGCTCATTGAGTTTGTGGCTGTGTTCCCTATGGTTATTTTCGCCATGCTTTTTATATGGCAAATGGCCTTAGTAGCTTATACAGTTGTCGTTTCAGAAGCAGCAGCAAGAGATGGAGCACGTGTCGCTTCCGTTAAGGGTGACTATCAAGCGACTGTTCAAAAGTCAGCCTCTGGATTAGATGTACAAGCATCACATGGTTATGGCAGCAGTTCATATGGAGAAGAAGTAACGGTAACGGTTACCTCTAAAGTTCCAACTGTATCTATTCCTTTTGTAGGTAGAATCGATTATTCACTCGATGCGGATGCAACCATGCCGATGGAGGAGGATGAAGCGGATGAAGATTAAGCATGTTGATAATGAAAAAGGAAGCACCCTTTTAGTTGTCATGGGGTTATTAATGGCCTCGATCTTCATTAGCTTCATCTTTTTTGATTTCTTTACAACGTTTGCTACCAAACGTGTAAGTCAAACAAGTGCTGATGCAGCAGCTCTTGCAGCCTCTAATGAAGCAAAGGAAGTTTATAACAAAGAACTTACGAAAGAATTGAAAGACCGAATGGACGAATTAAAGAAAGATGCAGAAAAAGAGAAAGAAAAAGAAGGCGAAGGGGAAGAACCTCCAGCTGAAGATGATGGTTTATTAGATGGGATCTTTGATGGAGTTGGAAAAGAAATGCCTGCTGACTTGGAGGCATGGCTTGAGGATCCGACTGTAGATGTGGATTTAAACGATGCATTAAAGTATTTGTTTGAAGAAGAAGAAGTGAATCAAATTGCATGCGGCGCTATTAACGCCAACCGTTCACGAATTGAAGAAGCTGCTAGACATTATGCAACAAAAAATAAAAGTGATGACGTTGAAGTGGAATTCTTTTATAACAATGCATTTCAAATCTATGTAGAAGTAAAAAAAGGAGCGGAATTTGTAACTGTTGATGAAGAAGCGTTAGGAGAGAACAATCAAGTAAAAGCTAACGCTTCGTCAGTTATTCAATCTCCAAAAGGGATAAACATCATTTGTAATTAATTTCTTTGCAGAGGGAGAGGACGGAATGAATATAAAATATCCTGCCTCTTTTGTAATGTTATTCATGCTTTTTGTTAGCCTGCTTATAGGTCCAAGTTTTAGCGCAGCAGCCAGTACGGATACATTGCAATTTGAGGATCAGAGGTTGTCGCCAACTGAACAGGAAAATGGAGGATCTTCACCAGGTGGAGGAAGCGGAAGTACAGTTGATCCTGGTTCAGTTGAGAGTGGCCAAAAAGATAACCCAATAGGGGATATTTTTAATAGGGTAGGAGACTTTTTTGATGACGCTGGAGAAGCTGTTGTTGATGCCTGGGACTATACCACCGACAAAGTTTCGGACGGCTGGGACTATACTGTTGATAAGGTAAGTGATGGTTGGGACTATACAACGGAAAAAGTTTCTGATGGTTGGGATTATACAACTGGTTTGGCTACCGATGCATGGAACGGTGTGGAAAACTGGTGGAATGATCTGCCTCCATGGGTACAGGATTCTATAAAAACTGCCGGCGGAATTGCTGCCGCAGGAGCGGTGATTGCCGGATTAATTGCAGCGGGTGTGATTGCAGCACCAATCGGAGTTGTCGCTGGAGCAGGAGCTTTAATCGGTGGAGGAGTATATGCTCTTTTAACAGCAGGAACGGATAATTATAGTTTCCTAGGGTCGCTGCTGGCCACTGGAGCTGGTGCATTGTCGCTAGGGGCAGGGCAAGCGTTTTTAGGAACTGCTGTTTTGACAGGTGCAAGAAACTTATTCTCCATTGGTTTTGGTCAGCAGCTTGTAATTGAAACAGGTTATTCTTTCCTAACAGGAAAAGCGTTTAATTTAAGAGACGCATTAATAGAGTCAACTTCAACAGGAGTAACGGCTTTATTAACATTAGGGTTAGGTGCAAGAGTAGCTAATGCTTCTAAGCTTGGAAAATGGGGATGGACCGGATTTGGGGCACTTACAACCGGTATCTTTGGATCTGGAGTTGAATACTTTACACAAGGGAGTACCAGTTGGGAAACATTCGGAATAAATGTGGTAGCAGGAGGTATTTTAACAAGATATGCTGCTCCATTAGTTCATAAGATTGGTGAAAAAATGAGTGCTACATTTGCGCATGCAGGTTTTGTTGATACTGTTACTATGGGTGTTGAAACAGTTGAAAAAGGTGTAAGTAAAGGTTTTACAGATGGAACGAAATGGGCTTGGGAAAAGACTAAGTCAGGCTATAATAAAGCAAAAGACGCATTTATCAGTCTAAAGGGGAAATTAGGTTGGTAGGCAGTTTTAAAGGGGCAGGTGTTTAATTTGAAAGAATACTCATCAATAAATATGAAACCTATTTTTATCATAATTGCTATTTTTATTTTTATCGGGTTTTTATTAGAAAATAATAGTTTTCAAGCTTTTCTGGATGATAACAGCTTCTTAAGGTATATATTTGGTTTTGGTGCTTTCTTTGCATCAATTCTTATTTCATATTTCTTTATTAAAGGAAAAACAGGACAGAAATTCTCATGGAAACTTTTGTTGATAGCGATCTTGTTTTCAGCCATTTTTATTGCTTTTGCACTTTTAAAAAAGTTTAGCTGATGAAGTCTGATCATTCATTAAAGGTTTTAATTCTGCTATGTATAGGAATAACCCTGCTTGGTGTTATTTTCTCAAATGAAGCAGTTGTTTCTTATTTTAATAACAATCCAATTCTTAATTATTTTTTAATAGGGGTTGTTTTATTAGCAGGTGTTTTTGGAGCAGTAATTTTTGTTATGGGTAGAACGGGGCAAAAGTTTTCTCTAAACATTTTTGTAATCGGGTTAGTGCTAGCCATGATTTTTATTGCTTTTGGTTTAATGAAGAAATTTATTTAAGAATAAAGGTATTGAAATGAGCGAGAATAAATCTTTGTTACTTATAACTGTTATGGCTATGGTTGGTATTATCTTAGTGGTTTTGAAATTACATAATTTTTTTGAAGGTACTCAATCTTTAGTTTTTGTAATAGGAATCATACTTAGTGTAATTCTATCAATTACCTTTGTTATGGGACGAACAGGTAAACCCTTTTCGATTAAGCTTCTTATAGTAGCTGTATTTGTTTCAGCAGTTTTTTTAGGGTTTGGCATATTAAAGAAGATTTTGTAGTTTAGAGTGAAGATATTTATGATTTCATATCTTAGATTGATTAATAACCATATAAGGAGATTGGACATGAAAACGTTGCTGAAAAGCAAGCTCGCTTTAAAAATATCTCTTCTATGCTTAATTGCTGTGCTTTCTGCTTGTTCTGATTCTGAATCGGCTTCTACCAAAGAAAAAGAAGTGAAGAAGGCAGAAGTGGAAAAAGAAAAAATACCAGAAGCTGCAGATGATGTGGAAGATATGATCAATGAAGGACCAGGCTTCGCACTTGAAAAAGAGGACGAAGAGATAAAGAAACAGCTAGAAAAATATCCTAATAAGTTAAAAGGTGAAGAAGCATATAATCTAGCTGTTTTTCTTGGGGCTGCTGAATACCAGAAAGTCTTTAAGCTTTATGATGATTACAATCCTGGTTTTAATGATGTTGAAGGTGCACCTGGCAGTGATGCTAAACCGAGAAATTTAGTACTCCTTCTAGATTCAAGCGGAAGCATGAATGGAAAAGTAGATGGCGGCGTTAAGATGGATTTGGCTAAACAGGCCATCTCTAATTTTGCTTCAAAAGCGAATAAAGAAGATCGTGTCATGCTAAGGGTATATGGACATAAAGGAACAAGCAAAGATAGCGATAAAAAGGTTTCCTGCGAGAGTCATGAAGTGGTTTATCCATTATCTGAATATGATCAAGCAGCATTCTCTGAATCTCTCAATACATTTAAGCCAGCAGGATGGACACCGATTGCTGGATCTATTCAACAGGTTGAAAAAGATTTAGCTGGTCAGGCGAATCCTGAGACTGAGACGATCGTATACATAATCAGTGATGGTGTGGAAACATGTGATGGAGATCCTGTGGAAGCGGCACGCGCGCTGCACAATTCTTCATTAAAAGCTCAAGTCAATATCATCGGTTTTGACGTTGATGACAAAGGACAACAGCAATTGAAAGCCACTGCAGAAGCAGGCGGCGGTGAGTACAAAACCGTTCGTAATGCGAGCGAGCTAAACAGCATCTTCAAAACATTAATGGAACAAGCATGGGAAGGTATTAAAAAAGATCAGTGGGCAGCGAACTCTGGTACACAAGTAAACTATGCGTATGTAGACAAGCTAGAGGTGCTTAACGAACTGAAATTTAGAGTATCCGATGTTGTTTCCACAGAGGCAATGGGTCTCAATAATATGATAGGTGCCATGGAACAAGAGAAAATGATTACTTTAGAAGAAGCAGAGAAAGCAAGAGCTAAAGTAAAAGAAAGAGAAGAAAAGATAAAAAAATATAACGAGGAAAAGTTTGAAGAACTGAAAAAGCAAACAGATGAAGAGAAAGATAGAGTCTTTAAACTGATTAATGAAGCATCACAAAATTAGAACGTACAACTAGAGATGGCCACCCCATCTCTTTCTTTTTGAATACGTTTAGAGGAGATTAACAAAATGAAAACTAAACTTATGAGTATGGTTCTTTCACTTTTTGTAGCTGCCCTGACCGCCTGCAGCGCAGATCAAGATGCTTCTAATCAACCCGAAAAAGAAAAAAAGGACAAATACACCGCACTTGCTGAAGAAGCTAACAAAGATGAAAAGTTAGAGAAGCTTGAGTTGCTTCCTTATGCGGAAGAGGTTGAAGCTTCTTTATCAAGCCCGAAATATAAAGAGTTTACGACGAACTCTAGTGTTTTAGTCAAAGGAAAAGCAAAAAAGTATAGCGGATTTACGTCTGATTACGTGTGGATCAAGGTTAGAAGTGAAGAGGAAGGTCCTAATGGCCGTGAATTCAGCTATTATGCACCTATTAAAGACGGGAAGTTTGAGCAGAGAGTACAGCTCTTTAACGGTAAGGGAAACTATTCTGTAAAAGTCAGTGTGCCTAGTGATAAAGCGGAAGATTATTTTTACGATATCGTAGAGTTTGCTGTGGAAAACGTGAATCCAGAAGTGAAGCGTGACGTAGCACTCACAAAAAATGCTCTTAAACACGGATTGGTGTTAAAAAATTCAATAAATGGGTATATGGAAATAGATGGATTTTTTGAATTAGCGGGAGAAGTAGAAGATACCAGTGTAGAACAGCTTATGGTTGAACTTAAAAAAGAGAGTGAATCTACAAAAATCATGATTCCTGTAGAGAAGGGAAAGTTCAGCAAGAAAATCCCTCTTTATTATGGGGAAGGGGTTCATGAAGTCCAAATCATGACACCGAAAGAAGGAATGACGGACTTTTACTCTGAAGCGGCAAATCTGTATGTGAAAAATCTATCAAGTGAATCCTATGAACCTATTAAGTACTCTTCGGCTTACAAAGAAAAAGGCTTCAACCTTGAGACCCCTGAAGTTGGCGGTGAAAAAACAGATCTCACTTATACGATTAAAGGAAGTATTAAACCTAGCGGAAAAGATGCCAATAAAACAGATGTCGTATTTGTTCAAACCAAAAAGGATAATCAGAAAGCTATGTATGCCATCCCGGTAAAGAACAATGAGTTTGAAGGTGAGTTTTTCCTGCGTTTTGGCCCGGGTAAGTACGAAGTTTCTTTAATGGCGCCTGATTTTACATTAACGAATGGATATGTTCAGCACTTTGTAGGAGTAGCGGGTTTTACAGTAGAGAACACAAATGCAAAAGACCAGCGGTTTACTTTGCCTTCAAGAGGGATTCAGTCAGATGCCCCTGTAATTAAAAAGTTGGCCGATCAGCTGACAAAGAATAAGAAAACGGAAAAAGAAAAGGCGCTTGCTGTATACGAATATGTAGCGAAAAACGTGAGCTATGATGTGGAGAAACTGAACAATCGCACATTTGAATTTGATGATAGTGCATTGAAAACGTTGGATGAGAAAAAAGGCGTATGTCAGGATTTCGCTTATTTGGCTATTGCTTTGTTGCGTGCAAGTGGATTGGAAACACAGATGGTGACAGGATACGCTGGTCAAAACCATGCATGGGTAGAGACAAAAGTGGATGGACGCTGGCTGACGATGGATCCGACGTGGGGTTCAGGATACCTTCAGAACAACAAGTTCGTACCTAAATTCACGATGGAATACTTCGATCCAAAACCATCAGAGTTTCAGAAGACACATACGAAGAAAGAAATAGAATTTTAAGTAATTGAGGTGCAGATTTGTCTAAAAAAGAAAAGCGCTGGAGAAGAGTTTATTTACTCCTTTTTATCTTAATTTATGGAATGGTTGCCCCCTTAAGCTTAATCTTGTTCTTTGCAGGGGAAGAGTCATTTCCGTTCTTTATCATTCCTGTTGTCATTGCGCTGCCTGTTATGAAGCAAAATCATATTCAAAAAATTAGAGAGAAAGAAATGAGTGTTTAACTAACACTTTAGAAAAGCTAGATGAACTTATCCAAGAACGGTATGAAAAACTTATACACTATGCCAAAGAGAAACATGAAGCGAAAAAAGCAGCTCTTAAGCCTGAAAGAGAACGTGTAATAGGACTTATTCAAAAAGCGGCAGATGAAGCCAGAACCTAACAGTAAAGGAAGGTAATTTATTTTGAACAAGTTAAAAATGTTGCTAATGGTTGCAGCTGCGTTGGTCCTTATAACAGGATGCAGTGATTCCGAAAAAGCAGATACAAAAAATGATGAAGTGTCAAAAGAGAAAAAGAACACTGACGAAAAAGAAAAAGTAAAAACAGTAGATAAAAAAGCTGATGCTCCAAAAGACCAAGGAGATTATAAGGTATGGTTTGAAGGAGATGTGGAACGTAAAGGCAAGTTAATTACAGTAAAAGGGAAAACCAACCTATTACCAGAGTCTAGACTTATGATCGGAATGGACAGTGTTGAAGGTACTATTATTGGGGGGAATGAATCCTTACAGGTAAATGATGATGGAACTTTTAACACCGAACTAGAAATCCCTAATGAATATAAAGGGTTGATCAAAGTATCAATTAAATTCGAACCAAGTTCAGACAATCAACCTATTAAGGACCACTATGGGGAAAATGGTGAAAAGCTTGAAGGATCCTTTGTTAGAATCAATGAAGATTCAGCGGCAAAGCAAAGTATAGCTTTATTAACATTTGAAGTTCCTCAAGATGTATCTAACGCAACCATAGCAATCGAAGAACCAAAATGGGATAAGCCTGAAGATTATGGCTCAGAGATAATTCGGATTGAAGAACCTGACATTGAAAAAGATGATAGATATCTATATGTTGAAGGAAAAACGAATTTATTAGAAGGAACTCGATTAAGAGGGAGACTTGATATCCCTGGTTTTTTTACTTCGGGCTTTCAAGATGTAGTTGATGTTAATCCTGACGGTTCATACAAAATGATAATTGAGAAACCGCAAACAAACGAAAAACTGAAAGATGTAAAAGAATATGAGTTAGTAATCAGTATGAATCTTGGTGATAACAGCTGGCAATCAATAAAAGAAGCTTACGGAGAGAACGGGGAAAAACTCCAGGGTGAGTTTATAGTAGAAGAAAGCAACTCAAAAACAGCAGAAAAGAAAATATCAATTGTGGAATAATCACTTTGCCCAGCTCTTTAAGTAGCCGGGCCTTTTTAAATGTTTAACAATTGCACAATAAGAGAAAAATGTACAAGAGAAAGGCGGGATTCCGAGATGAGCTATGAAGATTTAGCACTGCATACAGATAAGTACCAGATTAATATGATGTACGCCCATTGGAAAAACGGAACTCATAATAATATTAGAGTTTTTGAAGCTTTTTTTCGAAAAAATCCTTTTAAAAGTGGATTTGCGGTATTTGCTGGTCTTGAGCGAATTATCCATTATGTTAACCACTTGCGTTTTAATGAAGATGATATCTATTATTTAAGAACACAGGAAGAGCAATATGATGAGGACTTCTTAACAGAATTGAAGAACTTTCAATTTACCGGGGAGCTCTTTTCCGTAAAAGAAGGGACGGTTGTTTTTCCAAACGAACCTTTAATTAGAATTAAATGCCGTGTGTTCGAGGCTCATTTGCTGGAGACAGCTCTCCTCAACTTTATGAACTATCAGACACTGATTGCAACAAAGGCGGCGCGCATCCGTCATATTGCAAAAGATGATCAGTTAATGGAATTCGGCACACGCCGAGCTCAAGAGGCGGATGCAGCGATCTGGGGTGCGCGTGCCGCGTACATTGCCGGGTTTGATGCAACTTCAAACATGCGCGCAGGAAAGCTTTTTGGGATTCCTACAAAAGGAACGCACGCACATGCATGGGTTCAAGATCATGATTCTGAAGAAGAGGCTTTTGAACGTTTCGCAAAAGCACTGCCTGATCAAAGTATTCTTCTAGTTGATACTTATAATACATTAAAAAGCGGAGTTCCAAATGCTATAAAAGTTGGGTTGAAGATGAAGGAAGAAGGAAAGTCGCTGAAGGGAATTCGACTGGACAGCGGTGATTTAGCTTACTTCTCTATCCAAGCCCGTAAAATGTTGGATGAAGCTGGACTCAACGATACAGTGATTGTTGCAAGTAACGATTTAGATGATGATGTTATTACAGATCTGAAATCGCAGGGTGCAAAAATCACATCTTGGGGTGTCGGAACACAGCTGATTACGGCATCAGACCAGCCAGCACTTGGCGGTGTATATAAAGTGGTAGCAAAATATGAAGATGGTGAGTACGTCCCTACAATTAAAATCTCTTCTAATGTAGAAAAGATAACTACACCTGGATACAAAAAGGTGTATAGAATTATCAATAGTAAGGGAAAAGCGGAAGCCGATTATATTGCTATGGAGGATGAAGTAATCCCTGAAAAAGACATCAAGCTTTTCGATCCGATACACACCTATAAAAATAAGGTTGTATCTTCTTTTACTGCAGAAAAGCTGCTTCAGCCTATATATATAGAAGGAAAGCTTGTTTATGAGCTGCCTAATCTGGGGGAAATCCGCAGTTATCACCAAACGCAGCTTCAGTTGTTCTGGCCGCAGCATTTAAGAAGATTAAATCCTCAAGAATACTTTGTAGACCTTTCTGAAAAAGTGTGGAAGACGAAAAACGACCTTTTAGAAAAGTATTCATTATAGGACTCAAAACCTCTTTTCCGATGTGAAAAGAGGTTTTTTAATAAAAACTTAAAAAAACCGTTGACGGTGCACCAGAACGCTGATATAGTAATAAACGTTGTTGCTTTTCTTACATATTTATCGACAAAAACAAACAAAACTTTTTTAAAAAAGTAGTTGCATCACAAAGATGATGTGTGGTAAGATAGTTTTTGTCGCTGCTTTAAGAAAGTAACGCGATGAAGTTCTTTGAAAACTGAACAAAAGCAAAGGTAAGGAATTAAGAATTAATTCCGTCAGTAACAAATTAGAGCAAGTCAAACACTTTTATGGAGAGTTTGATCCTGGCTCAGGATGAACGCTGGCGGCGTGCCTAATACATGCAAGTCGAGCGAATGAAGAGGAGCTTGCTCCTCTGATTTAGCGGCGGACGGGTGAGTAACACGTGGGTAATCTGCCTGTAAGACGGGGATAACTCCGGGAAACCGGGGCTAATACCGGATAATAAGAAGAAACGCATGTTTCTTTTTTGAAAGTCGGTTTCGGCTGACACTTACAGATGAGCCCGCGGCGCATTAGCTAGTTGGTGAGGTAACGGCTCACCAAGGCGACGATGCGTAGCCGACCTGAGAGGGTGATCGGCCACACTGGGACTGAGACACGGCCCAGACTCCTACGGGAGGCAGCAGTAGGGAATCTTCGGCAATGGGCGAAAGCCTGACCGAGCAACGCCGCGTGAGCGATGAAGGCCTTCGGGTCGTAAAGCTCTGTTGTTAGAGAAGAACAAGTACGAGAGTAACTGCTCGTACCTTGACGGTACCTAACCAGAAAGCCACGGCTAACTACGTGCCAGCAGCCGCGGTAATACGTAGGTGGCAAGCGTTATCCGGAATTATTGGGCGTAAAGCGCGCGCAGGCGGTCTCTTAAGTCTGATGTGAAAGCCCACGGCTCAACCGTGGAGGGTCATTGGAAACTGGGAGACTTGAGTGCAGGAGAGAAAAGTGGAATTCCACGTGTAGCGGTGAAATGCGTAGAGATGTGGAGGAACACCAGTGGCGAAGGCGGCTTTTTGGCCTGTAACTGACGCTGAGGCGCGAAAGCGTGGGGAGCAAACAGGATTAGATACCCTGGTAGTCCACGCCGTAAACGATGAGTGCTAGGTGTTGGGGGGTTCCACCCTCAGTGCTGAAGTTAACACATTAAGCACTCCGCCTGGGGAGTACGACCGCAAGGTTGAAACTCAAAGGAATTGACGGGGGCCCGCACAAGCAGTGGAGCATGTGGTTTAATTCGAAGCAACGCGAAGAACCTTACCAGGTCTTGACATCCTCTGATCACTCTAGAGATAGAGCTTTCCCCTTCGGGGGACAGAGTGACAGGTGGTGCATGGTTGTCGTCAGCTCGTGTCGTGAGATGTTGGGTTAAGTCCCGCAACGAGCGCAACCCTTGACCTTAGTTGCCAGCATTCAGTTGGGCACTCTAAGGTGACTGCCGGTGACAAACCGGAGGAAGGTGGGGATGACGTCAAATCATCATGCCCCTTATGACCTGGGCTACACACGTGCTACAATGGATGGTACAAAGGGTTGCGAAGCCGCGAGGCCAAGCCAATCCCAAAAAGCCATTCTCAGTTCGGATTGTAGGCTGCAACTCGCCTACATGAAGCCGGAATTGCTAGTAATCGCGGATCAGCATGCCGCGGTGAATACGTTCCCGGGCCTTGTACACACCGCCCGTCACACCACGAGAGTTTGTAACACCCGAAGTCGGTGGGGTAACCCTTTTGGGAGCCAGCCGCCGAAGGTGGGACAGATGATTGGGGTGAAGTCGTAACAAGGTAGCCGTATCGGAAGGTGCGGCTGGATCACCTCCTTTCTATGGAGATTATGAAACAGCTTCGACTGTTTCGTAAGTACACCTTTTGCCTTTTGTTCAGTTTTGAAGGAACTTTATACTTCCTTTAGGGGCCTATAGCTCAGCTGGTTAGAGCGCACGCCTGATAAGCGTGAGGTCGATGGTTCGAGTCCATTTAGGCCCACCATTTAAATTTTATATTCCTAGAATATGGGGCTTTAGCTCAGCTGGGAGAGCGCCTGCCTTGCACGCAGGAGGTCAGCGGTTCGATCCCGCTAAGCTCCACCATTGCACATCTTATGGATGATGCATTTTTAAATTGTGTTCTTTGAAAACTAGATATCGACATCCAAACAAAGTAATGCAAGGCAGATAGATTATTTATCTGCGCCAAAGCAAGAATCTTTGATGTGTAAACATCATATAAGGTTAAGCTAGAAAGGGCGCACGGTGGATGCCTTGGCACTAGGAGCCGAAGAAGGACGGGACGAACACCGATATGCCTCGGGGAGCTGTAAGTAAGCACTGATCCGGGGATTTCCGAATGGGGGAACCCACCATCCGTAATGGGATGGTATCCATATCTGAATACATAGGGTATGAGAAGGCAGACCCGGGGAACTGAAACATCTAAGTACCCGGAGGAAGAGAAAGCAAATGCGATTTCCTGAGTAGCGGCGAGCGAAACGGAAACAGCCCAAACCAGAGGGCTTGCCCTCTGGGGTTGTAGGACACTCTACATGGAGTTACAAAGGAACGAAGTAGGTGAAGCGGTCTGGAAAGGCCTGCCAAAGAAGGTAACAGCCCTGTAGCTGAAACTTCGTTCCCTCCTGAGTGGATCCTGAGTACGGCGGGACACGTGAAACCCCGTCGGAATCCGGGAGGACCATCTCCCAAGGCTAAATACTCCCTAGTGACCGATAGTGAACCAGTACCGTGAGGGAAAGGTGAAAAGCACCCCGGAAGGGGAGTGAAAGAGATCCTGAAACCGTGTGCCTACAAGTAGTCGGAGCCCATTAACGGGTGACGGCGTGCCTTTTGTAGAATGAACCGGCGAGTTACGATCCCGTGCAAGGTTAAGTTGAATAGACGGAGCCGCAGCGAAAGCGAGTCTGAATAGGGCGACATAGTACGTGGTCGTAGACCCGAAACCGTGTGATCTACCCATGTCCAGGGTGAAGTTCAGGTAACACTGAATGGAGGCCCGAACCCACGCACGTTGAAAAGTGCGGGGATGAGGTGTGGGTAGGGGTGAAATGCCAATCGAACACGGAGATAGCTGGTTCTCCCCGAAATAGCTTTAGGGCTAGCCTCGCGGCAAGATTCCTGGAGGTAGAGCACTGATTGGACTAGGGGCCCCCACAGGGTTACCGAATTCAGTCAAACTCCGAATGCCAGAGAATTATCCGCGGGAGTCAGACTGCGAGTGATAAGATCCGTAGTCAAAAGGGAAACAGCCCAGACCATCAGCTAAGGTCCCAAAGTATACGTTAAGTGGCAAAGGATGTGGAGTTGCCCAGACAACCAGGATGTTGGCTTAGAAGCAGCCACCATTTAAAGAGTGCGTAATAGCTCACTGGTCGAGTGACTCTGCGCCGAAAATGTAACGGGGCTAAACGTATCACCGAAGCTATGGCTTGTACCTTTAGGTACAGGGGTAGGGGAGCGTTCGAAGTGCAGTGAAGTCAGACCGGAAGGACTGGTGGAGCGCTTTGAAGTGAGAATGCCGGTATGAGTAGCGAAAGACAAGTGAGAATCTTGTCCATCGAAAGCCTAAGGTTTCCTGAGGAAGGCTCGTCCGCTCAGGGTTAGTCGGGGCCTAAGCCGAGGCTGAAAAGCGTAGGCGATGGATAACAGGTTGATATTCCTGTACCACCTCCTTTCCGTTTGAACAATGGGGGGACGCAGTAAGGTAGGGTGAGCGCACTGATGGAATAGTGCGTCTAAGCAGTTAGGCTGTTGGATAGGCAAATCCGTCCAACGTGAAGGCTGAGCTGTGATGGCGAGGGAAATTTTAGTACCGAAGTCCCTGATCCTACACTGCCAAGAAAAGCCTCTAGGGAGGAAAGAGGTGCCCGTACCGCAAACCGACACAGGTAGGCGAGGAGAGAATCCTAAGATGATCGGGAGAACTCTCGTTAAGGAACTCGGCAAAATGACCCCGTAACTTCGGGAGAAGGGGTGCTCTGATAGGGTTTATCGCCCGAGAGAGCCGCAGTGAATAGATCCAAGCGACTGTTTAGCAAAAACACAGGTCTCTGCGAAACCGCAAGGTGAAGTATAGGGGCTGACACCTGCCCGGTGCTGGAAGGTTAAGAGGAGGGGTTATCCCTTACGGGAGAAGCTCTGAATTGAAGCCCCAGTAAACGGCGGCCGTAACTATAACGGTCCTAAGGTAGCGAAATTCCTTGTCGGGTAAGTTCCGACCCGCACGAAAGGTGTAACGACTTGGATACTGTCTCAACGAGAGACCCGGTGAAATTATAGTACCTGTGAAGATGCAGGTTACCCGCGACAGGACGGAAAGACCCCATGGAGCTTTACTGCAGCTTGATATTGGATTTTGGTACAGCTTGTACAGGATAGGTAGGAGCCTGAGAAGCCGGAGCGCCAGCTTCGGTGGAGGCGTCGGTGGGATACTACCCTGGCTGTATTGAAATTCTAACCTTGAACCGTGATCCGGTTCGGAGACAGTGTCAGGCGGGCAGTTTGACTGGGGCGGTCGCCTCCTAAACAGTAACGGAGGCGCCCAAAGGTTCCCTCAGAATGGTTGGAAATCATTCGCAGAGTGTAAAGGCACAAGGGAGCTTGACTGCGAGACCTACAAGTCGAGCAGGGACGAAAGTCGGGCTTAGTGATCCGGTGGTTCCGCATGGAAGGGCCATCGCTCAACGGATAAAAGCTACCCTGGGGATAACAGGCTTATCTCCCCCAAGAGTCCACATCGACGGGGAGGTTTGGCACCTCGATGTCGGCTCATCGCATCCTGGGGCTGAAGTAGGTCCCAAGGGTTGGGCTGTTCGCCCATTAAAGCGGTACGCGAGCTGGGTTCAGAACGTCGTGAGACAGTTCGGTCCCTATCCGTCGCGGGCGCAGGAAATTTGAGAGGAGCTGTCCTTAGTACGAGAGGACCGGGATGGACACACCGCTGGTGTACCAGTTGTTCCGCCAGGGGCATAGCTGGGTAGCTACGTGTGGACGGGATAAGTGCTGAAAGCATCTAAGCATGAAGCCCCCCTCAAGATGAGATTTCCCATCACGTTAAGTGAGTAAGACCCCTTAGAGATGATGAGGTTGATAGGTCTGGTGTGGAAGCGTGGCGACACGTGGAGCTGACAGATACTAATCGGTCGAGGGCTTATCCTTAAAATTGCACGAAACGTTTGGAAACGTCGTATCTAGTTTTGAGAGAACATACTCTCTATATAATTGGTTCAGTGATAATGGCGAAGAGGTCACACCCGTTCCCATACCGAACACGGAAGTTAAGCTCTTCAGCGCCGATGGTAGTTGGGGGTCTCCCCCTGTTAGAGTAGGACGTCGCTGAGCCATACATATTCCACAGTAGCTCAGTGGTAGAGCTATCGGCTGTTAACCGATCGGTCGTAGGTTCGAGTCCTACCTGTGGAGCCATATTGGAGAGCTGTCCGAGAGGTCGAAGGAGCACGATTGGAAATCGTGTATACGGTCAACCCCGTATCAAGGGTTCGAATCCCTTGCTCTCCGCCAGATACATACCTCTCTAACTTTAAACACTGGCCCGTTGGTCAAGCGGTTAAGACACCGCCCTTTCACGGCGGTAACACGGGTTCGAATCCCGTACGGGTCACCATTTTTATACATAACCAACTTTATATTATATGGAGGATTAGCTCAGCTGGGAGAGCACCTGCCTTACAAGCAGGGGGTCGGCGGTTCGAACCCGTCATCCTCCACCATTAACTTTTAATACTTTATATCATCGCGGGGTGGAGCATGGAGCGTAAGCTTCTGTGAAATCACGACGACATGTCTCGTGGATACGCTTCTAAGATAAACATGTAGAGGAAGAGACAGTCAATATCATACTCGGATACATCGTCCGAAACTTTTATATCATCGCGGGGTGGAGCAGTCTGGTAGCTCGTCGGGCTCATAACCCGAAGGTCGCAGGTTCAAATCCTGTCCCCGCAACCAATATTATTTCATGAAAAACGTCGAGATTCTTCTTGACCATGAAATATCTGGAGTGCCCATAGGGTGCAACCAATTTTATTTATGAACATGGACTCGTGGTGTAGTGGTTAACATGCCTGCCTGTCACGCAGGAGATCGCCGGTTCGACCCCGGTCGGGTCCGCCATTTTTATTTTCTGGTGGTTTTTACATTCAAGAGATTTAACTCTTGGCTCGATAGCTCAGTCGGTAGAGCAGAGGACTGAAAATCCTCGTGTCGGCGGTTCGATTCCGTCTCGAGCCACCATTTTTTTTGCCGGTTTAGCTCAATTGGTAGAGCAACTGACTTGTAATCAGTAGGTTGGGGGTTCAAGTCCTCTAGCCGGCACCAGTTTTTTCTTCCTTAATTGGAATAAAAAACGTATTGAAAATAGGTCGTAAATAACTTACAATAGAACCTGTCTTCATTTTGTGGAGGGGTAGCGAAGTGGCTAAACGCGGCGGACTGTAAATCCGCTCCCTCCGGGTTCGGCGGTTCGAATCCGTCCCCCTCCACCATTTATTTATAAACATATTTATCCTTACAGGGGCATAGTTTAACGGTAGAACGAAGGTCTCCAAAACCTTTGGTGTGGGTTCGATTCCTACTGCCCCTGCCATTTAAATTATATTGTGGCGGTCGTGGCGAAGTGGTTAACGCATCGGATTGTGGTTCCGACATTCGGGGGTTCGATTCCCCTCGTCCGCCCCATTTATGTGTTGGGCTATAGCCAAGCGGTAAGGCAACGGACTTTGACTCCGTCATGCGTTGGTTCGAATCCAGCTAGCCCAGCCATTTTTTATATTTATGAATGAGATATTTTTGCGGAAGTAGTTCAGTGGTAGAATACAACCTTGCCAAGGTTGGGGTCGCGGGTTCGAATCCCGTCTTCCGCTCCATTTGAATTTTATCTGGCGGCATAGCCAAGTGGTAAGGCACGGGTCTGCAAAACCCTTATCCCCCGGTTCGAATCCGGGTGCCGCCTCCATACAAGTTTTAAAAGCTTTACAATGCCGGTGTGGCGGAATTGGCAGACGCGCACGACTCAAAATCGTGTTCCTTCTGGAGTGTCGGTTCGACCCCGACCACCGGTACCATTACATACTAACTTTTAAGTCAATGCTAAACGGCATTGGCTTTTTTATCTTCCTTTTAATGTGTTCATGCCCAGATGTGAACCTCTTTCTTGTACATTGAATAGTTAAGTATAAGGGGGGGGAAACATATGTATAGAGTGCAGCTTGGGACGATCATAGGTTATGTTTTAATCACAGTTTGTATTACCTCTTTAATTTTCTTAGTTTCTGATATTGCCCGCTATATGAATGTGATTGAAATCATGATAGGTAAAATATTTTATTCCATGAGGCTTATCATTGTTTTTATAACAATCCTAATTATTTCAGTTCTTTTTCTTTTTAGAAATTATAGATGAGCAAGCGTTCTTACAAACGTAGGAATGCTTTTTTTGTTTCCTTAATCGTGACATAAAGTTTTACTAAGAAAATAAATTTAAGGAGTGATGTCTTTTTAGAAGGGGGTAATAAGTTTTGTTTAAAGAATTTTTTGATTTTAAAAAGCTAAAAAAAGAATGGATTTATTTTGGGGCAATCACCTTTGTGTTAGTTTTGGTTAGCTTGTATTGTGCACATGCATGGGGTTATAATAAAGCTTCTATTTTGTTAGATGATAAAAAAATAACGGCTTATGAGATTAATGAAGAGATAGAGAGTTTGAAAAATGATCTGGCTGTTATTGAAGAAAAAGTAGCTGATGCAGGAGAGGAACAGAGCAATAAACAAGCAGAATTGAGTCAAATGAACTCTGAGTATGAGGAAGTTACAAGTATAATTAATCAAAGAGATGATGTTCAGAAGGATTATGATTCACTTTTACAACAAGTTGAAGAAAAAGATGAAGAGATAAAAGCTCTTAACCAGCATATTTCTGATAAACAAAAAGAACTCGACAAAATCACAAAAGGTATTGTTATCAAAAAGAAAGAGCCGAGAGTGTTAGTTGCTGGAGTTTTTATAGCCGGAAAAGATATACCACCGGGCCGATACAAAGTTGAACCGAACAGGGGATCAGGAAATTATTTTGTGAACGGCGGAGCAAAAGTAAATATCATCTTAGGTAAAGGTGATGATTTTTACTTGCCTGAATATGTGTTTGAATTAGATGAAGGCGATGAAATTGAAGCAACTTTGTCTGTAAAGTATATACTTGTTGAGTAAAATTGAATCAATTTTTTAAAAGAACTTGTCATAAATCCAATACATGCTGCTTATATATAAAACAAGTTAGTTGTAGGTTTTAATGCAGGGCTTCGTTGACTCAATGAAGCCCTGCATTTTTTTTGATTGGGGCTTTAAATAAAATATTGAGGATTTTACATGGTTTATTGAAACTTCCACATGATATATTCACTAAATCACTCATTATATTCACCAAAGCCATTGATATATTGACATAAACCCTTATTATATTGATGAAGCTACAGAATTCGACACTCCAGCCTCATAATTTAAACACCTGTTTAAATCAGCTGAATCTCAGCCGTCCCGCCATTCACCTGTGTGAACATTTTAGCCATCGACTCCAACATTTCACGAGCTTCACTTTCATCCATAGATGGCTGCAAATAAACGATATGCATCGCATTCCTAACGCTCTCATCCACCATCGTCCGCTTAGAATCGACGATAGGGCTGCCAAACGCTCCGATCGAGTCTGCAGACAGCAGTTTCCCCTCCATATTCATCTCTCGGCCGTTTAGTCCTTCATATGTATCTTCAACACCGCCGATCCTTACTTCCACATCGCCTTCAATTTTATCAAGGTTATAAAGTCCGATTGGTATAGCAAATCGAATGGAGAAGAAATTATTAACGTCTACACCTGAATTGATAGCTGGGAGATCTTTGCCGCTTAACACACGGCGCAGCAGTGCTTCTGACGCGGGGCGGTACCGTGATGGGTCTGTGCCAAGCTTTTTAAATACAGATCGGTATTCGGCTACACCTGGGTAATCAGCAGCTGTTTTGCCTTCCAGTTTTAAGGATTCTAGAAATAGCTGGAATCTGCCTTTTATCATTTGCGGAGACTCGCTAATCGCGATATCATGGTATGTAATTGTGCCTATTTTAAACTGCGGGACAAGTTCCTTTATTTTTGCCGATATTGTTATCATAAGTGAACCCCGTTTCTTAAATATATATATGTAGTTTACCATAAAGATTGAAAATAAATATGAAAGGAGGGATATGCGTGACAGGTGCCCAGTTGAAAGAAGAGATTGTTGCATATAGTAAAGAAATCGGAATAGATAAAATTGGCTTCGCTGATGCTGATGTTTTTGCTGAGTTAAAAGAAAGACTTCGGATTCAGCAAGATCTTCAATACCAATCAGGATTTGAAGAGAAGGACATTGACAAAAGAACAGAGCCTGAACGGCTTCTAACAGGAGCTTCAAGCATCATTTCGATCGCTCTCGCATATCCCTCCAAAATGAAAAATGCTCCGAAAAGTATTAAAGGGGAGCGAAGAGGTATTTTTTGCAGAGCATCATGGGGTAAGGATTATCACCATATATTAAGAGAAAAGCTTGCACTGCTTGAGGCCTTTATTATAGAGAGAGTTCCAGATGCTAATATAAAATCTATGGTTGATACAGGTGAACTGTCCGACCGGGCTGTGGCTCAAAGAGCTGGGATTGGATGGAGTGCCAAAAACTGTGCGATTATGTCACCTGAATTTGGCTCCTATATGTATCTTGGCGAAATGATTACTAATATCGCCTTTCCGGCAGACACACCAATGGAAGATCAATGCGGTTCATGCAATAAATGTGTAGAGGCATGTCCCACAGGTGCACTTGTACAGGGAGGGCAGCTCGATTCATCAAAGTGTATCGCGTTCTTAACCCAGACTAAAGATTTCTTGCCGGATCAATACAGAGAAAAGCTAGGCAACCGTTTATATGGGTGTGATACATGTCAGACTGTATGTCCCGAAAACAAAGGGAAAGATTTTCATCACCATGCAGAAATGGAGCCGGATCCTGAAATTGCAAAGCCTCTTTTACAGCCTTTATTGACGATGAGCAATAGAGATTTCAAAGAAAAATTCGGGCATGTTTCCGGAAGCTGGAGAGGTAAGAAACCAATTCAGAGAAATGCGATTATAGCATTGGCCCATTTTAGAGAAGAAGCTGCAATACCTGATTTAGTTTACTTATTAAAAAATGATCCAAGACCTGTTATAAGAGGGACTGCTGCTTGGGCAATTGGTAAAATAGGCGGACATGAAGCAGAATTAGAACTTTCATCAGCAAAAGAGCGCGAAAAAGACGATTTAGTGGCGCTAGAGATAGATAAAGGACTTAAAATGCTTCGAAATCAAGAAATTTCGTAATCGCATATCTTTAAAGTGTCCGATATAGTAAGGTCAAGTAATGAAAAGAAGGGATAATTATGTGTCAGATTAAAACGTTACTCTATTATGAAGAAATGGAAAGCGTAATCGGACCGTTAACAATCATTGCAACGGAGAACGGAATCTGCCGTCTCGATTTTGGTTCAATGGAGGATAACCTTCCATCTTTACGTTCTTGGATGGCTAAGCATTTTATTAAAGGGGAACTTATTCATTCTCCTGAATATCTAGCAGATGCTGTTCACCAATTAAATGCTTATTTTGCAGGCAACCTGCACGAGTTTAACATCCGCTATGATTTGTTTGGTACGGCATTTCAGAAAAAAGTTTGGAACCAGCTAACGAGCATTCCATATGGACTAACATGTTCTTATAAGGAAGTGGCTCAAGGAATCGGTGCACCAAAGGCTGTTCGTGCTGTCGGCAGTGCGAATAACCAGAATCCTGTACCTGTTTTTATTCCGTGTCACCGCGTTATTGGAAGCAATGGTGCACTTGTAGGATATGGCGGAGGATTAGACAAAAAAGAAATATTATTATCGATCGAACAGAATAGCTGCAAGAAAACATCATAGAGCCCTTCAAGGGTTCTTTTTTTTTATACACCTCTCATATGTTAAAAGAAGCAGGGAGGTATGTCTGATGTGGATGGAGACGCTAAAGCAATATATTCAAAATCAGTCCCAATGGATGATACATGCGGATGCAGATGGAAGGGGCTTCTTTTTAAAAGATGAACAGGAAAGCTTTATGCGAAAAAAACAAATGTATACCGATAGAAATGCATTTATCGTTAATAATCAGGCGAACGGAAGTGTATTGCGGACTACGGAAACGGAAGACAAAATCCATGTGGATTATCTTGTCCATTATAGTTTTCTAATTAAACATGGATTTGATTTTTACGTAGAGGAAATGTCTCAGGAGAGGCGTGCTATTTTTTTTCAAGATGGAGAAATGAAAAGTGATGAGCCTGCTAATGCTGAAGGCAATTATCGGGAACTGCCGAAGATCGAACGTGAGAATAAATCCATTGCACCGACAAAGGGCGGTTATGACAGGCTGGCAGCCGTACGGTATGCGGAACGCTGGTGGAATACGTATAATCCTGCTTATAAATCATTTGAGAATGACTGCACCAACTATATCTCACAAAGTATTCATGCAGGTGGAATTCCAATGACCCCGCAATCCATTAAGTCAAAAGGCTGGTGGATGAGGAACAATTCCTGGAGCTACAGCTGGTCGGTGGCAAATGCGTTAAGATGGTACTTAAGCGGTTCGAAATCAAGCCTGCAGGCTCAAGAGAAATCAGCTGCCCACCTTTTACTGCCTGGTGACGTTATCTGCTATGATTTTGACGGTGATGGGCATTATCAGCATACGACGATTGTAGTTGCTAAAGATCCGTCGGGAGAACCTCTTGTAAATGCTCATACAACCAACAGCAGAATGCGTTATTGGGGCTATGAGGATTCAACAGCATATACGAAAAGAATTCAGTATAAATTTTTTCATATTCTATAAGAGTAAAGCTCGCCAGCTAGAGTGATATTCCTGAAAAAGTGCTATAATAAGTACTTGTTGGAATATTGTTTTTGAGGTGAACTTTCTTGGCTATACATGTTGTTTTATATGAACCATTGATTCCTGCGAACACAGGAAATATCGCACGTACATGCGCGGGTACAGGTACACACTTGCATCTGATTCATCCATTGGGTTTTTCTTTAGAAGACAAGTACTTAAAGCGTGCAGGTCTTGATTATTGGGAACACGTTAAAATTCATCACCATGATTCATTGGATGCTTTTTATAAGGAATATCCGGCAGGCGAATTTTATTATATAACGAAATTCGGAGAACAGACGTATTCTGATTTCGATTATTCGGATTCTGAGAAAGATGTCTTTTTTGTATTTGGAAAAGAAACGAAGGGACTGCCAAGGGAAGTAATTGATGCAAACATGGATCGATGTCTGCGTATTCCAATGAACGATCATATTCGTTCATTGAACTTATCAAACACAGCAGCAATTCTGATTTATGAAGCATTACGTCAGCAAAGTTTCGGGGAGTTAAAATAGGTTCATCTCTAAAAGATTGTTGGTTTAAGATCAATCTCTTCATTGGCAAGTTAATTGGAGTGCAAGGTGTGAGACTCCTGCGGGACGAGTGGGACAGGTGAGACTACTAACGGCGCAAAGCGGCAGTAGGCTCACCGCCCGCCCCACGGAAAGCGAGCATCCTGGAGCGGAAATTAACCACTTTCAAGAGCAACAGAGTTTCCAAAAACAGAGGGAAATAAAAAAACGTCCTTATCAATGAGGGACGTTTTTGCTTCCATATGTATTATGGATTAGTTTTTTCCAGGACGATCGTTATAGCCTGCTGTAAAGATTGCAGTCAGGAAGGCGAGCATCACGAGTAGGATGAGGATAAAATCCATCTGAACTCCTCCTTTGAAAGTAGTCTTATTCTTTCCAATCTCTCTCCCCATTATAAATGAAAACGGTTTTCATGTGAATGTATTTCTGCGAAAGTTTACAAATTGAGGGGGATATGAGTAACAGAATGAAGAAAAACGTTTATATGACGGGTTACCTCCCGTTATTTTCGATCATCTTATTTAGCTGTGGATTCGCCATTTACCTGGAACGGCTTGTTATTAAAAAGCTTAAATATTTTGGCGTTTACCAAGGGATGCTCGAATTATTTGAGAGCCATGTGATTCATTTATCAGTTGGTTTTTGTTTGTTCTTATTATTCTTTATGGTTTTTGCGGCTTTAAAACTTTTCTCGGATGCACTGACTCATTTAAGCATGTTCTTTTTTTCTAAAGATACGGAAGGTGTTCTGCTGCAGCAAGGGAAAAGCGGCGGCTGGTTTTTCTTTGGCGGGGGAATGCTTGCGATTGTATTCAATCATTCCATATTTCTGATGTTTATCGTGTTCATTGCGGCTGCTCTCGTTTATTTCTTCTATTTTCTTTTGAAGGTCGGATCGAGTTTGTCAACGGCAGGTATCATCGGTATGGTCTTTATGCATTTGTTCTTCTGGACAGGGTTCGGCTTGCTTGTTGTATATACTCTCTTGCGATTGTATAACGCATTTGTAGCGTCGATTACATAATAGTTTTGGCTGAGTGACTTTTGTCGGAGAATGTCGACCCGTGGTTATTTTTCATTTAGCGTGGGATTATTCAAATTAAGCAAGGAATAATCCCGTTTTACGTGGGATTATTTTAATTAAGCAAGGAATCAACCGCCACTGACCTGAGTTTATTAAAATTCAAGAGCACGTTTAAAGCAAAAGCCCTGCTGCTTCACTAAGCGGCAGGGTCATTTTTTCATTTTTGATGTGCTTTTATCATAATATCGCGCCAAATCATGACTTCTGGTGAGGAACCTTCGATCGAGCGAAGACTCTCAGGTTTGTCACGGCCAACCCATACGCCTGCCGTATACCGGTCAGTCAGCCCCACGAACCACAAATCTTTAACATCGTTTGTAGTTCCTGTTTTGCCGCCTATGTACATTGAACCAGGAAACCGTGCATCCCTTGCGGTTCCAGAAATCGTAACCGCGGCCAGCATTTCCCTCATCACAGCATTCGTTTCCGGCTTCCAAACATTAACCGGCTGCTCCTTCCACTCGTATAAAACATTTCCGTTTTTATCTTTAACAGACGTTATCATTCTAGGTTTCACGTAAGTTCCATTATTTGCGAATGCCGTATACGCACTTGTCAGCTCAAAGGGCGAAAAGCCTTTTGAAAATCCGCCAAGTGCGCTAGCGAGCTGATGGTCCTTCTGTTCTACCGCTGAAAACTGAAACGGTTTCAGATAAGTAAAGGCTCTCTCGACGCCTATTTTCTTTACTGCCCGGACAGCAGCCGTGTTAATGGAGCTTGCCATCGCTTTTTTTAAGGAGACTGTTCCGTATGAAGCACCTCCATAATTGCTGGGACAATAGTTTCCTTCACAAATTCGCGCTGCAGATATCATTGAATTCGATCCAAGACTGAACACATCAATGTAAGGGGCATACGCAAGAAGAGGCTTAATGGATGAACCAGGCTGTCTCCTTGCCTGATAAGCCCGGTTAAACTCTTCCATTCCCACATTTTTTCCGCCGATCATAGCAACGATCTTTTTCGAAACATGATCAACTACAACGGCCGAACCTTCAATTTCCTTATATAGAAGTCGTTTTTGAACTGCTTTCAATGCTTCAACCTGCAGCTTCGAATTTAGTGAAGTTTCAATTATTGCACCACTTCTTAACAAAGCATCCCGCTTTTTCGTCATCTCATCTGCACTTAATCCTTTATTTTCAGGAGCAGATGCGATTAATTCCAGAAGTTCATCTTTTATATAGCCTACGATCTCTGGGAAGGGAACGCCGCTCTTTGCAACTTGTAAATTAATCGGTTGTTTAATAGCAGCTTCAAACTTCGGCTGATTGATATAGCCCTCCTCTTTCATCTTGAGCAGAATCCATTCCTGTCTTTTTTTAGCGTTAGCCAGGTTTTTTATAGGGTTATACAGAACAGGATTATTTGGTATTGCAGCTAAAAGTGCTGTTTCGCTTAGAGTAAGCTCCCTAGATGATTTACTAAAGTAAAAGAGGCTCGCTTTTTCAATGCCATATACTCCATTCTGAAAATAAATAGCATTGATGTATAGCTCCAAAATTTGTTCTTTAGAAAGCTGCTGTTCAATTCGGTAAGAGATCAAAAGCTCTTTCAATTTCCGGTCATATGTACGCTCATGATTTAGAAAAAGATTGCGGGCGAGCTGCTGGGTGATTGTACTGCCGCCTTGTTCGATGCCGCCTTCTGAAGAGTTTGTGATGAATGCTCTTGCGATCGCTTTCCCGTCGATGCCATGATGCTCTAAGAAATTTTGATCTTCTGTCGCAATGAAAGCCTGAAGGACGGTAAGCGGGATATCTTTGTATGTAAGATGAATGCGGCTTTCATTCCCTCTAAACTCATAAAGAAGACCGCCATTCATATCTAAAAGGCGGCTGTTCTGTTCGAGAGAGATGGTATTTGCATCACCGAGTGTTTCTACAGCAGACTGAAAAGGGATATAGTTTTCGTATTCCTTCCGCAACCCGACAAATGATAGAAACACCATACTTAATAATAAAAAAACAGCAAAGATACCCAGCTTAGGATTCATGACTCTTTCTCCGTTTCAAAACAAATGATAAACATATTTTACCATGAAACGGTTTATACAAATTATCACTTTTTCAAATAAAAATCACTATTCAAACAGAATGATTACGGACATCCTCGCATAGAGTAGATTAACACTTGATGGAGCCAATACAATCAAGGAGGTACTCATGGATATTTTATCAAGAATCCAATTGCATCGAGAAGAAGAACAGCGTCTAGCCTGGGAAGGTACCTTCGCTGAATACCTTGATATTTTACGAGATCGGCCATTTGTAGCCCAGTCAGCGCATTCAAGAGTATACAACATGATAAAAGATGCTGGAATTTCAGAAAAAAATGGTCAAAAGATGTATCATTTTTTCAGCGATCAGATCTTCGGATTAGAAGAATCAATCGAACGACTTGTTGAAGAGTATTTTCACCCTGCCGCTAAACGCCTTGATGTCCGTAAACGTATATTGCTGTTAATGGGACCTGTATCGGGTGGTAAATCCACTCTTGTAACGATGTTAAAAAGAGGTTTGGAAAAGTATACAAAAACACCAGAAGGCGCCGTATATGCGATAAAAGGCTGTCCGATGCATGAAGATCCACTGCATTTAATTCCGCAGCATCTCAGAAAAGAGTTTTATGATGAATATGGCATTCGTGTAGAAGGAAGCTTATCTCCGTTAAATACAATGAGGCTTGAACAAGAGTATGACAACAGAATTGAAGATGTGATGGTTGAAAGAATTTTTTTCTCAGAGGACAAACGAACTGGTATCGGAACGTTCAGTCCATCTGATCCAAAATCACAGGATATTGCGGATTTAACAGGAAGCATTGATTTTTCTACGATCGCGGAATACGGATCAGAATCAGATCCTCGGGCATATCGTTTTGATGGAGAACTGAACAAAGCGAATAGAGGAATGATGGAGTTCCAGGAGATGCTGAAATGTGATGAAAAGTTCTTATGGCATCTGCTTTCACTTACACAAGAAGGAAACTTTAAAGCGGGAAGATTCGCCTTAATCTCCGCTGATGAATTAATCGTGGCTCACACGAACGAATCGGAGTACCGGTCTTTTATTTCGAATAAAAAGAACGAAGCCTTGCATTCAAGAATTATTGTCATGGGCGTGCCGTATAATCTGAGAGTTTCTCAGGAAGAAAAGATTTACGCAAAAATGATAAGCGAGAGTGACATGTCTCACGTTCATATTGCACCTCATGCTCTTAGAGTAGCGGCTATTTTCTCAGTACTGACAAGATTGAAAGATTCAAAGAAACAAGGTATGGACCTCCTTAAAAAGATGAGGCTTTATGACGGTGAAATTGTAGAAGGCTTTAATCATGTTGATCTGGAGGAATTGAAGAAAGAGTTCTCTGATGAAGGAATGTCAGGAATCGATCCTCGTTATGTAATAAACCGAATTTCATCTGCCATTATACGTAAAGAAACGCCTTCCATAAATGCGTTGGATGTATTACGGTCTCTAAAAGATGGTCTTGATCACCATGCTTCCATCTCTAAGGAAGACAAAGAAAGGTTTATCAACTTTATCTCTGCTGCCCGTAAAGAGTACGATGACATTGCGAAAAAAGAAGTTCAAAAAGCATTTGTTTATTCGTATGAAGAATCAGCTAAAACACTTATGGATAACTATTTGGATAATGTTGAGGCCTATTGCAACAAGAATAAACTCCGTGATCCGCTCACTGGAGAAGAGATGAGTCCGGATGAAAAGCTGATGAGGTCTATCGAAGAACAGATCGGTATCTCTGAAAACGCGAAGAAAGCATTCCGTGAAGAAATACTTATCCGTATTTCTGCATATGCAAGAAAAGGGAAGAAGTTTGATTACAATTCACATGAGCGCCTAAGAGAAGCGATCCAAAAGAAACTATTTGCAGATCTAAAGGATGTTGTGAAGATCACAACTTCTTCAAAGACACCCGACGAATCACAATTGAAAAAGATTAATGAAGTAATAGCTCGTCTTGTCGATGAGCATGGCTATAATACAACTAGTGCCAATGAACTATTGCGCTATGTTGGAAGCTTGCTGAATCGCTAATATTCAGAACACACCCTAAGACACTGATAAGGTCTTTCGGGGTGTGTTTTTTTACACTAAAATAGGGAAAACTAAAGAAATTATAAATGAATCTTTATACATTCATTTTTACTATAAAAATATTGACCTTGTAATTGCTAACTTAAAAATGGTAAATTGATACTAATAAGCTAACTAAAGGAAGTGAGCTGTATGAGCTCGGCTCGAAAAGAAAGAAATGGACTGCTGGATTGGATTAAAGCGATTGGAATTGCACTCATTCTTGCTATTATAATAAAAAAGTTTTTGATTGAGCAGTATGTTGTTTACGGAGAATCGATGATGCCTACTATTCAAAATGGCAATCGCCTCATCGTAAATAAAATTGGCTATGAGATCAGCAGCCCGGAACGTTTTGACCTTATTGTGTTTAAAGCTAATCCGAAAGAGGATTATATTAAACGTGTAATAGGATTGCCAGGAGATCATATCGCATATAAAGACGACAAACTTTATATAAACAATAAGCCAGTAGAGGAACCTTATCTCGAAGAATTTAAAAGATTTGCAGGCAACCGTACCCTTACCGGCAACTTTACACTTGAAGAAATCACAGGGCATGGTACAGTTCCAAAAGGAAAAATCTTCGTTCTTGGTGATAACAGGCTTCATAGCATCGACAGCCGCCATATTGGTTTTGTTGAAATGAAGGATATCGTAGGAGAAGCGAATATTCGGTATTGGCCAGTTGATGAAATGAGAGTTTTTAACGGTTTTAAAAAGGAATAAATGGGGAAAATTTCATTAAGAGGTGAATCCCTATGACAAAACCAAATAAAGAAGAACCAAAAAGAAAAAACAGTTCAATGGCATCAAATTTTGAAGAAATGAAAGAACACGGAAAAGTGATGGAACATGTTTCATCAAATGAAGAAGTACGGAAAAGCGGTAAAACACCTGACCCTAAGCAGCATGAAAAAAAGGAATATAAGAAATAATGTGCAAGCTCTCTTTTCGATTTTGGAAAAGGGGGCTTTTTTTATCGTGAAAGTTTAGCAATTCTAGTGAGTACTTGCATAAGATAGAGTAACCAACCCTTTTTTCTAATAAAAGTGAATTTAAAGGAAACAGGATATGCCCCGGGTTGATCAAGAAAAGCAGCATTGACTTTTGCTGCTCTGGAGGGGAAAACGATGAGCGAACAGGATAAGAACAATTTTGTTGTGTCCCAGGAAAATTGGTCCCTCCACCGAAAAGGATATCAAGATCATCAAAGGCATATGGAAAAAGTGCAGGAAGCCATTAAAAACAACTTGCCGGATTTGATAAGCGAAGAAAATATCATTCTATCCAACGGGCGTGATGTGATCAAAATTCCAATCCGTTCGATGGATGAATACAAAATCCGATACAACTACGACAAAAACAAGCACGTAGGCCAAGGTGACGGAGATAGCCAGGTGGGGGACGTAGTAGCCAGAGATGGACGTGCAGGACAAAATGGCGCAGGAAAAGGGAAAGGTCCAGCGGGTGATAAGCCAGGAGTGGATTATGCCGAAGCAGAAGTTTCCATACTGGAACTTGAAGAGATGCTCTTTAAAGAGCTGGAACTGCCAAACCTTAAACAAAAAGAGCAAGACCAGATCGTTTTAGAAAAGATTGAATTTAATGATGTTCGCAAAAAAGGGCTAATGGGCAACGTTGACAAAAAAAGAACCATACTGACCGCATTTAAAAGAAATGCACTAATCGGCAAACCAAGTGTAGCACCAATTCATAATGATGATTTGCGTTTTAAAACCTGGAATGAAGTGATAAAACCAGAATCGAAAGCTGTAGTTTTAGCGATGATGGATACATCGGGTTCTATGGGAATATGGGAAAAGTACATGGCGAGAAGTTTCTTTTTCTGGATGACGCGTTTTTTGCGCTCAAAATACGAAAAAGTAGAAATCGAATTTATTGCACATCACACAGAAGCCAAAGTAGTTACTGAAGAAGACTTTTTTAACAAAGGGGAAAGCGGAGGAACGATCTGTTCATCAGCTTACCGAAAAGCGCTGGAACTTATTGAAACGAAATATTCATCTAACCGCTTTAATATCTATCCGTTTCATTTTTCCGACGGTGACAATCTCACAAGTGATAATGCGAGATGTGTAAAACTCGTGCAGCAGATTATGGAACACTCAAATATGTTTGGATATGGAGAAGTGAATGCCTATAATCGTCACTCTACATTAATGAGTGTATACAAAAATATGGATAACCCGAAGTTCAATCATTATATTTTAAAAGAAAAAGCAGATGTTTACCATGCTATGAAGAGCTTCTTCAAAAAAAGTGAAATCACCACATAATTTAGCCGCCCGCCATCCATGTATTGGATAGCGGGTTTTGTTGTTGAAACAAGCGTAATTACATATAACTAAAGATAAGATTTTTTTGAACGATTTTAATTATTTTTGATTCCCTTCGATGACAAGTTGATTGGACCGAGCATCCTGGAGCGGAAATCAACCTCTCTAGGGCGACAAAGTTTAATGAGAAATAAACTAAATAAAGGGGTGTGAAATTTGAAGAAATATAACAAATCAGCGGCATTCGTCATTTGTTTCATGCTTGTATTGATGCTGGTGCCAGGAAAAACTGCACATGCCGACTGGTTTGATCCATTAAAAATCCACTTTTTAGATGTTGGACAAGCCGACTGTATTCTTGTAGAAGCACCGAACGGCCAAACGATGCTGATTGACGGCGGCGATGAGCATGATGCGGAAGAAATTATCACCTACCTAAAAAGAGAAGGCATTACCCATTTAGATATTGTAGTAGCCAGTCATCCTCATCATGATCACATCGGTTCACTTGATGATGTGATTCGTGCATTTCCAGTAAGTGTTCTGTACATGCCAAACCTGCCATATGATACAAAGTACTATCATGACCTTTTTCGTGTAATTAATGAAAAGCAAATTCCAGTAGACAGAGCAAAAGCAGGCGTTCATTTTAAAATGGGATTTTCGGTAAAAGTTGAAATGCTCGCGCCAAAAGGCTCGTATTACAAACATATAAATGATTATTCAGCAGTTATTAAAATTCAGCACGGAAAAAAGAACTTTTTACTGATGGCAGATGCCGGTGCGGAGGAAGAAAAAGAAATTATGAGCCGCGGGGGAGTAAAGGCGGATGTTATAAAGATTGGTCATCATGGGGCAAACACCGGATCATCCATGGAGTTCTTAAAGAAGGTAAAAGCTAAAACCGCTGTAATTTCGGTAGGGAAGAACAACCCTTATCAATTTCCTTCTAAAGAAGTCCTGTATAGGCTGAACAATAGAAAGATGACTGTCTATAGAACAGACCAGCTCGGAGCAATCATCGCAACAAGCAACGGAAAAAAAATCATGTTCAGAACCAATGTGCTTCATTAAACTGCCAGACCAGAATCGGTTTTCTTGCGTCTTTATTAAAAATTTAAGAAAATAAATAAAAACGCGGTTAGGATGATTAGTATTGATTAAAGCACTCGTTTTTGATTTTGATGGTACGATTCTGGATACTGAAACTCAGCATTACAATGCATTTCAAGAAATGTATAAAGAACATGGAAGTGAGCTGCCTCTGGAAGTGTGGGGTGAATGCATAGGGACTCATTCTGGTTTTAACCCTTATGAATACTTAGAAGAACAAATTAACAAAAAGCTGAATCATGAAGAATTAAGGATAAAGAAAACAGAGCGAGCATTAGCCTTAATTAAAGAACAAAAACCGCTTCCTGGAATAGAAAACTATCTAAAAGCAGCTAAAGAGATGGGATTGAAGATAGGACTTGCATCCAGTTCTTCGCGGCAATGGGTAATGGAACATCTTGAAAGAATCGGTCTCAGCCATTATTTTGAAGTGATCAAAACAGCTGATGATGTCGAAAAAGTTAAACCAGATCCGGCATTATATCTTAAAGCGGTAGATGAACTAGGAGTTAAACCGGGAGAAGCAATCGCATTTGAAGACTCTGTTAATGGTTCTTTGGCTGCTAAAAAGGCAGGTCTCTATTGTGTAGCTATTCCAAACCCCGTAACAAGACATATGCAATTTGATGAAGTGGATCATCAAATGGAGTCGATAGCAGAGCTTGAACTAGCTGCACTTATACAGCTAGTTGAACAACATAAATTATGATTGAGGTTCAGGGAATCAATCATATAACCATAAGAGTTTCAGAACTATCTAGAGCCGTTCATTTTTATGAAAATATTTTAGGTGCAAAAATAGTGCATAGAGGGAATACAGATGTATACTTGGACATTAGCGGAATCTGGTTATGTTTACTGGAAATCAAAAAAGCAAAACCTAAACAAAAAGATCAACTCGGTGTGGATCACTTTGCTTTTTCGGTTTCTGAAAGAAACTTCCCTAAAGCTGCTGTTTACCTCAAAGAAAAACAAGTTATTATAACGAGGGGACCTATCGAAAGAGGCGGAGGATGGACGATAAGTTTTCTAGATCCTGACGGCAATGAACTGGAATTATTTACAGGTTCTCTTAATGAGCGTATGAAACAATGGAAGTAAACTGAACGAGTAAAGCAGGTTAGAGGAGTGGAATAGATGAGCGAGATCGATGTTTCAAAATTTGAGAAAAAGATAGAACTTAGAAATATACAATTTGAAGATATTGATGAAATTTTAAAACTGCAAAAAGTATGCTTTCCTGGAAACATGGAGCCTTGGCAGCGGGATCAGCTGGAAAGCCACCTTCGTATTTTCCAAGAGGGTCAATTCTGTGTAACGTATGAAGGGAAAATCGTCGGAAGCTGTTCGAGTCTGATGGTGAATTTCGATGAATATGATGATAAGCATACGTGGGATGGAATCACAGACAAAGGCTATATTACAAATCATGACCCAGAAGGCTTTAATTTGTATGGGATTGAAGTTATGGTTCATCCAGAATACCGCCGTATGAAAATAGGAGCCAGGCTTTATGAGGCACGCAAAGAGCTGGCTGAACAAAAAAACTTGAAGAGTATTATATTGGGCGGAAGAATTCCAAACTATCATAAGTATTCAAAAGAGATGACACCGAGAGAATATGTTCGTGAAGTGATCCAGCATAATATTTATGATCCTGTTTTAACGTTTCAGCTAATGAATGGTTTCACGATCATGCGTTTAAATAAAAGCTATCTGCCAGATGATAAGCAGTCTAAGGCATATGCCACTTTAATGGAATGGAACAATGTCGATTACATTCCGAATAAAACAAAGAAATATTTTAAAACAACTGAACCCGTAAGGATCACAACGATTCAATACATGATGAAATCAATCGATTCTTTTGAAGATTTTGCAACTCAAGTGGAGTATTATACGGACGTTGCAGCAGATCAAGGTTCAGATTTTGCAGTTTTTCCTGAATTACTTACAACACAGCTCTTATCATTTTGCGAAGAAAAGAGCCCAAGCTTGGCGATCCGTAAATTAACTGAGTTCACGGAGCAGTATATCGAATTGTTTACGAACCTTGCTGTAAGATACAATGTGAACATCATCGGGGGATCACACTTTGTCGAAGAAGATGGCGACATATACAATGTAGCGTATTTGTTCAGAAGAGACGGTACGATCGATAAGCAATATAAACTTCATATCACACCAAATGAACGAAAATGGTGGGGGATCTCTGCTGGAGATAAAGTACAAGTATTTGATACAGATTGCGGTAAAGTTGCTATTCTTATCTGTTATGATATCGAGTTTCCTGAACTATCCCGTATTGTTACGGATCAGGGTGCTAAAATTATTTTCACACCGTTTTGTACAGAAGACCGTCAAGGATATTTGCGAGTACGTTATTGTTCTCAAGCCCGTGCTATAGAAAATGAAATCTATACGGCGATTGCAGGAACAGTAGGGAACCTGTCACAAGTAGAAAACATGGACATTCAATATGCCCAGTCAGGTATCTTCACACCTTCTGATTTCTCTTTCCCAAGAGACGGTATTGTCGGAGAATGCCATCCGAATATCGAAACGGTAGTGGTAGGTGATGTAGATCTTGAAATCCTGAGAAGACAGCGTAAAACAGGCAGTGTTACGCTGCTTAGAGATAGACGTCTTGATTTATATAGTGTGATCCAAAAAGATAAGAGTAAATAAGCAAGGCTGTTTCGCAGACGTTGTTTAGAAGATGTTGATATCCGCTCCAGGATGCTCGCTTTCCGCGGGGTGGGCGGTGAGCCTCCCAGCGCTTTGCGCTTTTAGGAGTCTCACCTGTCCCACTGATCCCGCAGGACAAGGAAGGCTTCGAGAGCGTTACATCGCACGAAGAAAATTGATTTTCATTTTCGAGGAGTCTCGCACCTTGCGCTACAATCAACTTGTCGAGGAAGAAAAATGACAAAAGAGAAAAATTTAAGTAAATGCGGCAAACTTCAAAAAGCTTCCCGCATTTTTTCTATTTCTCGGGAAATATAACGAATCGTGTCGGAGCTAAGAAGAATTTTAAGAATAGATTTTATTTTTTATGATGAAAACGGTATAATAAAGGCCGTATTTAATAGATAGAGCAGGAAATAATCGATTAAAATCGAAACTTAAGAGAACAAACATCTATTCAGCTTCAAAAGAAAAAGGAGGCAGTACAATGTCCTGGGAGAAAACATATGAAAGATGGATACAGCATGAAGCACTTGAACAATCTTTAAAAACTGCATTAGAAGGAATTAAAGATAACAGGACAGCACTAGAAGACTGTTTCTATAAGAACTTAGAGTTTGGTACAGGGGGCATGCGCGGGGAAATTGGTCCTGGTACAAACCGAATGAACACGTATACGGTTCGTAAAGCATCACTTGGGTTAGCGCATTTTATAATGGATCAAGGTGAAAAGGCACAAAAACGCGGAGTAGTAATCGCTTATGATTCAAGGCACCAATCTCCTGAATTTGCGATGGAAGCAGCAAAGACTTTAGCTTCGAACGGAGTACAGGCATATGTTTTTGAAAGCTTAAGACCTACACCTGAGCTTTCTTTTGCAGTGAGATACTTAAAAGCGTATAGCGGTATTGTTATTACCGCGAGTCACAACCCTCCAGAATATAACGGTTATAAAGTGTACGGACCAGATGGCGGACAGCTCCCGCCTAAAGAAGCGGATGAAGTGATCCAAAAGGTAAATGCAGTTGATGATGAACTATTAATAGATGTGAAGACTGAAGAAGAATTAAAAAATGCAGGTTTAATCGAAGTAATCGGTGAAGAGATTGATAAAGCTTATATGGAACAGCTTACTAAGATCAGCTTGAACCGTGAAGTTATTAAAGAAATGCATGATTTAAGCATTGTTTTTACTCCGCTGCATGGAACAGCTAATACACCAGTAAGAGAAGGACTCAAGCAGCTTGGATTTACGAATGTGACTGTTGTCAAAGAGCAAGAGCAGCCTGATCCGAATTTTTCTACAGTAAAATCACCTAATCCTGAAGAACATGCTGCATTTGAACTGGCTATTCAGTATGGAAAAGAAAATGATGCTGAAATCCTAATGGCAACTGATCCAGATGCAGACAGAGTCGGGATTGCAGTGAAAAATAATAAAGGTGAATATGAAATCTTAACGGGTAACCAAACGGGAGCCCTCATGCTGGAATACATTCTTTCTCAGCGTAAAGAAAAAGGCAGCCTTTGTTCTAAAGGTATCGTATTTAAAACAATTGTAACCTCAGAGTTAGGACGTGTTATTGCTGAATCTTATGGTTTAACATGTGAAGATACACTTACAGGGTTCAAATTTATTGGTGAAAAAATTAAAGAATATGAAAAGAGCGGAGAACATTCCTTTATTTTCGGGTACGAAGAAAGCTATGGTTCATTAATTGGTGACTTTGTGCGTGATAAAGATGCTGTACAAGCATGTTTAATGGGTGCAGAAATGGCTGCATATTATAAAAAACAAGGCAAAACGCTTTATGATGCGTTAACGGATGTTTATGAAAAGTACGGTTATTATAAGGAAGGACTCGAATCTCTGACGTTAAAAGGAAAATCTGGCGCTGAGCAGATAGTAAACCTGCTTGCTGGATTTAGAGCTGATCTGCCGCTTGAGATCAACGGACAAAAGATGGATGTTACGGAGGATTATCAAGCAAGTATCCGATATACTATAGAAAGTGATACGAATGATGATATTATTCTTCCGAAATCAAATGTACTTAAATATAAGTTAGCTGACGGATCATGGTTCTGTGTAAGACCTTCAGGAACAGAACCGAAAATTAAGTTTTATTTCGGAGTACAAGCTAAATCAAATGAGAAAGCCAACGAAGCATTAGCTTCATTAAAGCAGGCTGTTATGGATTTGGTTCATGAACGAATGCAAAAGGTGGAACAATAATAAATAATGAATGGCTGTAAGGCAGTGCCTGCAGCCAATTTCCATCTATAAATATGGCTGTTTTCACAAGCTTTGTCGCTAACTGGAAATGGTTGATTTCCGCTCCAGGATGCTCGCTTTCCGCGGGGCGTGCGGTGAGCCTCCTCGCGCTTTGCGCCTTTAGGAGTCTCACCTGTCACCCTGATCCCGCAGGAGTCTCGCACCTTACGCTTCAATCAACTTATCAACGAAGCGTATGCAAAAAGAGTCATAAGCAACCGTCTTTTAGAAAAGAGACTTTAAATATAACGTTTGACATTAAAATTATAATGATGTAATATACCCCTATAGGTATTTTACGAAGAGGAGGTGCTGATTTGGAATACACACAAGAAATGAAAAATCGTCTAAGAAGAATTGAGGGGCAAATTCGTGGTGTCTTGCGTATGTTAGAAGAAGAGCAAGATTGTAAAGCCGTTATCACACAGCTTTCTGCCTCACGAACTGCTATTGATCGTACGATTGGATTAATTGTCGGCACGAACCTTGAGCAATGCTTGCGTGATCAAATGAAAAACGGAGAAGAAATGAACTCCGATCTTGTAAAAGAAGCCGTTCAGCTTCTTGTAAAAAGCCGCTAATATCTGTCATAAGGATAGCCTGTTGACAGATTCTCTTTTATTATTTAATATACCCCTATGGGTATAATTTAATAAATTTTTTTGAGTTTTCATATACCTATGCGGGTATATATGATTGGTTAAAAAAATATGGAGGTAATAAGCATGAGTATTAAAGTAGATCAAGTTTTAGACTGTAAAGGGTTATCATGTCCAATGCCGATTGTACGTACGAAAAAAGCGATGGATCAGCTTGAGGCAGGTCAAGTTATTGAAGTTCAAGCAACAGACAAAGGTTCTCTAGCTGATATGCAAGGATGGGCAAGAAACACAGGAAACCAGTATTTAGGCACAAATGAAGAGGGAGATGTTCTTAAACATTACTTAAGAAAATCAAACCCTGGTGAAGTAAAAGAAGCAGCAAAGTATGAGCATACGATTCAGAACGATGAATTAGAAAAAGCTTTGGCTGAGAACAAAGACGGCATGATTTTGCTTGATGTGAGAGAACCTGCAGAATATGAGTTCAAGCGTATACCTGGGGCAGTATCTATTCCTTTGGGAGAACTTGAAAGCAAAATAGACACACTTGATAAAAATAAAGAAATCAATGTCATTTGTCGTACTGGCTCAAGAAGTGATATGGCTGCACAAATTTTATCTGAAAAAGGTTTTGAGCGTGTGAAAAACGTATTGCCTGGAATGACTGAATGGACTGGGCCTGTAGAAGAAAATTAAAAAATTTTAATTGAAAATATACCTGGGGAGGTATTTGATAAAATGGTTAAAGCATTAACAGCTAAAGAAGTAGCAAAACGTGTTGTTGAAGGCAAAATGTTTATTCTAGATGTTCGTAATGAAAGTGATTTTAAAGACTGGAAAATCGAAGGTAAAGATATTGAGTCAATCAACCGTCCGTATTTCGATCTAATTGATGGTGTAGAGGATGTATTGGAACACCTTCCAAAAGAAGAAGTGTTGGTTGTTTGTGCTAAAGAAGGATCTTCTGTAATGGTAGCAGAGATGCTTGATGAAGCAGGAATTAAAGATGTTTATTACCTTGAAGGCGGTATGAAGGCTTGGAGCGAATACTTGTTGCCCGTGAAGATCGGCGACTTAAAGGATGGCGGTTCAATCTATCAATTCAACCGTATCGGTAAAGGCTGCCTTTCTTACCTTGTTGAATCAAACGGAGAAGCAGCGATCATTGATTCTGCTCGTACAATTGAAGCTTATGAAGATTTTGCTAAAGAAAACAATATTGAAATTAAGCACATGATCGATACACACCTTCATGCTGACCACATTTCTGGCGGACGCCGTCTTGCGGAAAAAACTAACGCAACTTACTGGCTGCCTCCAAAAGATGCTGAAGAAGTAACTTTCTCTTATGAAGCATTAGAAGAAGACAAAGACATTACGATCGGTAATACAAAGATTGAAATTCAGCCGCTTTATACTCCAGGTCATACGATCGGAAGTACTTCTATGATCGTTGACGGACAATACTTGCTTTCTGGAGATATTCTGTTTGTTGATTCAATCGGACGTCCAGACCTTGCTGGTAAAGCTGAGGACTGGGTAAGCGATCTGCATGATTCTTTATACAACAAATACAACAATCTTTCAAAAGATCTAATTGTATTGCCAGCTCACTTTGGTAAAATCAGCGAACTTGATGAAAAAGGTGCTGTTCAAGCTCCTCTAGGCGAGCTGTTTGAAAAGAACGAAGGGTTAAATATCGAAAGCGATGATGAATTCCGCAGAGCTGTAACAGAAAACTTACCGCCACAGCCTAATGCATATCAAGAAATCCGTCAGACAAACATGGGGAAAATCGATCCAACAACTGACGAACAGCGCGAGATGGAAATTGGTCCAAACCGCTGTGCAATCACTGAGTAAATAAAACAAAACTTAAACTAAAATTACCAGGAGGTTCTTCAAATGAACGTAAAACAAACTTTAGACACAAAAGGGTTATCTTGCCCAATGCCAATCGTAAAAACAAAAAAAGCAATGGATGGTCTTGCTAGCGGAGGCATCTTAGAAGTACTTGCAACTGATAAAGGTGCAGTAAATGACTTATCAGCATGGTCAAAATCATCTGGTCATGAATTATTAGACCATAAAGAAGAAGACGGCGTATTCAAGTTCTATATTCAAAAAGGGTAAAAAAATTTTAAATGCAAGGATACCTATATAGGTATCCTTGACAAAAGGGAGAGTTGGAAAATGGAACAAACACAAGATAAATCAACAATGGTCGTATTCAGCGGTGATCTTGATAAAGCGATGGCGAGTTTTATTATCGCAACAGGTGCAGCTGCTATGGGGAAACAAGTGACGATGTTCTTTACATTCTGGGGATTAAACATCTTAAGAAAAGAAGAATACGTAAATGTGAAGAAAACATTCATGGATAAAATGTTCGCGAAAATGATGCCAAGAGGACCTGAAAAACTTGGTATTTCTAAAATGAACTATGGCGGTCTAGGCGGAAAGATGATGAAGTATACGATGAAAAAGAAAAACATTGTAACGCTTAAAGAATTAATCGAGATGGCTCAAGACCTAGATGTGAAGATGGTTGCATGTACAATGTCTATGGATGTTATGGGTATTACGAAAGATGAGCTTATTGATGGTCTTGATTATGCTGGTGTAGCTTCTTACCTTGCTGATGCAGATGAGTCCAAGATCAACTTGTTTATCTAAATAAAATCAGCCATGGGGGAGTGAAGTCATGGAATTAGGATTCATAATAACGATTTTTTTAATAGGCTTTATAGGTTCTTTTATATCCGGAATGGTAGGGATCGGCGGATCGATCATCAAGTATCCAATGCTTCTATATATTCCAGCTATGCTAGGCTTCACAGCATACTCGGCTCATGAGGTTTCAGGTATAAGTGCGGTTCAAGTTTTTTTCGCTACTATAGGTGGGGTTTGGGCTTATCGTAAAGGCGGTTATTTGAACAAGACTCTTATTATCTATATGGGTTCAGCTATTCTGTTAGGAAGCTTTATTGGCGGATATGGTTCACAGGCAATGTCAGAGGGACAGATTAATATCGTATATGCAGTATTAGCGACGATAGCAGCTGTAATGATGCTTATTCCTAAGAAGGGCATTGATGACATTCCATTAGATCAAGTGAAGTTTAATAAATGGCTGGCAGCGGGACTCGCATTTATTGTAGGTGTAGCAGCAGGTATAGTAGGTGCAGCTGGAGCGTTTATCCTTGTTCCGATCATGTTGGTTGTTCTTAAGATACCAACTCGAATGACGATTGCCACATCACTTGCTATCACCTTCATTTCATCAATCGGTGCAACGATTGGTAAGATCACGACTGGTCAAGTATTGTTATGGCCAGCAGTCATCATGGTAGTAGCAAGTCTGATCGCGTCTCCGCTTGGAGCTCAATTCGGTAAAAAAATAAATACAAAAATCCTTCAATTCATCTTAGCTGCACTAATTATTGCAACGTCAATTAAGATTTGGCTAGATATTTTAGGATAAATGTTTGCCTGTTCATCAATTAGGCAAGACATACTAAGAAAGACACAAACAAGGGAGATGCTTATGTTTCATTACACAGTCGAGACAACAATGACAATGGAAGAAGCGGCTCAAAAATTAGAGGAACAGTTAAAAGAAGAAAAGTTCGGTGTGCTATGGCAGTTTAACGTAAAAGAAAAGCTGCAGGAAAAAGGACTGGACTATAACGATGATTTTCTTATTTTAGAGGTATGCAACCCACATGAAGCGAAGGAAGTTCTGACACAGAATAAGATGATCGGATATTTCTTGCCTTGTAAAATGGTGTTGTATACAGATGAGGGGAAGACGAAAATCGGAATGCCGAAGCCGACTGAGTTTGTAAAACTGCTCAACGACCAAGACCTAGAACAAAAAGCAAAAGACATTGAAGACCGATTGATCGCATGTATGGATAAAACCGTTTGATTAAAGGCTCTTTTCAAGAAGATTGTTGCATATGATTCTTTTTATGAAGACACTTCGTTGACATGTTGATTGGAGTGCAAGGTGCGAGACTCCTGCGGGATCAGCGGGACAGGTGAGACTCCTAAGGGTGCAAAGCGCCGAGGAGGCTCACCGCACGCCCCGCGGAAAGCGAGCATCCTGGAGCGGAAATCAACCACTTCTAATAGCAGCATCGTTGCAAAAACAGTTTTATTTTAAAAAAAGAGCCTGTCTGGGGCTCTTTCTTTATGTGCTCTTGTAAAATTGGATTGACCGGATAAGTGTCATTGTCATCGTTGCAAACCCTACCGAAAGAATTGTAACGAGGGAATAAAATAAAATCCCTTCTCCCATCACATAAAGCCCAGCTAATATAACGGCTGCATCGATCAAAAAAATGACCATGCCGACATTTATCGAAAGCCAGCGTGATACGAAAAGTGCCAGCAGATCAGTTCCGCCAGTACTTGTTTCGTGCCTCAGCATCCAGCCAATACCTGTTCCAATAAACAAACCGCCAATTACAGAACTCTCAATGATTGAAACAGAAAACATACCTCTTAATGGAGTCAAAAGATCAATGATTAAGGAAGAAACTAAGAGACCATGAATGCTGTTAATAAAATAGCGGCGTTCGAGCTTCCATGCTATAAGATATATAGGAATGCTTAATAAAATCAGGGTTAGACCAACTTTATAGCCCCATACATATTTTACGATAAGACTGATCCCGATCATCCCGCCATCCAGTAAATGAAAAGGGACAATAAATCCATTTATTCCTATACCGAGCAGCACGCTGCCCAAAAAGATTGCTACAGTACGTTTCATCATGGCAATCATCCCTGTCTAATGTGATTACTAGATAATATGCGGGTTTGTCCAGGAATAGTCATTATGGCGAGCGGTTGACATACAAAATCCCCCTGCTATTCAGCAGGGGGATGTGCGTTTATTTCTTTGTGAATCCTAATTGAATCGTTTGCGGTTTTTGTGGCGGAGCACAGCAAAGTGACAGATCGCGTGCATCTCCAGCAGATTCAAACTTAGAGTCTTCTTTCGTGTAGAAGATCTCCCAAGCGTTGCCGTCCGGATCATAGATCCATACCTTATCTTGAACGGCATAGCAGCATGTCGTGTCCATCTCGTCGATTAATAACAGACCTGCTTTACGAAGACGTTCACCCATAGCGAGTACGTCTTCTGTGTTATTTACTTGAAAACCTAAGTGGTTCAGCACGCCTTCTTTTTCGAAGGGACGCACATTCAGGGAAAAGTGTAGTCCTGGTTCATCCAGTTCGAATTTTGCATAGTTTTCTTTTACTTTTGCTGGTTCTTGCCCGAAAAAGTTTTTATAAAACTCAAGTGATTTCTCTAAATTTGAACAGTTAACAGCAACATGCATACGTTGGATCATGATTTGCACTCTCCTTTTTTATGATAATAGCAATAGCCATAGATATAGGCCGGTTAAAGTAATAAACAATGTTGGAACCGTTAGAAGGATACCAATTTTAAAGTAATAGCCCCACGTGATTTTTACACCCTTTTTAGATAAAACGTGCAGCCATAAGAGGGTTGCTAATGACCCAATAGGTGTAATCTTTGGTCCAAGATCTGAACCAATAACGTTTGCGTAAATCAATGCTTCGCGGATAACACCAGAAGTTTCTGTACCTTGAATAGCTAAAGCGTCAATCATTACAGTCGGCATGTTATTCATTACCGATGAAAGAATCGCTGCGATAAAGCCCATACCGATCGTAGCAGCAAACAATCCTTGGTCTGCAACAACTTGAATTACGTTTCCGAGCATATCAGTAAGTCCTGCATTACGAAGACCATAAACAACTACATACATACCGATTGAGAATACGACAACCGTCCAAGGTGCGTCTTTAACGACTTTTTTCGTTTCGATAGCTGGACTTTTACGAGCAGCTAAGATAAATATTAGTGCTGCAGCTCCTGCAATAAATGATACAGGAATACCGATAAATTCACTTGTTAAATAACCTGCTAAAAGAACAGCAAGGATCACCCATGATAGCTTGAAAAGCTTCTGATCACGAATGGCTTCTTTCGGTTTTTTTAATTGGGAAAGATCATAGTTTTCAGGGATATCTTTACCGAAAAAGATAAGCAGAACAAGCATGCTCGCTATTAAAGAAAAGAAGTTCGGTATGATCATCCGGCTTGCGTATTCAACGAATCCGATGTTGAAAAAATCAGCTGAAACAATGTTTACTAAGTTTGACACGACAAGCGGCAAAGAAGTCGTATCTGCAATAAATCCGCTCGCCATAATAAAAGGAAGAACCATTGATTCTTTGAAATTAAGTGCGCGGACTTGTGCAAGTACGATTGGTGTCAGGATTAATGCTGCACCATCGTTAGCGAAGAATGCGGAAACAGCAGCTCCAAGAAGGATGACATATGTAAACATCTTCTTGCCGTTCCCGCCAGCAAGTCTTGCCATATGAAGGGCAGACCATTCAAAAAAGCCGATTTCGTCCAAAATGATCGATATGAGAATGATCGCAACAAAAGCTAATGTTGCGTTCCAAACGATACCTGTAACGGTCCAGACGTCTGCAGGACTTACGACTTTTAGAAGAAGTGCAATAGTCGCACCGATTGTAGCAGACCATCCGATTGAAAGACCTCTAGGCTGCCAGATAACAAAAGTAATCGTAACTAGAAATACAGCGAAGGCCGTAATCGCCATGCTGTCCATATCAATTCCCCCAATTGCTCCTGATTTTCTATGTTAGCAGCAAACCTTACCGCCCGAAGCTTTAAGTTGTTCAATTTTCTCTGACATATCAGGAAGAGCTTCTAAGTTTGCTTTTATAAAAGGATAGATCTCACCGTCGATGGAGTAAAATATCCATTGACTGTTTCGTCGTTCTTTAACTAATTTGGCTTGCTTTAATTTTCTTAAATGTTGTGAAATACTAGGTTGTGTCATTTTTAATATTTCAACCAGCTCGCATACACATAATTCTTCGTGACGGAGTAAAGCTAAAATATTCAAGCGTGTTTTATCTGCCATTGCTTTGTAACAATCGGTTAACTGATCCAGTTCCATATCGATTTCACCTCATTAGTATATAACCATATGTTTATATAAAATGTCAAAGAATATATAAATAAATATTGATATAAGGATATACTTATATTATGATGGTCACGAAAGAAAGTTCTTTAATCTTAGGAGGTTTTAAACATGGCGAAACCAATCATCTATTTCCTTTGCACAGGAAACTCTTGTCGTTCTCAGATGGCTGAAGGATTCGGACACCACTATCTTAGTGATAAATATGACGTATATTCTGCTGGAATTGAAGCGCACGGTGTAAACCCGAATGCTGTTAAAGCGATGAAAGAAGTAGATATCGACATTACAAATCAGACTTCTGATGTAATTGATAAAGATATCTTAGAAAAAGCTGACTTAGTTGTAACGCTTTGTGGACATGCCAATGACGTATGTCCGGCAACACCGCCTCATAAAAAGCGTGAACACTGGGGATTTGATGACCCTGCAGGGAAAGAGTGGAGCGAATTCCAGCGTGTACGTGACGAAATCGCAGCACGTATCAAGCGTTTTGCTGAAACAGGAGAATAATTGTAGCAGACAAGCTCAGAAGCCGATGGTTTCTGAGCTTTTTTTGTATGAATTCTCTCATTTAGTTCATGTTAGTAATGAGGTGAATGATGTGAAACGATTAACTATTCTGTTGATTAGCATGTTGATAATGATTATGAATTATCCGAACCATTCCGAAGCGGCTGAGGGAAAAGCTGCTTTTATTCGTAAAGATGGACTTTGGTTAAAAGATGGGGATGTGGAAAGAAGGTTAGTTGAAGGCAGTAAGCTGTCACACCCGAAATTCTCTAGTGATGGAATGTATATCAGTTACATGGCTGGTGAGGGTGAAGCAAAAGAGTTATGGGTATACAACCGGGTGACTCGTCTAAAAAGAAATGTGTTTACAGGTGTTGTTGAGATGCCAAGATGGTCACCAGGAGGTCAGCTGCTCGCTTGGAAAAGCGGGAGCGTTCTAAATGTAATAGATGTGTCAAAGCCGGCGTCATCTTTTCAAAATGTAATCATTGGTGTTGGAAACTATAGCTGGACACCTGATAGTAAAGGGTTTGTTGTTTCCTCTTCAGCTAGTTTGCAGCCAGATGGATGGACCCCTGTTCAGATCTTTACGGTTCCGGCAGATGCAAAAGGCGATTTGAAAAAAGTGAGGAAAATTACTACTTTGCCAGAAATGAGTGATTCTTTTTTCGCTATCGGCACAACAAAATTTAAGTGGGGGATGAAGAATAGCGTTTTTACTTTTATCGCCTGCCCCACTGCTTCATTGTCGGCTGACAGCAACACATTAATGATTGTTTCAAAGAACGGATCAAACACTAAAATGATCGCAAATATGTTAAGTAACTCAAATTGGTTTCACTGGTCTCCAAAAACTGAAAGATTGGCTTTTATTAATGGGATAGGAAGACTTGTCTCTGAAAATAAACGATTAACCATTTGGGACTCACGAAGCGGAAAAGAAGTGGATCTAAGTTTTAAAGGTTATGCTGATGGAGATTTCACATGGAGGAATGACCGTGAAATCGTTGTAAGCAGGCAGATTGAGTGGGGATGGGAAGTGCCTGAAGAAAAAAGATCTAAGCCATTCCTAGCTTTGGTTGATACAACGACAAGGAGTGCTAAAAGATTAACTCAGCCCGAGAAGGGAGCTGCAGACGAATATCCTAAAAAATTGCCTAATGAAGCGATTATTTGGGTAAGAACATTTGCAATCTCTAATCAATCAAAAGTTATGAAAAAGGTAAATCCAGGATCTAAAGAAACCGTTTGGATCGATAAATTAGTAAAACCTACTGAGGAATATTACGGATGGCCAAGCGTATTGGATGTTTATCAAGGTAAGTAGTGAGAGAAGCATCCCCTTTAGGGGATGCTTCTTATTTTAGCAGAAGGCTGGGAAATAAATGTCGATGAAACTCGATATACGAAGGAGTAAAAGTAAATTGTGAGCAAACCTTGGTCCTTTTGGAGTATTTTATTAGCTCAGGAAGCTGAAACGACGAAGGGAAATAAATTGTTGGGGGACCAGTCCCCAACAATTTATTTTTTTCTAAAGGATTCTCTCTGCTTAATAAGTAATTTTATTAAGCAGAGAGAAAGGGGATTTAATAAATGCAGTCTTTACGTAAAAATACACACCTAGAAACGCAGCCGTTATATAAGAATGTAAAAGTAATGAATTTGCTTGGAAGTAAATTTATATCATTTTTAGGCGATCAAGTTTACCTCCTCGTACTTCCGCTGATTGTACTTCAGCTTACAGGTTCTGCTGTTTCTATGGGGATCATAGCTGCTGTGGAAAGGATCCCGGTTTTCTTCCAGCCTATAGCTGGATGGATAGCAGATACATATAACCGGAAAAGAATTCTTTATTTCAGTGATCTCTCCAGAGGATTTTTATTGCTGCTGCTTGCTGCGCTCTACCAAACCGATACACTTGAATTTTGGCATATTGCAGCGGGGGCCTTATTCATGGGTTGGCTGACGCAGCTACATAATGCAGCTGGGTTTGCTTTTTTACCTCATCTCGTACAAAAAGAAAGGCTACATGAAGCAAACGCATGGGATGAAGGATTATTTCAAACGGCAATCGTTATTGGTCCGGCACTGGGAGGACTGCTAGTTTCAATGACTGCTCCAGGCGCAGGTCTCTTCTTAAACGCAATATCATTCTTTTTAACTTTTTGGATGATCACTAAAATACATATTGAACACGAAAATAAGGTAACCCCCTATAATCGGCATACCTTTTTTCACGCATTTGCTTCAGAACTCAAAGAAGGTTTTAAACATGTGTTTAATACGAAGATCATTTGGTATACAAACTTGGCGCTCATGATATCAACTTTTGGAACAACGATGTTTTTAACGTTACTTATTTTCCACCTAAAAGAAGTTCTCTTTTTTAAGCCTGCTGAGATTGGGATCATACTCTCATTAGGCGGTTTGATGGCGATCGCTGGAGCCCTGGTAACAAACAGAATGAGCAGGATTTTCAGATTTCAGACGATCTTAATGTTCGCGCATCTAACAGGAGGACTTTCCATCATTGGACTCGCATTCTCTGAAACTTTTATTAGTGTCGCGATAACGAATGCGATTGGTGTATTAGCTGCTTGTATGATCAATCCTTGTATTCGAACAATTCGTCAGACGCATACCCCTGATCATTTATTAGGCAGAGTTCAGGCCACAAGCAGATGGATGACGTGGTTATTGCTGCTGGTCTCAGCGATACTATCAGGTTATTTGGCGTCGTCTACCAGCTCAACGTTTACTATTACAATTGGCGGAATTGTTACAGCAGGTACGTTTCTGTTTTATTTATTGCCCTCAGTTCGAAAAGCTTAAATTTAAAACACGTCCGATTTTCGCTCTTGTTTTCTCATGAATGTCCGTTTTCTTTCATACAGTTAAAAGTAAGGAAAAAGCAGGAGGGGGAAAACATGAACTGGGACTTGCAAAATAAAGAGCTTGAAAAAGCAATTGCTGAAATTACTGAGATTGCAGACCACTTTGGCCTTGATTTTTACCCTATGCGGTATGAGATATGTCCGGCTGATATTATTTATACTTTTGGTGCGTATGGAATGCCCACACGTTTTTCACACTGGAGCTTCGGAAAACAGTTCCACAAAATGAAGCTTCAATATGATTTGGGATTAAGCAAAATCTATGAACTGGTAATCAATTCAGACCCATGTTATGCATTTTTGCTAGATACAAACTCATTGATACAAAATAAGCTTATCATTGCCCATGTTCTTGCTCATTGTGACTTCTTTAAGAACAATGTCCGCTTTTCAAACACGAGAAGGGACATGGTAGAGTGCATGACAGCTACGGCAGAACGAGTGGCTCAGTACGAACATCTATATGGAAAAAAAGAAGTAGAGCAGTTCTTGGATGCTGTGCTTGCTATCCAAGAACACATCGACCCGTCAATCGTTAGGAACAGACTAAACTATGTGTTTGGTGAAGATGATGAAATAATACCTAAGAAAGAAACGCCTTACGATGACTTATGGAAAATCGATGATAAAAAAGGTCCTAAGCCTGCATTGAAAAAGAAAAAATCTTTTCCGCCTCAGCCTGAGAAAGATATTCTTTTGTTTATTGAGCAATACAGCCGTGAACTAGAAGAATGGCAGAGGGATATTTTATCAATGATGCGAGAAGAAATGCTTTATTTCTGGCCGCAGCTCGAAACAAAAATCATGAACGAAGGCTGGGCATCTTATTGGCACGCCAAAATCCTGCAAGAAATGGACTTAACCTCTCATGAAACAATCGAGTTCGCTAAACTGAACGCTGGAGTTGTCCAGCCATCCAAGACATCCATCAATCCATATTACTTAGGACTTCAAGTATTTAAAGATATTGAAGAACGATACAACAACCCAGATGAAGAGCTAATCAGGCAAGGAGTTAAACCTGGTTCTGGACGAGAAAAAATGTTCGAAGTCCGTGAACTGGAGTCCGACATGTCTTTTATCCGAAACTATCTAACAAAGGATCTAGCTCAGCGGGAAGACATGTACCTGTTCCAAAAACAGGGGAAGGAATACAAAATTGTCGATAAGCAATGGGAAGAAGTCCGTGATCAGCTCGTTAGTATGAGGGTAAACGGAGGGTTTCCGTATATCACAGTAAATGATGCAGATTATATGAAGAATGGGGAGCTATACCTCAATCATAGCTATGAGGATATGGAACTTGATGTGAAGTATCTTGAGAAGGTATTACCGCATCTTCATCATCTTTGGGGACGCCCTGTTCATATGGAGACGAAGATCGAGCAGAAGCCTGTATTGTTCACATTTGATGGGAAGACTGTGCATCGAAAGTACCTATAAAATTAAACGAGCGTTTAAAAACTGATAGGAAAAAGCACGCTGGTGGCGTGCTTTTTATTTTGGGAACATAGAATATACAGCCTGAAAGAGTTAAGTTTTTTAAATCCACCGTATAAATGATGCTGTCATGTATGAAAGTGATCTGATACCCACCACTCTGCGTTCCGCATACTTACGGTTCCTTCAACGTGAGTGACATCAAACGGAAAATAACTTACAAACGAAATGCCTTATTCGCCTCTTGTCATGTCAGCGGTCTTGCTACTGGCATTCTTCTTTTTCAACGAGTGGCGCGCAGATTAGCTCAATGGGTATTTATGAGGAAGTCCCAGGAGAGAGGTACATAGAAGAAGTATTAAATATCAAGTTTACGGGTACCAATCCATTTTACGATCAAAAATTAATTGATAAGACTCCTATGATGAACCGCTATGACATTATTTTATTGTATAAAACTGAAACTATTGATGTAGATGAGATTAATCAGTCACCTTCTTATAAAATATCAACAAATTAGGGTTAGATTGTAATTAAAAGAAAGTAGGAACTGAAATATGAAAAATAGCACAATTTTCCCGTTGGGACAAAAAGTTCATGCAAACTTTATTGGTGATGCATATTTACAAATGGTGTTTACTGATCCAACACCACTCAACACTTCAATGGGGAATGTAACATTTGCGCCTGGATCCCGCAATAACTGGCACTCTCATAAAGCTGGACAAGTTTTGTTAGTCACCGGGGGGAAGGATGGTATCAAGAAGAAGAAAAACCAGCGCAATTACTTAAAACAGGCGATGTAGTGAATATTCCGGCGAATGTAAAACATGGCATGGAGCGACAAAAAACAGCTGGTTTGTACATTTAGCAATGACACCAGGAGAAACCGATTGGTTAGAGCCTGTCAATGATGAATGGTATAGCAAATTATAAATATAACACCATCTAATTGTAGATCGATAGGAAAGGAAAAACAATAATGCATAAGCGCTGTCCATCGGAAGTATCTCTAAATTTAAACAAGCGTTTAAAAACTAATCGAAAAAAGCACGCAGATAGCGTGCTTCAGCTTGTAGACAAAGTCAGATGTCTACAAGCTTTTTTTATTGTAGAATTAAATTAGATAATGTTTGAGGGGAGAAATTTACATGTTATCTAAGCATTCTACTGAAGGACGTCACCAAGTTACTCTAGCAGCTCTTGACGAGCTTGTACCTCAGGATCATTTGGTACGAAAAATTGATCAAGTCATGGATTTTGACTTTATTTATGATGCCGTAAAACATACATATTCTTTGGATAATGGCAGACCGAGCGTGGACCCTGTTGTTTTAGTCAAAATGGTGCTCCTTCAATATTTATTTGGTATTCGATCAATGCGCCAAACGATAAAAGAGATTGAAACGAATGTCGCTTATCGTTGGTTTTTAGGCTATGACTTCAGCGAGAAGATACCTCATTTTTCAACGTTCGGGAAGAATTACGCACGTCGTTTCCATGATAGTGATCTTTTCGAACAGATCTTCTATCGGATTCTACGTGAAGCTACGAATTATGGTCTGGTTGATCCCACTATTGCTTTTATCGATTCCACGCATGTGAAAGCCAATGCCAATAAGAAGAAGTTTGATAAGAAGATAGTACGTGTGGAAACGCGCAGCTATCAAAACAAACTTGAAGAAGAAATCAATATCGACCGTGAGGCACACGGAAAAAAGCACTAACCCCTCAAACAAAAGAAGATACGAAAGAAGTTAAAGTGAGCACTACGGATCCGGAGAGTGGCTACTATGTAAAGGACGAACGGGAAAAGCTGTTTGCGTACTCTTTTCACACCGCCAGTGATTCAAGAGGTTTTATTCTTGGAAGTCTCGTCACCGGAGCCAATGTTCATGACAGTAGAATGCTCGAGCCACTTGTAAATCAGTTGTTAGAAAACGTAGGAAAACCGAACGCCTTAGCTGTAGATGCAGGATATAAAACACCGCCGATTGCCAAGTTTTTGATGGACCAGGAAATTCGCCCAGTAATGCCTTACACACGACCGAAAACCAAAGATGGATACATGAAGAAGTACGAATATGTTTACGATGAACATTACGATCAATACATATGTCCGCAAGGCGAAACGTTACCCTATAGAACGACGACCCGCGAGGGCTATCGTCAATACGCTTCCAATCCTTTGAAGTGCAAACAGTGTCCTTTGCTTTCTCAATGTACGCAGAGTAAACAGCACATCAAGATGATCCACCGGCACATCTGGGAGGAGTACTTGGAGGAAGCCGATCACCTTCGTCATACGGAGGAGAATAAAAAAATATATGCACAGCGAAAAGAAACGATTGAACGTGTCTTCGCTGATGCAAAAGAAAAGCATGGTATGCGTTGGACGAAGCTGAGAGGGCTTAAAAAAGTTTCCGCGCACGCGATGCTTACTTTCGCTGCCATGAATCTTAAAAAACTGGCAAACTGGACATGGCGAGGTCCATGTCCAGTGTAAGTTAAGCTAGAATTCCTTTGGAAAACCTAGAAAAAATGAACAAACCCCATCTCAAATCAATTTGAGATGGGGTTTGTCTACGTTCTGAAGCACGCAGATAGCGTGCTTTTTGTTATTCCTTGGTCTAACAATATCGTATTAAATATAGCTAGTTATAAATTCAGATATCATATTGTTTTCATGATATTGTTCTTTTAATTATAACTTGTGTCATATACATTTTCAGATAAGGAGGAATGTGTATGCCCAAAAAGGTTCTTCTTTTTACAGATTTGGGAATAGATGATGCTTTTGCTCTTATTTATGCCTTTTTCCGTAAAGACGTAAAAATATTGGGGATAGTTGCTGATTATGGGAACGTATCGAGAACAAATGCAATTAGGAATATTAATTATATAAAGTACATTATGGGACAAGAAAAAATTCCAGTATTTCTCGGTGCATCTGTTCCACTAACTGGCATTTCGGTTCAGTTTTTTCCTGAAGTACATGGAGAAGCGGGCTTAGGACCAATCATTCCTCCAGATATTCCTTACCCAGTATTCCCTATTAATGATATTTATCAGATAATAGATGAAGATATAGAGGACCTCACAATCATCAACCTTGGAAGATTATCTTCGTTAGCAACTACATTTATCCTTAATTTAGAAAAGATGAAAAAAGTAAAGGAGTATATTTGCATGGGAGGAGCGTTCTTCTATCCAGGGAATGTAACAGCCGTAGCAGAAGCCAATTTTTACTCTGACCCCTATGCAGCAAATCTAGTCTTGCTCCATGCTAGAAATTTGACGATCATTCCATTAAACATTACACAAAACGCACTCGTTACTCCCGAAATGGTTCAAACGATTGATAGATTCCATCAGAATACTCAGGATCCCGCAGGACTCATGATCAAACCAATGTTGGACTACTATTATAATTTTTACTCTAAATCAAACCCAGGTATTAAAGGAAGTCCTATGCATGATTTTATGACGATATGGTTTATGTTGCATCCAGAATTTGTGAACGTTTCGAGAGTACCAATAAAAGTTATACCCGACAGAGGGGAAGGTTTTGGTCAAAGCATTGCTGACTTTCGTTTTACAACAAACCCAGAGTATAGAACCCATAGCGTCGCTTTTTCTTTTAATTATGAAGCCTTTAAACAAAGCATTATGGATACCCTCTTAACTAGGAGGTGAGTGTTATTTTCGATTAAAACATAATTTATGTGCATTATTACCTGAAGAACAATAATAAATAAACCCTTTAAAAGTGTATACGGCACAACAGCATTTGAAGAAATGTCACAAATAATTGATGGGGGATAAAAATTAAACAAATGTTTAATTTTTGCATAAGAAAAAGCACGCCCTGGCGTGCTTTTGTTGTCTTTGTTGATATTTTCGTTAGCTTTGTTGGGCTGATTCCATTTCTTGAATTCGACATGTCACTCCTTTTTTAGTTTCAATAATCGAATTTAAAACAAGTTCTACAAAAGCTTCTACTGCTGGAGATAACCACTTTTTCTTTTTAATCAACATATGAGAATAAATGGGTTCGAATTTTTCAGAATGAGTTAATACTTTTAACTTTCCATTCTCAACTTCATTTTTAACTGTAATGTAAGGCAACGCAGCAAATCCAAGTCCACTCATTACAATCTGTTTGATTGCTTCTATACTCCATAGCTCCATAGTTTGAAAGTTATTGTGCATGCCATGCTTTAAAAGGTATCTTTCAAACATTGTTCTATAACTGCAGCCTTCTTCATTTGTTATGAAAAAATGATTGAATTTACTTTTTTTGTAATTGTCAAAATGGTTTGGACCGTCATTACTACTTACAATGACAATTTTCTCTTCTGCTAAAGAATAATGAATGCATTTTTCTAGTTCGATTTCAGGATAGACCATGAATGCAACATCTACCCGTCCACTCATTAAGTCAATTTGGTTTTGCCCACATGTCCCGTTGGTTAATATTAATTTGACATTAGGATATTTTAAGGAATATTCCTTTATTATTTGACCAAGCCTAGAGATTGTTAAAGACTCTGGTGCAGCCACTTTTATAACTCCATTAACTTCGTTGGTGCTTCGCATATTCTTGATCTGTTCGTGAGTAGAAAGTAAATCTTCCGCTAAAGATATTAACTCTCTACCTATATGAGTAAGCTGTAAATTTCTTTTTATATAAGTAAAAAGCTCTCCACCGATCTCCTCTTCAAGCGCTTGAATATGTGAAGTGATAGTAGATTGAGTATAGCCTAACTTCAAGGCCGCTCCTGTATAAGTTCCTATTTCTACAATAGTCAGAAACGTTTTCAGATGTCTAATTTCCATATCGTCTCTCCTTAAGGTGTAAGTTGTATCGAAAAAAATGATAATGGATTTTTCAATTTCAATTTTATTTATACTTATGGTCATCATACAATAAAGGCTATTCGATAGTAAATTAATTAAATGAAGGTGAGTCTATGAGTATAGCAGCGTTTTTTTCGTATGTAATTATTACATCCATTACACCTGGACCAAGTAACATCTTGATAATGAATGAGGCGAGGAGGTTTGGACTTAAAGGTTCATGGAGGTTTATTAGCGGCATCTTGGCAGGATTTGCCGTACTTGGGATTTTGAGTGGAGTATTTACAGCTAGTCTTTATAATGTAATTCCCTTTTTAGAGCCATATTTGAAATTTGCTGGTGCAGTATATCTACTCTACATGGCTTGGCAGGTGGGTCTATCAAATAGTGCCAAGGAGAATTTAAGAGATGTGCAATCTTCCTTTTTATCAGGTTTTATCTTCCAAATTATAAATGTTAAAAGCATTTTGTTCTTTTTAACATTGATGAGTGCTTTTATTTTACCGTTTAATGATTCTCTTAAAAACGTAATTATCTATTTAGCATTGGCCATTTTTCTAGGATGGTTAGCATTGCTTTTGTGGACAGGGTTTGGATCAATGTTTAAAAAAATTTTTGCCAAACATGAAAAGTCATTTCGGTTAGTAATGTGTTCGTTATTAATTTACTCTGCGGTTACGATTTTTCTGTGATAATTAATGAGATGTTAGAGGTGAATATAAACTAGTAGTTTTATCAAATTAAACAAATGTATAAAAAGAGTTAGGGAAAAGGATGATGCTTGCTTTCAGCTGTAAACATTTACTATGCCTACAGCTGAGAATCTCTCGAACCCTAAGGGAATTGAGCTTAAATAACACAGGAGTCATGATTAATAAATCGTATAAAGGCATCTGCCGCAGGACTGGGGAAGGTCTCTTTATGCCGGACAATATGAAAGTTTCTAAGAACCTTTAAGTCTTTTCCTTCTAATACTTGAATCTCTCCAAACTTTGTTTCCATTTGAATGGTTCTTTTAGAAACAAAACTAATGTATTCTCCGGTTAAAACTGCTTGTTTGATCGCTTCAGTTGAGTCTAGTTCAATATATTTTTGAAGAGAAACCTCGTGTTGTCTAAGGTGTTTTTCAATAGTTTTACGTGTGTTTGAATCTTGCCCTCTCATTACGAACTTCTCATTCATTATGTCTTCAAGTCTTAAATTTTTCTGCTTGGTAAGGGGGTGATTCTTCCTTGCGATCAAGACGATCTCATCTTGCAGCAGAATCTCGTTGATTACCGATGTAATTACAGGTACTTCAGGGATAATGGCTATATCAAGTAAATTGTTTTTAACTTTAAATAGAATTTCATCCGTTGGCTGGATTTCTAATTTAATGCTTACACCTGGATATTTTTTCATAAAGTTGATGACAATCGGAGCCATCAAGTAGTTCCCGATTGTAGTACTAGCTCCAACCACGATTGATCCACTTTCTAGATTTTTCATTCCTTCCATAACAGACTCCGTTTTGCCTACTAAAGAGAGAATTTTTTCTGCCATTTCGAACAAAACCAATCCAGAGTCGGTCAGTTTAATCTCCCTTCCTACACGATGGAAAAGGGTTAATCCAAACTTCTGTTCCATTGATTCTATTTGTCTTGAAACAGCTGGTTGACTGATGGAGAGTTCATTTGCAGCTCGTGTAAAACTTTTTTGCTTTGCAACATGATAAAACGTTTTAAGCTGATAAAAATCCATGGATCATCCTCTCTTTCTTCTATAACGTAACCGTATAGAGGGTATTACAAATATGCATTTTTATTATATTTCAATTAAGAATAGAATGGAAGAAAGGTAACTTATTCGGGAGAGGATCTTATGTCTTGGTTTAAAAGAAACCCAATATATTTAGTCCATTTAACGATAAGTTCTGGTGAGTCATTTAAGGTACAACAATTATTAAGTAAATGGGGAATTCCCTTTAAACTTGAAATATCTTCATCCTGCATCCTTCTAAAAGTAAAAGAAGAGCATATAGCACTTGCGAAAGACGTTGTTAAGATTGCTTGCATTAAGACAGGGGATGTATAAGCATGCTAAGTGACAAAATAGAAGTATTTGATCAGAGAAACAGCCTTTCATCTGAAAAATTAAAACAGATATATAAGAGAACATTATTAGTTGTAAGTATTTCACAAATCTTTGGTGGGGCAGGACTCGCTGCTGGAATTACTGTTGGTGCACTTCTTGCACAGCAAATGATGGGGACAGATGCATTTTCAGGTTTGCCTGCTGCCCTTTTCACAATCGGCTCAGCAGCAGCTGCGTTTATAGTGGGGCGTCTTTCTCAACGGTATGGACGCCGAACAGGGTTAACAATTGGATTTTTGGCAGGGGGTCTGGGAGCATTAGGTGTTGTTATAGCTGCTATAACAAACAGCATTTTGCTTTTATTTGTTTCTTTATTTATATACGGTGCGGGTACAGCTACAAATTTACAAGCTCGTTATGCAGGTACTGATTTAGCACATGAAAACCAGCGTGCGACAGCGATTAGTATTATTTTAGTTTCAACAACAGTTGGTGCTTTTGCAGGTCCTAATTTAGTTGGTGTGATGGGGGATTTTGCTATATCAATTGGTGTTCCAGCTCTTGCAGGACCTTTCATCTTATCGGGAACGGCATTTATAATAGCTGGACTTATTATTTTCCTTATGCTTCGTCCAGATCCTTTCTTGTTCGTAAAAATGATGGAAGCTAGTTTAAGCGAACAAGTCTTTGAAGGATCTTTAACTAAAAGTAATCAATACAACAATAAAAGAGGCATTGCAATCGGTGCGGCTGTCATGATTCTTACACAGCTTGTGATGATTGCAATAATGACGATGACTCCAGTTCATATGAAACATCACGGACACGGACTTAGCGAAATAGGTCTAGTTATTGGTGTTCATATCGGTTCGATGTATCTGCCTTCACTCGTTACGGGTGTCCTAGTTGATAAAATTGGCCGTACTGCGATGGTTATTGCTTCAGGAATCACATTGCTTCTCGCGGGTGTAATAGCCGCAATCGCACCGGGTGACTCTATGTTTTTTCTAATAATTGCTCTATCTTTACTAGGACTAGGCTGGAATTTCGGATTGATTAGCGGTACTACTATATTAGTGGATTCTACACAGTCTTCTACCCGAGCTAAAACTCAAGGCACGATTGATGTATTGATAGCATTAGCGGGAGCTACTGGTGGAGCTATGTCTGGAATGATTGTTGCTTACTCTAGTTATGCAGCATTATCATTTGCTGGGGGAGTATTGGCACTCTTGCTGATTCCCGTTGTGGTTAATTATCGCGGGACTCTAAGACAGAAAATTAATCAAAGGTGACTATGAACTTAAACAAGTGTTTAAATTTGCCTACAAGAAGCACGCTACTGGCGTGCTTTTTGCTATGCTTATGTATAATATGGGTAAATAAAACTTGGAGGAGACATTAAATGAAAACCATTTTAATTGTTGATGATGAACCAAAATTACGGGAAGTGGTCTCTTCTTATTTAAAGAAAGATGGATTTCGAACTCTGGAAGCGTCTAACGGAAAAGATGCTCTTCACAATATTTCTGCTGAAAATGTAGATCTTGTAGTACTTGATTTAATGCTGCCGGATATGAGCGGAGAAGAAATTTGCCAAGAGATACGGAGGCGATTCAGTGTTCCGATCCTTATGCTGACTGCAAAAATAAATGAAGAAGATCGAATCAAAGGATTATCAATTGGTGCAGATGATTATATGATAAAACCGTTTAGTTCCCGTGAGCTTGTTTTGAGAGTGAAAACCATTTTACGACGTTCAGGGGATGGAGAATTATTAGCTGAACAGATTACATATAACGATGGTGAACTGAAGATAGCGGCTGATAAACAAGAGGTTCATGTTAAGGGACGGTTAATCAACCTTACTCCAAATGAATATAAATTGCTGATTACTTTTGCAAGACATCCAAACCGTATTTTCTCTAGAGATGAATTGATCGAAAAGATTCTGGGATTTGATTATGAAGGCGGTACACGAACGATCGATCAGCATGTGAAGAACCTGCGTCACAAGATTGAAAGCAACCCGAAAGCACCCCAATATATCGTTACCGTTTTTGCAATGGGATATAAGTTTACAGGAGGGGGTTCTCATGTTTAGAGGGCTTCATGCAAGATTAACGATTAGTTTTGTGTTTGCTGCTTCATCTATTCTTATTATTGCAAGCATTATTATCATACTGGAAGTACATTATCATTTAAATATGTTTAAAGAAGATGTACCTGATTTTAATAGTATAAGTCCGTTGACACACCATTTCGAAAGAGCACTGTTAAGCTCTATAATTTGGACTTCAATTGGAGCAATTCCCTTAGTCTGCATCATTAGTTATTTTGTTGCGAAAAACCTATCAAAACCGCTCATCTTAATGAGAAAAGCAGCAGAAAAAATGGCAAGGGGAGACCTTCAGGCAAGAGTTAAAACATTAGGAAACGATGAATTGAATGAACTCGGTATGTCTCTAAACCAGTTAGCTTCTCAACTTCAACGGCAAGAATCAGCTCGAAAAAATATGACTTCAGACATTGCCCATGAGTTACGAACGCCTCTCGCAACCATCAAAAGTCATCTAGAAGCCTTTGAGGACGGTGTTTTTCAGCCAACGCCTGAGAGGATTCACTCGCTTAAAGAAGAAATAGAGCGGCTGATACTATTAGTACAAGATCTTGAACACCTTACCGAAATGGAATCTCCGCAATCTGTCCTTGAGCTTAAGAAAGAGGACTTAAACAAAGTTATAGACAAAAGCATCGACGCAGTATCAGCCACATATGTACAGAAAGGTGTAAGGCTTGAAAGCAGTTCTAACGCTCCCATTGAATTAAGTGTGGATGCAAAGCGTATGACTCAGGTGTTTATCAATCTTTTAAGCAATGCATTAACCTACACTCCTGCTGGCGGGTACGTAACAGTTACAGCTGCGGAAGTACCCGATCTTGTTCATGTTACGGTAAAGGATACAGGTAAAGGAATTCCGAAAGATGAAGTCGAACAAGTGTTTGAACGTTTTTATAGAAGTGAGAAGTCTAGAAATAGAGAATATGGCGGAAGCGGAATTGGTTTGACTATTGTTAAGAGGATTGTAGAAGCTCATGATGGCCAAATATGGATTGAAAGTGAACTTGGTAAAGGTACTGAAGTCCATATTCGTTTTTCTAAATAAAAAAAGTCTCCAGCGCTGGAGACTTTTTTTGCGCTTATTATTCAGCTGATAATTCGCTTTCTGTTACCCATTTATGGTTTGTTACTTTTTCACCGCCAGTTGTTGGTGTGTAATCAACCATATAAACAGTCGTTTTTTCTGCCGAATCTATAGTTGCCTTAGCACCTTTCATCCCTTTCATATGGTCAGCGTTAAGTGTAACTTCAGCTCCTGGCTTTAAGGGTGGATCCTCAGCATCCTTAAGCTCTTCATGTATAACCCATTTATGATCAGTTACTTTTTTTCCGCCAGTTGTGGGTGTGTAAGATACCGTATAAACAGTAGTATCATAAGCTCCAACAATCGTTGCTTCAGCTCCATCCATGCCTTTCATGTGATCGGCTTTAATGATAGCCTTGCTATCAACTGGAAAAGCAGGATCTTTAGCTTCTTTTAAACCTTTAGGCACTTCACCAGACCCTGAATGATCCATTTTGCCATGTTCCGTTCCTTCGTGTGTTTCTTCTTTTTGATTTTTATTTTTGTCGTTGCCACAAGCCGCAAGAGTAAGGGAGAATGCAAGCAGCAATGTTAAGAATAGATTGTTCTTTAGCTTCATTTTTAATCCTCCTTCTGTTAATAGGTTGCCCATTAAAGTGTTAATAACTTCAATACTGTTTTATTATAAAAAGCAAATATGAAGAAGTTGTGAAGAGAAACAAAATCAATTTTTTTTGATTTAATAGTTGCAAATTAGAAAATAAAGGATATAATGAAATTACATCAAATAATTTTGATGTTAGGGGTGGTTAAAAATGAAAAAAGAAATACCTTTACTAAACAATATCAATCCAGCAACAAATCTTGACTTTGAAAAGTATGAACAAAAATTCAAGGCATTAGCCGATCAGCAGAGGCTCCAGATCATAAATATACTAGCGCTTAAAGAAAGTGTATGTGTATGTGATCTGACACCGATGATTGATATGCCACAATCAAAACTATCGTATCACTTAAAGATTTTATTAGAAGCTGACTTAATTCAAAAAGAAAAAAGAGGGACCTGGAACTATTATTCTTTGAACCTAAAGGAACTAAAAGGTCTTTTATCTGATCAGTTGTGCTGTGTGTTCTTGCCATCTTGTTGTTAAATGAGTACTACAATTTGTAGTATTTCATTTTTAAATAAAACATCAATTTTTTTTGATGTATAAAACAAATTTTTTTGATATAAAAGGAGGATACGTTTATGAACCATTATTACCTTGAATACATCTTGCAAAATCACCGGAAAGAATTAGAAAAAGTGAGCAGCGAACATTGGAAACTTCAGATAGAAGAAAAGAAAAAACTATCTTTTAGAAATTTATTTACTAGAAAGACAGCCGTTCAAAATAACCAAGTGTGCTGTGCTTGATTGAAAAGGAGCAGAAAATCATGTGGCTAGAAACCTTTAAAAGTTTTTTGAGCATTGCATTAGAACTCACCGTATTATTTGTGGCTATCTCTTTTGTTATCAACCTGCTTCAGTCTTACGTTCCATACGAAAAAGTGGAGAAATATTTGAGTGGTAAGAACAAAGGTCTAGCAGCGGTTTTTGCACTGATCTTTGCCTTCATTACACCTTTTTGTTCATGCTCTACCATTCCGGTTGTCGTAAACATGCTGAAAAAGAAGATGCCGTTTTCCATTGTAATGGTTTTCTTGTTCTCATCGCCAGTGTTGGACCCAACAATCATTACCATAATGGGGGTTATTCTTGGCTGGAAAGTAACGATAATCTATACCATTATAACCGCAGTTTTTTCTGTCATAATCGGTTTCACATTAGAAGCTTTTGGATTCGAGAAATCAGTGAAAAACGTGGTAATGACAGGCTATAAAGAAGAGTCCAAAAAGTTTGACGTGAGAGCCGCACTGCGGGAGACGCTTGGGTTGATGAAGAGTGTTTATCCTTATCTTATATTAGGAGCAGCAATAGGCGCTATCATTCATAGTCTGGTACCAACAAACTGGATTGCCGGTACATTTGGAAGTGATAATTGGTGGATTGTCCCGATTGCTGCAATAGTGGGAATTCCATTATACATCAGGCTCTCCAGTATGATTCCTATCTCCCAAGTACTGATTGCAAAAGGGATGGCACTGGGACCAGTTATGGCTTTGATGATCAGTTCGGCAGGTGCTAGTTTACCAGAGGTCGTCTTATTAAAATCTATTTTTAAAAAGGAGCTAGTCATTACATTTGTAGCCTCAGTTATCACGATGTCTACAGTCTCGGGTTTCATATTCTATCTTGTTTAAATTGCTTTATTGAAAGGAGGTGAAGAGGATGAGCTTTATCAAAATACTTTTAGGCGATAAAAAGGAAAATGAATGCTGCAGCATTGAGATTAAAGAAGTTAAGAGTGGAGAAGAGTCTTGCTGTGAAAATGATAAGAAAGATAATAAGTGCTGTGTTTAAAAAGAGTGAATGTTCACCTAAAACATTTTGAAACCCTCACTGATGTGTGAGGGTTTCATCAATTTAACATATAATTTCTTCTAAATTCTTTTGCTTGAGCATTTTTGCTTATTATAATGAGGTCATCAACAATCCGCCAATAGCACCTGTTACAACAATAACCCATGGTGGAAGCTTCCAATAAACCAGCATGCTGAAGAGTACTGCTGCAAAAGCAAAATCAATTGGTTTTAAGATCGTACTCGTCCAAATTGGGTTATAAAATGCTGAAATCAGTATCCCGACAACAGCCGCATTCACACCCATTAATGCTCCTTTAATTTTAGGGTTTCGACGCAGCATATTCCAAAAGGGAAGTGTACCCAAGATTAAAAGAAACGCAGGAAGGAAGATTGCAAACGTTGCTAATAATCCACCTTGCCATCCGTTCATAACTGCTCCGAGATATGCTGCAAAAGTAAATAGAGGTCCAGGTACAGCTTGTGCAGCACCGTATCCAGCTAAAAATGCTTCTTCACTAATCCAATCTGTTGGAACAAATTCACGCTCCAATAATGGCAAGACAACATGTCCGCCGCCAAACACTAAGGAACCTGAACGGTAAAAGCTGTCAAAGAGTGCAATCCAGCTGATTGAAGTTGCTTCTCTTATTATTGGTAAAAGAATAAGCAAACTAAAGAACAGTGTTAAACAAATGACTGCAAATGTGCGTGAGACAGGAAATTTAAATTCAGTATCTTCACTATCTGCTTGCTGACGGTACAAGATAAAACCAATAATTCCAGCAACAAGAATGACTCCAACTTGTGAAAAAGCCGTTTGCCAGAGAAGTGAAACTACTAAAGCGAACAATGCGATGGTCTTTCGTTTTAAATCAGGAGTTAATTTTTCAGCCATGCCTAGAATGGCATGTGCAACAACTGCGACAGCAACAATTTTTAATCCATGTATCCAGCTGAGGTCGCCAACATCAAGTCCTTCCAAAACGAGTTCAAATAGAATAAGCGCGATAACCGAAGGCAGTGTAAACCCTATAAAAGAAATTACGCCTCCCAAAACGCCTCCGCGCATAACGCCAATTCCTATACCTACTTGGCTGCTCGCTGGTCCGGGCAAGAACTGACACAGTGCAACAAGATCTGCGTAGCTTTTTTCATCCATCCACTTTCTTTTTCTTACATATTCTTCGTGAAAGTACCCTAAGTGTGCAATTGGCCCGCCAAAAGAAGTTAAGCCAAGCCTGGTTGAGATCAGGAGTATTTCTAATAATGTTTTGAAACGATTTTGTTCATGCTTCAATGCTCTTTCACCTCAGTTAATCTTTAATTTCTTTGAAAAGTTCATAAGCTTTTTTTCTTGCTTCAACAAGCACTAGATTTCCTTTTTCAGTAGAAGTGTAGTACTTTCTGATTTTACCTTCTACATTTTTATCCTCTTTTTTTAAAAGGCCGTCTGATTCCATATTGTGAAGAATTGGATAGAGGGTGCCGGTACTTATATTGTAGCCATGCTCTTTTAGCTCCTCTAACATCCATACTCCATAAATGGGATGTTCTTTTGCGTGGTGCAAGATGTGTATTTGTATAAATCCAAGGAAAAGTTTTCTTAATACCTTTTCTTCCATTGCGTCACCTTCCTTAATTACGAAACTCAATATCGACTTTCGAAAACAAGATAACATGTCTTCATTCAAAGTTCAACTGAATACCTATAAGATTTACATTATAGTAATAATTCTTTCAAAAAGAAAAAGAACTGGATTCCATAGAGTGTTAAAAAACCTTATATTATTTTCACAGTTTAGGCAGTTTATGGTTTTTTAATGGTACAATAAAAAGAAACTGATATATTAAAACTAATATAGATGCGGAGAGTGAAAGCAGTGGAATCGACATTAACGGTTGCCAATTATCTAAAAGAAAACGCTGACCTTCTAGCTAATAAAATCGTTGATGATATTATTAAAAAGTTTGGTTTTCAAGTTCCTCCAAACGATATTGTACAAGCAAAAAAGGTGTATGCTGAATTTCTAGAATTCTTGAGTGAATCTATTGACTGTAAAGAAGGATCTGTTCCAGATAAACTTGTTGAATGGAGCAGAGATAACGGTAAGAAGACTGCAGCTAAACATAATAGAATCTCTGATATCCTGATTCGTTACCCTGACACTCGAATGGTATTTGCAGATTTTATTATGGATATTAGTTTGGAACATGGATTGGGTACAAAAGACGTAGTGCTAATCCTTAAACGTGTTCACCACATGCTCGATGTCAGCTTAAATGAGACGGTTCTTGCATTTGAAAGACGTTCAGAGGAGCTTCTATTAAATGCAAAAAAAGAGCTTAGGGAATTGTCTACACCTATCGTACCTATTCAAGACGGACTTGCAGTTCTGCCATTAATCGGGTCGATTGATACTGATAGAACAGAGCATCTAATGAATGGCGTACTGCCAAAAATTCCGGAAATGAATATTGAACGGCTTATCATAGATTTTTCAGGAATTGTTGCTATTGATACTGAGGTAGCTGCAAATATATTTAATGTGTACAGAGTACTTGGTTTGTTAGGAATCGATGTACTTGTAACAGGTCTTCGTCCAGAACTGGCGATCAATGCTGTTTCAGAGGGGATTGACTTTACTTCTATAAAAACATTCGCTAGCGTGAAGCAGGCGATTGAGAGCATTAGATCGTATTCTTAATTAAACATTTGTTTAAAGGTGAAAACCAGCATGCCATGGCATGCTGGTTTATTTTTTGTTTTTCTATATATTTTGCCGTTTTACTTTGCTTTATTTTTTATATAGTTGATAAATCCTTCCCGGTGTCCTTCGCTTTCTATTATTTTGCGGACATAATAAGGGTCTTTTAATAATCCGTTTTGTTTATCAAGTAATACCCATTCTTTTAACTTGGGGTCACTGATTAGCTCTTCATACCATTTTTCGCTTTCTAATTCTGCCCAAAGTTCTTTTATGTCAGGATCTTTTATTTTTAAAACTCGTTTTTGTATGACTTCAATTATGAGTCCAGCTGTGATCAAACAAAGCAATAAGAAAAGCAGCATCTTTATAGCCTCCGATTATATAAAACATTTGGAAAATATTTTTTGAAAATAAAAGTATTAATAAATAATTCTATTGTCATTCTTTGGAACTAAATGTAATATTTTCAGTAATAGGTCTAATGGATGGTGAATGGATTGGAAATTACCCAGCATTTATTATTTAACTTGTCTCTATTACTCATTTTTATTTTCATATGTATCATCTGGTCTTTAAAAAGAAAAGATCCGGCTTTAATTTCTAAAAGAGCAGCGATCGTTTGCGGCATCGCGGCGATATGGGCGTGTATAGTGCTTGCCTATGAACTGACGGAAACAACTCGTTTTGATTTAAGAGAAGTACCTGTGATAATCGGCGGCCTATACATGGGGATCGGACCTATTCTGTCATTGGCAATCATTTTGTTAAGAGGGTTGCATGGTTTAGACACCGGGTTCTTTTTAAATATCTTAATATACGGACCCCTTGCCTTACTATTATGGCGTGTATATCCATTGTTTTGGAAGAAGAGTCCAAAGCAGAGGATTATCATCTCGGTAAGTATAACCTTAATTACTAGTTTAGCAACTATCGCAACAATGGAAATCAATAAAATTGACCTGAACCGTTTTGATGCTTATTTTGCTTTTCTGGTTATTCCACCGCTGGGGATGCTGATCACTTCGAGTACTATTGAATTTGTCAGATCGAATCTGATGATGAGACAACAGTTGTTTAAATCGGAAAAATTAGCAGCTGTCGAACAAATGGGAGCGGCGATTTCTCATGAGATCAGAAACCCTCTTACTGTATCAAAAGGATTTGTTCAGCTTCTAGAAGAGGAATCTATACATCCTGATAAACAGAAGGAATACTTAAGTTTAATAAGAGAAGGTCTCGATTCTGCAGAACAAGTTATTCAAGACTATTTAACATTTTCAAAACCCACGATTGATTCTATGGAAGAATTAAACGTCGAGCAAGAGCTTAATCAAATTATTACTATATTAATCCCTACAGCAAATCAGCATTCCGTACTGATTTCTGGTCAATTTTCACCCTCGGCATATGTTTCAGGCGACAGGCAAAAATTCAGGCAATGCATGTTAAATGTAATAAAGAACGGGATAGAGTCTATGCCTCATGGAGGGAAATTATCTATTTCTGTAAATCAGGATAATAATCTCGTAACGATAGAAATAAAAGACACGGGTATAGGCATGACAAAGGAACAAATAAATCGTTTAGGAGAGCCTTATTACTCAACAAAAGGCGCCAAAGGCACTGGTCTTGGAATGATGGTGGCTTTTAGTGTCATAAGAGCAATGAACGGAACAGTTCAGATTACGAGTGAACTAAAAAAAGGTACAGCCTTTACAATTCAATTTCCCTGTACATACTCTGGTTAAAAAGTAAAAACAGCACGCTTCTGAACTGAAGCGGGCTGTTTCTTTTTATCGGCTGTTATCTAAATGACAGTCGCTTTTAGTCATTTTATTATATAACTTCATTGAAAAGTTGATTGGAGTGTAAGGTGGGAGACTCCGGCGGGCTCACCGCCCGCCCCCGCCCCGCGGAGAGCGAGCATTCAGAAGCGGCAATCAATTACTCTCAAGAACAACAAAGATTGCGAAAACAGCATTTTTATATTTAAAAATTCACCAAACATCGAACCATAATGGTCCTTTGTCGTCAGGATCGCCATTATAATTCACAAAAATTTCTTCACCAGCATCAATTTCTTTGAGCGAAAAGAAATCAACGGTTTCTTTTTTTAAATTATTTTCAAATATTGCATTTGGAGAATAGGAATGGTTAAATAATGACCCATATCCGAGCGCGATCGCTACATGATCATAATTTTCTCCCCAGTTAAAATAATAGTTCCGCAATGCAGTTTTTTTCAACTTATAGTATTGATTGTCGGGGCATACAATCACAGGTGCCTGGTGAATCAATTCGCCTTCTTGAATAGTGCGTGCAGCAAAAATTCCTCTGCCGTATCGAGATTTTTTAATTTCAATCAATTTTTAGTCACCACCATTCTTCTGCATCAAAAAAATTCATGTCATCATAAGGTATGAAGAATGGGGACTTAAAGAAAGTGCGTGTGCCTACTAATTCAAGATATTTGAGCAAAAAAATAGTGCGCAGAGAAGCGCACTATTTGCTCGTATTATGTTTTTTAACAATATCTTTTAATTCCGACCAATTCGTTAATCGAGGAAATTCCATATGCTGATTATAGGATTGGTCCCTGACATACAGCTGTACAGATTCATTTGTAAGAGTCTCTAATACATTTGGTTTGTCGTCAAAATAATAATCTAAATGAAGTTCTTTGATGGTATGTATTTTTTCTTCATCCTTCATACCACAAAAGAACCTGCCTTCCTGCACAGGAAAACCGGCTTTTTCTACCCACTTTTTTGTTTGTTCACAATGTTTGGCAGGTCTTGCTGTAATATAGTAAATTTCATGGCCTTGTTTATGAAGCTCTTGCAACACTTCAACAGCGTCAGGATATGCAGGACAGTCACTGAAGTAGATTTCTTCCATGGAATCGATCCATAATTGATTGCCTTCCTTTTTTGAAAGCCCGAACGGCTCATGGATCTCTAATGTTTTGATCGTATGAAAAACATTAATAGGAAGATCTTGTTTTAGCTTTTTATTATAGATATGAAAAGCATGCTCTCGTAAACTTATTAAAGTATCGTCAATATCGAAACCTAATCGCATTTGGAAAACCTCTTAAATGTATTTTGGGTAACCGGTAAATTTAAAATCAGGACCGATTGGAGTTACGTGTAAATCAGTCAATTCAATAGCATCTGCCATTTTTTCTATTCCTTTGCCTCCAAAGAATGAAGGGGATTCATTGCCGCCGATCAATTTCGGTGCCATATAAAATATAGCTTTATCGACAAGCTTGTTCTCAAGGAAAGCCGCATTTATCGTTCCGCCGCCTTCAATAAGGAGGGAAGAGACCAGGTTTTCTCCTAAAATTTCAAGAACACGATATGGATCTACTTGAGGGCTATCTGTAATAAATACTTTAGCTCCAAGTTCTTCTATTTGATCTTTCTTTTCTTTAACATGGTTTTCAGTAGTGAAAACCCATGTTTCAGCTTGATGATCGTTAAGTACTTTTGAATCTAATGGGATCTTAAGTGTTGAATCCATAATCACCCGAATAGGATTCCGTCCGTTTGGAATTCTAGCGGTTAATTCAGGGTCATCATGAATGACAGTGTTGACCCCGACAAGAATGGCTTGATTCTCATTTCGAAGCTTATGAACATCTAATCTGGATTCTGAAGATGTAATCCATTTGCTGTTATTTGAATAGCTTGCTATTTTGCCATCAAGGGTTACTCCGGACTTAAGTGTAACAAAAGGCAGTTTCTTTACGATGAATTTATTGAATACCTCATTCATTTTACGTGATTTTTCTTCAAGTATACCGACTTCAACCTCAATACCGGCATCTTCTAGAATTTTTACTCCCCGTCCTGAAACGAGAGGATTAGGGTCTAATGCAGCAATGACTACTTTTTTTATGCCGGCTTCTGCGATCGCCACAGCACATGGTCCAGTTCTTCCGTGATGAGAACAGGGTTCTAGTGTAACATAGATGGTACCGCCCAACGCGTTATCACCGGCCATACGTAAAGCATGTATTTCCGCATGAGGTTCACCGGCTTTAAGGTGTGCTCCTATTCCAACAATACGATTATCATTCACAATCACTGAACCTACTAAAGGGTTCGAATCTGTTTGACCTTTCATAGCCAGTGCATTCTCAAGAGCGAGCTGCATATAGAATTCATGACTGCTCATTTGGAAAAGTCCCTTCGTCTTCTAAGTGGCCGGATCGGTTGATTTTTGTCTGGAGGTATTTTTCATTGAATTCAGAGATATCCCCCCAGATAGGAGTTCGGCCGGAAACAGGTAATCCGGCTCTCATAAGTGCTTCAAGTTTTTTAGGATTATTTGTAATCAAGGTAACAGGTTTTGTACGTAAAGCTTTTAAGACTTCAATCGCATCATCATAGTTTCTGGAATCATCAACAAAACCTAAGCTTTCATTAGCTTCTACAGTATCTTGTCCATTTTCTTGCAGGACATAAGCCATAGCTTTACTGAATAGTCCAATTCCGCGTCCTTCATGGTTTGCCAGATAAAATAAAGCGCCTGTACCGTGCTCTGTGATCATTTTCATTGACTGTTTAAGCTGATAGCCGCAGTCACAGCGCTTGCTGCCGAAAATATCTCCTGTATGACAGATGGAGTGCATACGAATGAGCGCATCTTCGCTGTATTCGAAGTCACCGTAAACTAATACACTTGATTGCTGATATTCGGCCAGATTTGATGAAGACAATTTATTAATAATTTCTTCAAAGTTTTCGGTTTGCTCACAGCCCTCCAGCCAGCAGTACCATTTGAACACAACCGTTTCACCATACAAATTAACAGGAAGGCGTATTGGTCCGACTAAATAGATGGCTCCCTCATCCTTTTTAATCACTTGTATTTTATCTTCTAAAATAGAAAGGACTTTTTCGTTGAAAGTGCTTTGTATCATGTTATTTTCCCCTTTAGGTTTGCGTAATAAAACAATTCGAGTATAGGTCTATTTTATACTACATAATTCATTTGATAGAAGTGTTTTGCTCTTATTGGAAAAAAAAAGCATTGAATCTCCGTGTAAAGGTGATTCAAGCTATTATCGAAAAACATAGTTTTTAAGGAATATACACCGATTTTACATGATTCAGCTTAAAATAAACGGTTTCTCCATTAGCGTTAATTAATTCAATCAGGTTGCCTTTCCGATTTTTGAGTAATCCTATTTTATCTTGATCCTCACCCATATCGAAAACTGCAATTTTCCCTTCAAATTTCTTTATTTGCTCCTCAAATGAACGGCTAAGGGAAGGTACATCAGGCAGGTCAGAATGAACAGAGTAAGGGGATGTATTTTGTTCAAAAAGCGTCAGCCATTTCAGATGAGCCAGAGGAATATAAATAAGTTTATATACGGGAGAATAAAGTACTAAATAATCACTTAGTATATTAATTATTGTTCCGTGAAGCGTTTTTTTTCCTAAAACGTGTATCTGAATGTACAAACCTTTAGCATTTGTTAAGATGCTGCGGTATGAAATGGGTGCATCATCTTCTGAAAACGGCAGTACTGCAGGCTGTTTAATTTCCTGATTATCCTCTTCAGCAAGGACTGCCTTTTGGACATGTAAGAGAGGAATATAGAAAAATGTTTGTCCATCAAAAAGTACTAAAATATCATTTCCAAAATCGGTCAGTATTCCTTTAAAACTATGTCCGGTTATTTTTAGTTTTATTTGTTTGTTTAACATGTGACTAAAATGATTCAATTTAATCTTCTCCTATAAATATTCATAAGTTTTACCAGACATTAACTTAAGATAAAAATAAAATGTACCCATGTATATAGCAATATCAGTGTTACTGCTAATGTAAGAGGTACTGCTATTAACGAAATCCGCAAATAGTCTTTCCACTTCATTTTAATTTTATTTTGTTTTAAAAGATGCATCCATATCAACGAAGCCAAAGTTCCAATCGGGAGTATTAATGCACCGATGTCACTGCCTGCTATACTAGCCAGATACATTGTTTTTAAAGTAATGGGATCCAGATTCATTTCTGTAAGTGTTATGGTGCCAATAAGCAATGCAGGGTGGTTATTAAAGAGGTTTGAAAGGATCGTAACCAGTCCTCCCATTAATAAGGTTGCTTGGAACAGACCTTGTTCAACGATCGGTGTGCAAATTCTCAGGAGTAGATCGGTTAGTCCCGTATTATGAAGTCCGTAGATGATTACATACATAGAAAAAGCGAAGATAAAAATGTACCATGGGGTTTTCTTTATAATATCGATTGGGTTTGTTCTGAGATAGTACCATCTCCATATTAACAGGACTAATGAACCTAGGACTGCAATAAACTCAATTGGGATAGAAAAGTATGAAGCAATAAAGATTGAGCACCTGATTAGTAAAACAAACAGTAAAATCTTTAGCATGAACTTTGTTCGCTGACGTTTTGTTTCAACAGATACCGTACCTTTAAGAGGGTGGAATTTCTTTGTGAAAAAGGATTGTTCAATATCATACGTCAAATTAGGAAGTTTTTTAGGCAGCCTCTTTTTCACGAGAAAATACATCAGATAAGACATGAATAGTAAGCCTAGCGTAGCCGGCACAATCATCATCGCTGTATACATATAAAGGGTCATGTCTACTATTTTTAAAGAGATTAGATTTACAATGTTACTTACCCCAATTGGAGTGCTCGATGCTGTTGCAGTAAGAGCACCAGTTAACAGATAGGGTATTTGCTGGTGAGGTTTTAACCTGAAATTTTTGAGAAGCAGAATTAATATCGGAGTGGTTATTAAAATACTTCCGTCATTATTAAATAAAAGGGTCATTAGAAAACATAAAAGTTGGATGTACCAATATAGACGGTATCCTGATCCTTTAGATAGAATAGCAAGACGGGAAGCTGACCAATGAAAAAAACCAAAGCTTTCAAGAATAACTGCCATGACAATGGTTGAGATAATGGTAATCGATGCTCCGCCAATCTTATGAAGGATTTCAAGTACATCAGCTTGAGTCACTATGCCTGTAATAAGTATGATACAGGCTCCGATTGCTGCTGGCCAAGCCTCGTTGATGCCTTTTGGTCTCCAAAATATAACTAACATAGTCATAAGGAAGACGAAAACGGAAATCATGATGTGAAGATTCATTGACGTTCTTCGTCCCTTCTTCTTTTTAATATCATCAAGTAAATACTTGTCCTACATTATATGAAAAACAATCACTGGCGACTGTATACTAGACTATAAAAATAAAAATGGTCATTTCGTCTAACTAGAATTTGTTAGTTATCTGACCAAATACGTTTAGTACGCAATGAATTCTAATAGACAGGAGCGGAGAAACATACCTCTTTTCCACTAAGTACCTGTTCAGTTCCACTCAATCAGACGGTAATCTAAATTAGTAGTTAAATAGATTCATCTGGAGGGAACTGTGAATAAATTTGTTTTTGTTTTAACGATTGGTTTTATTCTATCTATTAACGGTGCAAAAACTTCATATGCAGCAGATACAATGACAGTTGGTACTGTTTCAGCGGATAAAGCATCTATATATGAAAAGTCTAAATTAAATTCAAATATAGTAAAGAATCTCGTAAAGGGTGAGGAATATCCGATCCTTGAAAAAAAGGACGCTTCTCCTTCAGCTCAGGTACATACTGTTAAGGATGGAGATACGTATTCTCTCATCGCAAAACAATATGGAATTACCGTCAGTGAGCTGCAAGGTGTAAACCATTTATTAGGTACACGACTATATATCGGGCAGCGGCTTATGATTCCACAAGAGATGCAGAGTCATCGCATAGACATAAATGATTCATTATGGAAGATTGCAAGACACTATCATGTTTCCTCAGATACCTTAATAAAACATAATGGTTTAAAGGCGATTATTCTTGAAACTGGAAATGAGCTGAAGATTCCATCAGGTTTTTACAAGGTACAGCTTTTAGGGAGAAAAACAGGGTGGATTCCTAAATCAAATGTTGATATTAAGGAAGTAAATCGTTTTAACCTAGGCTGGAAATATAACGGAACAAGCGCTTCTTATAAGAAGCAGCTGAAGATAGATGGGTTAAATGTAGTCTCACCAAGGTGGTATACAATAAGCAATACAGAATTAGTCAGCATAAATGCAAATGAAGGGTATGCCAAAGCCGCTGCCGAAGCAGGAAAACAAGTGTGGCCTCTCTTTGGTAATAAGTTCGATCCGGAGCTGACAGACTTCATGCTTTCAGATCCTGATAAACGCCATAAAGTGATTGAAGTGATAAAAAATTCTCTGCTCCGTACAAAGAGTCAAGGAATTAATGTGGATTTTGAAAACATTGATCCTAAGAATAAACAAGATTATGTGTTATTTATTCACGAATTTAAAACGGCACTTGAACCATACAATATTGTTGTTTCCGTTGATGTGAGCAGGGAGAATGCAGATCCGTTCTGGTCTGGCAGTTTGGATAGAGCAGGCCTCGGAAAAGCGGCTGATTATATTGTTATGATGGGATATGACGAACATTGGGCAAGCAGTCCAAAAGCGGGTTCTGTTGCGTCTATTGCTTGGACGCGTGAAGGAATTAAGCTTTTAATGAAGGAAGTTCCTTCTCATAAAATTGTGTTGGGAGTACCGTTCTATACACGTGAATGGATCACAAACGCTAACGGGCAAGTAAGGAGCATCGACAGAACAATACTTGAAACAGATAAGCTGATTCAGGAAAAAGGACTTGTGAAAAAGTGGGATTGGAAGACATCACAAAACTATGTGGAATTTATGGAAAATGGCGAAAAACACAAGATCTGGGTGGAGGATAGAGATTCCATGAAACTTCGCTATGACCTTGTGGAGAAGTATCACTTGAGGGGAACGGCTGCCTGGTATGTAGGCGGAGCCTCGGAAGATATTTGGAACATTTTAAAATAGAGAAAGATTATATTGAAGCTGACTTTTTTTAGGGAAAGTCAGCTTTTTTTATGATTAATTTGGGTTTTATTGGAAAGGTGTGTGATGGTGAGTCATTTTTATGTAATCTGCTCATTTTTTATATGATGAAGTGCGTTTTTTATGTGATTCTTTTCTGTTTTTATGTGATCGGGAGGATGTTCGATGAAATGAGTCCCATACGGCAACAAAATTACGCTAAAATAAAAAATGGAAATAAATTCATATGTTATGCAACTTTTTATAATGGGTCTCCGTCTAACAAACGATTAATACTTGGGAGGGCGACATATGTGGTAAAGAGCAATACGGCCGTAAAAGAGTATCCACAAAGTGAGATTGATCAATTAAATTACCTTATGGATGAATACGGTGAAGAAATCAAAAGATTAGCGTTCACGTACACAAAGAACTGGCAGCAGGCTGAAGATATAACACAAGAGATTTTCATAAGCGCTTATAATCACATAAGTGATTTTCGGGAACAATCAACAATTAAAACGTGGATTTACCGAATCGCGATAAATAAATGCAAAGATTATGTGCGAAGCTGGCATTACACGAAAGCGTTATTAACCAACACGTTTTATCAAAAATCAAATAGTTTGTCACCAGAAGAAGAATATCTAGAATTCGAGCAAAAAGAACAGATAAGCAAATTGATTCTTGAGCTGCCGATTAAGTATAGAGAAGTCATTATCTTATATTACTTTAAAGAGTTTTCTTTAGAAGAAATTGCTGCAGCTTTAGACAGCAATCTAAATACTGTTAAATCCCGTTTGAGAAGAGCGAAAAAAAATCTGGAAACCAAAATGGAAAAGGAAGGAGGGGGTTACAATGGATAAAATGCTCAAAGAAATGAAAGGCGACTTTGAGAATTATTTGAATGAAGATAAGGTCTTCACAGAACAAGAAAAGAGAAGGATTATAAATCAAATGAGATATTCAAGTGCAGAAAACAAGAGACAGATGGTTTTTCCAAAAGTCATTAGTTCGGTTACATTGGTATCTCTTTGTGCTTTAATCGTTTTTCTAGTCTTAAACTTCACTGATGCAGGCGAAAAAAGTCAGCCTGCTGATCTACATAAAGATAAAACGGTTATTAAAAAAGATCCTGTGGAAAAAGAAAATCCCGTAAAAACCCTCCCAAAATACAGTGATAAAGAAATATCGGATAAAGTAAACTTGCTTCAAAGCAATATTGTGATGGGCATGGCTGAAGAAGAAGTTATTAATCTTTTAGGAAATGATTATGTGGAAATTGATAACTCTGATAGCGAAAGCGGCTCTGTTAAACAAATAGGCTATAATTTCTTAGTCAGTGATTCAGCTGATCAGCTCAAAATCTCACCAGAAATTGCTGTTGAGAGTATTCATAATAGGGAGATTGGAATTCAGTTCTATGTCGGTCTTTCAAATCAATACGAAGTGCTTTGGACGACAACAAATTTTGCAGAAGGTGATTCTGTAATTATGATATCGAATGGAATAAATGGTCGTAAAACTGAGAAAATATACCCTGATACTCACTTGGATGTGATCAGATTTACATTAACACCAGCAGAAGAAGTTATTTATCAGAAATTCTTGCAAGACCTCGATGAGCAACATCTTAAAGGCTTAAATCCGGTTAGCATTTCTAAGCTATATGTTCAAGCTCAATTAGATAAAAGATACAATGCAGTTTATGCCCTTTACACTGATCGGGAAGGATATGTCCAATGGACAAAGGAAGATGATGAAAGAATACCTGAGTCTGACCGGGGCACAATCATTAATACATTAACAACTTATAATAATATAGATTCAGGAAACTTTATTCCAGACGGGGATCATAATGGATATATTGAGTATGAAGCAAGTCAGAATGCTGATGCTAAATCTGGTTTTAAAATGGTAAAAGATGAGGACGGGATATGGAACGTTTCATTTATGCCGATTCAATAAAACAAAGAGCTAACCAAATTAATCGGTTAGCTCTTTTTAAAGAAGTTTGCTTATTACAATCACTACGATGCCGATAAGGGTTAAGCTGTAATTATGAACAAGATTGTTTTCCTCAGTTGTATCAACATGAGGACTGAATAGCTCATCAAAGGCTTTTTTTCGGAGACCGGTTTCATGGATAAACATGATACTTCGCTTCCTTCCCTATTGAAATCGCTTTCATACTTCCATTATAAAGAAATTTAATATTAAAATCAAAATATTCTAAAAATTTATCTTGTTTTGTTAGAGATGGTTTTTGTCGTTAGAGTTACTCACCACTTTTGCTTTATCTGACAATCCTTTGTTTTTATCCATAAAAAAAGGAGTACACGTTAAAGTGTATCCTTTTTCCGTACAATTATTTAATGAACTGAAATGTTAGCATTTGCTTTATCGTGGACAGCCAGTTTTTTTACTAAAACTGAGCTTTCTTCGTTTAACCCTGTAATCTCTACATTTACATTATTCTGGCGATATTTCATAACTACCTTATCAATAGCACCGACTGCTGAATCATCCCAAAGGTGAGACTGTGTTAGGTCAATGACTACAGACTTTACATCCTCAGAAAAGTCAAAATGGGAAACGAAATCTGTCACGGATGCAAAGAATAGTTGTCCTTTAACAAAATATGTTTTTTTGTTTAAAGCATCATCCATATGCGATTGAATTTCAACTTTTGAGATTTTAGCGGCAAAGAATAATGCACTAAGAATTACACCTGCCAGCACACCTTTTGATAAATCATGTGTTAATACTACTGTTACCACAGTAACAATCATCACTGCTGCATCTGTTTTAGGCATAACGTGCAGTTTAGTTAGTGAAGACCAATCAAATGTGCCGATCGAAACCATGATCATAACACCCACTAATGCAGCCATAGGAATCTGAACTAAAACATCATTTAATAAAATAATCAGAACCATTAAGAAAGCGCCGGCTACAAAAGTAGATAGACGTCCTCGTCCACCAGATTTTACATTAATAACGGATTGCCCGATCATCGCACAGCCAGCCATGCCTCCAAAGAATCCTGCCACAATGTTGGCAATACCTTGTCCTTTTGCTTCTTTATTTTTATCACTTTCCGTATCAGTCATATCATCAACGATTTGAGCAGTTAGTAATGATTCCAATAATCCAACAAGAGCTAATGCAAATGAGTAAGGAAAAATAATTTGCAGTGTTTCAAATGTTAATGGGATATCTGGAATTAAGAACATTGGAAGAGCTTGTGTTAATTCACCCATATCTCCAACTGTTCGTACTGAAGATCCTGACATCACTGCGATAATTGTAATAACGATGATCGCAATTAACGGTGAAGGAACTGCTTTCGTAATTCTAGGAAATAAATAAATGATAGCCAAAGCACCAGCGACCATTGCATACATAATCCATGATTCTCCAATGAAATGAGGGAGCTGCGCCATGAAAATTAAAATAGCTAATGCGTTAACAAAGCCGATCATAACTGAGCGCGGTACAAACTTCATATACTTTCCGAGCTTAAGAAGTCCTATAATAATTTGAATAACCCCTGTTAAAATCGTAGCCGCCAATAGATATTTTAATCCATGATCTGCTACTAACGCTACCATCAATAATGCCATTGCACCTGTAGCAGCGGATATCATACCTGGTCTTCCGCCAACGAATGCAATTACAACTGCAATACAAAATGAGGCATATAAGCCCACCATCGGGTCTACACCTGCAATGATTGAGAAAGCAATCCCTTCTGGAATCAAGGCTAATGCCACAACGATACCAGCAAGAACATCTCCACGTATGTTCCCGAACCACTCCTGTTTAATTGTCTGTAAATCCAAAAAATACACCTCTCTCTTTTATATGAAAACTGTTTTTTGACTTTCAACTCTCATGAAAGTCTGGCCGATGTCAACGCGTTCGATTATACCACGTTAAGTAATAATTAGGTAATGAAATGTAAGCGCATATATTAGGTTTTTTTTATTTTCATATTAATAGGAGAAAAATACATTTTTGAATATTTAAGAGGAGAAAAGGAGAAAAGAGCCGAAATAAAAAATATCAGTTTGTCGAAAAGCCTATAAGTTAGTAAATACAGCTTGGAAAGACAAATTAGGCTTAGAAATAAAAAAACAGCTTATAAATAATTTAAAGCTGTAAAAATAACTAAAAAATGAGGTGTAACCATGGACAAAATGCCATCAACCTACGAATATGCAGATTATTATGCTTCTTATGTAAAATTAGTTCCGCAGGGTGATATTATCCAGATCTTAAGGGAACAAATGAAAGAAACATTCGCCTTGCTCAGCACACTAACTGAACCGCAAAGTGAATACAGATATGCGGCGGGAAAGTGGAGTATAAAAGAAGTCATCGGACATATTACTGACACAGAGAGAATAATGAGCTATAGGCTTCTTTCTATAGCAAGAGGAGAAAGAGCATCTCTTCCAGGCTATGATGAGAATGAATATGTAGCGGAGGCTAATTTTGATAAACAATCGCTAAAAGATCTCCTGGATCACTTTGCGTGTGTCCGCCAGTCTACCATTCATCTCATTAAGAGCTTAAGTGGCGAATCACTTTCACGCAGAGGAACTGCAAATAATAGTGAAGTAACAGCTCAAGCATTGATCACGATTATCGCTGGTCATGAATTGCATCACCGAAAGATTATTCAAGAACGATATTTGAACCTCTAATTAAACAAACGTTTAAAAACAGCACGTCATTGCGTGCTGTTTTCCATTTTAATTAACCGTTAATTTCTTTAGCGACCCTTATGCCCGACTCAACAGCCCCTTCAATCCACCCGTGTTTTAAGCTTGTATGTTCTCCTGCAAAATGAAGTCTGCCTTCTGGAGATTTGATGGCTTCATACAATTCACTTTCCTGATAGGGTTTAAACAAAGCAAAACATCCTGCAGCATTTGGATCAAATGACCAGCTGTGGGCATGACCTGTAACAAAGTGATGATAGACTTGCTCACCATGAAATAGGGACAAAAAGTGAAGAGTCTCTTTGATTCGCATCTCATTTGTTGCGCTTCGCCAAGGTACTGTATCATCCTCCCATGTATAACTTCCTAAAACGATCCCTGATGATATGCCTTTTTTGTTCTTGTTTGGGTAATAAGTGAAGCGAGAAGAAAAGTCTGTAACGGATTTGCCTCCTGTTAGACCGTTTTTTTCCCAAAAGCGATGTTTGAATTCAATTCCTATCTTAGTTGAAGGAACATAATGAAGTTCTCTGATCGCTTTTCGTTTGTGATAAGAAAGAGAGTTGAATGGTTCAATGTGCACGAAGTTAAGTACAGAAAACGGAATCGTGATGATGACGCGATCTGCTTCAAATCTGTAGCGGTGCAAGGTTTGAGGGCTTTCGGTGTATAAGATGACCTTATTCTGGTCGTTTACAATCCGAACTAGCTTTTGTCCAAAATAAATATGGTGTCGCAGTTCCTTAAGAAAAGCGCGCGGAAGCAAATCGTTTCCGCCTGTTATTTCTATATATTTTAAATCTGGTTTTATAAAAATAATCAGGATATCGCGGAGGACTTCGAGAAAAGACAGTTCAGGAAGTCCTTCGAGGGATAGTAGAACTTTAATCTTATCGATTGCACCAGAAGATAAGGACCTTCGGAAAGGGTTGTGTCTTAAAAAGTTGTCTAATGAGTAATGCTGAAAGTTTTGAATGACGATCGGCCAATGTTTATCAGGATCTTTTTCTAGAAAATCAATTAAAGGCTGCACAGCATATCTCATAAGCTGCTCAGCAGTTTTCCCTTTTTCAGTTTCGGCTAAAGGGAAACGAAGGATTTCTGGATTTTGTTCGTACATGCTTTGATTAGTACGAACACCATTCACATAGATGATGTCGTGAGGGTTGCTGTTGATAAATTCATTTGTAGGTAAATTAAACTTTTTAATGTATTCCATAACAAGTTTATGGTTTTCAGGGATACGCATCGCTCCAGCTTCAAAATAATGACCGTGTGTAAAGGGAGCTCGTATCGTATAGACCCGGCCTCCGACACGATGTGAAGATTCAAGGATTTGAACATCATGACCGGCAGCTTTTAGAAGGGAAGCGGCAGTCAGTCCAGCCATGCCAGCTCCTACTATGATGATTTTTTGGGGAGAAGATGTTTTGTTTAACCCAACTTTAATCGTGTTCAGCATCTCTTCGTCTGTTAATCGGCTGAAGTTCATAGGTTCTCCCCCTGTAACTCTTTCTCTTTATTTTGTTTTAATAATGTATTTCATGCTTTTGTAAAATATTAATTTGTAAATAAAACTAAACGGCAGCCTCTCAGGCTGCCGTTCGTCATATTATATTTGCTTAATCTCTACAGGTTTGACCAATACACTTTCTTTGTCAGGATACGTTTTCTCAATATGCTGTTCCCCCCAAGCGCAAAGAGCATCCAGAATGCCTTTTAATGACCATCCGTACTCTGTTAAAGAATATTCAACACGCGGGGGAACTTGATTAAAGACTTCGCGCAGAATCACGCCGTCTTCTTCCAGTTCCCGCAGCTGCTGCGTCAGCATTTTTTGTGTAATACCCGGCATCAATCTTTTTAGTTCTCCAGTTCTTCGCTTTTCTTTTATAAGGTGGCATAAGATTACCACCTTCCACTTGCCGCCGATCACTTCGAGTGCAGCTTCGACAGGAATATTATATTTTTTCATGAGATAAAAGCCTCCAGTATTCAATTATTACTTTTTAGTGCCTACATTACTTAAAAGTGCGTACTTACTTAAAGTTCGTATATGAAACATAATAGCATCAAGTCATTCAGTTGACCAGTTAGCATGGCTTAAACAAAATAAAGTGGAGGGAATTATAAATGAATATAGCCGCAGTAAAAGTGGATTCCGCGAAAACAAAAGGCGGTTTTCCAGCATTATTAGCATTAGCGATTTCAGCATTTGGAATCGGAACAACAGAATTCGTGCCAGTAGGTTTATTATCATCATTAGCCAATGATCTAAATATATCCATCACATTAGCGGGATTATTAATATCTGGTTATGCAATGGGTGTTGCGTTCGGAGCTCCTATTCTTACAGCTTTAACGAATAAAATGAATAGAAAAACATTGCTTATGCTGCTCATGATTGTTTTTATAGCAGGGAACAGCATTGCAGCTCTTTCTACTAGTTTTAGTTTGCTGCTGGTAGCGCGTTTTATTACAGCTTTCTCTCATGGTGTTTTCTTTTCAATTGGGGCAACGATTGCCGCTGATTTAGTTCCCGAGCATAAGCGTGCGAGTGCAATAGCCTTTATGTTTACGGGATTAACCGTTGCAACAGTTACAGGAGTTCCTTTAGGTACATTTATTGGACAAACCTTCGGATGGAGAGCAACGTTTTGGGCAGTAGCGCTTCTAGGTGTAGCAGCTATTATCGCAAGTGCTATTCTAGTGCCAAAGAATTTAAAAGAAGCACCTCCTTCAAGTTTGAAGGACCAAGTGAAAGTCATTAAAAATGGCCGATTGCTGCTTGCTTTTTCTATAACAGCACTGGGTTACGGCGGAACTTTTGTCGCCTTCACTTATTTAGCACCGATTTTAGAAGATGTGACCGGGTATGCTCCAAAAGCAGTCAGTTTTATTTTATTGGGTTACGGAATAGCAGTTGCAATCGGTAATACCATTGGGGGTAAAGCTGCAGATAAAAATCCTGTAAAAGCTTTGTTCTGGATGTTTGTTGTCCAGGCGATTGTCCTTGTTATCTTATCGTATACTGCGCCATACAAGATAGCTGGAACAATTACGATCTTCTTCTTAGGATTGTTAGCTTTCATGAACGTTCCTGGTCTTCAGGTGTATGTGGTAAAACTAGCCGAAAGATATGTTCCTTCAGCTGTTAATGTAGCATCTGCAATTAATATCGCTGCATTTAACCTAGGTATTGCAATAGGAGCTTTTGTTGGAGGAGTCATTGTGGATTCAATAGGAATCATTCATACTCCATGGATTGGCGGAGTAATGGTGTTTGGTGCTGTTCTTTTAACAGCATGGAGCGGCCAGCTCGAAAAAAGAGATAAGTAATACAAAAGGCAGTCCTAATAGGGACTGCCATTTTGATTTTGCTTATTTCGTAAACTTTGCTGCTATTGGAAGTGGCTGATTTCTGATCCAGGATACTCGCAAGATTCCGATAGCCCCGACTGCAATAATCACCATTGAAAAAATTATCATATTAGAAGGGATAGACGCTAATTTATAGGTGAAGCTTGCAATAAAAGTACCCATAGCGAGACCTAGCCCGCCAATTAGGGCACGAAAGCTGTAGATTTTTCCGATATGGGTTTCAGGGAAATCAGTTTGAATCATTGTTAACAGCATAATGTCTCCCATAGGACTTCCAAACGCTGCAATTACCGCTCCAATTAAAGCAACCGAAAGAGAATCTGTTGAGGCAATCACAATAAACCCTGCGCCTAAAATGAGGTGGCCGGCATACATAAATAAAATGCTTCTTTTCAATGTACCGGCTGCAAAGAGGCTTAATAAATTTCCGATACCATATGCTCCGCCAATGAGACCAAATGCCCCTGCACTTTCTTTTAAGATTTGCTCAGTAAAAAGAGGAACACCTACCATATAGACAGCACCCCAGCATAAATTCACCATTCCAAGACTTATTGATGCCCACAGGAGAACTTTATGATTTTTTAATAAAGAGATAGCTATCTTAAAATCAATCAAAGGAGATTTTTGTTCATAATTCATTTTCTTGGTTTCACTTTTTTGTACAAAGGCTTTGCTAATGATAACGAGAGCGATGGCTGAAAGGATAAAGGTAACAGCGTCTAAAGTGAAAAAATGAGGCAATGGCAGAAATCCAAGAAAGGCTCCCGTTAAACCAGGACCGAAAATTCTAGCCAGTCTATGCGTCGTATCCATCAACGCATTTGTTTGCTGAAGAAGTTCTGAATCCCTGCACAAAGATGGGAGGCTAGCCTGAAGTGAAGGATTAAAGAAGGTGCCTAATCCGGATACAATTACACTGATTATTACGAGATGCCAAACGGTAAGTGTTGAGTACCACTCAATGAAAGGGAGCAGACCAACAAATAATGCACGCAGGATATCCGTTATAATCATTGTTCTGTGACGGTTCCACCGGTCTGCGTAAATTCCGCCTAAAATACCAAAAAACAAAGCGGAGAAAGTACCCGCTCCAATTACATATGCAGCTGATGCACCTAATTCTTTTATTGCGATCCACGTTATTGCAACCACATACAAATGATCACCGATAGCTGAAAATAATTGGCTTACCCATAAAATAACTAAGTTAGAATTCTTAAAGACTCTATGAAAACCCAAATTAAACACCCTTTCTTTTCGTATATTCAGAAAAAGTGTAAGATAACAATGACTATAAAACAATATAATATAGACTATATGATTTATTAAAAATATTAATAGAGGTGATGGTATGGATACAAATCAATTATTAGCTTTTGAACATGTTGTTCGCCACGGCAGTTTCAGTAAAGCTGCTAGAATGATGGATATTTCTCAGCCGACAATCAGTATACGTATTAAGAACTTAGAGGAGGAAGTGGGAGGTGAACTTTTCAAAAGGGGAGGAAACAAGCTGGAGTTGTCGGAATTAGGAAGAACATTTCTCCCTTTTGCGCAGCAAGCCATTGAAACAATAAACAAAGGGATCGAGCAAGCCAAGCTTGCTAAAGAAGGAAGAGGAGGGAAAATAGCAATTGGAACATTGCCGACACTTGCTGCTCATTATTTTTCCTCTGCACTGGCTACATTGCATAAAACGCATCCTCACATAGGAATTGTCGTACATACAGGTCATAATCAGGAGCTGTTAGAAATGCTGTACGAAGGCTATGTAAAACTGTGTATCATGACATATCCTTTCTTTAATACTGAGTTGAAGAGTTTACTGCACATTAGAGAACCATTAGTCTTAGTAACTCACCCTGACCATCCTTTAGCAAATAGAGGTGAAATTGAGATAAGTGATTTAAGAAAAACGGCAGATCCTTTTTTATTAGTAGACTGGAGTGTTGAAACAAAAAGAGTTCAAAGAGATATGATAGGAAGCGATAGTGATTTTGAAGTGCCGCCGCAAACAGCTTATGATCTGCTTAAGAGCGGGATGGGAGTCGCTCTTTTGACAGAAACAATGGTCTCTCAAGATATTAAGCAAGGCACTCTTGTTTCATTGTCTGTAAAGGGATTTCCTAAACTATATAGGGAGAGTGCCTTGGTACAGTTGAAAAGAGAAAAGGAGATTCCCTCGCCGTTAAGAACTTTTATTAGCGTATTTAGTGATGAAATCGAAAAGGAAAAATCCTGTGAGTTAAAGTCGTTTACGTTCTGATCAAGCCGTTTGTTTCCTGTTTCTATTCTTCACTTTGGCAATAATCGCTACTATTAACAGAGGGAGGAAGCCAAAGAAAAAGGTTACGGCAGACTGCATAACAGATCCTGACTCTCCAAGTTCAATTTCATTTTTATACATCGTAAGAGAGAGAAATAAGACAATGCACGCTATGATAAAAATAAAGTTCAAAGGTTTTACTTTAAGAAGGGTAGATAATGCTTGATCCAGAATAAATAGAAGCAGTGCAATCTTCATATAGGAACCTAGGATTAAAGCTATGCCAAATATTGCTTCAATCCTTTCGATAATCTCACCTATACTAATTAATTGAGCAAGAACATGTAATGGAAATTTTTTCAAAAACACCAACGAACCTAGAGCAAGTATCGAACAAATGATGGTTAGCGATAAAATAATCCCGTTTATGAATAAACCTAGATATAGCCACTTATTAATGGTCTGTCCCTGTTTCGGCTTCACGAGATACAAAATCATCGCAAAGAACAGGATATCCATGTAAGGGAACCCGAAACCTATGTACATCCCGTTTAGGATGGGTTTAAATCCTAAAGGCGCCAGAGGCAGTAAGTTGCTAAATTCATAAACGTTAAATGGCAAGATAAGCATAATTACTACGATGAAAAGCAATATGTACATCATCAGATGAAACATGCGAGCCATTACTTCTATTCCTGCTTTGGCTGTCAGTCCCGCTGTTAATAAAATGAGCAAATGAAAGATAAAGAGAGGTGTTTCTCTCATCATTGAGGTTGTAAAGTACTGTCCCATTCCATATACGATGTTAGCTGTTATATATAAGATTACTAAAATAAGAGGCAGGATAAATACATATGCCCATACGTTTCCAAGCGTGAATCTGACCTGGTTCACGTAGCATTCATTTGGATATTGATTATGCAGACTGAGCACAAGATATAAAATGATAAAGCCAGCTAAGTTAGCTAAAAGAATAGAAATCCATGCGGCATTTTGTGCAGCTGCAAGCAGAGGCCCTTGAATGTTAATGAGGGCCGATCCTGTTATATAAACTTGAAACAAAACGGCCATCTGCCAATAACTAATTTTACCTGCGTGCATAGAATTGCTCCTTGTTATTTTACTTTTAGCCATGAAATAACGGTTTCTGCTAATGGACCAAAGATGAAATAAAAGAACTCATCCAAATTTGGGAAGTTCTTGCCGAAAACAAATGAATAGACCAAATAAATGGCTGGAACGGAAAGGACTATATAAATTCTTTTCAATTTTTCATCTTGTTTAATCGCTCTGAAATCAAAGAATAGAAATGCGATTATGAATAAAATAATGATTTTTTCTGTCATAGGGATTCCTCTATTTTTGATGGAATGGCTTACTTATATCGGTACCAGTGTTAATAACATTTACATTCGCTTTTACGTGAAAAACGGTCTTTTTGAAATACGGTACTTTTTCTTTTTGAATTTCCGCCCAAAATTGAGGCTCACTTTTATAAATCTTGTTTCCTAATCCTATAACATCTAGATTTTTCTTTTGAGATTTCTTTAGTAATTTTGTAATGTTACTGTTGATCTGATTCTCAATTCTTTCATTAAGCTTTTCAAGCTGAGGAGCTGTTTCAAGATTTGTACATTCCAATTCTCCAATACTCGCTTGGATTTTCGGCTCGATCGTATAATGAATCTCTTCCCCTTTGATCGAGAGGGATGTTTTTGTATACGCCTCAGTTACCTCAAACGTTTCTTCAGGTCTTTGACCATTGCATTCTACTTCAATGATTCCAAATTGAAACTCATTTAAAGTGAAAAGAAGGGATTTTGATTCTTTATTTGATAAAATGGTTTTTATTTTTCCATTTTGAAGAACCGTCAGTCCATCCACATAAATACTGTTCACTTTTTCTTCTTCTTTTTTTAGGAAAGGTGCGTAGGCAGTATCCACTTCATTGTGCAGCTGTTTTCCCAGCGTAAATAAGTTTGCGGGGTACGTTTTTGCGCTGAACTTGCTCCCTGTTTTTGTTGTTTCATTCAGCTGCTCACTCACCGTGTTCTCAACATGGGGCTTTTCGTTTAAAAAATCAGCAGCAGTTCCTTTTGTAATACCAACTCCTGTTAACAGCCTTGGCTCATGATCACGGTAAAAGAAATCAAGTACTTCACCGACACTATGCTGTTTTGCAATACGTTCACTGATCACGATGAATCGAACATGTCCCCAGTTTGCTTTTCTTCCCGTATGAATGGTAACGTCTCGAATAGCTTCGAATACTGTCTTTGCCTCTGTTTCCAGATTGAAAAACGATTCACCACCACCGCTCCCGGCAGAACCGATTTTTGGGGCAGGTTTATAAAATTGAGTGGTCAATCTAATTGTTCCATCTTTATTTTGATCAATGGCTAGGGACTGAACAAACAGATATTCCGTTAACTCTGAGTGGTCCCAGCATCCTGATAAAAAAAGGAGGGAAGAGGCAACGATGAATTTTATTAACTTTTTCATGCAGCTCTTTCCTCCTTTTTTGTTTGTTTATAATTCTTTTCCAGTATTCCGGTTTCTCAGCAACTTCTTCAAAGAAACCCGGAAGAAACCATCTTTTAATAATGACGTGCTGTTTAATGTGAAAGTTCCAAGGTAAGGCTCTGTTAATACCTTTAGCTTTGATAGGTGAAGGAAGATTAGAATAAACCCCAAGAAAAGTCCGAACCCTCCCATCATGGCAGCAAGAAACATCAATGGTATTCGTAATAAACGTGCTGCAAATCCGAAATCGTAATAAGGAATTGAGAAAGAAGCAATCCCCGTAAGTCCGATGACAACGATCATGATAGGTGAGGTAAGACCAGCATTAATAGAGGCTTCTCCGATAATTAAGGCGCCAACGATACTTACGGTAGAACCAATAGGTTTTGGCAGCCGGATTCCCGCTTCTTGTAAGAGTTCGAAAAAAAAGAGCATGATTAATGCCTCTACAAGCGCAGGGAATGGGATGCCTTCCCGTGTGTCCAGCAGGGCAATAAGCAGGACGGTCGGAATGAGCTCCTGATGAAAAGTAGTTAATGCGATATAAATGCTGGGCAAGGCTAAACTCAGAACAAAACCTATAAATCTCACGAGACGGATAATAGATGAAAAAATAGATCTTTGATAATAATCAGATGCCGATTGAAAGAATTCATTAAAAAGGCCAGGACAGATTACAATAGTTCCGGTGCCTTCCATTAGGATGACAATTTTCCCCTCCAACAAAGAAGCAGCAGCGACATCTGGTCGTTCCGTAAAACGGTATTGAGGGAAAGGGGTAATTGTTGACTCTTCGATTAATTCAGCAATATAGGTTGTTTCAAGAATTTCTTCTGTCGTTATCTTGTTAATTCGCCGTTCAAATTCCTCAAGCATTTGAAAATTAACTGTGCCATCCAAATAGCCATAAACAAATTTTGTGTTCGACTTGTTTTGTGTTTGTTTAAAACAGAATTTTAAGTCTGGAGTTTTTAGCCTTGAGCGGATGAGCCCAAGGTTTTTTTGCAAGTTTTCAATCGTCCCTTCACGAGGACCGACAACAACAACTTCATTTTGCGGCTCTGCTACGCTTCTCTTTTCTACAGAGGAAGCATCGATGCTTATCGCCTGGTTCCATTTATCAAACAGAAGTACGATATGTCCATTCACGATATTTGCGTTTAATTCGTTATAGTTTTTCAAAAGCATGACAGGCCTTGAAGCTATTCCTTTGTTTTCAAAGAAGTTCTTAATTTGCTCTACAGTAACCGAAAGTGAGAGCGCAGCTTCAAAGTCTGGCATATCTTTAATGATTGTGTGAAGCAAGTTTGATTTTTCTTCCTGAATAAGAGAGTCACAGTGTACAACAAGAGCTTCTTGTTTATAGTTTCTTCCGAATTGGAAATTTCGAATTTTAATATCATCACAGTTTTTATAAAGATTGCGAATATACTCTTCATTGTCTGGAAGGTTTTTATAAATAGGGATTTCAATTTTAGTTGTATCCAATGACTTCACCTGCCTTATCCTTAATAATGTTTGATAAGCAAGGGAAATCTATACATTATTTACCATGAAAGATGAGCGCTGATTCCTTGACACTTAATAGAGTTTTTTCAATAATATAGGAAGAATAGCTTTCTAGGGTTCCGCAGTGACTGTTCGCTGGTCTGGTCCGAGAGAAGGCGCACAATGGATACATTGTGTACACGGAGGGATAAAAGCCTGGGAGGATATAGTTATATATCTTTCTGGGCTTTATTTATTGTAGGAGGTCAATATAATGGCATGGGTGTACTTGTTCATTGCAGGTATCTTTGAAATCGTTTGGGCGATAGGGCTTAAATATACGAATGGATTCACTAGATTGTGGCCGTCGATTGTAACCGTAATCGGAATGATCATCAGTTTTTATTTTTTGTCACAAGCTACAAAAGTTCTGCCGATCGGGACGGCTTATACGATTTGGACGGGGATAGGCGCAGCTGGAGCGGTTATTTTAGGAATTGTCCTATTCGGTGAGCCGAAGACCGTGCTTCGTTTTGTATTTTTAGCATTTGTAATTACGGGAATTATTGGTTTGAAGGTTACTGCGGGTAGTCAATAAAAGATGGATTTTTTCATAAACTTTGCTGTTTTTGGAGGTTGTTGATTTCCGTTCCAGGTGCTCGCTTTCCGCGGGGCAGGCGGTCTTCAAGTAAAAGCTACCGATGTGAGCTTCCTCGTCGCATGCCTAGCGAGAAGCTTCTCAGGTGGTAGGCACGCACCTTCCCCTTCAATCAACAGTTCAATGAAGAACTTCAAACCTCTCTATAGCAACATTCATTTAGAAAATAGCCAAAGAAAAAGAAAAAGCTGCCTTAAACAGGTGTTTAATGTACCTGTTCTTAGGCAGCATTTGTGGTTTTAGATTTTCTCTTGTGTTCCTACCTTAGCGTTTTCGTCCAGCTCAAGACTTTGTTTATATTCGATGCGATCAATGACACATCCAGGGCCGATCTCTATCGTGTTACCTCTAACTACTTTTGCATGTGTGTATTCAAGGGACACATGATCACCTTCGATCACTTCTGCAGTTAGCTGATCTGTTTGCTGACCGATAAAGAATTTAATGAGCTTTTTGAAACCCGAAGAATCAATGTTCCTTTTTACGTTAATATTTTCACCGCCGATTTCTTTTGCTTCACAAAGGCGCAGGAGCTCAATGTCGATGTTTCCGGCATTCAGGAGACCATTGATTTTAAAATTGCCACGAGCATTAAAAGATTCTGCCTCGCAGTCACCACCAATTTTTACTTGTCCCTTAACATCTACCTCATCACCAGAAACATTGCCTTTAATTGAAGCAGATCCTCTTACGATGATTTCTTTTCCTTTCAGGTCGCCTTTTATATTAGATGAGCCTTGTATTTTCACTTTGCTGCAAGTTAAATTTCCGTCAATATCAGTGCTTCCATTGATGGTCATTTCTTCAGCTTCCATGTTTCCTTCAATATGGGAAGATCCATTGACCTTGGCAGTACCCGTTTTGATATTTCCTTCTATATGTGCACTGCCGTTGCATTTGAAAACTTCGCACTGAATATCACTGTTTATATGTGCTGACCCATTAACTTTCACTTGATCATATTCACCGCCAGCAGCTGTTCCTGAACCTGAAATGCTTATGTTTCTTTGTTTTGTCTTTTCCATAACTATTCCTCCTCAACGTTTACGAAATCTTTAATTTTAACTCTTCAATGCATTGATTCAGTTTGTAATGGGCAATAATTTTTGTTTGAGATTCTACGAACAGCTTAGCTGGTTCAGGTGTGAGGATAAAGAAAGATACACCCATTTTTCGAATAAAAATAAGTTCGCTTTCCTTGCCTTTTATTTCATTCGAATGTTGCTGAAGGATGTGAAGAAGTTCCATTCCTTCTGAGCGGTTCATTTCTCCAGTTTGAAGCAGGGTATCTAGTAAGTATAAGGTTAGTAATTGATCAAACGAGAAAGTAGAAGTGGTGCCATTGTGGTTGTTATACATTTCTAAAGCAGTATAAGAAACAATGTTACGTTTTGTTAATTCCTCTGCTGATAAGGAAGTAATAGTTGGGGATGGGGAGAACATATCAGCAAGTTCATCTAGCGACAAATCATCTTTTAAATTCTTAATTTTTTCAACTCGCTGCAGGATATCTTCTTTTGGAAAGAATGTCTCTTGGCCTGTAAAGGTTGATTTGCGTATAAACCAGTTTTCAGGAATCAGATTTTTTCGTTTCCAGCGATATAACTGACCATACGAAATATTTGCAGCTTCTAGAAGATCTTTCTTTGAGATTAAATTTTCCATGCTCAACCTCCTTCTATAACTAATGTAACATAACACTGTTACGTTACGCAAATATTTTTTCCATTTTTTTAAAGGAAATGATCTAATGGTTGTGAATATCAATAAGTATGGGAGTTACGGGGGTGGATGTATGAAGGAATGGTTTAGTGAAGGGGAGTCAGGGTTTATTATGTTCGGTGCTGAACATATTATCAGCCTGCTAATAATCGTATTTATCGTAATATTCATGTACCTCTTTCGCTCTCGTATAAAAGAAATGCATTCAATAAAATACATATTCTTGTTGAGTCTTGCTTTATCCGAAGTGAGCTACCAGTGCTGGGCATTATATAATGGGATTTGGACAGTGAAGTTGTATCTGCCGCTTCAGCTGTGCAGTTTAAATATCCTGTTATGCATGCTCTTGCTGTTAACAGAGAATAAGAAGCTTTTTGCTTTTGTGTATCTGTTTGGCTTTACAGGTGCATTACAAGGGTTGCTTACTCCAGAACTCTATCAGCAGCCATGGCACTTTCGTTTTATCCAATATTTTTTCGCACATGGTCTCATCGTTTGGACTGCTATGTATTATGCGATCGTAAAGTCTTTTAAAATAACGTGGGGAAGATTTTTTAAGTCGTTCCTATGGCTCAATTTCTATGCCGTAAGTGTCTACGGCATTAATATTTTGCTGAATACGAATTATATGTTTCTAATGAGCAAGCCTGGAAAAGCTTCGCTGATGGACTTCCTTGGTCCGTATCCATGGTACATTCTTGGTTTAGAACTGATTGCGTTTTTCATGTGTTTACTTGTATTGATTCCTGTACTGGATAAATCCTCTGAACCAATTAATAAAGACCGCTCGCCGATTGGTGCGTAGCGGTCTTTTTGTATGTTTTGTGACATCGATTGGAATGAAAAGAATAATTGGTATTTATTAGTATAATAGAAGTGAGGAGGGATATTTTATGAACCAAGCTGTTATTAAGCCAATTAAATGGGTGCCGTTTCTCGCTCTATGTTTATTAGTAATTGGGAGCAATATGATTTTGTACATGACACCATTCTTTCAGCCGGTGCCAAATCTAGTAGTAGCAGGCTCCATGTTTGATTTCCTTCTAGTTATCCCGATTCTTGTATACTACTTTATTATTCGTAAAAGATATTCTTGGAAACTCACTGTCCTTACAGCCATCGCAAGCTATGGGCTGGCGACTTTAATTATTCCAGATTCATTATTAGTAATGTAGCCATGATCCCAAAAGCTTTACTCCTGTTAGAAGCAGGATTCGTTTCAATTGAGCTGTATTTGTTAATCATAGTTATAAGGAAGTTTCCTAAAGTAAAAGCATCTTACAGAAAGCTCCGGGTTGAACTTCCATTTCTGATTAAAATTAAACAAGCGTTTTACTCACACTTTTCCGACAGCCGTATGCTCGATGCTGTTGTCAGTGAGATTACGATGCTTTACTATGCTTTGTTCTCCTGGAGAAAACCAGCTTTGAAGTCAGGTGAGGTTTTTACTTTTCATAAAAAAACAAGCTTTGTCGCTCTTAATCTGATGCTGATTCATGCACTCATTATTGAATCAGTTGGACTTCACTATTTTTTTAGCAAGATCGACCACACGCTTTCTCTAGTACTGCTCTTCATCAATGTCTATTCAGTGCTTTTCCTTTTTGGCCAGATGCAGGCAGTTAAGAAAATCCCTTTAATCACAACGGAAGATTCTATCATTATGAATATCGGCTTCTTTAAGGGAATGTCACTTCCTTATACAGCCATAAAGCAAATAAGAAGATATGAAGGACTGGATACGATATCTGCTTCAGAAAAGAAATACACTTTTGAAGCATTAGTGAGTGATTTTATTCCGGAAAAGCCATCAATCGAAATTCTTTTAAAGGAACCTGTAGTGACAGACCTCATTTATGGATTTAAAAAGAAAGTTACTAGAGTGGTAATAAAAGTGGATGAACCTTCATCTTTAATGAACATAATAGAAAATAGAATGACTTCTGAAAATGAAACGGATTGAAATTTTTTAACAAATGTTCGATTTCACCTTGTTAAATGGAAATGCTATTGTTACTATTTCAGAAGGTTATAGAAAAATTCCCTCGACAGGTGAAAATAGACTATGTTTAAAAATAATTCTGCAACTACACAACAAAAAAAGAATTTCTTAACTTCTGTTCAGCTTATCGTAATCTTTTATTTATTGTCCGTTATCGCGGCTACGATTCTATTAAGTTTGCCAGTCGGACATAAAGAGGGAGTAAAGCTTTCTTTCATTGATACATTATTTACAGCAGTAAGTGCTGTGAGTGTTACAGGGCTCACTTCAGTAAATATTTCTGAAACATTCAATCATACTGGTGTTGTTTTACTTGCTATTGTTGTTCAGATTGGCGGTATAGGTGTAATGACACTGGGAACTGCTATTTGGCTGCTAATCGGTAAAAGAATCGGTATGAGAGAGCGGCAGCTTATTATGACAGATCAAAACCAGTCGACTTTGGCGGGTCTCGTTCAGCTTATGAAACAAATTTTAACCTTGATCATCGGGATAGAAGTTGTGGGGACTGTGCTTTTCTTTATCCTGTTCCAGCCATATTACGACACTGAACTGGAGGTACTGTACCACGCTTTCTTCGCCTCAGTTACGGCGACAACAAATGCCGGATTCGATATTACGGGAAGCTCTCTGATGCCGTTTCGTCACGATTACCTCGTTCAGATCGTGACTATGTTTTTGATTACGTCTGGAGCGATCGGTTTTCCTGTATTGGTAGAGATCAATAATTTTATAAAAGAAAGAAAGTATTTGGAGCGCTATACATTTACTCTTTTTACAAAAGTAACAACTATTACGTTTGCATTATTAGTAGTAACGGGAGCATTAGGAATCTACCTGTTGGAGATGAATGCTTTTTTCGAAGGTAAATCGTGGCATGAAACATTCTTTTATTCGATGTTTCAGTCTGTTACAACCCGAAGCGGCGGATTATCTACAATGGACGTCTCAGAGTTTACCGTTCCAACTTTGCTCTTTTTGGGCGTAATGATGTTTATTGGAGCCTCTCCGAGCAGTGTCGGCGGCGGTATTCGGACAACAACATTTGCAGTAGCTGCTTTGGCGATTTTCTTTTATGCAAAAGGACGAAATACGATCAAAATCTTTAATCGGGAAATCTACCCGGAAGATATACAAAAATCATTTATCGTAATAATCGTTGCCATGGTGCTGTGTACAACATCAACCATAATTATTTCAATTACAGACCCAATGCCGATCGAGAAAATCTTTTTTGAAGTCTGTTCCGCATTTGGAACTACAGGACTTTCAACTGGAATCACAGGTACATTAAGTTCAACCGGTAAAGTGATCTTGATGATTTTGATGTTTATCGGACGAATCGGCGTTCTTTCTTTTCTTTTTATTATTCGAGGAAAAGTAGCGACTGAACACATTCATTATCCAAAAGAAAAATTAATAATTGGCCAATAAAAGCAATCACGTTTGAATTCAGCCTAATGTTTACTTATAATGTACATAAGTAAATAGTGTCCTTCGGGGTTTGGGTGAAAGTCCCGACCGGCGGTGATGAGGCTGTTAAATTGTCTCTTAGTCCGTGACCCGGTTTTGTTATTAAGCAAAAACGGTGGATTCGGTGTAAGTCCGAAGCCGACAGTATAGTCTGGATGGGAGAAGGAACGTGAATGCTTTTAAACACTTGTTTAATAAAACAGTGATTTTAAAGGTTTATTTAGTTATAGCCTTTTAACAACAACCCCGGGAGCGATTGAGTTCTCGGGGTGTTTTTTTACAAGGCTTTTTTCTAAAAGATTGTTGCTACAGGGAGCTTTGAAGTTCTTCATTGAAGAGTTGATTGCAGTGGAAGGTGCGTGCCTACCACCTGAGAAGCTTCTCGCTAGGCATGCGACGAGGAAGCTCACATCTGTAGCATTTGCTTGTAGACGCAGGAGCAAGGATACTTCTATGAAGCGGGTCAGGTGAGACACTTAAAAGTGAAACGTACGAATGTGGCTCACCGCCTGCCCCGCGGAAAGCGAGCAACCTGGTACGGAAATCAACATCTTCCAAAAACAACAAAGTTTACGAAAACAGCCTTTCACAAAAAAACTCCCAGATTCAAGCACATTTACGATCAGCGAATATTGAAAAAGAACGGGCAAGGGAGGTAAAGTTTTTGTTTACAGGAATCATTGAAGAACTCGGTACGATTAAGTCTATTAATAAAGGAAACGAAACAATCGTTCTCACCATATCTGCTGAAAAAGTTCTGCAGGATGTAAACCTTGGGGACAGTATTGCAGTTAACGGGGTATGTCTTACCGTAACATCTTATAACTCTAGTCAATTCACAGTAGATGTTATGCCTGAAACGTTCAGGACTTCCACATTGAAACTTTTAAACAATCGTGATCCTGTTAATTTAGAACGGGCAATGGCAGCCGGGGGGCGGTTTGGCGGACATTTTGTTTCAGGGCATGTCGATGGAACCGGACAAATCACGGAGAAGCGTCCAGAAAAGAATGCGATCTACTATACCATTTCTCTTCCTGATCATTTGATGAGGTACTTCATGTTAAAAGGGTCCGTATGCGTTGATGGAACGAGCCTTACTGTTTTTGATGTAACAAAGAATACAATTACGGTTTCCCTTATTCCTCATACGGCGGATCATACTATTTTAGGAAAGAAAACAACTGGAGATCTTGTAAACATCGAATGCGATATGCTTGCGAAATACGTATCCAGAATGCTGTCTCCAGAAAAAGAAAAAACTAAACAAAAGTCGAAGCTGTCTCTTGATTTCTTACAAGAGCACGGATTTTAGGAGGAGAGTCAATGTTCCACTCCATAGAGGAAGCTGTAGAAGATTTAAAAGCAGGAAAAATTGTTATTGTAGTTGATGATGAAGACCGTGAAAATGAAGGGGATTTTGTTGCCCTGGCAGAAGGGATAACAGCTGAATCCATCAACTTTATGGTTACACATGGCAGAGGGTTAGTGTGTACACCGATCTCAGAAGAAATTGCAGTTAAGCTTGATTTATCCCCGATGGTTGCAGCCAATACAGATTCTCATGGCACTGCATTTACGATTAGTGTGGATCATGTATCAACTACAACTGGAATCTCAGCACAAGAACGAGCTGCCACTGTTCGTGAGCTGGTGAATGAAGACTCGGTTCCATCTGATTTCAAACGTCCTGGTCATATTTTTCCATTGATCGGTAAAACAGGCGGAGTCCTAAGAAGAGCCGGTCATACTGAAGCTGCTATCGACCTGGCAAAAATGGCGGGGAGCAAATCTGCGGGTGTTATCTGTGAAATCATGAAAGAAGACGGTACGATGGCACGTGTACCAGAACTTGTAGAATTAGCGAAACAGCACAATATGAAGTTGATAACGATAAAAGATCTGATCACATACCGAAACAAAACAGAGCAAATGGTGAAAAGGGAAGTCGAAATCAACCTTCCAACAGAGTATGGTGATTTTAAAGCGGCTGGCTTTTCTAATGTGTTGGACAACAAAGAACATGTTGCACTGATAAAAGGTGATATAAGCGACGGTGAGCCTGTGTTGGTGCGGGTTCACTCTGAATGTCTGACTGGAGATGTTTTTGGTTCAAACCGCTGTGACTGCGGACCTCAACTTCATGCAGCACTTTCACAGATCGAGAAAGAAGGCCGCGGAGTCTTATTGTATATGAGGCAAGAGGGAAGAGGTATCGGACTCATTAACAAAATGAAAGCTTACAAACTGCAAGAAGAAGGTCTTGATACAGTTGAAGCGAACGAACAGCTTGGGTTTGCGCCAGATTTGCGTGATTACGGAATCGGAGCACAAATCTTAAAAGATCTAGGCATCAATAAAATGAAACTTCTAACGAATAATCCGAGGAAAATCGCCGGTCTTAAAGGCTATGATCTTGAAGTTACCGAGCGAGTAGCGCTTCAGATGCCTCACAATGAAAGCAATGAAGACTATTTGAAAACAAAGAAAAACAAATTGGGGCATATGCTTCATTTCTAAAACAGGAGGAACCAAAAATGGCAAAATTATTTGAAGGACATTTAGTTGGATCAGGATTAAAAGTAGGGATCGTTGCAGGACGCTTTAATGATTTTATTTCAGATAAATTAGTTTCTGGCGCACAGGATGCTTTCAAAAGACATGGGGTTTCAGAAGAAGATGTAGATATCGCCTGGGTTCCAGGAGCATTTGAAATTCCATTAATCGCGAAAAAGATGGCGGACAGCGGAAACTATGATGCCGTTATTACGTTAGGAGCTGTCATCCGCGGATCGACGCCTCATTTTGATTATGTGTGCAACGAAGCTGCTAAAGGTGTAGCGCAAGCATCAATGACGAGCGGTGTGCCTGTCATTTTCGGTGTATTAACAGTAGATTCTATCGAACAGGCTATTGAAAGAGCTGGAACAAAAGCAGGAAACAAGGGCTGGGAAGCTGCGGTTTCTGCAATTGAGATGGCAAACCTAACTCGCCAGTTTTCATAAAAATAGGTATAGATAACCCGTCACATTGTGGCGGGTTTATTTAAATTAATGGCTGTTTTTGGTTAACTTTGTTGCTATTGAAAGTGGTTGACTTCCGCTCCAGGATGCTCGCTTTCCGGGGCGTGCGGTGAGCTAAGCTAAGACTGCGGGGGATCATTTGTCTAGCTGCTGCGGCTAGCTTCTCAGTTCTGTCCCTTTTTTTATGTAAAAACGAAGGACTTTGAGCGAAAAAGGAAAATTTTGAGCGAAACTAAAGGCAGTTTGAGCGTAGCGAGACAATCTTGAGCGTAACTCGGCGTTTTTGAGCGAAACCTCAATGAGTCTGAGCGAACGTGTAATAAATAAAAGAACACGTACCGTGAAATTGCATCTGCCAAGGACATGAGATACTTATCATATGGTAAATGGCCATGAAGGCTAAAGCGCTATCTTAGCCCACTCACCCATTCACCCATTCACCTTATGCTTACCGCGGATTTATCAAGAGTCCAGCTGATCCTACCCGGCGTCTCGCACCTTGCACTCCAATCAACTAGTCAACGAAGGACCTTCACAAAAACGAATTAATAGCAACATTCTTTTAGAAAATAGCCGTATTAATAAAAAGAAAAATTGGACACACATTTTTAAATTTCATGACATATATTAACAAGTAAATTATTTTATTTAGCATATCTAAAATGAATTGACATAGTTATTAGAATAGTGTTAAGATTACCAAAGTTACAAACTACAAAATTATGGAAAGGATGGTTGTGTCATGGTGAAAGAAATGATTGTTTCTCAATTAACGGTCTGTATTGCAATGGGCAAAGACTCTACAATTTCATATCATGGCCTGCCGGAAGAGTTGTATTAGGATTCCTTTCTCTTAGTTTTGTCCGATCTCTATACATATTCAATACGCAGGTCACTCCAGTCGTGACGTGTGTTTTTTTATGGTTATTAAAGCATATCGCCTTCGAGTGGTATGCTTTTTTATTTTCATTTGCACGAAGAGGCTGCTCTTCTTTTGCAATATATAAAAAGGCTGTTCTCTGAAAAGATTGTTGCTTTTGCTCTTTTTTCCATTCACTTCATTGACAAGTTGATTGGAGAGCAAGGTGTGAGACTCCTACGGGATCAGCGTGCCAGCTACCTGAGTATTCTTCTCGTAAGGCATGCGACGAGGAAGCCCGCTTCAGCAGAATTTTCTCGCAGACGCAGGAGCAGTACTTTCGTGGCTCACCGCACGCCCCGTGGAAAGCGAGCAACCAGGAGCGGAAATCAACCACTTTCAAGAGCAACAAAGTTTTACGGAAACAGCCCATAAAAATCTGGAGGTAAAGGAAATGGAAAATGGAGTGTTAATGGTGTGGCTAGAACGCAAGGATCATACACTTTTTGGGTAGCTCAGTTTTTACAAATTGTTTAATAGAAGACAGCGAGATAGAGAGGAGAGAACGATATGTTTTCGGTTTTAGGGAAGTTAGCCTGGTTTTTTAAGAGGCATTGGATACGGTATACGGTGGCGGTTGTTCTGTTAACCGGTGTTGGAATTATTGAGATTATTCCTCCTAAACTAATAGGAAATACAATAGATTCCATTCATATGGGTACGATCACTAGAGAAGATATGATGAAAACTCTTGGAATTTTTGTGGCAGTACTGGTATCGATGTATATCACGATGTACATCTGGATGTACCAGCTTTTTGGAGGCGCTTTTATTATAGAACGAACGATGCGTTCAAGATTCATGCGTCACTTATTAAAAATGACTCCTACATTTTTTGAGAAAAATAGAACAGGAGATTTGATGGCACGTGCGACAAACGATTTAAAAGCCATCTCAATGACTGCAGGATTCGGAATTTTAACACTCGTTGATTCGAGTCTTTTCATGCTTACGATCTTGTTTGTAATGGGATTTATGATCAGCTGGAAATTGACGTTTGCAGCTCTTATTCCGCTGCCGGTTATTGCATTTATTATTAAAAAGTACGGTAAAAAAGTGCATCAGCGTTTTACGGTTGCACAGGATGCTTTTGGTGAAATGAACGATTCGGTTCTGGAAAGTATTCAAGGAGTCCGTGTTATCCGTGCTTATGTACAGGAAGAAGCGGATGTAGAACGCTTCAATAAAGTAACCGAAGACGTTTTTGAAAAGAACCTTGCTGTTTCAAGGATCGATGCTCTTTTTGAGCCAACCATTAAGATTCTTGTAGGGATGAGCTATTTGATCGGATTAGGTTATGGAGCATACATGGTTTTTCATAATACGATTACCCTTGGAGAACTTGTTACCTTCAACGTCTATCTAGGTATGCTTATCTGGCCGATGATTGCAGTGGGTGAATTGATCAATGTTATGGAACGCGGAAGTGCTTCACTCGATCGGGTAAATGAAACGCTGGCATATGAAGCAGATGTTAAAAATCGTGAGGATCTTGTTCCTTTATCAGATCCGGGAACGATTAAATTTGAGGATGTCACGTTCCGATATCCTTCATCAGAGTCTCATAACTTAAAAGATATTAATGTTACGGTTAAGAAAGGTGAAACACTCGGAATAGTAGGACGTACCGGAAGCGGTAAGACAACATTGCTTAAGCAATTGCTGAGAGAATATCCTGTTGGTGAAGGGAGAATCAGCTTCTCTGGTGTTGACATTGAAGATATCGCCTTAGAGGATCTTCAAGGCTGGATCGGGTATGTACCGCAGGATGCGATTCTATTTTCTAAAACCGTACAGGAAAACATATTGTTCGGTAATAGTTTAGCAGATACGGATAAACTGAACCATGTTATGGAGATGGCATCATTTAAAAATGATGTTGAGTATCTCCCTGAAGGCTTAAATACCCTTGTTGGAGAAAAAGGTGTAGCTTTATCAGGCGGACAGAAACAGCGTGTTTCTATCGCCCGTGCGTTATGTGTTGATCCTGAAATATTAATTCTCGATGATGCGCTTTCTGCAGTTGATGCAAAAACAGAGACGGCTATTATAGGAAATATTCGTAAAGAACGTGCGGGTAAAACGACATTTATTACAACGCACAGATTATCTGCAGTTGAACACGCAGACTGGATCATCGTCATTGATGACGGAATGATCGTGGATGAAGGCAGACACGAGGATTTGATTGCACGAGATGGCTGGTATAAAGAGCAGCATGAACGCCAGCAAATCGAACAAAACTTAAATGATAATAAGGCGGTGTAGCCATGAACGTTGGAAAGCGCCTGTTTCAATACGCACTTCAATATAAAAAGAACTTCATTCTAGGATTGCTCATGCTGACTGTTGCAATAGCAGCTGAACTGACTGGACCATTTATCGCTAAAACAATGATTGACGATCATATTCTTGGTATTGAAAAACCATGGTATCAGGTGAGTGAAGAAGAAAAAGCGGCAGTGAAGTACGATGGAAACTGGTATAAACGAAGTGATCATTTTGATCAGGGAGAAAATAAAGGAAAAGAAATACGGGTTGTACAGGTGAAACGTGATTATTTTGTAATTGATCAGCCTGTTTCAATTACCGGTGAACGATCAGCTGAAAATGGAGAAGTGACGATTTCTTATAAAGGAAAATCTGAAACTTACCTGGCGGATAAGCTGAGTCTAGGGGAAACATTCTCTTTCTATGAACCTGAAATTGCAGGGATCATGAAGCTTATGATGATCTATTTAGGGTTGCTTATATTCGCAGCATTCTTTCAGTATGGTCAGCGCTATATGCTGCAGCGATCATCAAACTTGGTTATCAAAAAAATTCGCCAGGACGTATTTGCTCACGTACAGCGAGTAGCGATCACGTATTTTGATAATCAGCCAGCAGGTAAAATCGTTTCTCGCATAACAAACGATACTGAAGCGATAAAAGAACTTTTTATAAACGTACTTGCGAACTTCTTTACGGGAATCATCTATCTGACAGGTATCTTTACAGCATTGTTCTTGCTGGATGTTAAGCTTGCAACGATCTGTTTGATTCTAGTACCGATACTGGTAGTTTGGATTAAGATTTACCGCAAGTTTGCATCAAAGTATAATCATAAAATCCGTTCTACACTCAGTGATATAAATGGAATGATAAATGAGTCAATAAACGGTATGACTATCATTCAGGCATTTAAGAGACAGAGGGAAACAACGGAAGAGTTTGAGACAATGAATAAAGAATACTTCACGTTTCAAAACAAACTGTTAAGTCTGAATGCCATGACAGGACACAATCTAGTATTATTCCTGAAAAACCTTGCATTCATGGCCTTTATTTGGCACTTTGGAGGTCAGGCACTTGGTGTGGGATCAGCTATTTCAATAGGGGTTCTTTATGCTTTTGTAGATTATTTGAACCGAATGTTCCACCCCGTTACAGGGATGGTGAATCAGCTTGCTCAACTAGAACAGGCACTCGTTTCCGCTGAGAGGGTTTTTGTATTAATGGATGAACCAGGTCAGACGGTTACGGAGAACGAAATCGCTCGTTATAAAGGAAATGTAGAATTCAAGGACGTTACTTTCAGCTATGTGGATGGAGAACCTGTGCTGAAAAATATTAACTTTGAAGCAAATCAAGGTGAAACAGTAGCACTTGTTGGCCATACCGGCTCTGGAAAGAGTTCAATCATGAACTTGCTTTTCCGTTTTTATGACATTAAGCAGGGCAAAATTATGATTGACGGCAAGGATATCATGGAACTGTCAAAACAAGAAATGCGTCAGCATATGGGGATTGTTCTTCAAGATCCTTTCTTGTTTACAGGAACGATCGCATCTAACGTTAGCCTTGATAATCCCGAAATTACGAGGGAACAAGTAGAAAAAGCATTAACTGATGTTGGGGCAATGCCTTTTATTAATAACCTTCCAAAAGGGTTGGATGAACCGGTTATTGAGAAGGGAAGTACGCTTTCTTCAGGACAGCGACAGCTGATCTCATTTGCTAGAGCACTTGCATATAATCCGGCGATTTTAATACTGGATGAAGCAACAGCAAGTATTGATACTGAAACAGAAGCTGTCATTCAGGAGGCACTTGATGTATTGAAGCGGGGAAGAACTACGTTCATTATTGCTCACCGCCTTTCAACGATTAAGAGTGCAGACCAGATCCTCGTTCTAGACCGCGGTGTAATTGTGGAACGCGGAAATCATGATGAACTGATGGAGCAAAAAGGACGATACTTCCAAATGTATCAGCTTCAGCAAGGAAAGACAGAAAAACGTGCTGAAAAAACAGCTTAATTGCTCTGTAGATATGGTAAATAGATTTTTTTGAGCGCAGATAAGGTGATTTTGAGCGAAACGGGATGGATTTTGAGCGTAGCTCGAGCAGTTTGAGCGTAACTAGCCGTATTCTGAGCGTAAACAGCCATTCTTGGGCGAACGTGTAATAAATAAAAGAACACGTACCGTAAATTACAAAAAAGAGCTGATTCAACCGAGGTTGAGCCAGCTCTTTTTCTTGTATTAATTTTCTTCTTTATTCTTTTCATCCATTTCATCGTTTTGTTCGCCGTCATCTACACCGTTATCCTGATCGACGCCATCACCGCAAGCAGTTAATCCACCTAATGTTAACATCGCTGCCAAAGTACCGGCTGCCCATCTTTTTTTCCACATGTGAACCACTCCTCGTTTCATTATTTTTAATAATAGTTATTTTTGCTTACTTGAAGATACCCTTTTTGTTGTCGATAAAACATAGTAGTGACAAAATGTGATAAAAGTCACATCGATTCGCTAAATTTTGGATTAGATTAAATAAGTGATTATAAAGGAAGAAGGAAAAGACAATGGCTTCGATCTTGAGCATCTTAACTAAAAAAGCTGAAAAAAACTCTGTGCTGAATTTATCAAATGATTTTATTAATGAAGTGAAAATTAACGTACCGTCAGACAGTGAGTGGCAGAAGCAATTAAACATGATTTCTCTTACACTGGAAGATCTGTCTCTTATCAGGTCGCTAAAGCCCTTAATTTCAGAAAACATTGAGGAAATTGTGGATCAGTTTTATAAAAATATTGAACACGTTCCAGGTCTTCTGCAAATTATTCAAAAACACAGTTCAGTCAACCGTTTGAAAGTTACACTGATCAAACATATTCAAGAAATGTTTGATGGTGTCATTGATGATATATATATAGACCAAAGAAGAGTAATTGCCCACATTCACTTTAAAATAGGATTACAGCCTAAATGGTATATTTGTTCTTTTCAAGATATGCTGCTTTCGATTCTTTCAATTTTAGATAAGAACATTGAGAGTAAAACTGAATATCAGCGTGCGGTCAAAGTAGTCACGAAAATCTTGAATTTCGAACAGCAGATTGTTTTAGAAGCTTTTGAATTTGAACAGATTAAAGAAAGAACACGTCACGAGGAACAGAAACAGCAGATCACCCAATCTGTGGGCAATTCAGTAGAAGAGCTGGCAAGCATCTCAGAGGAAACAAGTGCTGCATTGCAAGAACTCACGTCTAAAGCAGACGAAGTTGTTGTTTTCGCAAAGGATACAGCTGAATCAGCGGGAGAAGTTTCAAAGAATTCACTAGCAGGTAAAAATAAACTCGAAGAGCACCAGCAGATGATCAATAAAGTAAAAGAGTAGTCTGAACAGATTTCTGCAGAGCTCGTAAACCTTGAACAGGCAACCGTTAAAATCAATGATGTGGTTGATATTGTAACAGCTATTGCTGAACAAACGAACCTTCTTTCACTGAATGCCGCAATTGAAGCGGCGAGAGCTGGAGAAGCAGGTAAAGGGTTCTCGGTTGTTGCTCATGAAGTCAGAAAATTAGCTGAACAGACTAAAACTTCAGTGTCTGGTGTATCAGATCTTGTGAAAAATACTCATAAAAGGATTGAGGCTGTCTCGGAATCTGTAGCAAGCATCCATCACTTCATTAATGACAGTGTTTCTGAAGCTACGGAGATAACGGATTTCTTTAATGCGATTTTATCAAAAATGGATGAAAGCACGGAGAGAAGCGGGAAACTTGAAAATGAAGTTGAATTAATGGCAGAAGTAGTAGAAGAACTCAGCCATGCAGTAGGACAAATCGCTATTTCTGCTGACTCACTTTCAGATGTAACAAGAAGCATGCAAGACTAAAAAAAGAGGGGCTGCCAAAAGTAAGTTACCTTACTTTTGGGACAGCCCTAATTTTTATTTACTACATATTGAGCTCTGTTTGTTTCAAAGGATACGATATCCGAATCAAGTCTTATGTCCGTTATTCCGTCAATTGGGATTTCGTATGTTATTGCAGGAAGTTCTACTTGACTGCCTTCTTCAGCTGCATAAGCTGTTCCGTGTAAAAACAATATGTGGTCTCCTAGATATTCATCTTCTGCATCTCGCTGTTCGAATGTTGCCTTCTGAAGGGAAATCCTTATTTGATCAATATCTCCTGTTTCTTCCTTGCGTATTGAAATTTGATTTCCAGCCCAGCCGTTAATTACATCTTTAAGTTCAATTATTTTAGTATCAGACATTGTTTTCACCTCATTATCAATTTTCCCGTAATCCGTAATCTTAAACCGAAGAAAAAGCCCCTTTTAAAAGAGGCTTTGAATCAACGAGGCTTTATATCTGTAATCTTAAATGTTCCCCAAGGTGCGACTCTTACTGTAACAACCATGTCGCTTGCTTGCTGCTCTAAAGTTTTCCCGGTATTTTCCTCTACATAATACCGTTCTATTCCATAATTGATCTGCATCTGTTCAGAAGTATCTCCCCATATTCTTTCAGCCTGCCCTTTTAATATAACCTGATGATCTTTTACTTCAGGTTTATCAGGATATACACTTTGAACTTCATAATAACCTTCTTTATTTTCTTCTAGCACAACAAATGCGGTACGCTGTCTGCTTGCTAATAAGTGTGTTTCGCCTTTCCATTTAGAAACAGGAACATTGCTGATATCAAAACGAAGAGTAACATAATCGCCGTATAATATATCTCTAGGATCTACGGGAACGGTTTTTATTTTGATATCTTTGCCAAAATAATCGATGCTGTAGTAGCTTCCGGCGATAAATAGTAAAAATAAAACTTGAAGTATAGCCGCTATGATCCAGCCTCTTTTTTTATTCATGATGCGGCCCTCCATTTTTCAGAATTCGCTTTTTCTTGCGCTGAAGGAAACCATTAAGCATAAATAACAGAATACCGCCGATTAAGAAAAACATTGATTTCGGCATGAAGGCCCATGCAAGGTTAAAGTACCCCATTAAACATACAAGCAAGAACAGAACGATTCCAAAATTAATTTGCGAGCGATTTTCGTTCCTGTACCCCTCTGCCAGCATGAAACCAGAGTATGCAAACATAACAACTAGATACAAAAGACCAGTCAGCAGTGGATCTGCCACTTTCGCTAAATAGAAATAGGGAACGAAGATGATTAATTCCCATGAAGGCAGATAAATGCTTTCTTTTCTTTTTCCGAGAATTGCTAAGGCAAAAATAGCGATCAAAGCAGGCAGGTAAAACGCAGGGTTCGGAAATTCAAAATCTGATAAAAATTCATTTGTGAGCGTGAAATACAAACCGTACGCAAAAGCAAATCCGATTAAAGACCCCATCCGTTTAAACGATTGTTTAAATAACGATTTATTAATCCACATGCCAGCTGTATATAGAGCAAACCCGAACAAGAAGAACCATAGCAGGTTTAGATCTTCAATAATAACTAACAAGAATGCTTGAATACTTAATCCGATTGTAAAAAGCCAGGTTTCCAATGTTCTTGGGTATAAAAAAACAAAACCTCCAATACTAATCAAAAAGATAACAAAAAGAAAATAACTAAAGTTATTAAATTCCCCCATGCTGTACAACTGTCCGCCTATTGTTAATACAGCTAAAAGAAAGAAATACAGCTTGTGTCTGTCTCGAAATAAATAGAATACGGCGGGTAAGCTCCAAAACACAAAAAGCCTTGCATCTGTGGCAGTCAGGTGAAAAGTTTGACCTAACAAAATAATACTTGCTCCAAAGGTCACGATTCCAAGAAGATTAAGCGATGTTCCCAGAGTTTCATTCCCTTTTTTAAGATATTTATCACCGGCTGCATAGAAACTGATCATGATTATTACTAAAAGACCCAGCCTTGCTAAGGGAGGGATGTCACCCCAATTTGATGCAATAAACGATAAAATACCGATTGCGATTAATATGCTTGCTAAAACAGGTAAAATCCCAGTAGATTTTTTCATTTCTTTTGAATCTGGATAACGGGCAACGATTAAATCAAGCTGGTCAGATGTAATAATTTTTTCTTCTACCCATTTTTGTCCTTCTTGTTTCATCCATTTTTGGTTCATCTTATCCCCACCTCACCAAAAGTATATGTAAGCATTTATGGATTCAGATTAGAAAATTAAAAGTTCTCTATAAGTGTAATATTACACTAAGGCAATTTGGCTATCAAGAAACAAAATTGGGATTTAATTCGAACTATTTATTGTCGATATAAAATTTTAGGAACAGCCTAAAAGTCGGCTGTTCCTATCAAAGGTTACTTTTTATCTTGAACATAATGAACAATTTTTAATACGGACTTTCGAGGCAGGAAGCGAACCAAGTTAGCTAAAGCTTTATTTTTAAAACCAGGAATCTCTAGTGATTTCTTTTCCATCAAAGCTTTATATCCCTCTAGGGCAACTTTATGGGCGTCCATAGCTCCTGACTGAAATAGTCTTGATGACTCAAGGCTCGCTCTTTTTTCGAAGTTTGTTGCTGTAGCTCTTGGACAAAGAGCGGTTACACTGACATTAGTATTTCTTAGTTCGTAGTTAACAGCTTCTGAAAATGAAAGTACATATGCTTTAGTTGCATAATAAACAGCCATTAATGGCCCAGGCTGAAACGCAGCGGTTGAGGCTACATTTAAGATTTTTCCGGAATTGCGTTTGATCATTCCGGGAAGAAGCTGTTTTGTTAAGGCTGTTAAAGCCATAATATTTACTTGAATCATATCTTTTTCTTCTTTCCAAGATGTCTCATTAAAAGGTCCGTATGCTGCAAAACCAGCATTATTAATGAGCACTTCAACTTCAATGCCAGCTGAGGCGAGTTCGGATGTTAATTAATCTGCACTTTCAAGAATACTTAAATCTTTTGCAGCAACTGTAACTTTTACACCATACGTCGCTGTTAGTTCATTAGCGATCTCTTGAAGTCTTGATTCGTTTCTGGCATTAAGCACGAGATGGTAACCATCTTTAGCAAAAAATGAAGCAAACTCTAGGCCGATTCCGCTTGAAGCACCGGTAATTAATACTGTTTTATTCATAAAGGTTTGGCTCCTTATAATTTATGTTTATATGTTTAAGTATATCGACATATTAACACATATTTAAAAAATAAATAAACAAAAAGCCTCAAAAAAGGTATGATGAAAGATGTATGAATATTTTGATAAAAGGAGGTGCGCAACATGAAAAACGTATTGATTGCAAAACATCCTGCAACAGGAGCAACGATTGATCAATGGCTCGAAACGGATATACAGCAAGTTCCTGAAATGTATGAGAAAGCATCGTCAGCATTTAAATTTTGGTCCAGCCGTTCTTTGGAAACCAGGCTTTCTTTTATAACGAAAATGAAGCAGTATCTTCTGGATCATATGGATGAAATCGTTGAAGAAATATGTTCAGCAACAGGGAAAGTGAAGACAGAAGCTCTGACTGCAGATCTTATGCCAGTCATTGATATTCTGCAGCACTATGAAAAGCGCGCACCAAAAATATTAAAGCGAAAAAGGGTATCAACACCGCTGCTTTTTGTAGGAAAGTCTTCTTATGTGGATTATTTTCCTTTAGGAACGGTTTTAATCATCTCTCCATGGAATTATCCGTTTCAGCTTTCCATGACACCTGTTATATCAGCCTTAATTGCTGGTAATTCAGTGATTTTAAAACCTTCGGAAGTGACTCCTACCATTGGTTTATTAATAGAAAAAATCGCAAGGGAAATTAATCTGCCTAAAAACCTGCTGCAAGTTGCGCATGGCGGTAAAGAACTCGGTCAAGAACTTGTTTCGGCGACACCGGACAGTATATTTTTTACAGGATCTGTTGAAACTGGACGAAAAATCGGGATAGAAGCAAGCAAGAGGTTTATTCCATACACGCTTGAGCTTGGGGGAAAGGATCCGATGATTGTATTTGAAGATGCCCCTTTAAAAAGGGCTGTTCATGGTGCGATATGGGGCTCCTTTACTAACGCTGGCCAAGTATGTATGTCAGTGGAGCGTGTATACGTTCAAAGCTCGGTTCATGGAGAATTTATAGACCGTCTTGTAGAGGAAACGAAAAAGCTGAAGATGGGTGAAGACGTTGGTTCTTTAACCTTTCATCAGCAAAAAGATATCATAAAAGATCATGTGCTGGACGCGATCGATAAAGGAGCATTATTGCTGACTGGCCAACACCCTGATAATTGGGGGGATAGCATGTATATCGAGCCAATGATATTAACAAATATCACGGAAGACATGAAAGTTGTCAGGGAAGAAACGTTTGGTCCTGTAATGCCAGTCATTGCTTTTACTACAGAGGAAGAAGCGATTCAAAAGGCGAATAATACGGAATTCGGCTTAAATGCAAGTGTCTGGACGAAAGATAACGGAAAAGCGAACCGCGTTACGTCAAAACTTGTTACAGGTAATGCCGTGATTAATGATGTTCTTGTTTCGGTAGCAAATCCTCATCTGCCGTTTGGGGGCGTCAAAAGCAGCGGCACCGGTAGATATCATGGTGATGAAGGACTATATACTTTCTGCCGGCAAATGTCGGTTATGAAAGATCCTGGCATTAAGCAAAAAGAGATTAACTGGTATCCTTATCAGAATAAATATAAAAAAGTACGGACTCTTATACAGGCATATTTTTCAAATAACAAACAAAAGGCAGAGCTATTACGTTCATTCTATAAACAGCTGCTTAAAAAATAAAAGCGATTCAGCATAGAGCTGAGTCGCTTTTTTTAGGCTGTTTTCGTTAACAATGTTGCTCTTGAAAGTGGTTGATTTCCGCTCCAGGATGTTCGCTTTCCGCAGGGCGTGCGGTGAGCCTCCTCGCGCTTTGCGCCTTTAGGAGTCTCACCTGTCCGCTTCATGGAAGTATCCTTGCTCCTGCGTCTACAAGTATATGCTACCGATGTAAGCTTCCTCGTCGCGTGCCTAACGAGAAGCTTCTCAAGTGGTAGGCACGCACCTTGCTCTCCAATCAACTTATCAATGAAGAAAAAGAACAAAATAAGCTAGAAGCCGACAATTTTTTATAAAGACCTTTTATAGAATACATTCTTGTTCAATGATGTTAATCAGTTGTTTAAGCTGCACAACCGTTTGATCCAGCGTTAAAAAGTAAAAGATTTCTTTTCCCCGTTTTTCTGTTCCAACGATTCCAGCTTCCCTTAAAATTTTTAGATGATGGGAAACAGTCGGACGTGACATGGGTGATTGGTTTGCTATATCTGTTACGTTCATTTTTTCTGCTTCAGCTAAAAGTAAAACAAGATCTTGCCTGACGGGATCACCAAGTGCTTGAAATAAAGGGATTGTTTTACGGAACATTTCAACTGCATATTCATTCGACATCATTTCACCAACTTCGTTTCGTTTCAACTTCCTATAACTCAGTATAAACCATTCAAACCAATAATGAAAAAATCCTTTTTGTGTGGGAAGAACACTATAAATTGCCAGGAAGAACAGCGCATACAGAATTTGTGAAGGAAACACAATATGAATAAGGGGGTGAAACAAAATGGCAAGACGAAACAAATTAGTGGTACCTGGTGCACAGCAGGCTATCGATCAAATGAAGTATGAAATTGCATCTGAGTTCGGTGTAACACTTGGACCAGATACAACAGCACGTGCTAACGGTTCTGTCGGCGGGGAGATGACGAAGCGTTTAGTTGCGATGGCACAACAACAATTAGGCGGATCTCGCTAACACTATACAAATCATGGCTGTAAAGGGGTGGAGTAATCCACTCCTTTTTATAAAGGATATACGAAAAAGGAGTAAAATGTTATGGCAATGTGCCCGATATGCAATAACTTTCAAACGATAAATGTCCGCTGTCCTGAATGTGGAAGAGCTGTCCAAGATCAGGGAAGAGTAAGTGATTTTTTTGATGATTACAGTCCTTACATGGAAGTGGATGAACTGAAGCTGGAAGATGGCTATCCAACAGATTTTAAAGACAGTCAATGCCCGCATGTCTTTTATTGTGATGCCTGTCATCAGGAGGTTCTTTTTTTTATTGGAGAATGGCAATAAGCAGCCTTCATATCCTTGCCTAAGGACATGAAGGCTATTCGCTTATTCTGATTCTGCGTTCCATTAAAACTCTTAAACCATCCAGTAAAGAAGTTAAAATCCAATAAATAACCGCCGCTTCTAATAACACGGGCAATACAATCAGCTGTGATGCACTGATTTGATCTGCCATAAGTGTTAACTCTGGAACCGTTATGACTGACGCTAGAGATGAAGCTTTTACAATATCGATTAAGGAGTTCCATACAGAAGGAATCGATATTCGCCACGCTTGCGGCAAAATGACTTCTTTATATGTCAGATACCGGTTCATTCCTAATGAAAAGGCAGCTTCCCATTGTCCTTTTTCAATAGATTGTATGGCGCCGCGATAGGATTCAGCGATATATGCACTGAAATGCAGGATCAAACCGGCTAGTGCAGCTTGCCAACCCTGGGGTACATAAATAAATGTAAATCCGTTATAAAGAATCAGTAATTGAATTAATAATGGCGTTCCTCTAAAAAAGGAAATGTATCCTTTAGCAAATCCCGATAGAATCTTGCTTGATGACATTCTGCATAAGGCGATGACGAGCCCGAAGATAAGAGCTCCCAAAATAGAAAATAAGCTGATGAGGATAGTAAAAACAGCTCCCTCCAGCAAATAGGGGAGGGAGTTGATCAGAATCTCTGATAGGTTATTCACTTACATCTTCTCCAAAATACTTTTCAGAGATCTCTTTTAAAGTGCCGTCTTTTTTCATTTCCTCAAGAGCTTTATTTACTTTTTCAGTAAGTTCTTTATCTTCTTTTCGGAACGCGAATGCCATTTCGTTCTTGTTGAATGGTTCACCTACAGCTTTTACTTTATAATCGGTTTTCTTTAATTCCGTTAAGATGAACAGCTGATCGTTCATTGCTGCATCAACACGATTGACATCAAGGTCGGTTAAAACTTGTGCGATACCTTTGTAATACTTTATTTTTGCTCCAGCTTTTTCAGCTTCTGCTGCATAGTTGCTTCCTTGTGTCGTTCCAACTACTTTTCCTTTTAAGTCATCAATACTTTTAATATCATTATTGTCTTTGTTTACGATTACTTGACCGCCTGAAACCGTATATGGATCTGAGAAAACATATTTTTGTTTTCTTTCATCTGTAATCGTTACTTGGTTTGCAACAAGATCGAAACGCTTTGAGTCGAGTGACGTAAACATGTTTTTCCACTCTGTCGCTACAAATTTTGGTTTCATATCAAGTCTTTTTGCTACTTCTTTCGCTACTTCAACGTCATAACCGGTAATGTCATTCGTTTTCTTATCACGGTATGAGAATGGCGGATATGTAGCTTCGGTACCAATCGTCAAAACTTTTTTATCTTTATCAGTGCCGCTATCCTTAGATTCATCAGATGTGCCGCATGCTGATAAAAGAATAGCTGAAAGGGCTATTGCCAGCATAAATTTAAGTGTGTTTTTCAATAGAAGTCCTCCTAGTCGAGAGTTAATCCCGACAATTTTTATAGAATTAATTGTAATAACCCTTTTCTTTTTCGTCAATCATTAAACATTTTCCCCGAGAAAGAAAAAAATAACAGGGAATTTTGTTCTATTTCTTGACTGGGTATACTTAATCACATAAAAACTACGGACAATCATATAAAAATAGGCATTAATCACATAAAAATGGAGAGTTATCACATAAAAACAGGACCTCACCATATATTTTTTCCATTTCATGGTAGTGAGATACTTTAGCAAATAAAAGAGCCCTGCTTCAAATAGCAGGGCTCTTTAAAAAGGTATCTTAACGAATGCGAAGTTCTGTTTCTTTATCAAAGAAATGTGCTTTGTTCATATCGAATGCAAGAGAAATGCTTTGTCCGTTGCGGATATCCGTACGAGAATCAACACGTGCAATGAAATCTTGTCCGCTTACTGTTGAGTAAAGGAAAGTTTCAGCACCCATTAATTCAGCAACATCGATTTTCGCATCAATCTTCGTGTTTGAAGAAGATTCTAAGAATACAGGCTCATCATGAATGTCTTCAGGGCGAATACCAAGTACGATTTCTTTCCCTGTATAGCCTTTATCCTGAAGGACTTTCATCTTGCCTCCTGGAACTGCGATCTTCATGTCACCGATCTTAAAGAAACCATCTTCTAAAGTTCCGTTCAAGAAGTTCATCGCAGGACTTCCGATAAATCCGCCAACGAAGATGTTTTCAGGCGTGTCATAAACTTCTTTTGGAGATCCAACTTGCTGGATGCGTCCGTCTTTCATAACAACGATACGAGTCGCCATCGTCATTGCTTCTGTTTGGTCATGCGTTACATAAATTGTAGTTGTTTGCAGACGCTGGTGAAGCTTCGTGATTTCTGCACGCATTTGAACACGTAGTTTAGCATCCAAGTTAGATAAAGGCTCATCCATTAAGAATACTTTTGCATCACGAACGATTGCACGTCCAAGTGCAACACGCTGACGCTGACCACCTGAAAGAGCTTTAGGTTTACGATCTAAGTATTGTTCAAGACCAAGAATACGAGCTGCTTCTTTAACACGCTTATCGATTTCGTCTTTGCTGAACTTACGCAGCTTAAGGCCGAATGCCATATTGTCATATACGTTCATGTGAGGATATAGTGCATAGTTTTGGAATACCATCGCGATGTCACGGTCTTTTGGTGCAACATCGTTTACAACGCGCTCGTCGATTACTAGCTCACCTTCAGAAATTTCTTCAAGACCAGCGATCATACGAAGAGTCGTAGATTTACCGCAGCCAGATGGACCTACGAATACGATAAATTCTTTATCAGAAATATCAAGGTTGAAGTCATGTACAGCTGTTACTTTGTTGTCATATCGTTTAACGATGTTATTTAACTTAATTTCTGCCATTTTCAAAAATCCCCTTCCGATGTAAACGTTTTCTTGATGTTTTAAGTTTACGCTTTCATTACCCGAGCGTAAATGGACGACTTGCCCAAAATAAAAAAGCCTCTTTATGCAAACTGCACAAAGAGGGAGAAGGGCTATCTGGGATCGAGCCTCCTAATTAATAGGCTTCCAGCAGCAAAGAGAACAAAGAATGGCAGGAATATAGCGATTAAACAGATTGCAGCAAGGTGGGGGTTTTCCACACCATAATCCGCTACGAATCGGGTAATGCCGTAAATATTAAAGATAATTTCAAGCATCAGCAAATTAGAAAGAAGAATCCAGAATATATTCTTTAGCTGGCCAAACAACTGTGCTGCCGTATTTTTCAACACATAAGCAAGTAATATGTATATATTCTTTAATCCTTTTCCTTTTGCGAATTCCACATATATCTTAGTTGATTCTTCCTCCATCGTTAAGATTAGGTACTTAATTACATACAGTGTCGGGAGGATAGATATTGCAAGAGTGGGAAGAAAATAAGCTTTTGTCTTGTACACATTTACAATATTGAACATAAGCAGTCCTGTATTTTTATAAACCCATATAACTGCCAATTGCACGAGAATGATGACGAAAACGTCAGGCAAGGTCTCTATAGCCAGAATACACTTTTTAATAAAATTTCTGACGAAAATAGGGAAAATCATATACAGAATTGTAAATGAAATGCCAAATAATAAACTTAAGAAAAGTCCTCCTATTAAAAAGGTAATCGATTGTGGATATACTTCCATTAACATGGGCAGCAGAGGCTTATTAATTCCACCATTGTAAAAAGTGGTGTTCGTTATATCAATGAGTTGAATCACTGTAGTTTTGATCTGATCCCAATAAGCTAAAGGCTGAAAAACAATAGAGTTGACTAAAAAAGAGTTATTTGTCATTTGGCCAGTATCAATTAATCTAGTGTTGTTCATCAAAATAGAATAATCGAAAATTAAAACAGGCAATGATGTAAATAAAATGATTCCGGTTAAAGACAGCAGTAAAAAGAGAACCAGTTTCCATAGCAGGCTCATCATGATGCATTCACTCCTCTATCTTTTAATGGAACAAAAGAAGGAGATTCTGCTTCTGGCACGATTAATGTTTTTGTTCTTTTTATCTTTTTGTAAGAATTTTGATCAGCTCTTGCAATCCCGGAAACCATTAGGTTAATAGCTATAATACAAATGACAAAGCAGCAAACAGGGGCTATTACTAAAACGGGGGCTGCATAATAAGCAGGCCAGTTTTGAACAATTAATCCGCCCCATTCATGTGAATCTGAAAAAGTTCTCATATAAGTAATTTCAGTGTTGGAAGGACCTGTTGCAGTATAGGTAATCTCATGAAACCCTCCGATGAAAATTTTCAAAAACGCTAGATGGGCGATAATAGACAGAGTCTGCCCAGCTTGTTGTACTGTAAGAAGCAGCAGTTTAGGAGAAAGACAAGGAAGGATATGTCTATAAAAAATATGTACCATCCCGCCTCCTAAGAGGTGTGCGTTTTGAATATATTCCTCCTTCGCTAAAATAGAAATCTCATTAGCGATTTGTAAAGACAAAATAGGGAGAGTTAGGCAAATTAATACGATCATGGTCACAGTAAATTGTGTGAGATCAGAGTAGCTCCAGCTAAATACAATGAGAACTGGTGCTATTAATAAATAAGCAAAGATAGATAGTGGAGCAAAGTAAAAAATATTATATAAATGGCTCAATACTTTTTTAAAAAAATCTGGGACGGCTAGAAGAATAAATGCACCAATGACAGACAATAGCATCCTTCCTAAAGTAACTAGTATGACAAGCCCTAATGTGTATTTCGCTCCTTCTACCAAGACGTGCAGATAATTATTTCCGTCTTGATCTGAACCAAGCGGGTATTTATCATTCGGTTTAAAAGGTGCTTTATCGATAATATTGCCGCTATCATCGTATAAAATTTGAGATGGGGTACTAGGTTCTTTTATAGCAGAAAGAATAAAGCTTCCGATTAGGATGGTCAGTAATATCAAAAAACCGCATAAAAAATAGGGCTGTTTTACATATTTCATAAAATTTTTATCCCCCTAATTCTTCTATCTCTTTAATGTTTTAAGAATTCTAGAAAGATATAAATATTCCTTTTTTTTGTAAAAAAATGACCGCTTCTTTTATTAGAAGCGGTCACGTTCCAAAATTATTTATAACTGTTCCAGTGACAATATGGCCATGTATACAGAAAGAGCATTCTTAAACTGTTTTACATCGATCCCTGTTCGATCAAAGAACTTATCCACTCGATACTGCAGGCTGTTGCGGTGAATGTATAGCTTCTTTGCTGCAAGTGATATGTTCATGTTGCATTCAACAAAAACTTTAATTGTATTAACAGTTTCTTTGTCTTCTTCCGTCCATTCGGCCAGCAGCCCTGTCAATGTTTTGTGTGTGTTGGGACTCGCTGTCTGAAGCAGCATCAGGGGTAAAAGATCGGCAATGGTATAAACCGCTTTGGGCTGCAAAAAACCTTTAACGCTTAAAAAGTCATTTTTTTCACGATCATATATTTCTTTTGCCAAAGCTAGATCTGATTGAAATAAACCAATATAGATTGACAAATCCATGTAGAAATCAGTAGACAGCGTATCTTTCAAAGCTTCGTAAGGTGTGTCATTAAACTCTTGTTTAGATGTTTCAATAATTACTCCGCTCTTGTTGCCTTCATTTAAAAGCAGAACAGCTTCTTCAGGAAAAAGTCCACTGACAGCCTCTGAGAAAGAGGTGTAATCAAGAATGGGCTGTTTGCTGAAGAAATGAATAAAACGATAGAATCCTTGATCGTTAACTTTGTTTTCACCTGAAAGGATTTTCTTCCACTTTAACTGAACAGGTGTATACTGAAGAACTGACTCATTCTCATATGTATCAAACATACTTTGCAGCAGCTGTACTTCTGATTCTGAAAGTGCAGATTGCTTTATGCCAAATGGTTCTCCAGTATGTGTAGTGAACCACATGTACCCCGATTGATTTGAAAGGTCAGTAGTTAACGCCTCTCTATAGTGATTCTTTAATTTATTGAGCATCCTATTTCATATCCTTTCAAGGAAAAGCTTGTTATTATTATAGCAATGTTATGCTGTATTAAAAAACGGAATTGAAGGAACAGGAGGAGAGAGATGAAAAAATGCCCTTGAGTAACTTCATCAACGGTCGTGTACGACTGGGAGAATAAAGAAATATGGACGAATAAACGAGACTGGGATCATCATTCATCAAAATCTCTGATTCTGACTTTCGATGATGGACCTTCTTCGGTTTTGGTTCCGATTTTAGATATTTTAAAGAAGCATGAAGTAAAAGCGATGTTCTTTTGGCAGTCCCGATTGCTGCATAAACACCGACCGTGGAAGAGGTTGTTAGATGATGACCACTTAATAGGCGGCCATTCACTGCGGCATAGAGATTTGACTAGACTTAGCCATGAGGAACAGCTCCACGATATTACATCAAATAAACGGCATATTGAACAATTAACCGGTCAGCAGATGAAGTATTTCCGTCCGCCATATGGCCAGTTTAATGAAGATACACTTGAAGTTTTAAAAATGTTAGGTGTTACACCGTTTTTATGGGAAGTAGCGGGACTGGATTGGGAGCATAAAGAAAGTCCGGTTCATATTGTTCATAATATCCTTAATTATGCTGAGGACGGTTCAGTGATTCTGCTTCATGAACTAAAGCAAACTGTGACCATTCTAGATGAACTGATAACAGATCTGAAAGCGGAAGGCTATTCGTTCGAACTGCCTCCTTTATAAAATAAATTAAAGACAGAGGATTATATGAAGAAAAAAATTACAGTATCATTCAGCGGGGGAAAAGACTCTGTTTTAGCTTTGCATAAATTACAAAAATCGGGTGAGTGGGAGATTGATTCTTTATTAACCACATTAACGGAAGACTACGACAGAACAACCATGCATGGAGTCAGGAATGATTTGTTGGAGGAGCAGGCAAAAGCTTTAGGCATTCCCCTTCGAAAGGTTTGGATTCCGCGTGAATGTCCAAATGAAGTCTATCGGCAGCGAATGGAAGAAGCGGTTGAAGGGATAATAGCTGATGGGATTTCTTACATCATGTTTGGTGACATTTTTTTAGAGGATGTTAAAGCCTATCGTGAGAAGATGCTAGAAGGAACAGGACTAACCCCTGTTTTTCCTATTTGGGGAGAAGACTCGAAAAAGCTGATAAATGAATTTGTGGAAAATGGTTTTAAAACGGTAGTTTGCTGCGTAGATACATTTAAAATAGATTTGTCCTTTTCTGGAAGAGTGATAGATGAACATTTTATAATGGATTATCCGCCAGAACATGATATATGCGGAGAAAATGGAGAGTTTCATACATATGTGTTTAACGGACCGAACTTTTCTTTTCCTATTGCGTATAAGCTAGGTGAGTACAGGCTCGCAAAAGATATGTATACCGGTGAGGACCGCTTTTATTATGTAGATTTGCTTTTGGACAATGGTGATAAAAAGTAAGGCTTAGGTCCAAATTGCTTGCAGCTTTTATAATGGCGTATACTTAGAAAATAGATTAAGCAGTAATGGAGAGAATGATATATGAATATGTGGCTTACATTGACGATCATGATCGTTGTCGGAGCATTTATTGGCGGTTTGACAAATTTAATTGCTATAAAGATGCTTTTCCGGCCATTTAATACGTTATATATTGGTAAATTCAAAGTGCCTTTTACTCCTGGACTCATTCCGAAACGAAGGCATCAGTTAGCTGTTCAGTTAGGAGAAACGGTTACAAAGCATCTTCTGACAGCTGAGGGAGTGCAGACGAAAATCAATGACTCCGGTTTTCGCTCAGAGATGACTGAACTGGTTCAAGGTGAGGTTAAACGCTTTTTAAAAAGCGACATTACGATACAAGAATTGTTGAAAAAAGACTTTGGTGTTGAAGATGTTCAAAGCCGTATCCAAACAACGACTGAAACCTGGCTTGCGAACAGAATGAATAAAATGCTCGAAGAATCAAACAGCAAAGAAATGAAAGATGTTCTGCCTGAAAAATTTGTAGCCGCCGGTGAGGAAAAGCTTCCGGAAGTTGTGGACTGGCTATTAAACAGAGGTGTGCTCTATTTAGAGAGTACAGAAGGCAGAAAGGCTTTAGCAAGCGGAATAGATGCATTTCTGATGGATAAAGGAATGCTTGTAAATATGGTTTCCATGTTCTTCGGAAACGTAAGTATTGCTGAAAAAGTACAGCCAGAACTTATGAAGTTCTTAAAACATGAAAATACCCGTGAGACATTGCTTAAACTACTTCAGCAAGAATATCGGGGTTTTATGGAAAAAAGAATGGGAGAAGCCGTTGCTCTTTTGAACATGCCTGACATTACAGCAGGTCTTGCAAAAGAAATCGCGCAAAGGCTGCCGATCGAAGAATATTTAAACACACCTGTCAGGACTCTGGCAGAAACGTTTGAAAACTGGCTGATTGATGAACTAACACCAAAAGCCGTTGCTGCAGGGCTGGATCTATTTGCAGCAAGGCTTGACGTACTTCTTGAAAAGATGCATCTGGCCAAAATTGTGGAAGAGCAAGTTGAAACATTTTCACTTGAGCGATTAGAGGAAATCATTATATCGATCGCTAAAAGTGAACTGAAAATGATTACGTGGCTCGGAGCCCTTTTAGGCGGAATTATCGGTCTGTTTCAGGGTATTCTTGTACTATTTTTATAGAGTCTGTTATAGTGGGTACCGTACTTTAATTCATGGGAGGTATTTTACCAATGGCAAACGTATATGATGTTGCATACGATCTAGAAAAAGCATTAAGAAACAGTGAAGACTTCCAAGCTTTAAAAAATAGCTATGATGAAGTTAATAGTAATCCGGAAACAAAAGAACTATTTGGCAAATTCCGCGATATTCAAGTAAATCTTCAGCAGAAGCAAATGAGCGGCCAAGAAGTTACGCAAGAAGAGATTGAAGAAGCTCAAAAGCTATTTGCTGACGTTCAGCAAAACGAGACAATCTCAAAGCTTATGGCTGCTGAACAGCGCATGAGCATGATCATTAATGATCTGAATAAAGTTATTACAAAACCGCTGGAAGAGCTTTATGGTCCAATGGTTGAAGAAGATGGACAACAGCAATAATTGTTCGCAGACTGACCCCTGTTTCTTAAATAGAAACAGGGGTTTTTGTATGTGTATAAGTTTATAGGCTTGTCAGCGTTCTAAAGCATGTTTAAAGGTCATAGACTTAACTCGAGTTCTTATACTTTATTTTCGCGAAATGGGGGGAGCAACATGGTATACCGTTTACTGGCGATTGACATCGACGGAACCCTACTGCGAAGCAATTTCCGCATCGATAAAGAAACGAAAGAAGCCATTGATTATGTGCAGCAAAAAGGGGTCTATGTCACACTCGCTTCGGGAAGGAGCTTTCCATCTACACAAAAGATAGCCAAGGCACTAAAGATCAACAATTATCTCATCAGCCATAATGGCGGTTTCATTGCTTCATCTCTTGACGAACCGCTCCAGGAAAGCCGGCTGTCCGTGGAGGATACCTACAGAATTGTAGATATTCTTGAGAACTATGAATGTCATATGCGAGTTGTTCATGAACGTTTTTCAATCGGAAATCAGCTGAAACAAAAAAGCCAGCTTGTTGCAAAGTTAACATTAAGCACTGGCGATCCACTGTTTTATCCTGTTTCTTTTACAGAGAACCTCGGAGATTACGTATTATCACAAGAAGTTTCACCGCCTAAGATGGATGTTCAGTTTTTTGATGAAAAAGAATGTGAATCAGCTATTAAGTATTTGAAAGAACAAATCCCAGACTTTGAGTACTCCTCTTCAACGAAATGCAATTTGGAAATCACAGCGAAAAAAGTTACAAAAGGGAATGCACTGCGTTTCTTAGGTGAAAAGCTTGGAATTGCGCCGAATGAAATGGTGGCAATCGGCGATTCTTACAATGATCTGGATATGATCGAATTCGCGGGACTTGGCGTTGCGATGGCGAATGCACCTGATGAAGTAAAAAAGAAGGCGAAGTGGATCACACGCACGAACGATCAGCTAGGCGTTCCGTACATGGTAAAAGAAGTATTCCGAAAGCAAATGCGTTTCCAAACGATGAAATAAGGTTAGATGAGAGCTCTTTCTGGATGTATATTGTCCAGGAAGAGTTTTTTTGTTGTGAAAATGGCGGTTCACGGGAGTATGGGAAGGATTTATGCTCGTTCGGAGAGATTTATGCGCTCCGGAAGAGTTCATAACTCAACAATATCCCCCATATTCCGACACTCTCTTGCCGAAATTAGTCAAAAACGTTTCATTTTTATTACAATTGTAGAAAATGAAAGGGTTTTCATGAATCGTGACGAATATTATTTACGTAAGATTCACTTTGTAAAGGGAGGATTCAAATGGAAAAAACATTAGACCTACAATTAAAACCAAAGGTGGCCGAGTTCCTGAACGGAACAAAAAAACATTTTATCAATGGAGAATGGGTCTCCTCAGCAAGCGGAAAAACATTTGAAACATTAAACCCTTCAACTGGCGATGTACTTGCAGTGGTTTCAGAAGGTGGACCAGAAGACATTGATAAGGCAGTAAAAGCTGCTAGAGCAGCATTCGAAACTGGATACTGGTCAAAGATGCCTGCATCAAAGCGCAGTTACTTAATTTACAAACTAGCTGACTTAATGGAAGAGAATAAAGAAGAATTAGCACAGCTTGATACATTGGACAACGGTAAGCCGATCGGAGAAACAATGAACGCTGACGTTCCGTTGGCAATTGAGCATTTCCGTTACTATGCAGGATGGTCAACAAAAATTGTTGGACAGACTATCCCTGTTGCAGGAAGCTTTTTCAACTATACACGTCACGAAGCACTAGGTGTTGTTGGACAAATCATTCCTTGGAATTTCCCATTATTAATGGCGGCTTGGAAGCTTGGAGCAGCACTAGCGACTGGATGTACAGTTGTATTAAAGCCTGCAGAGCAAACACCGCTTTCTGCTTTATACCTTGCTAAATTAGCTCAAGAAGCTGGTTTCCCTGAAGGCGTGCTTAACGTTGTAACAGGTGCTGGTGAAACTGGAGCGGCTCTAGTTGACCATCCAAATGTGGACAAGATCGCATTTACTGGATCAACTGAAGTTGGAAAGCTGATTATGCGTAATGCTTCTAACTCATTGAAGCGTGTTACATTAGAGCTTGGCGGGAAGTCACCGAACATTATCTTGCCAGATGCTGATATGAGCCGTGCAGTTCCTGGTGCGTTAAGCGGTATCATGTTCAACCAGGGACAAGTTTGCTGTGCGGGATCACGTTTATATATCCAGAAGAAATCGTTTGATAACGTAGTAGCCGACCTTGTGTCACACGCTAAAAAGATCAAACAGGGACCTGGACTTGATCCGGAAACTACAATGGGACCTCTAGTATCTCAAGAACAGCATAATCGCGTTCTAAGCTATATCCAAAAAGGTAAAGATGAGGGTGCTGAGCTTCTTTCAGGAGGATCTGTTCCTTTTGATAAAGGATATTTCGTAGAGCCTACGATTTTTGCTGACGTTGATGATAAGATGACGATCGCAAAAGAAGAGATCTTTGGACCAGTTGTAGCTGCAATGCCGTTTGATGACTTAGATGATGTTATCGCTCGTGCGAACGATTCTGAGTATGGTCTTGCCGCAGGACTATGGACAGAGAATTTAAAAACAGCTCACTATGTTTCAAACAAGCTTCGTGCAGGTACAGTTTGGGTGAACTGCTATAATGCGTTTGATGCTGCGTCTCCATTCGGAGGATACAAGCAATCTGGTATCGGCCGTGAAATGGGATCTTATGCTTTGAACAACTACACTGAAGTTAAGAGCGTTTGGGTTAATCTTAAATAGACAACATAGACATGACGGGGTCAATAAAATGATCGGAAAATAGGAGAAACCGGGTGCCAAGATCCAGCACCCGGTTTTTCATTTGGCTCTTTTCAAAAAAATTGTTGCTTTTAAGTATTTTTTCTTTCTATTCAATGATAAGTTGATCGGAGTGTAAGGTGCGAGACTCCTGCGGGACGAGCGATCAGGTGAGACCCTTAATGGCGCAAAGCGGCAAGGGGCTCACCGCACGCCCCGAGGAAAGCGAAGTAACCTGGAACGGAAATCAACCACCTTCTAATAGCTCTAAAATTTACGAAAACAGTTTTAAAGCATTACTTTTATAAATCGCAGCCCTGTATCATCATAATCTAAACTCCGGTAAAACTCATGAGTATCAGTACGATGTTTTCCGCTATTCAGCAAGATTGCCGTTGCTCCTTGTTCTTTGGCCCATTCTTCTCCATAGTAAACAAGCTGTTTGCCGATGCCGTTGCCTCTGAATTCTTCACTCACGACAAGCGCTGAGATCCTTGCATAGCATCCATTTTTTTCGAAGTAGATACCTTTTGTCAGACCGATCATGCCAATAACTTGATCGTTTATGCAGGCAACAAAACAAGCATATGCTTCGTTAGGAAGAAGCGTTTCTAATCGCTCTGTCATTTCTTCAGGTGCAGTGGGATAACCAAGCTCACCCATTAATAAAGAAAGTTCGTAACTGTCCTCATAGCGTGCTTCGCGAATTATAACTTCACTCACTGTTTTTCCCCTCGTTTCCATGATTTTCATTAGCGATGGAAAAGAAGCAGCTGTCCCTTTGGTGAAGTCAGACGATGCGTTTTTTCTTGCATGTTTAATTCAGCCAGACGGGCTTCTCCACGTTGTTTTGCTTCAGAATCATTTGATGCCGTAATGGCTTCATCTAATATCTTTTCACCGTTCTTTTCGTAGGCAGTTAATGCATATGTATTCATGAAAAGTCTAACTCCTTTCGTATCTAAAAAGTGATTTCAACATTCGACGGATTTTTCCTGCAAAATCATCAATAAATTGTGTGAAACTTATGGTTTTATGCCACGTACAAGGTAGAATATGGTATATTTTACAACGGGGAGGGAAGTTGATGTTAACGATTAAAGACGTCCGTAAACAGTTTGGTTCTTTTACAGCAGTAGAAGGGTTGAATTTAGAAATTCCTAAAGGTGAAATATTCGGTTTGTTAGGTGCAAACGGTGCTGGTAAAACAACTACATTCAGAATGATTCTCGGTTTATTGACTCCTACTCAAGGTACGATTACTTGGAATCATAAAGAAATATCTTATCAAACTAGTGATCTTGTTGGTTATTTACCCGAAGAAAGAGGACTTTATCCCAAACTTACCGTAAGGGAGCAGTTAATCTATTTAGGACAGCTTCGGGGAATGTCTCGTTCGCTCATTCAAGAACAAACGAATAAATGGTTAAAGCGCTTTGGAGCGGAAGAATACTTGAATAAAAAAGTAGAATCTCTTTCAAAAGGAAATCAGCAAAAAATACAGTTTATTGCGGCAGTTATTCATCGTCCGGAACTATTAATCTTGGATGAACCGTTCAGCGGACTGGATCCGGTAAATGTTGAACTCCTAAAAAATGCTGTTCATGAATTGAAAAAAGAAGGTACGACTATTGTGTTCTCTAGTCACAGAATGGAGCATGTAGAGGAACTGTGTCAGCACTTGTGCATTATGCATAGAGGGAAATCAGTCGTACAGGGCAACTTAAAAGAGATTAAGAGATCTTTTGGGAAGAAAAATGTATCGGTAAAAGCAGATTTTGACCTTTCTTATTTAAAAGAAACAAGCGGCGTTTTGAAGCACCGCATGACTGCAGATGGCATTACCTTGCAAGTTGAACGGGAAGAAGTTGCACATGACTTGTTCCAAGCGATCCAGTCCAAAGGATTTGTTAGAAAGTTTGAACTCGAAGAACCATCATTAAACGATATTTTCATTGAAAAGGTAGGTGTGGTTCATGAGTAAATTCATTACGGTAATGATGCATACATACCGCTCTAAGATTAAATCAAAACCGTTCTTGATCACGACTCTTATTACCATCGCCTTGTTATTTGTAGTAACGAACATGAATGAGATTACAAAAATGTTCGGTGGAGATGAAGAATCAAAGGTAGGAGTGATCGATAAAACAGGCAATACACTCCCTGCTCTTCAAGCTCAGTTAGAACAGGCAGGAGATGATCTGAAAGCTGAAGCATACACGAAATCGGAAAGTGATGCTGAAAAAGCAGTTATTGAAGGTGATCTGGATGGTCTTTTGATTTTAGATAAAGATGCTTCAGGTATCATAACAGGTACGTATAAAGCTGAAGACGTAACACAGCAGAGTCTGATTACTGATATAGAGATGGCATTGCAGCAGATTAAAAATAAATCAGCAGCTGAGTCAATCGGATTAAATCAGGAACAGCTGGCAGCAATCTATCTGCCTGTGGCATTTGAAAAAGAGTCACTGTCTACAACGGCGAAAAGTGAAGAAGAAGCAGCACAAGTCTACATTCTTGTTTATGTTGTTCTGTTTTTCATGTATATGTCTGTCATGATGTACGGCAGTATGATCGCGGTTGAAGTGGCAACGGAGAAGTCCTCAAGGGTAATGGAGATTTTGATTTCATCTGTATCACCCGTAACACAGATGTTTGGCAAAATCTTTGGGATCGTCCTTATCGCGCTTACACAGCTTGTCCTATTTGTAGCTGGAGGATTTGCAGCGGTAAAAGTAAACGAAAATCTCAGCGGGAGCGAAAGTATTATCCAAGAGCTGAAGCTGAACGAAATACCAATCTCGCTAATCGTTTATGCTCTCGTTTTCTTTATTTTAGGATTCTTCCTTTATGCTACTCTCTTTGCCATGATGGGCTCATTGATCAGCAGAGTAGAAGAGGTAAACAATTTAATGACACCGGTGGTTATCGTGATAGTGGCTGCCTTTATGATAGCGATGTACGGCAGAGAGAATCCAGAGTCTGGATTTGTAGCAGCAGCTTCCTACTTCCCGCTGTTTACACCGATGCTTATGCTGCTTCGTGTAGGTATGCTTTCATTGCCCGTCTGGGAAACAGCACTTGGGATCAGCGTCTTAATCGGTGCAATTTTGCTATTTGCTGTAATTGGGGCACGTGTTTATCGCGGAGGAGTTCTTATGTACGGCAACGCGCCGTCATTGAAACTATTCAAACAAGCGCTTCTTTTATCAAAAGAAGAGAAAAAGGATACTTCTGGACTGTAAAAAAGGAGAAAGCTGACCCGAAAGGTAGAAATAATACCTTTTGGCGTCAGTTTTTTATTTTTGTTTAAGATATTCTAATGAAGAGGAGAGGGTATGAAGCGAAACTGAAGGGACACTGGGTGAAACGAGCACTCCAACGGGTGAAAGTTCATCTCTAAGGGGCGAACATGTAATACATATAAGAACACGTACCGTAAAAAAGTAATGCTCTCTAATTGATGTTTAAAATAGCGAACGTGCTTTCGTATATATGTTAAAATGAGGGGAAGAATGATAGAAAAAGAGGATGAGTGAAATGATAAAGTTTTTACATTGTGCAGACCTTCATTTAGACAGTCCGTTCAAAGGGCTTTCCTCATTGCCGGAAGCGATGCTGAAGCGCCTTTTTGAAAGTACATTTTTGTCGTTTAATAGGCTGGTTGATATAGCCATTCAGGAAGAAGTAGATTTTGTAATCATCGCGGGTGACCTTTATGACAGCGGTCAGCGGAGCTTAAAGGCACAATCCTTTCTGAAAAATTGTTTTGCAAAACTAGATTCTCATCATATAGATGTTTACATCGTTCATGGCAACCATGATCCGCTCGATGGCCAATGGGTTTCACTTGAGTGGCCGAAGAATGTTCATTTTTTTCAAGGGAGCAGCACTCAAACTTTTTGCTATGAAAGAGATGGGAAAACAGTTGCTTGTCTACATGGCTTCAGTTACGAAACATCGGCTGTAACCGATAACCGAACGATTCATTTTCCAGAAAAAAGAGACGAAATTTACCATATCGGTATTTTGCACGGACAAGCGGACGGATATAGCGGACACAGCCGTTATGCACCATTTTTATTATCTGAGCTTTTGAAGAAAGGCTATGATTACTGGGCTCTTGGTCATATTCATAAAAAAATGGATCTTCATGATGATCCTCCTGTCCGTTATTCGGGAAACATCCAAGGAAGACATAGCGGTGAAACAGGTGAAAAAGGCGGTTATGTCGTTACTCTTAACGGCAACCATGCTTCAAGCGTTTTTCATGCAACTTCAGATATTGAGTGGCATGAAGCCATAATCGAATGTGAAGAGGCAGAAAATCTGCAGGAAGTTATTACACTTTGTGAAAAAATAAAAGATACATACAGGCATCCACACAAAGGAATATTCCTTACGATTCGCTTAACTGGGCATACACCCCTTTATGGAGAACTATTGGATGGTGTTTTCTTAGAAGATCTTGAGGAGATATTGCGAGAAGAGGATGCAGAGGTTTCATTCGTACATACTGTTTCATTAAAAAACGATGTTCGTCCTGCTATCCAAGATGAGTTATCTATTAAGCAATCTCAATTCTTTCGAGATATAGTGAGCGTTCTGCAAGATGAACGAGAGTTGGAAACTGCTTTGACTGAATTGAAGACACATAGAACGGCAAGGAAATTTCTTTCACTCGATGAAGAGGATTGGGAAGATGTGAAGAAGCAGGCTGAGCAGCTATTATTATCAGAACTGTATAAGGGATAGGTGAGGTTATGAAAATAGTATCTTTGCATATCTATCATTTTGGAGCATTAAAGGACTGTAAACTTACTTTGGAACGTTCAGGTTTTCAATTGCTGTTTGGTGAAAATGAAGCAGGGAAAACAACATTGATGGATTTTATTAAATGTATGTTGTTCGGTTTTCCTTTGAAGAACCAGTCAAAGCGGCAGTATGATCTTAAAAACGGCATCAGGGCAGGCGGAAAGATGACCGTTGATCATACACAGCTCGGCAGATGGACGATTGAAAGAGTTGCAGGGACAAAAGCTGCTGGAGATGTAACGATCTATGATGAAACTGGCCAGCAAAAAGATGAATCTTTTTTGATTCAATTATTAGACGGAATGGACCAGTCTTTGTTTTCGGGAGCGTATTGCTTTGGAATTGATGGGCTGCAGAAGCTCGATAAGTTAACATCAGAAGAACTTGGAAACTTTTTGCTCAGCACGGCCATCTCAGGTGATCGTGACATCTTGGAAATTGAACAGACTTTTGAAAAGAAACAATCCGGTCTGTTTAAAAAAGCGGGAAAAAAGCCTGTTATTAATGAAAAATTAGAGCAGTTAAAGGTTGCAGACAAATCCCTGCAAAAGCTCAGGGAAAAAAATGAAAACTATAAAATGATTGAAAAGCAAAAAGAATCACTCGAGACTACGATACAGGAAACAAGCCTAGAGCTGGATCATATTCAGAAAGAACTAAGATCTCTTAAACGCTTGTTTGAGCTGCGTCCTGTCTTAGAAAAGTACAAACAGCTGAATCACGAACTAAAGTCGTTTAAAAAGATACAGCTGACTTTTCCGGAAAACGGTATTCAACGATATGAGCAATGGAAAAAGGAAGTATCTCTATTAAATGGAGAATTGCAATACATCGAAGACCGATTGATCAAAATAGATAAGGATCAGCAAATGCTAAAATCAGATGAACGAATGCTGTCTTATCAAAAAGAAATTAAACAATTGTTTAATAAACTTCCTCAGTATGAACATTTACAAGAGCATCTCATACAGCTTATTACCCTAATAGATGAGTGGCGTGATGAAGAATCAGGATTATTTGAAGCAATCGGAGAAACATGGAGCCAGGAGGAACTTAAGGGATTGTCGCTTTCTTTATCTTCACTCCAAGAGCAAGAGGAGCTCCTGAAACAATATAATGGGGTTCTGGAGAAAAAGAAAAGATTAGAAGATGATTTAGAAGATTCCAGGGTGAAGCTTGAGAACCTGGAAAAAGAGGAAGCAGAACGAAAAGCACTGCTTTTACCAGAAGAAGAATATGCTCGCTATGAACAAGAAAAAAATAAAAAGAATCAAATGACAGCTTTTCCTGTATACACTTGGATGCTGCCTGTTATTTCGGCAGTTGTTCTAATTTGGTCTGGCTGGTCTTCTGAAAACACAGCGGTGATGTACGCTGGGATCTTGCTGCTGGTTTTATCGGGTGTTCTTGCATTCATCAGTGGTAAAAAAGCTGTTTCTCCACAAGATATGAAGCCTCGAACTAATCAGCTTTTCCTTGAAGACGATGAAAACCGAAAGCTTTGGATTCAGCTAACAGCTGCACTTCAGCACGAGAATAATGTTTACCTGCAGCTTGCTAAACAGCTTGATTATCTAGAGATAGAAGAAGCGAAAGTGTATGAAAAAGCAGAACAGTGGGCTGAAAAGTATAGATATACTGGCAATAAAGAGAAGTTGATGTTATCAGGTTATATGAACAGTCTTATGAAAATTAAAGAGGTCATGAAACAAAAAGAAAATGCGATACAGAAACTCGAAAATACAAAAGCAGAGCTCGCTCGTTTAAATCACGAAGCTAGTAAGCTGGCCCTTCATTTAGAAATTGACGCTGCTGAAGACTTCTCAAAGCTTATCGAAGTGATGTATACAAAACTTGAAAATCAGTTGAAAAATGAAGCTGAAAGTGAGCATTTAAGAAAAAGCTTCAGTGAGTTATCAGAACGAAAAGACTCTCTTTTAAAGCAGATTCAGAACATTAACGATCGGATAGCAGAACTATGGAATGAAGCTGATGCTGATACAGAAGAAGCATATTACGATATAGGCAAAAGAACAGCTGCTTATAAGAAGGTATCTATTGAGCGGGATTCACTGAACAATCAGCTGCAGTCATTAGGATTTGAACCGCAAGAAATTGAAACCATGGCCGAAAAGATGACAGAGAAATACGAAGAAACGGTTCAGATTTTTGAAGGTCTTGAAACAAAAGAGGAACTTCAGAAAAATGAGCACACCGCTGCAACAGAAGACAGAGCGAAACTGCATTGGGAATTGAAAAATCTTTTAGAGGATGGCACTTACTCGGAAAATTTGCATCGTTATGAACTATTAAAGGATGAGTGGAATCTTCTTGTTAAGAAGTGGGCCAGCCTGCGACTTGCTCAGCATGCATTGCAGAAGGTGAAAGAAGATTACCAGAAAACGAAGCTTCCAGCAGTTTTAGAGACTTCGAGTGGTTATTTTAGTAAAATAACAGAAGGCGAATATCAATCTATTTTATTTACGGATGCAAATGAACTAGTAGTGTTAAAAGGGGATGGAACCCGTTTTTATCCGCATGAATTAAGCCGGGGGACCGCAGAGCAAGTTTATTTAGCGATCAGACTCGCCGTGGCAGCGAATGCCGGTCCAGCTGGATTCCCGATACTAATGGATGATATCGCAGTGAATTTCGATCAAAACAGGACTCGTCGCACGCTGTCATTGATTCAAGAAATCGCACGGGACAGGCAGGTTCTATTTTTTACTTGCCACTCGCATTTAGAGCCGCTTGTGCCAAATGTTCCTTTTATTCACTGGCCAGAGGGTACTGTTTTGGCTGAAAAATAATTGAAGGAGGGGAATGCCCATGTCAAATGAGTATACGATTTACTTAGTAGAGGATGAGCAAGATCTTTCGCATGTCTTAAAAGCCTATATGGAAAAAGAGGGATGGAATGTTTCTGTTTATCACAATGGAGAAGAAGCATTAAAGAATTCTGAAGGATCCCCTCCACATCTTTGGATTTTAGATATTATGCTTCCTGGTATGGACGGCTATGAAATTATTAAAGAAATTAAAAAGAATTCGGATATACCCGTCATTTTCATTTCAGCAAGAGATCAGGATCTAGACCGGATAGTGGGTCTTGAGCTTGGAAGTGATGATTATCTGGCTAAACCTTTTATGCCAAGGGAGCTTGTAATCCGTGTTAAGAAACTCTTAACAAGAGTCTATGAAACAGGCAACAGAATGCCGCAGATCATTGAGATAACAGGGTATACGATAGACCCGATCTCCAGAAGGATCACACGGGATGGAGATATTATTAATTTAACAGGAAAAGAAATAGACGTTCTGCTCTATCTAATTGAAAACAAAGGCAAATCAAGAAAAAGAGAAGAGATTCTGGAGTATGTTTGGGGAGACGATTACTTTGGGTCTGAACGGGCTGTAGATGATGTGATCAGACGTGTGCGCAAAAAAATGCCCCGGCTGAACTTGGAAACCGTCTATGGTTCTGGATATAGGATTATTCCATCATGATCCGGCTAAACCTTACACAGCGTATCTGGCTTTCATTTGGGTTACTGCTGTTTACGATCGGATTGTTAACCGCAATTATCTATCCGCTGTCCATTAAAGATACGCTGACAGAGGAAACATACAGAATCATTGAAAACGAGCAACAGAAAGTGCGTGATCCACAAAAGCAGTTTCCTCAAAAAGGGGAGTCATCGGTTGATTTTATTGAAAGACGAAACGCTGAACGATCTGTCGGCCATGTTTTAATTGTAGATCAGTATGCAAATTCCCAAGGTGATCCCGTTCCGGAAGAAGTCTTAGTGGAGATGGCTGAAAAGGCGTATGAGCAAAAAGAAAATAAAGGCCGATATGAGTTAACATATGAAGGCGCTACTCTTTTTTATGTGATCTCGACAGGAACAAATGCACAAGGTGAAGTCGTCTATTTGATTTCTTATATGTGGGACACGTATCGTGATCAGATGGTAAACAGGCTTTGGCTGAGACTGGTTTTAATCCTGCTGTTTACAGGTATCTTTTCGATCATTCCAGCGATCTGGCTGGCAAGATATCTCCGCTCCCCTCTAACGATCTTAGGGAAGCGGTTTGAGCAGATTGCGAAAAGAAACTGGCAGGAACCGTTTCATTGGAAGGGAGATGACGAGTTTTATGTTCTCTCAAAACAGTTCGAGGATATGAGGCAGAATCTCTTAAGACATGATCATGCACAAAAAACATTTATTCAGCATGCATCTCATGAGCTGAAAACACCGATCATGACAATTAAAAGCTATGCACAGTCTGTAAAAGATGGCATCATGCCAAAGGGAACGACTGAAGACATGATGGACGTTATTTTAAAAGAGACACACAGAATGGAAAAGCGTGTTCAAAATATGCTGTATTATACAAAGCTCGATGCGATGAAGCTTAATGTTCTCTCTAAAGAAACATTTGAGTTTGGTGATCTGGCTGAAGATATCATTGAGCGGTTCAGATATCAGCGTGAGGATATAAACTTTGAAATTACAGGCAATCATTACAAGATTAATGGTGATCATGAACAGTGGAGTATTCTGCTTGATAATCTTGTTCAAAACGCACTAAGGTATGCAAGTGAAACGATAAGGCTTTCTGCTTTCTATAAGGGAAGCTACTTCATCGTCGAAGTTTTTAACGATGGAGAGCAGCTGACAGGTGTAACAGGAGAAGAAATCTTTCAGCCGTTCCGAAAAGGAAACAAGGGGCAGTTTGGGCTTGGCCTCGCTATTGTAAAAAGGATCGCTGAACTGCACGGCGGCAAAGCAACAGCTCTTAATACGAAAAATGGTGTGGCTTTCCAGATCAAAATACTAATAAACGACATGCAGAATAAAGAATAACAAGCTGCTGCAAATGTTTTTTTTAGTGTTCCCAACAGTAGTTAAATAGACTGATATGCTATACTAAAAACAAAGAAAGGCGGGGTGGAATATGAAAAAAGGACTTGCTTTTTATAAGGTAGGAGAGATGGTAGACGGATTCTTTCTCGTCAAATCATCTGTAAAAGGAACAGCCAGCAACGGAAAGCCGTTTTTAACGCTGATCCTCCAAGATCAGTCGGGTGATGTAGAAGCAAAATTGTGGGATAGCTCTCCTGAAGATGAGGAGCTTTATGCGGCACAAGCCATTGTGAAGCTTTCTGGTGAAATGGGCAATTACAGAGGAAAAATGCAGCTGAAGCTTAAAGCGATCCGCCCTGCAACGGAACTTGACGGCGTAAAAATAAGCGATTTTCTTGAAACAGCACCCCTCACACAAGAGGCAATGGTCGAGACGATCACACAATACATATTTGAGATGAAAAATCCGAATATACAGCGAATCACGAGGCACCTGCTTAAAAAATATCAAACGGATTTTCTGGAATATCCAGCTGCTGTAAAGAATCATCATGAATTCGTTTCAGGCCTTGCTTACCATGTTGTATCCATGCTCAATATGGCCAAGGCATTCAGCAAACTATATCCTTCCTTGGACACAGATCTTCTTTATTCCGGGATTATTCTGCACGACCTTGGAAAAGTGATTGAACTGTCAGGACCAGTCGCAGCGACGTACACATTAGAAGGTAAATTGCTGGGGCATATTTCGATCATGGTAAATGAGATCGGAATGGCAGCAAAAGAGTTAGAGATTGAAGGAGAAGAAGTTACTGTCCTTCAGCATCTTGTGCTTAGCCATCACAGCAAGCCAGAATGGGGAAGCCCGAAACAGCCATTGATCAGGGAAGCAGAGATTCTTCATATGATTGATAATTTTGATGCACGAATGAATATGATGGATCGTGCGCTGGAAAAGGTACAGCCAGGAGAGTTTACTGAGAAACAGTTCGCTCTGGAAAACCGTTCCTTGTATAAGCCTCAGTTTCAAGCAGAGTTTGCCAAAAATTAATTTAGAAGAAAACGATTGTGAATTATTTGAAATTATGTTAAATTTGGAATTGGAATTATAAGAAAACATTCAGGAGGCAATGACTCATGAAAAGCATTGTTCGAATTAAGGCAGGAAAGCAAGCTAAATAACGTCCAATCCTTCTAGGAAAGGCTTATTTTGCTATGCATTCTACCTTCTTTTGAGCGATCTTTCTTGTGTCATCTTCAGCCTTTTTATGAAAAGTCTGTGGTATGCACATGTAAGGGTGCTTATCCATGGGCTTTTTCTGTTTTATTAGAAATCCCGTTGTTTACTCCATATAGCGCTCAAAAGACAGGTATAAGTGATTAAATGAATTAATATTACAAGAAAAGAGTGAGCAACATGAAATGGAAAGACTGGGATACAAATATTAAAGTGCGTTTAGTCGGAGAGTTTTTTGTAAGTTTATTATTTTGGATGTTCTTCCCGTTTATGGCCATCTATTTTTCAGATGAACTGGGTAAGGAAACAGCCGGAATTCTGCTTGTACTTTCACAAGTAGTGGGGGTAGTCACGAACCTTGTCGGTGGATATTGTGCCGACAGGTATGGACGCAAAAAGATGATGGTTATTTCCGCCTGGGGGCAGGCAGCTACGTTTATAGTCTTTGTTTTGGCTAACTCCCCATGGCTTGATTCACCTATTTTAACTTTCATCGCGTTTTCGGTTCTTGGGCTGTTTGGCTCTCTATATTGGCCGGCAAGCCACGCAATGATCGCGGACGTGGTGGAAGAAAAGGATCGTACGGAAGTATTCGCGGTTTTCTATACGTCTATGAACTTATCGGTAGTATTTGGACCAGTGCTGGGAAGTATCTTCTTCTTTTCATATAGGTTCGAACTAATGATTGCCTGTTTGATTTTTAGTGCTATTTTGGCTGTGGTTCTGGCGAAGTACACGAGAGAAACGGTTCCCCTTAAGAAAGAAATACTAGAGCAAGTAGGTGCCGATAAAAAATGGCATGAAGCGGTTTGGGAACAATTGAAGGATTATAGGGTTATTGCAAGCGATAAGTTATTTTTGCTGTTTATCCTGGCAGGAATTCTCGTAGCTCAAACATTCATGCAGATGGATTTATTATTGGCTGTTTATCTGACAGAAAAGGTACCAGAACAAACGCTGATTGCAATCGGAAACTGGGATCTCAAATTAACAGGTGAAAAAGTTTTCGGATATTTAATTTCTTTAAACGGATTGATGGTTGCACTCTGTACAGTTTGGATGGCTAAATGGATGAACCGATTTAAAGAAGGAAGAGTATTTATTCTTTCTGCGCTTCTATACGGTGTATCTATGCTCGTTTTCGGCGGAACAACGATGATGTGGGTTCTGTTTGCGGCGATGGTTATCTTTACGACGGCTGAACTGATGGTAGTAGGGATTCAGGAAAGTTTTATTTCCAAGCTGGCACCAGAGGATATGCGAGGTCAATATTTTGCGGCAGCAGGCCTTCGTTTTACAATCGGCCGCACGATTGCTCCGATTTCTATTCCATTAACAATGTGGATCGGATTTGATAATACGTTTTATCTGCTCTTTATTTTAGCTGTAATAAGTGCAGGAATTTACTACGTAATGTTCCGGGCATTTGATAAAAAAGTGAAGACAAATTCTACGGCTGAAACGAAAGCAAAACCCGCACTTTCGTGACATATCTTTTATAGCTTCCTCATAGACTTGAATAAAAGCTTGTCTAACAAAAGGGGGAGTTTATCGATGAAAGGATACGCTGCTTTATTTTTTGGTGCGATACTCATTGCTGCATTTGTGCTGAAAGAATATTCGGGAGGGGTAAGTGAATTCTTTGTAATGACTCCATGGTGGATGTATTTTGTACTTTGCGGCATTATTTATAGCGGATACAGGGCAACAACACTTTTTCAGGAAGACCGTGCTATAGAGCAAAAGGTGATTGAAGAAGAAGGAAAAGTGTACATGAAACGCTTAGAATTGGCGAGAGCTCATGAAGAAGCTAAGGAAATGAATGAGCATTTCGAACTGGCTGCTGAAGAAGAGCTAGAGCCAGAACAGAAAGCTTCAGGGGAATGAAAAGGAAGACCTGCTGATTTCAGCAGGTCTTTTGTTATGGCTGTTTTTCTAACCCTTGTTGCTTTTGTAAGTTGTTGATCTCCGTTCCAGAATGCTCGCTTTCCGCGGGGCGTGCGGTGAGCCTCCTCGACGCTTTGCGTCCTTAGGAGTCTCACCTGACACCCTGATCCCGCAGGAGTCTCGCACCTTGCACTCCTATCAACTTGTCAATGAAGTGAAAGAAAATACTGGTCATAAGCAACAATCTTTTAGAAAAGAGCGTGTGTTATTTATAAGAGTGTGTCTTCCTGGTACGAACAACTTTTGTATGAAAAGGCATTTTTGTTCAGTGGGAACGATTTTTTGTACGGTTGGAGCAAATTTTTGTTCGGTTCAAGCCCATTTTTGTTCGGTCGTGTTTTTTTCAGGAAAATGAGGCTCGAAAAAAGAAAAACCAGGCCCTTCAAAAGGCCTGGGTCCATCATAATTATTGTTGTTGCTGTGGCATTGCTGGTTGCTGCGGCTGTTCAGCTTTCTTTTCAATCTTTTCTTTTAGTTCTTTGTCTTTGATCTTAACGTCAGCTTTTTTGCGAAGGTTTTCTAGAATTTCAGTGATAGGTTTAGCTTTTTGCTGTTTTAATTCTTGTTCAACTTGTTCTTTCTTGTCTTCGAACTTGTTTTCACGCTTGTCCGTTACTTTGATGATGTGGACACCATAATCAGACTTAACAAGGTCACTTGTTTCACCTTTATCGAGAGTGAACGCTACTTTTTCAAATTCAGGAACCATAGCACCTTTACCGAAGAAGCCAAGGTCTCCGCCTTTTGATTTAGAACCAGGGTCTTTAGAATATTCTTCTGCTAGTTTAGCAAAGTCTCCGCCCTCGTTAAGTTTCTTTTGAACTTCTTTAGCTGTTTTTTCATCATCAACTAAGATGTGGCTAGCTTTTACTTCTGTTTTGTATTTTTCTTCGAATGCTTTCTTCATTTCATCTTCAGAAATCTTAACGCCTTCAGTTGCAGCTTTTTCATTTAAAAGCATAGACTTTACACGTTCTTTTAGCTGTTTCTCATCAGATAAGCCGTTTTGCTCAAGTGCTTGTTTAAATGCATCTTCTCCGCCAAGCTCTTCCTTGATCTTATCGATTTCTTTATCAATTTCTTTGTCTGTTACTTTGTATTTATCTTCAAGTACCATTTCATCGATCATTTGGTTAAGTACTTGATCACCATATTGTTCTTTCATTTTATTGTAAAACTGTTCTTTTGTAATATCTCCAGCTTTAGATTCAACAATTGCTTCTGAGTCAGCACCAGCGTTATTACAAGCGGATAGAGAAATTAGTCCCGCTGTGAGCCCTAAAGATAACATCCATTTTTTCATTTCAAACACTCCTACTGTGAAGTAATAATTTAACAACTCTAACTATAGCATAAACGTTGTGGATATTCCTATTCAATAAACGAAATATGAGAAAATTTACACATTATATTTTGAGTATTTACCTATAAAAACAAGCTTTTAAATAAAAAAAATTTTAAAACCCGGGACATTCGTCTAATCAAATCAGGGCGCATCACTATATGATATGGAGAAAGAAAAGGGAGGTATGATGATGAGTTACGGTTATGGTTACGGGTGTGGGGGAGGATTCGCATTAATTCTTGTTCTTTTTATCCTTCTCATCATTATTGGAGCATCTCACTGTAAATGATGAAAGTATGAAAATTCAGCGATATGAGGGCAGATGCCTATGCGTATCTTACTCGTGATGCATAGGATAGTGTACTGATTGATGAAGGAGGTGGCAACATGGGCTCAGGACACGGACATGGAAGAGGCTTTGCGTTGATTGTAGTGTTGTTTATCTTATTGATTATTGTAGGTGCTGCTTGTTTCTGCTAATATAAACGCTAGTCTTGCAGCCTTTTCTTTTGAAATGGACTGTATGGCTTGAACTATTTAAGCAGATTCGTTATTGTTGTTTTTACTACTCTTGATCAATAGGTGCAGCGCATATGTATGTTAAGGTTACACAAGGGGGAATGCAGTCTGGTTCCCCCTTTTACTATTTGCATTTTTAGGTTTGATTAAATAATCAAGCCGTAAGCAAAGTTTTCTCTAAAAGACGTTTGAAATATAAGAAGAAATGAGAAGAATGGTAATAGATACATTTATCGTGCGGTAAACAGAATCTTCCTGTTTTGAGGACAAGTTTTTTTTATCACAGAGCTTGTATGTGAGTGAATTAAATACAAATAAAAATACAGGTGCTAAAAAAACGAATAAATAGCCAGCCATTCAAAAACCTCCAACATGAACTACTTGTTTAACTTTACCAAAATATGTGGAATATGAATAGGAAAAATACTTTCGACAAGGGGAGAGAAGATGCGAAATAAATGGAAAGCAGCATTCTTTATATTATTACTTATAACAGTAGCAATTCCAGCAACGGTCATCATTTTACTTTTTACAGATCCTAAAGGCGGTCATTTGGATAGAAGTACACTAGATTCAGATATTCGGGCTAATCAAAAATTGTTAAGCATACATACCGAGAAGGAACAGGTGGAAGATTTGCTGAACAAAGAGCTGAAGAAAAGAGCTCCAAATGTAAATGTATACGTTAATTTACGGGATGAAGCTGTTCTGAATGGTTCGTTTGTGGCTTTTAACCAGGAACTTCCTTATCAGATTACCTTTGAGCCCGAAGTTATGGACAATGGTGATCTGTTATTAAAAGAGAAGGATATACAGGTCGGGCGTTTTCCTCTGCCCGGTGACGAGGTATTTAAGCTATTGAAAAATACGGTTAAATTTCCTGAATGGGTGGACGTATATCCTGCAGATGAAAGCATACTGATGAGGGTAACAGAAATGCCAACAAAACCAGGATATGCTGTAAAAGCAGAAGAATTTAATTTAAAGAAGAATTCTATTAAGTTTGGTGTTTATACGAAAGAATAACACGAAACACTCTGGTTCGCAGATTATTGCGGGCTAGGGTGTTTTTTTTAAAGGGCTGTTTTTGTAGAGCATTATTGAACTTGAAAGTAGTTGATCTCCGTTCCAGGTGCTCGCTTTCCGCAGGGCAGGCGGTGAGCCACATTCGTACGTTCCACTTATAAGTGTCTCACCTGCTCGCCAGTCCTGCAGGAGTCTCGCACCTTACACTCCTATCAACTAGTCGATGAAGAATAAAGCAAAGGACTTTTAGCAACACTCTATCAGTAAAAAATCTTACGTTAACATTCTTGTTTTTGTTTAATCTCCGTTCCATGGTGCTGAATTTCCACGGGGTGCGTGTGGTTGTCTTTCACAAAAACATCATGCTTTTAGAAAATTAAAACCATATCCAAATGGAGAAAGTTGGATTATAATATAGACAGAGTATGACTAGAAAGCAGGGTATGTATGGAGACGGTTGAAGAGAGGCTAGAAAGACTGGAATTTTATAATCAGCTTACGATTGAAAGTGTCGATCTTACTTCATATCCATTCTTCAGGCTAGTCATGGAAAAAAAGCTCACCGAATCAGAAGTGAATGATATCATTCAGCTTTGCGATGAGCTTGAAAAAATATTTTTTATGCAAAAAGAAGCAGGTTTCGTGCATTACACGCCGCTGTTAATCCACTTTGCAGGCATGCTGACACCAAAGCTTAATCCTAGAGAAACAATCCTGGCATTACTTCATCAGGAAAAATATATTTCATTGATGGAAAAGCTATATGAACTTTCTGTTCGTTATGAATGAGAAGAAGCAATTTCTTCAGCTGCGATAACAGGTGAAGCAGATTGTTCTTCGATCGTAGCTTCGATTTTTTCTTCCAGTTTGTTGAAGATAGACATAAAATCTTCACCATATAAATTGCGGATGATTGACATCAGTTCTGGAAACTCAGGAAATCTTCCAAAGAGTTCTTTAATTGGCATAGATGCGCTGAATACACCGAATTTGGCTGGATCATATGTATTTAATGTTTGTAATAGAAGTTCTTCACCTTTATCTGTTAAACAGATGTATGTATTTCGCTTGTCGTCTTCTTTTTTAGAAAATGTAAGGTAACCCTGTTCTTCAAGTTTTTTTGAAAAGTTAAAGGCTGTTGATACATGCATTACACCGAATTTCGCGATATCCGAAATTGAAGCACCTTCTAGATGATGAGCAATCCAAAGGATATGGTGTTCGTTAATGTTTAATCCATAATCTTTAATCCAGTTTTGCCAGTCTTTTTCTACACTTTTCCATAAAGCTTTACTTATTTGTGAAAGTTTGTGACTATAGATCATGGCTTCTTGAAAACTATATAGTTGATCTTTGTTCATTTTTAAAATGCCCCTCCATCTTATAAAACACATCCTATTCCTCATTATGCCAGTATTTCCTATAATAAGAAAGTAAAATTTTTCAATTTCTGCTTATTTTTTAGTAAATTTGAATTATAACTTTTAGCAGATATAGTGATAAAGTCAGAGAATCTATATGTTTGAATATAAAGAAAAAAAATTCCCCAATGATGGAGAATTTTTTTGTTGGTTATTTCGTTTCCTGCTCGATATCGTCTTCCATATTTTCAATATTAGAAGCAGCTGTTTCTTGCATCGCTTCCTCTTTTTCTTTATTAGCAAATTTAATCTTTGCTCTAAGCTGAATACCGTCGCGCTTGATGCTGGAGAATGTAGATTTCATTTTATCCATATTTTCTTTCAGATCTTTTCTTACCTCTTTGCCTGCCTTAGGAGTTGAAAGCAAAGTAGCTGCTGCAGTTACCACTGTTCCTAATGCGAAACCTACTACCATGGATTTTGATTTAGACATCTTAAAATTCCTCCTCATTCTTTTATTATCTAATAAATTCGTGAATTTCTCTTATAATCCTATGAAAAATAATGACGAATATAAAAATATTTCCCGATAGATTTCGTCATGTTTGGACATGATACACGTTGTAGAATATAAGCTTATGCATATGCTCTTAGCCCATGGAATAACATGTCTATGGGTGCTTCCATAGGATTTTGCTGGGCTTGCTTAATAACTCGCTGTTTGTCTGATTTAGTAGATTGCTGGCATACTTTGACGATTAGAAAAGCAAAAATTTAAAAAGGGAATTCGTGATAATATTTGACGAAGAATATAAAAAGAGGGTATACATATAAAAAACGGGCAAGGAGGGGAATGAGTTTGAAGCAAAATACAATCGGCAATTATTTTAATAAGATGAAAGAAAAGGCGAATGCTGTTTTAGAAAGTTCGACACAAACTGGTGAGCTTGTTACAAAAGCCGAAGACAAAACTTCTCAATCAGATAAGCAAGGTTTGAGGGATTTAGGAGCACAGGTAAAAGCGCTTGTCCGCTTAGTAAGATCCTATAAAAAAGGTGATTACCGAGACGTCTCTAAAAAGTCAATGGTTCTGATCGTTGCTGGTCTTCTTTATTTTGTGAGTCCGATTGATGCTGTTCCTGATTTTTTGTTAGGGGCAGGTTTATTGGATGATGCTACAGTTTTGGCGTTTTTGTTTAAGACATTATCGAGTGAAATTTCAGCGTTTCAAACTTGGGAAGAGACGGAAGAAGACACATATATAAAGCCAGCTCCTTAATATAGGGAACTGGCTTTTTATTTTGCTTTTATGCAGTTAAACTTGATCGTTTTGAGAAGCGGTTTGCCACCGGATAAATAAAGAACATGATTATTCCGCTAATTATACTGGTAGGAAGTACGATCATTCCAATAAAGCTGAACAATGATCCTGGCAGACCAGCGACCATCATGGCTACGAGCAAGAATAATGTTCCGCTGACAATCGTTCCGATAACGGTTAATAGAACAGCACTGTAAGTATTTACTTTCACTTTACGTGCTAATAAGAACATTCCTAAAAATATAAAGGCTGTAATTGGTTTTTCCACGATGTTTGCAATTTGTCCTCCAGCCATTCCTGTTGTAAGTGCTGAAATGACGCCTGCTGCCATACTTGCGATCAAAACATTCTGTTTCGTTGGTGCAAGCATGATGGCTAAGAACATCATTACCAGAAGCAAGTCAGGTTTCATCCCGAAGAATAATGGCGGCACAACCGTATGAAAAACATACCCTAATGCAATAAGTACAGATGTTAACGCTAATGATTTTGTTTTCATTTCTCATCTCTCCTCAGCTATTCTAATAGCCTAAATTTCTTTCCAATAGTGCCCTCGTGGCCCATTGCGAAAGTACCTCTACTGTACCAAAGATATTGAAATTATTAAAGATAATATACTTATTTACCGTATTTTCCCTGAAAGTGAAGCATGAATTCGGCAAGTTTTTGGCATGATTTTTCTGGTACAGCGTTATAGATCGAAGCTCTGAAACCACCGACTGAACGATGGCCCTTTAATCCGAAAATACCGCTTTCTTCACTTTCTTTTATAAAACGTTTTTCTAGTTCGGGATCACTTAATGTGAAGGTGATATTCATATGTGAGCGTGACTCTGGCGTCGCATAACCCTTATAAAAGCCATCGCTGCTGTCAATCGCATTATAGATTATCTCTGCTTTCTTTTTATTCTTAACTTCCAATTCTTTCACACCGCCTTGTTCTTCGATCCATTGCAGAACAAGATTAAGCAGGTAAATTGAGTATACTGGCGGTGTGTTATAAAGAGACCTGTTTTTAGCATGTACCTGATACGACAGGATAGAAGGGAGCGATTCGTTTTCTTTCAATAGATCTTTTCGGATAATAACAGCTGTAACACCAGCTGGACCGAGGTTTTTTTGGGCGCCTGCATATATCAGAGCATAGTTAGAAACATTAAAAGGCTTGCTCATTATGTCACTCGACATGTCGGCAACGAGATTCGGATGAGAAAATGCATCCAAGTCAGGCCATTGAGTACCAAAGATCGTGTTGTTAGAGGTGATGTGCAGATAAGCGTCTTGATCGCTTGGTTCATAATTCATTTCTGGGAGCGTCCGGTATTTTGTGTCTTTCCCTGAGACGACTGCTTCACTTGGACCGATTTTAGCTGCTTCTTTAAACGCTTTTTCTGACCATGATCCTGTTAATACGTATTTAGCGGTTTTACCGGGACTGAGTAAATTCATTGGGAGCATGGCAAACTGGAGACTTGCTCCGCCTTGTAAAAATAAAACATCATGTGTTTGTGGGATATCTAACAATTTTCGCATAAGGGTCTTAGCCTGTTCATGAATTTCTTCATAAGTTGTCCCTCTATGGCTGTGTTCCATGATATTTAACCCTGTTTCCTTAAAGTCATCCCACTCTGACTTGGCACGATTCATAACCTCTTTAGGCAAAGTAGTAGGTCCTGCTTGAAAATAAATGCGTTCCATTTCTTCTCCTCCTCTGATGATGTGCTGCTCTTGAATATGAAAAAACTGCCCGAATAAAGATAGGCAGTTTTACTATGTAGTGTTAGTTCTTGACGTTTTCTTTAATGTTTTGAGCGATCTCAGCCATTTCATCGGCAGGGAGCTCCTGCGTTTTCCAGACTGCACCAAAACCGTCGCCAGAACCATATCGCGGTATAAAATGCATGTGGTAATGGAAGACAGACTGGCCGGCAGCTTCGCCGTTGTTGTTTAAAAGATTCAATCCGATCGGGTTAAACGTTTGTTTAATGCTTGAAGCGATTTTTGGCACAGCAGAAAAAAGCTTAGCTGCTGTTTCTTCAGACAGCTCAAAAACATCTTTCGAATGTTCCTTTGGAATGATCAGAGTATGTCCTTTTGTAACCTGGCTGATGTCTAAAAAGGCAAGAACATTTTCATCTTCATACACTTTGTAGGAAGGAATTTCACCTGAAACAATTTTACAAAAAATGCAGTTTGAATCGTGGGACAAGCGGCTCACCTCATTTTTTTTACTTATCATAACACACATTAACGACGATAAAAATAAGGCTGTTTTCTAAATGTTTTGTGTTTTTTGATTGTTTTTTGTGAAGAGACTTCATTGACAAGTTGATTGGAGTGCAAGGTGCGAGACTCCTGCGGGATCAGCGGGACAGGTGAGACCCCGACAGCGCGAAGCGATAGGGAGGCTCACCGCACGCCCCGCGGAAAGCGAGCATCCTGGAACGGAAATCAACAGCTTCTAATAGCATAAAATTTAAACACCAAAAATAAAGAAGAAGAGTCCTATTAAAAAATAGAACTCTCCTTCTTATAGAGGTTAGAGAAGAAAGGAGAACATGAAAACAAAGCAATAAGATTTTTTAGCCATACACCTCAATAATAAGAATCTGCAATTGCTCAAGCACTGAATAGTCCAAGAGAACCATCTCCTTAAATGAAAAGCATAAAACATAAAAATCTGAACCGTTGTATCTTTCTCCCTGAAGAAGGGGGGATACCTTCTTCACTACTATTTTGTCCATACTGTCTTACTTGTTATACATATAAAATTGGAAAAAAGGGCTTGAATTGAGCTATTATTAGGTAAGAAAGAACAAGAGGAGGGTCCTCTGTGAAAAGAAGACAACTAGTAATGACGATGACTCTTGCTGCTGGTGTACTCATCTCAGGGTGCGGAAATGAGAAAGAAGAAGAGCATAAGAATCATCAAGGACAATCACAGCAAAAACATGAAGAAAGCGGACATGAAAAGCATCTTGCTAATGGTGATATTCAACAATTAACAGCTTCCATTGACATTATGCCTGCATTTTTAGATAAACAGCCAAAAGAGATTTCAGCGATTTATGCTGCTGCACCGAAGTTTAAAGAAGTGCTGGAATCAATGCCTTGTTATTGCGGCTGCGGGGATTCTGCGGGGCATAAAAACAATTATGATTGCTTTGTAGCTGATAATAAAGAAGATGGAAAAATCGTATGGGATGATCATGGAACAAAATGCGGTACTTGCCTTGAAATTGCAGCGATCAGTATGAGTGAGTCTGCAGAAGGCAAAAGCACGCTTGAAATCAGGAAAATGATTGATGAGAAGTATAAAGAAGGTTATGCGGAGCCTACACCAACACCAATGCCTGCTTCATAAAGGGTAAAACTAAAAATATGGTAAATAATAGGTGGGTAAAGATAAACCAAAGAAAAAGGAGGGTAATAAATGAAACCTATCCTAGAAGTCAGTGACTTATCGGGCGGTTATATGCCGAACCAGCCTGTCATCCATAACCTGGATTTTTCTGTAAAAGAAAGTGAAATTGTAGGGCTGATCGGATTAAACGGGGCTGGGAAAAGTACGACGATTAAACATGTTCTCGGACTGATGGAACCTATGTCTGGCAACTCGAAGATTTCAGGGCAAACCTTCCGGGATGAACCGGAAATTTACCGCAGCCAGTTTACTTATATCCCAGAGATTCCTATCCTTTATGAAGAGCTTACATTATGGGAGCATCTTGAGTTAACGGCTATGGCTTATGGTCTCGAAGAACAGACGTTTTTAGCAAGAGTAAGGCCTTTGCTTGAAGAATTTCGTATGGATAATAAGATTAAATGGTTTCCGAACCAATTTTCCAAAGGGATGAAGCAAAAGGTTATGATCCTTTGCGCCCTTTTAGTAGAACCAAAGCTGTATATTGTAGACGAGCCATTCGTAGGGCTGGATCCACTAGGTATACAATCTTTCCTCGAATACATGGTTACGTTTAAAAATAGCGGTGCGGGAGTGTTAATGTCCACGCATATTTTGTCTACTGCTGAGAGGTACTGTGACCGTTTCTTGATCATGCATGAGGGCAGGTTAGTATTAAGCGGGACTTTAGAGGAATTGAGAGAAAGAAGCGGTTTGATCGATGCTACCCTTGATGAGATTTACCTATATGTAGCTCGAGGTAAAGTAACATGATCGATGTTGAAAAATTATGGCGCAAACGACGCAACGCTCATTTAACTCAAACGTTAAAATATTTCAGTTTAATGGCAAACAGCGGACTCATTGTTTCATTAATTTTACTTATCATTGTGGGCAGTATTTATTATGCAAAGCTTCTTAAAGCACTACCACAGGATTTTCCTGCCGTGCTTATTTTGACGTTGCTGTTTTCGTTCTTGCTGACGAAAAGTGCGATCAGGACTTTGTTAAAAGAGGGAGATCTTGTTTTTTTACTGCCAGTTGAATCTGGGATGAAGCATTATTTTTCGAAGAGTTTATCTTCTGCGATTGCGAGCGGTTCGTTTATAACTCTTTTTGTATTTACACTAACGTGGCCGATTGTCCAGGTATTCATTACAGATGGCTGGAAAATGTATATCACATTTGCTTTCTTTTTAATAGCTGCGAAAGTATTTAATTTATATGTTGCGTGGGAAGAAAGAAGGCTGCCGTATAAAAGCCATCAATTAAACTATAAGATCATGAGATTTATCGTGAATTTTGTTTATGTATATCTTCTGTTTAACGAAGCTTATGTCTTCTTGATTGCCATGTTTGCTATTATGTATGTTTTAAAGAACTTTGTGTTCGAAGTATTTAAGAAGATGCACGGTTATCAATGGGAAATGCTTTTAGCGGAAGAACAGACGCTTAAGATGAAGGGATACCGTTTAGTAAATTACTTTACAGATGTTCCTGCACTGAAACAAACTGTTCATAAAAGACCTTTGCTGAATAAGCTTAGTACTTTTTCATTTGAAAAGAAAAATATGATGCCGGCACTTTTTATGAAAACATTTACTCGTTCTGGTGATTACTTAGGCTTGTACATAAGGCTGGTCTTAATCGGCTTTCTCTTTCTTTATCTGGTTCCCCCTGGATGGTGGCAGCTGGCGATCGTTCTATTGTTTTTTCAGATGCTCGCACTGCAATTGTTTACACTCTACACACAGTATAAATGGAATGTAATATATAACATCTACCCGATCGAGCCTCGTGTGAAAATCACGGCATTTATTAAATGGCTGCGAGGTCTATTGATCCTGCAAGGAGTATTGTATGGTGTGTTTTACGGAATTCTAACAGGAGACTGGGTGATTGCACTATTGATGCCTGCAACGGCAATCGTGTACAGCCTGTTTCGTCTGCCATCCCTGACAAAGAAACATATAACACTATCTTCCTAACCATAAAGGTTAGGAAGATTTTTTTTAACAACAATTGGGCTTCTTTCATATGTTACGTTAAGCAGTATTATGGAGGGAGACCTAGTGATGGGGAAATGCAGGCTGACAGGTAGAATCGTTATACCTGATGATCCGGAATACGATCTTGCAAGGGAAGAATTTAATACGCACTATGACCTTTTTCCGAGCGTTATTAATTTTTGCAAAACAGCTGAAGATGTATCAAATGCGGTATGCTGGGCCAGGAAGAATAATGTAAAATTTAGGATTCGTACTGGCAGGCACAGCTATGAAGCATATTCATCATTAAATAATGGACTGGTTATTGATATCAGTGAGATCAACAAGATAAAAGTGAATCATAACACGAGAACCGCTAGGCTGGGAGCTGGATCTCTTTTATTTCCGCTGTATGAAAAATTGTATGAAAAAGGTTATACGATTCCAGGAGGAACTTGTCCTTCTGTAGGCTTGTCCGGTCTGACACTTGGCGGAGGATGGGGAATGCTTACACGTCCATTTGGTATGCTCATTGACCAGTTAATAGAATTAGAGATGGTAGACGCTAAAGGGAATATCATCGTTGCAAACAGTGAACAGAACGCGGATTTGTTTTGGGCTTCAAGAGGAGGTGGAGGGGGTAATTTTGGTGTAGTTACATCCTTTTTGTTTAACGTGATTCCTGTAGACCGAGTGGCTACTTTTAACATTGTATGGGACTGGAAGGGATTCGATCGGGTTGTAGAAGCTTGGCAGAAATGGGCTCCTTTTACCGATATAAGATTAACTTCAATCCTGGATCTACTAACGAAAGAAAAAGGGGAAATAAGAGCTCTCGGTGAATTTTATGGAAAGGCTTCTGAACTATGGCGGCTTATAACAACTTTAATCAAGGCTTATCCTCCGAAAAAAATAGAAGTTAACAATGTTCCGTATATTGATGCTGTCAAAATGTTTGGCGGCATGATACCGGGCATGGAGGAATATTCAGTAAGCCATGGTGATCCAGATGCCCATCCATTTAAGAATACTGGTGCTTTTGCCAGAGAATTACTGCCGCCAAAAGCCATTAAAATATTAAAAAATTTTTTATCTAACGCTCCAAGTTCTGAGAATTTAGTAGAGCTTCAGGCATTATCTGGTAGAGTCAGTGAAGTTAGATCGCGTGAGACTGCCTATGTACACCGAAAAGCACTGTTCAATTTGCAATATATCACAAAATGGGAAAATGAGTGGGAGGCTTGTGCCAATACAAGATGGGTAGAAGGGCTAAGGGATTGCTTATTGCCACACGCAGATGGAGCTTATGTGAACTTTCATGACAACTGTATAGATAATTGGCTGGAACAATGCTATTTTAAAAATCTGCCAAGACTGATTGAAGTAAAAACAAAATATGATCCTGAAAACCTTTTTCGTTTTCCATTAGGTATTCCGACGGCGAGAAGATAGTGTTTCTGAACGCCTCTTTTTGAAACATAAGGAGTTATTAAACGTATTGTTTTGGAGAGGAGGAGTAAGATGAACACGTATGAAAAAATGATTTTTGAAGAACTCAAGAATTGGGAGATTGAAATGACGAAGCGACCTTCGCTTTGGAACAAAGCAACGAAATCCATACAAACTAAAATTAATGAGAAGATTCCTCAAAAGGTGCATGATGTTATTACAGCAAGTATGAAACACATGATAAAAGCCACTTTAGTCGGCTCAGAATATACGACAAAACGGACGACTCAGCTCGAAGCAGAACTTCGTGAAAGAGACGAAAAGCTTAAGGAACGTCTCGCATTTTATAAAAAAACAGCTGCTGTAGAAGGTGCAGGAACAGGAGCAGGGGGAATATTGCTGGGTCTTGCGGATTTTCCTTTGCTGTTGGGAATAAAAATGAAGTTTCTTTTTGAAGCCGCAAGCATTTATGGATTGGATGTAAAAGATTACAAAGAACGAATTTTCATACTTCATGTGTTCCGTCTTGCTTTTTCTGATCCTCATAAAAGGAAAGAAGCGTTTGAAAAGGTGGTCTTTTGGAAAGAAACGATTCACGAATTTCCTGAACATCCGGGAGCGATTGAAAATATGAACTGGCAAGAATTGCAGCAAGACTATCGGGACCATATTGATCTAATTAAGATGCTTCAGATGGTGCCAGGTCTTGGAGCGATCGTTGGAGCATATGCCAATTATCATTTCTTAGAGGATCTCGGGGAAGTAGCTCAAAATTGTTTTAGATGGCGTGTTTTAATGGAACAAAATAGAGAAAGTTAAAGGCCAGCTAAAATTTTTAGCTGGCCCTTTTAATTTTTAGTTTGTTTAGAAGCGGCTATCGCTTAAGAGACGATCCATTTCTTCCTTATGTTTTGTTTCATCAGCAATCATATCTTCCAGCTGAACTACTAGCTCAGTCAGCTTAAGGTTAGAAGCTTGTTCTTTGCGCTCTTCATAACGTCTGATTGTATCTTCCTCGGCATTACGTGCTTCTTCCAGCATTTCACGAACACTTTCTACTTGTTTAACAGGTTTCGGCTGAGTAGTAGGTGTTCCACCTAATGTCTTAATCTTTTCTGCTAAATAAAGTGCATGTCCCTGCTCATCAGTAATTTCACCTTGGAAGAAAGGTTTTAAGATCTGACGGTACAATCCGGATACAGTAGCTGCATTATGGTTGTACATAATGATTGCTGAGTACTCGTTTGCAAGATCCTCGTTTAGTCCATCAATTAGTGCTTGTAAGTCTTTTTCCATTTGTATAACCTCCTGAATCTTGTTCTATAAAAGTATCCTTCCCTTTTTCTAACTATAGTAAACCGGAAGTATGGATAGAAAAACTCAAATAAAACAAACTGTATAAATAAGTTTAAGTTGTGGAAAAAAAGGTAAAAGGATAACTGGCCTAGCACAATCGTTAAACAAAGGTCATACACATACACTTTTAAGGAGGTAACAAAAATGGAAAGCAAACACATGGTGGACAAAGAACGTGATGTAGACGTGAGCAAGGTTGAGGACACAGCAAACCGTATGAGCGAAAGCAAAAAAGACGAAATCTTGTCTAACTTTGAAGAGTTCAAAAGCTATCTTCACAGCAAAGTTGAAGTCGGCGAGAAGATGGGGATGAGTGAGGAAACACTTGCAAAAACGGCAGAAAAAGTTGCTGATTACCTCGCTGCACACGAGGAGCCTCGCAACTCTGAAGAAAACCTCTTAAAAGAATTATGGAAAGTTGGAGAACAAGAAGAGCGCCATAAGCTGGCTCATATGCTAGTGAAACTTGTTAAATAGAATGTATGACCAAGGGGCTGTCCCAAAAGCAAGGTAAACTTGCTTTTAGCAGCCCCTAATTTTTTATTTTCACAAAATAAAAAATAAATAAATATCGTCCAAATTTAGCTATTTAATAGAGTTTATTTAATAACCTACTATTTTATAATAATGGACGTTATCTAAATTGGATTAAATAAAAAGAGGCATAACCTCAATAGTGTACAGTCTGCTGATTAAAGGTGTTTAACACTTGTTCAAAAAGTGAAAACTTGAGGTATATATTTATTACAAATGAGGAGATTTTATGTTACGCGACTTAGCAGCAAAATTACCTTTTCCAATACTACCTGTCATCTATATATTAGCTGGTTTAATGCTCTCATTTTTCTCGTTAAATATATTCTTTGAGCTGTCTGAAGATCTGATGGAACAGGAACGTTTTCGGTTTGACCAAGTTATCATACAATATGTATCGAATATTCGAACCGAATCGTTAACAGACATCATGAAATTTATTACCTTTTTAGGTGGTACAACGGTTCTTACACTTCTATTGATAGGGAGTCTGGTTTGGCTGATCGTGAAACGCAAAAATTATTGGGGAGCAATTTTTTATATCATTGCAGTTGCAGGAGGCGGTCTTTTAAATCTTGGTCTTAAACATTGGTTTGGAAGGGTTCGACCGGAAAACAGCCTAATAGTTGAACAGGGATTTAGCTACCCTAGCGGTCATTCAATGGGAAGTTTAATTTATTATGGATTCTTAGGCTACTTAGTAATAAGAAGCCAGAGGGGAAGATCACTCAAACTGTTGTTGGGGATAGGTTTTATCACTTTGATCTTGCTGATCGGATTCAGCCGTATCTACTTAGGAGTCCACTATCCATCTGATGTGCTGGCTGGCTTTTCTGCAGGTACTGTCTGGCTGCTTTTATGTATCGGCGGCCGTGAGTCTATTAGGGCATACAAAAAAAAGACGCTTCCTTTTTTTAAAAGGAAACATCCCCAGTAAGTGCTGATAGATACTGCTTCATGCATGTAACGACAGAAGGTGTTTTTTGTTCCCGTTCTCCATCACAGTCAATTAACTGTTGGGGAGCGGTTTTTATTTGGATTTCTGAACTTTGGAAATAGTGATAGCCCTGTCCCTCATAGGATGTGTCGGTAAGCCGGTTCTGCAGAACATTCCAAATAAACGAAATAGATGGTTCTTCGATGAGCAAACAATCCAGTTTGCCATCTTGAATATCAGTATCTGGAAAGAAAGGTCTGATCCCGCCTGTGAAAGGTCCGTTTACGGCTAAAAACATGGCTGCTTTCCCTTCGAACTGAAACTCCTCAGATTGAACCGAGATCTCAAAAGGTTCCCACGTTTGCATTGATTTTGCCGCAGATAAATAATACGACAGTCTTCCGAATCTTTCTTTAGTATCAGGGTCTATTGATTCTGAAACATGTGTAATTAATCCGACTCCCCAAAAATTCGTGAAGAAATGTCCGTCGAATTCTCCTATATCAATATGCCGGATATTTTTCTGGCTCAGCTGTTCGGCTGCTTTCACAGGATTTTGGTTCATGCCTAGAGCCCTGGAAAAATCATTGCAGGTTCCTCCAGGCAAAATACCGAATGCAGGTTTTCTTTCTTTTATTGATAATAATGCCTCTGCAATTTCATGTACCGTTCCGTCTCCGCCTGCTGCAAGGATCACATCTGAATTTGAATGGAGCTGCTCTACAAAAGATGCGCCTTCCCCAGGGGCTGTTGTTTCGTATACTTGTACATCATTAAAACCATTCTTCAATTCTGTAATGACTTCGTTCCAATTGTTGAGAAGGCGTCCCTGTCCCGCTTTAGGATTTAAGATAACAGAAACACGTTTTAGTTCTGATGCATTCATACTCATTGAACGACCATGTATTCTTTGACAAATGACTTACCAGAGAAAAGAGTTTCAGGAAGTCCTTTAGACGTGCCTCTGTCCTTATGAGCTTCTTCATATGCTTTAGATTGCTGCCAATTAATGAAATCAGCATGCGAATTCCATAGAGTCATAATAATATATGGGTCTTGGTGAAGCGGGCGAAGTACACGAATTCCAATGAATCCAGGTTCACTCTCAACAAGCCCTGCACGATTTTGAAAGCGCTCTTCAAAAAGACTCCGGCCATCTTCTGTAACAGGAACGTGATTCATAACGACAAAGCCTGCACCTGATAAAGAACCTCTCTGGTTGATCACATCATATTCATGTTTTTCAGTAAAAGGATTCTCTCCATCTGTTTCATAAACGAGTGCGGAGTTTGAATCACCTTCTAGCAGGAGCGCCTGGTTGTATTTTTCTTGATGGCTGGATAAATAGTCAGTAGTTCCGTACGTGATATATGTCTTCATTTGCTAATCCCTGCCTTTTAATCGATTTATCTTTGTTTTACCCAACCCACATGCGGGTTAAACAGTGTAAGAATCTTACTGCTTGTAATATACTTTCCATCTGAGGGAAAATTATATAAAATGTACTTTTCGACCTAGAAAGAAATGAGGTTTGATTATGGTGAAGAAAAGTCTTGTCGCACTTGGTATTTTAGTTGGTTCGTTGATCATCGGATTTTTTGCCTATCTTTTTATCATTATGGCGGGAGACTATGTGATTGATGAAAAAGACCTTGTGATGGATTCGGCGACGTTTTTGGTGAACGAAAAAGGTGAAAGAATCACAAAAATATATGATGAGAACAGGGAAATTGTTGATATTACAGATATTCCTGACCATGTTCAGGAAGCTTTTGTAGCAGTAGAGGACTCTCGTTTTTATAAACATAACGGAATTGATGCAAAAGCGATTTCACGTGCCGTTTATAAAGATATTCTAGCTGGAAGCAAGGTGGAAGGCGGAAGCACGATCACGCAGCAGCTGGCTAAGAATGTTTTCTTATCACATGAAAAATCCTGGCTCCGCAAGACGAAAGAAGCGGTTATCGCTATTAATCTTGAACGAAGATATTCAAAAAACAAGATTTTGGAGATGTACCTGAACCAAATTTATTTTGGACATGGGGCATACGGCATTCAGCTTGCTGCAAAAACGTATTTTAATAAAGATGTAAGTGAGCTTACTGTTGCAGAGGGTGCAATGCTTGCGGGTCTTCCGAAAGCTCCAGGCCATTACTCGCCGATTAAACATCCGGAGGCTGCAAAGGAACGCCGTGATCTAGTGCTGACGCTTATGGAGAAGCAAAACTATTTATCTCCGAATGAAACGGTAAGAGCACAGGGCCAGACGATCGCCGTAAACTTTACTCAGGAAGAACGAAATCCGGCTTATTCTACTTATATTGACATGGTTATTAAAGAAGCGAGAGAGAAGTACCATATATCGAGAGAAGAATTGAGGCAGGGCGGATATAAGATAGTCGTGCCAATGGATCCTGCGGCACAAAATTCTGTTTATAAAAGCTTTCAAGAAGGAAAGTATTTTATCGGGACCGGAAAGGAAAAACCTGAAGGAGCAATGGTTCTCATGGACAGCCAGACAGGGGGACTGCTCGCTGTTCAGGGCGGACGGAACTATGTGACAGAAGGGCTGAACCGTGTTGAGGTAAACCGGCAGCCAGGGTCCACCTTTAAACCATTATCCGTGTATGGTCCTGCTTTGGAATCGGAAAAATATAAGCCGTATTCCATGCTGCTGGATGAGGAAATGAGCTATAACGGATATGAGCCGAAGAACTATAACGGCAGATACGAAGGGAAAGTATCGATGGTGGATGCGATCACACACTCTATTAATTCATCAGCTGTATGGCTTTTGAATGAGATAGGTATTACCTATTCCAAAGAGTATTTAGAAGATCTCGGGATGCCGATTGAAGATAAAGGACTCGGCATTGCGCTTGGCGGAATCGATCATGGTGTAAGTCCTTTGCAGATGGTTAAGGGCTATAGAAGTTTCCTTCATGAAGGAAAGACCGTCGAACCTTTTGTGATCAGCAAAATCTACAATCATGAAGGCGAGCTGATCGGCAAGGCAAAACGTGAGGAAAAGAAAGTCTGGACGAAGCAGAATGCATGGAATATGACACGCATGCTGCAGCTGGTTGTAAAGAACGGAACAGGTTCAGATGGTCCGGAAAATATGGAGATTGCGGGGAAAACTGGAACGACCAATTATCCGAACGTGGATAAAGGAAATAAAGATACTTGGTTTGTTGGGTTTACCCCTCAAGTGGTCGGTGCAGTTTGGGTGGGATATGATAAAACGACAAAAGAATCCTATTTAAACAG